>QHRW01000191.1 GCA_003220265.1 Candidatus Rokuibacteriota bacterium | reverse complement strand
TCCACAGCCCGCGCTGGCGCTCGAGCAGCACGCCGATGCCGAGGTCGATCGCCGCGAAGAAGAGGAACTGCACGCCCATGCCGGCAAACGAGTGCGCGTAGCCGTTGTAGACCGCGCCCGTGCGTGCAGTCACCGGCTCCTCGCGCACGTTGTACGGCATGCTGAAGCCGGGCGACGGCGCCGCGGCCGATCGGTCGTAGAAGCGCTGGACCGAGGTAAGCAGCTCGCGCAGCGCGCGGGCATCCTGGGGCGACAGCCCGGCGCCGTCGATCCGCTGGAGCGCGTCGTCCACGAACACACGGCCCGACGACGGTGAGAAGACCTCGCGCGTCACCGCCTGCATGACGTGCTCGGTCAGGACACCGCGCACCATCGCGAGCTCGCTCGCGCGCGAGGGATCGTACAGCAGCTCGAGCTGCGGCCGCTCCCGCCCGGCGAAGAGCGCGCGGCCGGCCGCCTCGCCGAAGCCGGGCGGGATGATCACCGCGACGGCACTGGCGCCGTGACGCACCGCCGCGCGGGCCGGCGCGGCGGCGGACGTGGTGACCTTGAAGTTCCGGTCGGCCTTCACCGCGGCGACGATTGCGGTGGCGATGGCGCCGCCGTCCTGGTCCACGAGATGGATCGCCACGCGGGCCGGCTCCCTGGAGGCGCCCGGTCCCGGGAAGATCGAGCCGAAGAACGAGGCGATCGCGATCGGCGCGGCGAAGGCCATCACGAGCGCCCGCCGGTCGGCGAGGAACAGCGTGAGGTCCTTGCGCACCATCGCGACGAGCGCGGTGAGGATCATGCGTCGCGCAGGCTCCGGCCCGTCAGGGCCAGGAAGACCTTCTCCAGTGAGATCGCGCCGTGGGCGCGCGAGAGCCCCGCCGGCGTGTCGTCGGCGATCACCCGGCCGTGGTCGATGATCACGACGCGATCGGCCAGCCGCTCAGCCTCCTCCATGTAATGCGTCGTGTAGAGGAGTGCCTTGCCACGGCGCTTGAGGTGCTCGAGGTTGTCGAAGATCGCGTTGCGGCTCTGCGGATCGACGCCGACGGTCGGCTCGTCGAGCAGCACGACATCGGGATCGTGGAGCAGCCCCGCGGCCAGGTTGAGGCGCCGCTTCATCCCGCCGCTGTACTTGCTCACCCGATCGCGCGCACGGTCGGCAAGCCCGACGAGCGTCAGGACGGCGGCGATGGCGGCGTCCAGCGCCGCGCCGGTGAGGCCGTAGAGCGCGCCGAAGAAGCGCAGGTTGTCGCGCGCGCTCAGCTCCTCGTAGAGCGCCAGGTCTTGCGGCACGAGGCCGATCCGCCCCTTGGCCGGATCGGCGTCGCCCGCCAGCCGCCGCCCGCCCACGAGCACGTCACCCGCGTCCGGCGCGACGAGCCCCGCCAGCATCGCGACGGTCGTCGTCTTCCCCGCCCCGTTGGGCCCGAGCAATCCGAGGACCCGCCCCGGCTCGAGCGCGAGAGACACGCCATCCACCGCGACCAGCGAGCCGTATCGCTTGCGGAGCCCGCGCCCCTCCAGCGTCGCGTGCGTGGGCGTGGCCGACATGCAGTCACGCTATACGCCTCGGCGGCGACGTCGGCAACGATCGGACGAACGGTCGAAAGAGACGACTGAAACGCGAAGGGGGCCCGTCGAACGGGCCCCCCTGGAGATCGACAGGATCGAGAACCGACTACAAGCTGATCAGCTGCGCGACGCGCTCGCGGTGATACGACGCGTCGCCAAACGTGAACTCCGACGACTTTGCGCGCTTGAAGAAGAGGTGCAGGTCGTGCTCCCAGGTGAAGCCGATGCCGCCGTGGAGCTGGATGCCGGCGCCCGCCGTGCGGCGATACGCGTCCGACACGTAGGCCTTGGCCATCGAGGCGGCCAGCGGCGCTTCGGGCACGTTCTCGTCCACCGCCCACGCGGCGTAGTACGTCAGCGATTTGGCGTTCTCCACCTCGACCAGCATGTCGGCGGCGCGGTGCTTGACGCCCTGGTAGGAGCCGATCGGCTTGCCGAAGGCCACGCGGATCTTGGCGTAGTCGGTGGTCATGTCCAGCACGCGCTGAGCGCCGCCGCACATCTCGGCGCAGAGCGCGACGGTGGCGCGATCGAGCACGCGCGAGAGCGGCGCCCACGCGTTGTCCTTGGCGCCCAGCAGCGCGTCCGCGCTCACAGTCACGTCGTTGAAGGTGACCTCGCAGAGCTTGCGCGTCTGGTCCATCGTGGGCAGCAGCTTCACGTCGAGGCCCTTGGCGCCCTTGGGGACGAGGAAGAGGCTCAGCCCCTCCTCGGGCCGCTTGCCCTCGCGCGTGCGCGCGGCCACCACGATGACATCGGCCACGTGGGCGTCGAGCACGAAGAGCTTGGTGCCGGTCAGCGTGAACTTTCCGGAGCTCTCGCGGGCGGTGACGGTGACCCCGGCCGCGTCCCAGCGCGCGTTGGGCTCGGTGAAGGCCAGCGTGGCCTTGGCCTGGCCGGCGCTGATCTTCGACAGCCACTCCTTCTTCTGCGCGGCCGAGCCGGCCTCGTGGATCGCGAGCCCGCCCAGCAGCACCGTGGAGAAGAACGGCCCCGGCATGACGGCGCGCCCCATCTCTTCCATGAGCACGGTGAGATCGACGAAGCCGAGGCCGGTGCCGTCGTAGTCCTCGGGATAGATGAGGCCCAGCCAGCCCTGCTCGGCCAGCTTCTTCCAGAACTCGTCGGTCACGCCGGCGGGCTCCGCCATGCGGGCGCGCACGAACTCGGAGGTGCACTCGTTCTCGAAGAACTTGCGCGCGGTGGCCCGGAGAAGCTCCTGCTCCTGGTTGAACCCGAAATCCATGGCGGTGTCCTCTACCCTTTTGGCAGCCCCAGCACGCGCTCGCCGATGATGTTCTTCTGGACCTCCGTCGTGCCGCCCTCGATCGAGTTGGCGCGCGAGCGAAGGAAGCCATACTGCCACACGCCGCCGTCGATCGTCCGCTCCGAGCCCTTCATGAGCTGGGAGTACGCGCCCTCGATCTCCATCGCCA
>QHRW01000030.1 GCA_003220265.1 Candidatus Rokuibacteriota bacterium | reverse complement strand
CGCGATCCGCACATTCATGCGCTGGGGCGACCAGTATCCCGACCGCTGCGACCTCTCGAGTCTGCGCCTGCTCGGCACCGTGGGCGAGCCGATCAACCCGGAGGCGTGGGTCTGGTACTGGAAGGTGATCGGGCACGGCAAGTGCCCGGTGGTGGACACGTGGTGGCAGACCGAGACGGGCCACATTCTCATCACGCCGCTGCCCGGCGTGACGGTGCTCAAGCCCGGCTCCGCGACGAAGCCGTTTCCCGGCATCGACGCCGCCGTGCTCGACGAGCGCGGCAGGCCGGCCAAGTCCGGCTATCTCGTCATCCGCAAGCCGTGGCCCGGCATGCTGCGCGGCATCTGGCGCGACCCGGATCGCTTCGTCAAGCAGTACTGGTCCAAGTACGACAACATCTACTTCACCGGCGACGGCGCCAAGATCGACGAGGACGGCTACTTCTGGCTCCTCGGCCGCGTGGACGACGTCATGAACGTCTCCGGTCACCGGGTCTCCACGATGGAGGTCGAATCCGCCCTCGTCGATCACAAGCAGGTGGCCGAGGCCGCCGTCATCGGCAAGCCGCACGAGATCAAGGGCCAGGCGATCGCCGCCTTCGTGACCGTGAAGGCCGGGGTGACTGGCACCAAGGAGCTGCAGGACGAGCTCAAGCAGCACGTGTCCAAGAAGATCGGTGCGCTCGCCCGTCCCGACGACATCATCTTCTCGGCCGAGCTGCCCAAGACGCGCTCCGGCAAGATCATGCGCCGCCTGCTGCGCGATATCGCCGAGGGCCGCGCGCTCGGCGACACCACGACGCTGGCCGATCCGGCCGTCGTGGCGGCCCTCAAGAAGCAATACGAGGAGGACTAGCCCTCTAAGTACTGGTCAGACCAAGGATTCTTGGACGGAAAGTGTCAGGCTGGCGCCAGTCTGGCGCGCATCGGCAGGGCAGAATGCCTATCAACCCCCCGGGCCGTCCCCCGGAGAGCGCGTGCGTCCATTGTTTTCCAGTGAATTGCTCGAGGTAGTGCTTCGTCTATGGTTCGGCACATTGGTTGCACTAGGTCGCGCGCCGAGTACGAGGGAGGGACGAAAGCCATGGACGGCATCCGGAAGCGGCTGGAGCAGGAGCTCAGGGCGGCAGTGGGCCGGCTTCGCCAGGTGGGTGGTGCCACGGCGCTCGAGGATTTGCTCGGTCCCCGCGGCGAGCATTGGTCGTACGCCGACGAGGTGGACGAGATCCAGGCCAACGAGCGACGGGAGATTGGGTTCGCCACTCGCGAGCTGCTGGTCGATCGCGTGAACCGCATCGCCGCAGCGCTGGAGCGGCTGGACGAGGGGGAGTACGGTGTCTGCGTGGAGTGCGGCGAGAACATCGCGCCCGCGCGCCTGCACGTGATGCCGGAGGTGCTGACGTGCGTGCGCTGCCAGGATCGGCTGGAACGGACGAGCCGGCACCTGCAGCCCGTGGAGGTCGAGGTCGGCGCCGAGGACGACTAACACCGATCAGCGCAATCCACTGACGGGGCCGGGAGCGATCCCGGCCCCGTTTTTTGTTCGTGTAGTCTACGGGGGTGCCGTCCCGGACCCCTGTCCTCGACGTCTTGCGTCCCGCCATTCACGCCGTCTGCCGCGCGTACTTCCGTCTCGAGCTCCGCGGGACCCAGCACATCCCGCGTGACGGCGGGCTCCTCATCGTGCCGAATCACCAGACGTACGCCGACCCGCCGCTCGTGACCATCCCCGTGCGCCGCCCCGTCTACTACATGGCGTGGAGCCGGCTCTTCGACATCCCGGTGTTCAGCCGGCTCATCCGCCTGCTGCGCGCCTTCCCGGTGGACATCGACGGGCGCGACGCGCGGGCCACGCGCGAGGCGGTGAGGCTCCTGCAGGCCGGCGAGGCCCTGATGATCTTTCCGGAGGGCGAGCGCACCACCGATGGCCGCCTGCGCCCCTTCAAGCCCGGCGCCTTCCGCCTGGCCGTCTCGCTCGGCGTGCCGGTCATGCCCGTGACGATCGTCGGCGGTCACGACGCCTGGCCCCCGGGCCGCATCGTCCCGCGCCCCTCCAGGATCACGATCACCTACCATCCGCCCGTGTCCGCCGACCGCGCGCTCGAGGCCCGCGCCGCCGCCCACGACCTCGCCACCCGCGCCCGCACCGCCATCCTCAGCGCCATGCCCAACCACCAAGCCGACCTCCCCGACACGGAGGCCTGAGCCCGCTGGCGGATCGCCTGTGGTGTGCGGCGCCTGCGCTGGCGTGACGCCGCGGCAGACGGTAGCGGGTGGGGTGGGTGCCGGGCGGGGGCGGCGGCAGTTCCGTTGGCTTCGATCGTCGAGTGCCTCACGCCTGACTTCGCCAATCCGTGGCCGGGCGCCACCGGTGATGTCACGCGGAACAGCCGCAGCCCCCGCCCGGCACCCGCCCCACCCGCGGCGATTCGCCGCGCCGTCGGGTCAGGGGCCGCGTTCTTCGACCACGTAGCCCGCGGATTCGAGACGGGATTTGAGCGCGTCGATCTGCTTGCGGCCCGACGTCTCCAGGGTGAGGGCCACTTCGGTCGAGCCGATGGGCTGGCGGGAGAAGGCGCGGTCGTGCTCGATCTGCAGGATGTTGGCGCGCTCCTCGGCGATCAGCGCGGTGAGGCGGGCCAGCGCGCCGGGGCGGTCCTGCAGGATCACGCCGAGGCGGACAAGGCGACCGTCCTTGACGAGGCCGCGCTCGATGATGCGCGCGAGCATCGTCACGTCGATGTTGCCGCCCGACAGGACCAGCGCGACGTTGCCGCCGCTGAGGCCGAGCGGGCGATTGAGGAGCGCGGCGAGCGGCGCGGCGCCTGCGCCCTCCACGACCGTCTTCTCGATCTCCAGCAGCAGCAGCACCGCGTTGGCCAGCTCCTCCTCGTCCACCGTCACCACCGTGTCCACCAGCGTGCGGGCGAGGCCGAAGGTGATCGCGCCCACCTGGCGCACGGCGATGCCGTCGGCGATCGTGGCGCCGGCCGGCACGCGCACGCGCTCGCGCGCGGCCAGCGCGCGCTCCATGCCGGCGATGGCCGCGGCCTGCACGCCGATCACCCGCACGTCGGGCCGGCGCGCCTTGATCGCCAGCGCCACGCCGGCGATGAGCCCACCGCCGCCGACCGGCACCAGCACCGCGTCGAGGCCCTCGATCTGCTCCAGCAGCTCGAGGCCGATCGTGCCCTGGCCGGCCACCACGCGCGGATCGTCGAACGGATGGACGAAGACGGCGGCGCGCTCGGCCACCACGGCCTGCGCGCGCTCGTAGGCCTCGTCGTAGTTGGCGCCGTGCAGGATGACGTCGGCGCCGTAGCGTCGGGCGGAGGTGACCTTGATCAGCGGCGCGTAGGTGGGCATCACGATCGTCGCCGGGATGCCGAGGCGCGCGGCGTGGAAGGCCACGGCGAGGCCGTGGTTGCCGGCGCTGGCGGCGGCCACGCCGCGCCGGCGCTCGTCGGGGTCGAGCTGGAGCAGGAGGTTGGCGGCGCCGCGCTCCTTGAAGGAGCCCGTCATCTGGAGGTTCTCGAGCTTGACGTAGCAATGGGCGCCGCTGAGCTCGGACAGCGTCTGCGAGTAGGCGCACGGCGTCTCGTAGATCGCGTCGCGCAGGCGCACGCGCGCGGCCTCGACGGCGCTGACGTCGGGCGCGGCGGCGGGGGTCACGTCAGAACGGGACGCGGGGAGCGTCGAGGCCGGACGACATCCACGCCACCGGCATCAGCGGCGTGGAGTACGCGTAGCCGACGCGGCCGCGCGCGTCGACGAGGATCAGACCGCCCTCGCCGCGGCCTTGCTTCACGAGCAGGTCGACGGCGGCGCGCGCCGCCGCGTCCGGCTCGCCGTCGCCCTGCAGGTGATCGAGCGCGCGGCGCGCCAGCACGACGCGGATGATGGCCTCGCCGGCGCCCGTGCACGACACGCCGCCGAGGGCGCTGTCGGCGTAGGTGCCGCAGCCGATCAGCGCGCTGTCGCCCACGCGTCCCGGCCGCTTGCCCACCATCCCGCCCGTGGACGTGGCGGCCGCGATGGTGCCGTGGCGGTCGATGGCCACCGCGCCGACGGTGCCGCGACTGTCGGGGACGTGTGTCGCGAGCCGCGCGCGCTGCCGGTCGGTGATCAGCAGGGCGGGGTCGCAGTCGGGGAGGCCCACGGCGCGGGCGAAGGCGTGAGCGCCGTCGCCGACGAGCAGCACGTGGCGCTCGTCGTCCATCACGCGGCGGGCCAGCGTGATCGGATTGGCGACGCGGCTGACGGCCGCGACGGCGCCGCACGCGAGGCGGTCGCCCTCCATGATCGACGCGTCCATCTCGACGGTGCCGGCGGAGGTGAGGACCGACCCGCGCCCGGCGTTGAAGCGCGGATGATCCTCGAGCACGCGCACGGCCGCCTCGACGGCATCGAGAGCGCGCCCGCCGCCGCCCAGCGCGCGCCAGCCCGCGAGCGCCGCGGCCTGTACGCCGGCGCGCAGCTCGTCGCGCCCGTCGGCCGGATCGGCGCCCGCGCCGCCGTGCACGATCACCGCGGACGCGCGGCCGGCGTGATCGCGTGGTGGCGCCATGGCCATCAACGTGTCACAAGCGCTCTTGGAAGCGCCAAACCCGTAACAATCTTGCTCACCGTTCCGAGACCCTCGAACTTCATAGTAACGCTGGCCGTCGCGTTCGCGTGGTGTAAAGACGAGCGGGCCAGCAGCGCGGTCAGCGCCTGAGTTGCTCCGCAGGCGATCGAGGACGTCCGCGCTATCGTTGGAGCGCCGGTCCTCATGCGTGAGTGTGGCGAGCTCCGCGCGGGAAGAAGCGACGACAATTCGCCGCCGCCTGCGATAGCCGCGGCGAGCCTCCGAAGTTCTTCATCGATTCGTATGGGGTGCGTTTTCAATTGTTGTCGGTGTGCTCATACCGCCGTCGGAACGCGTCCATCTGTCGTCGCCGCGATGACGGCCTGACATCCACGCTGTCCCTGGCGCTGAGCAGCGGTCGAGAAAACGGACACTTCGGCGCGGAACGAGTCTTGCTTCGGCATTCACACTGACGGAGGGACGCCCATGTGGATCGAGAGAGGGCAATCCGCTCCCGAGCTTGACACCAGCGCCGTATCGCGGCGCGATCTCGTCCGTCGCGCGCTGACGGTCGTCGTCACCTTGGCGCTGGCGGGGTGCCGCGATTCAGGGGCCGACTCACGGAGTGGACGCGGCGCCTCGCCCCCATCCCGTTCGCGGCAGACCGACGTCCGACCGACCGAGGCGGGACGGAGCGACACCCGCCGAGCTACCGGACGGGGTGACACCCGCCGAGCGACGGGACGGGGTGACACCCGCCGAGCTGCGCCGTCGTCGCGCGGCTCGCGCCCCAGTGACGACCGCACGCGAGAACGGGTTCCGGAGTCGTGACGTCAACGTAGCGCAGTCCCGTGCGCCGTCGTCGTTTAGTTGCGACAGGCTGCCTTGGGTCACACACACAACACCGAGGCATTCCTCGCCGCTGTTTCCGCCTGCCGCGTGCTCGCCCTGCCAATACGTGCCTGGGGTGAGGTACGTCGCTAGAACGCCTCGAGGCGGTCCGGCCGTCCCCTGGTCGCCTCGAACGGCATAGAAACGGCGATCGGGCAGGCAGGCACCAGCCCAAAAGCTCTCGAGTCCCGTTGGGGCCACCCAACCCGGACGCATGCCTGTATCCGCGGTGGCATGCTGTCCGGCGCTTCACGATTCCGCGCACTCGCACATTCCAAAGGCCATCGTGACGGGAACGTGTCACAATCCGGCAGGATTGCAAGACAGAAGCGCGCTCGACCGCCTCCACGCCCGCATCGTCCGCTGCCGTCGCTGTCCCCGGCTGGTCGCCCATCGTGAAGCCGTCGCCGTGAAGCCGCCGCCGCGCTACGCCGGCCAGCAGTACTGGGCGCGCCCGCTGCCGGGCTTCGGCGATCCGCGTGCGCGCTTGCTGCTGGTGGGCCTGGCGCCGGCCGCGCACGGCGGTAACCGGACGGGCCGGATGTTCACCGGCGACCGCAGCGGCGACTGGCTCTTCGACGCGCTCCACCACGCAGGCTTCGCGACCCAGCCGACGTCCGTGCACCGCGACGACGGCCTGCACCTGCGCGACGCTTACATCACGGCGACCTTGCGCTGCGCGCCGCCGCTGAACAAGCCGCTGCCCGCCGAGATCGTGCGCTGCGAGCCGTACCTGCTGGAGGAGCTGCGGCTGCTCGGCCGCGTGCGCGTCGTGGTGGGCCTGGGGCGCATCGGCTGGCAGGCGTACCTCCGCACGCGCCGGCGCCTGGAGCTGCCGCGTCCCGCGCGCGCGCCCGTGTTCGGCCACGGCGCCGCCACGCGCTTCGAGGACGGCGTGACGCTGCTGGCCTGCTATCACCCGAGCCAGCAGAACACGTTCACCGGCAAGCTCACGCGACCGATGCTGCGCGGCGTCTTCGTCGAGGCGCGCCGATTGCTGGACGCCGCATGAGAGACGGGGAGCGCAACCGGCTGGTTGCCTGCCGCGGCTGCGGCAACCGCGTGCCGCGCGAGGCGCGCCGCTGCCCGGCCTGCGGCATGCGCGCGCCGACGCGCGCCGAGGCGGACGCTGCCGCCACCGCCGCCGACCGTCGCGAGGAAGACGCGACGAAACCGCGCGCCGCCGGGGGCGAGTCGCGGCGTCCCGCTGTCAGAAAGCGCCGTCGCGCGCTGGGCCTCGTGCTCGGCGCGCTGCTGGTGCTGACGGGCGCCGGGGTCGCCGCGATCTACGTCACGAGGCCGCCGGTGGCGCCACCGCTCGTCCATCGACCCGACCCGCCGCCGGCGGAGCCCGCGCCGCAAGCCCCGGCCGAGCCTGCGTCGCAACAGGCCGCCGCCGAGCCGACGCGGTCCCTGCCGGAGGCCAGCCGGCCGTCGCGCTCGCGCGGGAAAAGCGACTGGCTGTTCTTCTTCAAGCCGGGCGACTGGCTGGCGCGCATGGCGGACGACGCGCTCCTCGGCGTGGTCATCCGCGTGGAGAAGACGTACGCATTCGACGACGGCTCGCGGGGCCCTGCCTACGTCGTCCAGTCGATGGAAGGCGACGAGCGCGTGGTGGACGCCGACGAGCTCGAGCGGACGGCCCGGCTCAAATGATTCGCGCGACGCCCCTAATCGCCGAGGTCGGAGGGTAGGCGGGGGCGCTCGGCGACGGTCAGGGTCACCTCGCGCGAGTGCCCCTCGCGCATCAGCGTGATCTTCACGCGCTGGCCGGGCTTGAGCGTCTTCACCTTGGCCACGTAGTCCTGGTGCGTGCGCACGGGCGTGCCCTGGATGGCGGTGACGATGTCGCCGCCCAGCAGGTACTCGTCGCCCTGCACGACCACCGCCAGCGTGCCGCCGCGCACGCCGGCCTGCTCGGCCGGGCTGCCGTCGTAGACGATCTCCACCAGGTAGCCCGGCGTGATCGGCATGCGCACGACGTTGCCGAGCGAGGAATCGATGGCGCGTCCCTGCATGCCGAGCCACGGCCGCACGACGCGCCCGGCTTCCCGCAGGTCGCGCAGCACGCTGCGGGCGGCGTTGATCGGAATGGCGAAGCCGATCGACTGCGCGTCCTCGGAGATCAGCGTGTTGATGCCGACCACGCGGCCGCAGCGGTCCACGAGCGGGCCGCCCGAGTTGCCCGGATTGATGGGCGCGTCCGTCTGGATCATCGGCTCGTCGGAGATGCCGGGGAGCGTCCGGTTGAGCCCGCTCACGATGCCGCGCGTCATCGTCTGGTCGAGGCCGAGCGGGTTGCCGATGGCGACGACCTCGTCGCCCACCTTGACGCTGCCGGAGTCCCCGAGCTGCGCGACGGGCAGCGTGCTGCTCGAGTCCAGCCGCAGCAGTGCCACGTCCAGCACCGGATCGAGGCCGATCACGCGCGCGGCCACCTTGGCGCCATTGTCGAGCGTGACCGACATCGAGGCCGCGCCGTCGACCACGTGGGCATTGGTGAGCACCTCGCCCGCGCGGTCGATGATGAGGCCGGAGCCCACGATCGTCTCGAACCGCCGGTGCGGGCGGATCTTGTTGATCTTCATCGCCTGGATGGACACGACCGCGGGCGACACCCGATCGAACAGCGCCGTCAACGACTCCGTGCAGGTCTGCGCGCCGGCCACGGCGGGCAGCAGGACCAGCGCGAGCGCGAGCATCCACCGCATCAGCCGGATGATACTCCCGTCGATTCTCAAAACGCGGACATGACACGCTTGGCGAGCAGGTCGATCTGCTTGGGGTCGTCGGTGACGGGCCCCAGCACGATATACTTCAGCCCGGCGCCGACCAGGTCCTGGATGCGCGCGTTGATGCGATCGACGGAGCCCACCATGTAGCACTCCTGCAGGTGCTCGTACGAGCGGTGCGTGCCCATGGCCCGCAGGAAGGGCGCCTTGGACCTGGCCACCGCCTTGTCGTGATTCCTCTCCTCCACGAGGTGGATGAAGTTGCAGTGGCCAAAGGTGAGGGCGCGCGGATCCTTGCCGAGCCGGCGGGCGTGGTCCTGGAGCTGGAGCCAGTCGCGCTTCACCCACTCCTGCTTGCCCGAGCAGCGCGAGAGCCAGTTGCCGGCCTTCACGATGCGATCCATGACCGTCTTGGCGATCACCGGCACGTCGTGCTCGTTGGGGTCGGGGATGCGGGAGCCGCCCGACACCCAGATTTGCGGCATCTTCGCCGGGCGCGGATCGATCGTCACGTCCTTGAACGAGTAGTAGCGCCCGCTGTAGGTGACGTTCGGCTTCGTCAGCAGCAGCGTGACCGCCTCGATGATCTCGTCGGTGCGCCGCCCGCGCTCCTCGATGCGCGAGCCCGTCACCTCGAACTCGCGCGTGTACCAGCCGGGGCCCACGCCGAACACGTAGCGGTTGCTGGAGAGATGGCAGAGCGTCGAGATCTCTTTCGCCAGCACCACCGGATGCCGCACGGGCAGCACCAGGATGCCGGTGGCGATCTTCACCCTGGAGGTGATGGCGGCGGCGTAGGCCAGCGTGCTCAACGGCTCCAGCCACGCGTTGCCGTAGAGGCCGGGCGCCGACAGCAGGTGGTCGATGACCCACACGTCGATGCCGTGCTTCTCGCACTTCTCGATCGATTCGTGGATGTTGCGCGCGTTCCTGGCGCCGCCCGTCTTGTCACTCCACGCGTAGGTCGGGATCCACGCGCCGAACTTCAGCTTGGCCATGACGTCTCCTATTTCTTGTAGCGGATTTCGAATGTCAGGCAGCCGCGGGGGACGCGGTAGGGCCCGTGCACCATGCCCGGCGGCCGGCAGGCGTACATCCCGGCCCCGAAGGTCTGGTGCTTGCCGAGGTCGATCAGCTCGCCTTCCAGGATCCAGACCTCCTCCCAGAAGTCGTGCGTGATCGTCTCGGTCGACTCCACGCCGGCCTCGAAGCGCAGCAGCCGCGTGACGTCGCCGGTCGCAGGATCGAGGGCGAGGATCTTCTGGTGCACGCCGGGCCCGCCGGCGCCGCCGGTGGCGGAGCCGCTCACGGGTTGCCACGGAAGGGCTTCGGGACGGAAGAACTCGTGCTCGGGCTTCGGCATGGACTCGTTCTGGGCGGCAGTATAATCGAGCGCATGCGCCGCTGGCTCCCCGCGCTCATCCTTGTTGCCGCCGTGGCGGCCGGCTCGCCCGGCACCGCGGCCGAGCCGCCGCGCGTGCTGGCGGCCACGCTCGACAACGGCCTGCGCGTCCTGCTGCTGGAGGACCACCGCAGCCCCATCGTCACGGTCCAGCTCTGGTATCGCGTGGGCTCGCGCAACGAGGCGCGCGGCGCCACGGGCATCGCCCACTTCCTGGAGCACCTGATGTTTCGCGGCACGCCCGCCCACGGGCCGGGTGAGTATGCCAAGATCGTCGAGCGCAACGGCGGCCAGGACAACGCCTTCACCTCGCAGGACGTCACCTCGTACTACGTCGACATCGCGGCCGACCGGCTGGACCTCGTGCTGGCCCTCGAGGCCGACCGCATGCAGAACCTCACGCTCGACCCGAAGATCGTGGACTCCGAGCGCGAGGTGGTCACGGAGGAGCGCCGCACCCGCACCGAGGACGATCCCGGCGGTGCGCTGGGCGAGGAGGTGAGCGCGCTCGCCTTCCGCGCTCACCCCTACGGCCAGCCGATCATCGGCTGGGCCGTCGATCTCAAGCGCATCACGCGCGAGGAGATCCGCGCGTTCTACAAGACCTACTACGCGCCCAACAACGCGCTGCTGGTGACGGCCGGCGATTTCAAGAGCGACGCCGTGCTGGAGAAGATCAAGGCCGCCTTCGGCCCGATCCCCCGCGGCCCGGAGCCGCCCAAGGTGCTGGCCGTGGAGCCCGAGCAGAGCAGCGAGCGACGCCTGAACGTGCAGCGGCCGGCCGAGCTGCCGATCGTCTATCTTGGCTATCCCGTGCCCAATCATCAATCGCCGGACGCGGCGGCGCTCGAGGTGCTGTCGGTCGTCCTCTCTGGCGGCCGCTCCTCCCGGCTGTATCGCCACCTCGTCTACGAGCGCCAGCTCGCGCTGGAGGCCGGCGGCGATTACTCGTACTTCTCGTTCGATCCCAACCTGTTCTGGTTTTACGCCACGCCGCTGCCGGGCCAGACGCCGCAGACGATGGAGAAGGAGCTCCTCGGCGAGATGGACCGCCTGCGCAAGGAGCCGGTGGGCGAGGAGGAGCTCAAGCGCGCGAAGAACCAGATCGAGGCCGGCTTCGTCTTCCAGGAGGATTCCGTGCATCGCCGCGCCTCGCTTTTGGCGCGCTTCGAGCTGATCGGCGGCTTCGCGCTCAAGGACCAGTACCTCGACAAGATCCGCGCGATCACCGCCGACGACCTCAAGCGCGTCGCCCAGCGCTACTTCGGCGAAGACAAGAAGAACGTCGGCATCCTCCTGCCGAAGTCCTGATGCCGCCGCGCTCGCGGTACGCGCTGGCGGCGGCGGCGGCCGTCGTGGTCGTGGTCGGCCTGGCGGCCGCGTGGGCGGCCCGTGGACTCGGCCGTGACCCGGCGCCGTTGACCGTGACCGGCACCATCGAGGCCACGCAGGTCGACATCAGCCCCCGCATCACCGCGCGAATCGTCGAGCGCACCGTGCGCGAGGGCCAGCCCGTCGAGCGTGGCCAGCTCCTGGCCCGCCTGGACGCCGAGCAGCCCACCGCCGAGCTGCGCCGCGCCGAGGCCGCGCTGCGCGCCGCCGAGGCGCAGCTGCGTGATCTCAAGGCCGGCGCGCGCGCCCAGGAAATCCAGGAGGCGGAGGCGACGGCCGCCCGCGCCCAGGCGCAGCTCGCCGACCTGATGGCCGGCTCTCGCCGCCAGGAGATCGAGCAGGCCCGCGCCGCCGTCGACGACGCCGCCGCCACGCGCGAGTGGACGGCGCGCGACTACCAGCGCACGAAGGACCTCTTCAGCCGCGAGCTGGTGGCCGCGGCCGAGGTCGATCGCATGCGCCAGGCGGCCGAGGTTGCCGTGGCCAAGGAGAGGTCGGCGCGCGAGCGGCTGGCGCTGGTGGAGGCGGGCGCGCGCGAGCACGAGATCGAGGCGGCGCGGCAGGCGCTGCGCGCGGCGCGCGAGCGCGTGCAGCTCCTGCGCGCGGGGCCGCGGCCCGAGGCCGTGGCCACGGCCGAGGCCCAGGTGGCCGAGGCGCGCGCGGCCGCCACGCTGGCCCGCGCGCGGCTGGACGAGACGCGGCTGAGCTCGCCCGTCACCGGCGTGGTGCTGCGCAAGAACATGGAGGTCGGCGAGACGGCGAGCCCGGGCACGCCGATCCTCACCCTGATGGACCCCAACGACGTGTGGCTGCGCGCGTACGTTCCCGAGACCGACATCGGCCGGCTCAAGGTCGGCCAGGCCGCCACGATCATGGTGGACGCCTTCCCCGGCCGTCGCTTCGACGGTGCCATCAGCGAGATCGCCTCCGGGGCCGAGTTCACGCCCAAGAACGTGCAGACCAAGAAGGAGCGCGTGAACCTGGTCTTCCGCATCAAGATCGCCCCGAAAAATCCCGACGGCCTGCTGAAGCCGGGCATGCCGGCCGACGCCGAGATTCGTTGACGGGACTCGACGATCCCGCGTTCGCCGTCGTCACGCGGGGGCTGACCAAGCGGTTCGGTCGCGTGCTGGCCGTGGACCACCTGGACCTCGAGGTGCGGCGCGGCGAGCTGTACGGCTTCCTCGGGCCCAACGGCGCCGGCAAGTCCACGACGCTCCGGATGCTGTGCGGGATCATGGAGCCGACCGAGGGTGAGGGGCGGGTGCTCGGCATCGACCTGCGCGACAATCCCGAGCGGATCAAGTCGGCCATCGGCTACATGTCGCAGCGCTTCTCGCTCTACGACGACCTCACCGTGGACGAGAACCTCACGTTCTACGCGCGCGTCTACATGGTGCCGCGCGCCGAGCGCACGCCTCGCATCGATCGTATGCTGCGCCTGGCCGACCTGGTCGGCCGCGAGCGTCAGCTGGCCGCGCAGCTCTCGGGCGGCTACCGGCAGCGGCTGGCCCTGGCGTGCGCACTCGTGCACGGCCCCCGGCTCATCTTCCTCGACGAGCCCACGGCGGGCGTCGATCCCGTCTCGCGCCGCACGTTCTGGGCGTTGATCCGGCGGCTGGCCGACGAGGGCACGACGATCCTCGTCACCACGCACTACATGGACGAGGCCGAGCTGTGCGACTCGCTCGGCTTCATCTACCAGGGCCGGCTGATCGCCACCGGCAGCCCGGCCTCCATCAAGAGCCAGGCCTTCGGCCGCCTCGTCGTCGAGATCGCCGCGCCCGATCCGCGCGCCGCCGCCGACGCGCTGGGCGACTGGGACGCCGTCGAGGAGGTCGTGCGCGCCGGCGCGCGCCTGCGCCTGATCATGGCCCCCGGCGCTCCCGGCGCGCACGGCGTCGCGGAGTATCTCCACGCCCGCAGCGTCCCCACCACGCTCGCCGTGGAAGTCGAACCGTCGGTGGAAGACCTCTTCGTCTCCTTCGTCGACAAGGAACGCAAGGGCCGCGTCCGCGACCAGCTACGCGCAGTGGTGGAAGGCCGCGCATGAACATGAGCGCAGTGAACGGGCGCTCCGAACGCCCCCGCCCGCCCCACGCAGTGAACGGGCACTCCGAACGCCCCCGACCGCCCTGTCGGGTCCCCGTTGGGGGGATCTAAGGGGGGAGCGGCGGTCGCTCCCCCCTTACAAAAAATATGGGAAGCAGGCTCTACGGCATCATCGCCAAAGAATTCATCCAGCTCTGGCGCGACGGGCTCGCTTTGACGCTGGCGCTGTTCGTGCCGGTGGCGATGCTGTTCATCTTCGGATGGGCCATCAACACCGACGTCAAGCACGTGAGCACGGCGGTGTTCGATCAGTCGGGCAGCGTGGAGGCGCGCACGCTGCTGGAGGCGCTGGAGAACAGCCAGTACTTCGACATCCAGCGCTGGGCCCGCTCGCACCGCGAGCTGACGCGGCTGATCGACGCCGGCGAGGCCAAGGTGGGCCTCGTCATCCCGCCCGACTTCGCGCGCCAGCTCGCGCGGCGCAGCGCCAGCGTGCTGGTCGTGGTGGACGCCACCGACCCGCAGGTGGCGACCTCGGCGATGAATGCGGCCACCGCGCTCGCCGCCGATCGCTCGCTGACGATCCTGAGCGAGACGACCGAGGGCGTCGTCCTGCGTCGCGAGGCGCCGCCGCTCGACTTCCGCGTGCGGGCCTGGTACAACCCCGACCTCGTCTCCGCCATCTTCATCGTGCCCGGCCTCATCGGCGCGCTGCTCATGCAGACCACCATCACGGCCATGGCCGTCTCGGTCGTGCGCGAGCGTGAAAAGGGCACGCTGGAAGCGCTGATCGTCAGCCCGATCCGCCGCTGGGAACTGTTGCTCGGCAAGATCGTTCCGAATCTGATGACGGCGTACGGGCAGATGACGATGGCGCTGCTGGTCGCCCACTTCGTCTTCGACGTGCCGATCCGCGGCAGCCTCGTGCTGCTCTACACGCTCTCGCTCCTGTTCATGATGGGCACGCTCGGCGTGGGCATCCTGGTGTCGGCCGCCTCGCGGACGGTGCCCCAGGCCATGCAGCTCGCGTTCCTCACGTTCCTGCCCTCGATCTATCTCTCCGGGCTGCTCTTCCCCATCGAGGGCATGCCGCGGGGAGCGCAGTACATCGCCGCCGTCATCCCGCTCACGTACTACCTCAAGGTCGTGCGCGGCATCGTGCTCAAGGGCGTCGGGCTCGAGTACCTGTGGCCGAACCTGTTGCCGCTGACGGCCTTTGGCGCCGTTGTGTTCACCCTTGCTGTCCTGCGCTTCCGGAAGCAGTTAGACTGACAAGCATGACGAACGCCAGACGTCCGCTGGCCCTGCTGCTCCTCGGCGCGCTCGTGCTCGCGCTCTACGCCACGCCGGCGCCGGCGGCGCCCATCGCCCATCGCGAGGTGCTGCCCAACGGCATCGTGCTGCTCGTCGCCGAGCGGCCGGGAGTGCCGATCGTGGCGGTGCGCGTCCACCTGCGGGCCGGGGCGGCCTTCGACCCGCGCGATCGCGCGGGGCTCGCCAACCTCACCGGCGCGCTCGTGACGCGGGGCACCCCCAAGCGCACGGGGCCGGAGATCGACGCCGCCATCGAGTTCGTCGGCGGCAGCCTCGAAGCGGGCGCCGGCCGTGACGGGCTCACGGCCTCGCTGTCGGTCCTCAAGCGCGATCTCACGCTGGGCCTCGATCTGCTCTCGGACGTCGTGCTGGCGCCCACGTTCCCCAACGAGGAGCTGACGCGCAAGGTCGCCCAGATCCAGGCGGCCATCAAGCGCTCCGAGGAAGATCCCAACACGGTGGCGGGCCGCGCGCTCGCGCGCCTGATCTTCCCCAATCACTCCTACGGCCAGCCCGTGGAGGGCACGATCGAGTCGGTCGGCAAGCTCACGCGCGACGACGTCGCCGGCTTCTACCGCGGCCATGCCCGGCCCGACACCACGATCGTCGCCGTCGTGGGCGACATCACGGTGGACGAGGCGCGGCGCGAGATCGTCAAGCGCTTCGGCGGCTGGGCCAAGCCGGCCACGCCGGCGCCGACCGTGCCGCCGGTGACGCCGGGCGGGCCGGTGAAGACGGAGACCGTCACGAAGGAGCTGTCCCAGGCGACGCTGATGCTCGGCCGCCAGGGGATCCGGCAGGTCGATCCCGATTACTTCCCGCTGGCCGTCGCCTCCTACGTGCTCGGCGGCGGCTCGGCCTCGCGCCTCTACGGCCGCGTGCGCGACGAGGGCGGCCTCGCGTACTCCGTGTACAGCTACCCCTCGCCGGGGCGCTACGGCGCCTCGTTCACCGTCGCGGCGCAGACGCGCACGGCGGAGGTCGCCAGGGTCGGCGACATCCTCAAGGAGGAGATGGCGCGGCTCACGCGCGAGCCCGTCAAGGACGACGAGCTCAAGCTGGCCAAGGACTACCTCATCGGCAGCTTCCCGCTGCGGCTGGACACCACGGCCAAGGTGGCCGACTTCATCGTCGCCATCGAGGAGCAGGGGCTCGGCCTCGACTACGCCGACCGCTACAAGGCCAGCATCGCCAAGGTGACGGCGGCCGACGTGCAGCGCGTCGCCCAGAAGTTCCTGAAGCCGGACACCTTCAACCGGGTCGTGGTGGGCGCCACGAAGTGAATCGCGCGCTGCCAACGCTGGCTGTGCTGGCGGTGCTGGCCGTCGGCAGCGAGGCGCTGGCCGCGTCGTTTACCCTGACGGACGCCGACAGGCGCGCGGCCATCCGCACCGGCGAGCGCAGCGTCACCAGCGAGACGTTCGACGGCGAGTGGCGCGTTACCAACGGCGGTGGCGAGACGGCCACCGTCCTCACGCCGTTCCACCGCCTGATGGTGGCCGCCCGCCACGCGGCCTTCAAGAACGAGCCGCTCAAGCTCAACGAGGTCGACCGCGTGCTCAAGGAGAACGCCGGGCGGCTCGTGGTGTGGGTGAGCCTGCGCGGGCGCAGCGAGGAGTTCGCGCGCTTCTACGTGCCGCGGCTGGTGGCCGCCGAGCGCGAGATCCGCGCCAGCTTCGTGCAGAACGAGCGCACCGCCTCGCGCCAGGAGGACGGCGCCTACATGGCCCGCTGCGTGTACGGCTTTCCGATCCAGGAGCTGACGGGCCGCGCGCGCGTGGCGCTCGTCGTGGCCGACTCCGACGGCCACGACGTCAGCCGTTTCACGATCGACCTGGCCGGCATGCGCTGACGGCCGGCATGCGCGGTCACGGATGGGTCGGTCTCTTGATCATCGCCCTCGCCGAGGCCGGTCTGTTCGCCGGCCAGCCGCTCGTCGCGCGCTGGTTCACGCCGATCGTGTGGACGGGCTATGTGCTGTTCGTCGACGCTTTGCTTTTCCACCGCATCGGCGCCTCGTATCTCACCACCGCGCGCGCCGAGCTGGTCCTGGTCGTGCTGGCCTCGATCGGCTGCTGGTGGCTCTTCGAGTGGTACGACGCGCCGCGGTTCTGGCGCGGTGGCGCCCACCGTGTCGGGCTCTGGTGGCAGTACCATGGCCTCGAGCCCGATCCGTGGCTGCGCCGCGCGGGTTACGACTGGTCGTTCGCGACGATCTTTCCCGCGCTCTTCCTCACGGCGGCGCTGCTGCGCTCCGCCGTCTTCCGGCGCATTCCCGTGCGGCCGCGACGCCCGTCGCCGGCGCTGCTGAAGGCCTCGATCGCCCTCGGCGCCATCTTCGTGAGCGTGCCGCTGCTGGTCGTGAACGTCTGGCTGGTGCCGCTGGTGTGGACCGGCTTCGTGCTGCTGCTGGAGCCGCTCAACTATCGCCGCGGGCGGCCCTCGTGGCTCGGCGCGCTGGCCGTCGGCGATGCCTCGCTGCTGGTGGCCCTGCTCACCTCGGGCCTCGTGTGCGGCGTGCTGTGGGAGTTCTGGAACTACTGGGCGGCGACGAAGTGGACGTACACGGTGCCGTATCCCGGCGGCGTGAAGGTCTTCGAGATGCCGCTCGTCGGCTATCTGGGGTTTCCGCCGTTTGCGCTGGAGTGCTACGCCATGTACCACTGGCTGCGCGGCCTCCTGGGCCGCCTGCCCGGGGCGCTGGTGTGAGAGTATAATCCGCTCGCACGCCGCGATATCACGCCACCCAGGAGGCTGTCGCCATGAAAGCCGTTCGCATTCACGCTCCCGGCGGTCCCGAGGCGCTCAAGTACGAGGATGCGCCGCAGCCGACGCCCAAGGCCGGCGAGGCCGTCGTCAAGGTGGACGCCGCGGGACTGAACTACGTCGACGTGTACTTCCGCACGGGCGCCTACAAGGGTGAGTACCCGATGACGCTCGGCATGGAAGCCGGCGGCACGGTGAGCGCCGTGGGGCCCAACGTGAGCGACGTCCAGGTCGGAGACAAGGTCGCCTACACCGGCATCCCGGGCGCGTACGCCGAGTACGCGGCGGTGCCGGCCGCGCGGCTCGTCAAGCTGCCGGCCGGGCTCAGCACCAAGCAGGGCGCGGCGGCCATGCTGCAGGGCATGACCGCGCACTACCTGGCCTGCAGCACGTATCCGCTCAAGAAGGGCGACACGTGCCTCGTGCACGCGGCGGCCGGCGGCGTGGGGCTGCTGCTCTGCCAGATCGCCAAGATGCGCGGCGCGCGGGTGATCGGCACCGTGTCCACCGACGAGAAGGCCAAGCTCGCGCGCGAGGCCGGCGCCGACGAGGTCATCCTCTACACGCGGCAGGATTTCGAGGCGGAGGTGAAGCGCCTCACCGACGGCAAGGGCCTGCAGGTCGTCTACGACTCCGTCGGCAAGACCACGTTCGACAAGAGCCTCAACTGCCTGGCCCCGCGCGGGCTGCTGGCGCTCTACGGACAGTCGAGCGGGCCCATCGGGCCCCTCGACGTCGCCCTGCTGGGGGCCAAGGGGTCGCTGTTCCTCACGCGGCCGAGCCTCAACGCCTACACCGCGGCCCGCGAAGAGCTGGCCCAGCGCTCGACCGAGCTGCTGGGCTGGATCCGCGACGGCAAGCTGCGCCTGCGGACGGAGTTCGAGTTCCCGCTGAAGGACGCCGCCGAGGCGCACCGCGCGCTCGAGGGGCGCAAGACGACGGGGAAGGTGTTGCTCGTGCCATGAAGTGGGTGCTCGGCATCGTCGCGGCGATCGTCGTCCTGGCGATCGTCGCGCTGGCGGCGGTGCCGTACCTCGTCGACACGCCGCGCATCCAGACCTACATCGCCAGCAACGCGACGCAGACCCTCGGCCGGCCGGTCAAGTTCAGCTCGGTATCGGTGCGGGTGCTGCCGCTGCCGGCTGTCCAGCTGCACGACCTCGAGGTCGCCGAGGACCCGAAGTTCGGCACCGCGCCGTTCCTCAAGCTCAAGACCGGGCGCATCCGTCTGCGGCTGCTGCCCTTGCTCACCGGGCGCGTGGAGCTCGGCGACATCGTCCTCGACAAGCCGGTCGTGACGGTCGTGCAGACCGCCGACGGGCGCCTCAACATCTCCACGCTCGGCACCGGCGCCAACGCCAAGCCGCCCGCCGAACCCGCGCGCCCGCCTGCGGAGCCCGGCCGATCGTCCAGTCCGTCTGCCGCGGGCGGCGCCGTCGCTATCTCGCGGGTCACCGTGGACGGCGGCGTCGTCACCTACGTCTCGCGCGACAAGGGCGACGCGCTCACGCAGTATCGCGTGGAGGACCTGAACGTCGCCGTCACCGGCGGCGCCACGCAGCTCGCTTTCAAAGGCGACGCGAAGGTGCAGCCCGGCGGCCTCACGCTCAAGCTGAGCGACGGCGTGGTGGCGCCCGCCTCGGGCCGTCCGCTCAGCGACGCCACGCTGCGCGGCAAGGTGGCGATCGACGGCAAGGACATCAAGGACCTCGCCGCCGTTGCCGTGGGGCCGTCGCCGCAGTACGGCGGCGCCCTCAAGGGAACGCTGGCGCTGGGCGGCACCGTGGGCGCGCCGACCGCGGCCGGTGAGGTCCAGCTCTCGCCGTTGACGGTGACCCAGACGCAGCCGAACTGCCCGGAGCCGAAGCGGCGGACGCTGACGCTGCCGTCGATCAAGTTCAACCTCGCCTGGCAGGAGCAGAAGCTGACGGGGCGTCCGCTGACGGCCGCGCTCGGCGACGGCACGGTGACGACGCAGCTCACGGTGACGCTGGGGCGCGGCGTGCAGGTGCAGCTCGCCGACCTCGGCATCAAGACGCTACCGCTCGACAAGGTGCTGGTCGATTATCTCTGCCAGGGTTACGCGATCACCGGCCCGCTCGACCTCACCGGCGGTCTCGCCTTCGACGCCGCCAACATGCTGGGCACGCTGACGGGCCCCGGCCAGATGAAGATCGGCAAGGGCAAGGTGGTCGGCTCGCAGGCGCTGGCGCTCATCGGCAGCATCGTGCGGGTCGGGAGCGCCGTCTCGGCCCTCCTCAATGCCGACGTGCCCTCGCGCTCGTTCGACGCGCCGCTCGAGTTCGACTCGATCACGGGCACCTTCCAGATCACCAACGGCACCGCGACCACGAAGGATCTGCTCTACAACAGCCGCCTGATGAAGGTCCTGATCGCCGGCGACTACGGCCTGGCCACCGGCCGCATGAACCTCGACATGACCGTCAACCACGGCCGCGGCGAGGTCAAGGCCAAGGTCACCGGCACCACCTCCTCCCCCTCCGTCCGCGTCGCCCCCGGCGCCCTCCTCAAAAACCTCGACCCCGGGAAGACGGAGAAGGGCCTCCAAGACCTCCTCAAGCGCTTCGGGAAGTAGCTGGCCGCGATCTAATGCAGGGAGGAGCACGCCGTGAGGCGTGCGACGACCGTCGAAAGGGGGGCGAAGCCCCCCTTCGAGCTATCTAACTTCTGGATTCCTCGGGAACTTGAAGAACGGGAGCCGGACGTCGCCGATGATCACGCGGTCGGCGCGGATCTCGGGGCGCGGCGTCCAGTTCGGGGGTGACTGGGGATCGTTGATCTGCGCGACCGAGGCCGCCGTCACGAAGTCGTCCTGCTCGACGCCGTCGCCGCTCACGCCCAGGCCGCCGATCAGGTCGAGGCCGCTGTAGAGGCCGATGCTGCCGGGGAAGAACACGATGCCGCTCTGGTTGAGGTTGGCGGGCTGCAGCCCCTGCGTGCAGGGGTTCGTCACGTCCCGGGTGAAGTCGGAGAAGAACGGCCCCGAGCGGGTGCCGTCGATGCCGGCCGGGAAGAGCGGCTGGGCGCCGAAGCTGATGGTCCGCGCGGTGATCGCGGTGCCGAGCGGCACCCCGGGGATGTCGCCGGGGTCCCGCGTCCGGCTGCTGAAGTACACCGCGTTCCGCGCCTTGGCCACGGCGACGTCCACGCTGAAGATGGTCGCGTCGGGCATGCGGAAGAGCGCGACGATGTTGCCGGCCAGATCGCTGACGGCGAACACCATGCGCGTGGTGCTGCCCAGCGGCAGGCGAATCGCGGCGCGCGTGAGAAAGGCCTCGTTGTTGCCGCGTGAGACCACCGTCCCCACGTTCTGGGCCGTGAGTCGGCCGTCAGCGCTGTCGACCGGGCCCACGAGATAGCGGGACGGCACGCCGTTGCCGAGTTTGGGACTGTCGAGCGGCCCCACCGTGAAGTTCGCCGCGAAGACGCCCGTGCCCACGCCCGGGGGCCGCTTCGTGTTCTTCACGAACGGCAGCGCGATGCCCTCGAGATAGATGACGCCCGGATCGGGCACCCGCGGACCGAACTGGGGGCCGGGGATGCTGCCCACGAAGGCGGCGAACTCGGTGACGTTCTTGTCGATGCCGAGGCCGGTGACGCCGATGCCGCCGACGAGCTCGCCGTTCTTGAAGATCGGCACGCCGCCGCCGTCCACGGCCGCCGGGTCGCTGTCGAAGATGTCCGCCTTGCCCGTCACGATGCCGCTGCCGCAGGCGGTGGTGTCACCCGACTGGCAGTTCCCGCCGTTGACGACGGAGGTGGCCCGCGGGATGTCCTGGCCCGCGAGGAAATTATTCGCGATGTTGGCACCGAGGTTGAACGTGCAGCCGCGGTTGGTGTTCTCGATGCCGTAGAGCGCGGCGTTGGGCTTGTTCTCGATGCCGGGCGGGAAGTGGATCCCGCTGATGAACCGGACGGTGCGCGAGGACAGCGGCGCCTGGTTGTTGCTGAAGAAGGCCCCGGTCCGGGCCAGGCCCACCGCGTAGTCCTGGGCGTTGACCAGCGTGCCGAAATTGCCGACGACCACGTCGGCGACGGTCGCCGTCGGGCCCAGGTACACGGCCAGCGGCACCCCGGAGCGATCCACGACGGCGATCACGACGCTCGTCGGGCTGATCGCGGTGGCCGCGGTGCGGACGGCGTCCATCGCGTCCTGCGCGCTCAGGAACTGGCAGTTCGGCGCACACACCTCGGCTCCTGCGATCGCGGGGACGAGCGCGAGAGTGGCGACGACCAGGGCACGTGCGACGACCCGAGAGGCGAACGCGGCGAGGAAGCCGGTGAGTGTGCTCACGGTGGCCGTCATCTTATCCGATCCGACCGGCCGCGGCCAACCCCTGAGAGGAGCTGGGGCACCTTGTAGGGTCCATCGGCATCACGCTCCTTGGTCTTGTCGTGATAGCGGTGGCATTCGACGCAGCCGCTGCGGGCGCCGCCCTTGGGCTGATGGCAGTCGCGGCAGGTGGAGACCGCCGGCATCAGCACGTCCTTCGTCTCGCTGCTGGTCGCCGCCTTGTGGCACTCGCTGCAGGCCACCGGGCGGTGCGGGCTGTGATCGAACCGCGAGTGCGGCAGCCAGCGCGTCGGGATCGCGGGCGTGAGCACCTCGGGGACCGTGCTGCCGGCCACGCGGTTGAGCACGTGGCACTTCTCGCAGCCGTCCTCCTTGGTGCCGAACAGCTTCTTCTCGCCGCCGCCGAGCTGCTGCGAGACCCACGCGGCGCCGCCGCCTCCGCCGCCACCCGGCGCCGGCGTGGGCGCGGACTCTTCCTCACCGCCGCGCAGCCGCCGCCCGCGCGGCGCGTCCGCCGGCGGCGCTTCTTCCGCGGCCTCGCCGCGCCGGCGTCCGCCTCGCGGCGTGTCCTGCACCAGGATGAGCTCGGCGCCGTCGCCGCGCAGCCACGCGCCGCGCAGGCCGTCGGGCATCGGCAGCATCGCGCCGGTGCGCCGGCGTCCGGGGCGCGGCTCTTCCGGCGCGGGCGTGGCGGGCGTCTCGTCGCCGCCGCTGCGGCGGCGGCCGCGCGGCTGGTCCTCGGCGGCCGGCTCCGGCGCCGCCGCGGCGAGGCCCAGCCCCTCGCACCGCTCGCGCACCGCCTTGCCGGCGTCGCCCTTGGGGATGGACTGGCAGGCGTCGAACGCGTCGCCGGCCGAGCCCCGCATGAACGCGCGCACGAGGCCCGGCTTGTCGTGGGGCGCCACGAGGTCGCCGATGCCGGTGCTCAGCTCGTGGCAGATCGCGCAGTGCTGCTTGTAGTTGACGAGCTCCATGTACTGCCACCGCTGGTCGGGGCGGTGGCAGAAGGTGCAGCCGAGCTGCTGGCCGTCCTTGACCTTGACGATGCCCGTCGTGCCGAGCTGCTTGACGACGTCCTCGATGCCCTTGAGGTTGGCCTTCAGGTGGCGGGCGTGATTCAGCTTGATCGGGGTGTTGTCGGCGAGCTTGGCCTTGTCATCCAGCCGCACGCGGAGCAGCTTGTCGCCGGGCGCCGGCGGCTTGGCGCCGGGCTCGCGCACGTCCACCGCGAACTCCGGATGCTCGCGGAACGTCGGGATGCTCTTGTGGAACTGGGTCGTGCCCTCCTTGGTCTTGAGATCGCGGTGGCACTGCGTGCAGTGCTGGTCCGCGGCCTCCACCAGGAACTTGCGGCCCTTGTGCTCGACGTGGCAGCTCGCGCAGGCGGGCGTGAACGCCTCGTTGGCGTGGTGCTGCGGGCCCGCGTGACAGGCCGTGCACGCGTTGTCGGTGACCCGCGCCCAGTACCCGGTGGGGCCGGCCGCCGCCAGCGTGGTGGCGCCGGGCGCGGGGCCCGGACCGTGGCAGACCTTGCAGTCCGTCTCGAACATCTGGTGCGCGGTGGAGACGGTGCCGCTGTTGTAGATGCGCTGGTCGCGCTGGCCGGCGTGCACGAGCAGCCAGCCCGCCGCCACCAGCGGCGCCGCCACCGAGAGGATCAGGCGCCAGCGGCGGAAGGGGTGCGGGCGCTTGAAGTAGTTCAGCGCGATCCGCTTGGCGCGGATCTTCGTGCTGTAGCGCGGGTCGCCCGGGCCGCCGGCCATCAGTACCTCAGCGCGATGATCGCGTGGGCGGCGCCGAGCAGCAGCAGCGCCAGCGAGAGCGGCACGTGCACGAGGAGCCAGCCGTGCAGCCAGTGGTGCAGCCGCTTCTGGTCACGGAGCTGGCGGCGCTCCTCGCAGGTGGCTTCCAGCTCGCTCACGGTCGGATGGAGCAGCGGCGGCAGCGCGGTGCGCAGCTCACGGAAGAGCGTGGAGGAGCGGCCGGGGTTGCCCAGGATGCCGTTGCTGCTGCCGCCCGGCTCGAGGAACGGGCGGATGTCGCGGATGTAGCTCTCGCGCAGGATCCCGCTCTCGGGCACCGGCGGCAGCGGCGTGGGGTGCGCGCGCGCGGTCGAGCGCGGCTGCTGGCCGCCGCGATCACCGAGACCGCCGCCGGCGCGCCGCTCGATGGGCGTGACGGTGGCCGCCGTCGTGGCCTGCACGCCGATGGGACCGCAGGCGGCGGCGACGAGCTCGTCGGATTCCGTGCGGAGCTGGCCCACGATCGAGTCGATCTGCTCGTAGACGGTTTCCAGCGGCACGCGCGTGAGCATGAGCCGCGGCATGACCTGCTGCAGGAGCAGCCCGAGGACGCCGCTGATGATGACGAGCGTGAACAGGATCATGAGCACGGTGGTGAGGGGGCCGCCGAGGCCGAAGCCCCCGTGGAACAGGATGAGCGGGTAGCTCAGGAGCCCGAGCCAGATATGCCCCCTCATCCAGAAGGTGGCGCGGCCGATCTGCCAGGTGGGCACCTTGCGCCGGGCGCCCAGCACGCCGGCGAACACCATCAGGATGGAGCCCACGATGCCGAAGGTGAGGCCCACCAGGCTGCCGCCACTGGGCCCGTTGAGCGCCCCGCGCACGTAGGGCACGTACACCGCGGTCGAGACCGCCAGGGCCACGACGCAGCCGACGATCCACTTGCGATGGGACGCGTCGATCAGCATCGCGCGGCCGTCACTGGGGGATTCCGAAAAACTTCATCGGCTCGATGCGATGGAGCGCATCGTGCGGGCAGGCGTACACGCAGGCGGGCTCGGGATAATCCCGGCTGAGGTCGCAGGTGGTGGCCTTCTCGCGCACCATGGCCTTGCGGCGGCCCGGGTGCTCGGGGTCGTCGCCCTGCACGGTGAACGGGTGCAGGTTGATGTTGCCGTAGGGACACTGGTTGGCGCAGAGGCCGCAGCCGATGCACCAGTCCTCGATGATGATCTCCAGCGAGTCCGGATGGCGGCGGATGGAGCCGACCGGGCAGCCCACCATGCAGAGCGGGTCGCGGCAGGAGCGGCAGGAGGTCGCGATCAGGAACTTGTCGTAGCGCAGCCCGTCGCGGACCAGGCGCGTGACGCCGTCGTGGGCCTCGGCGCACGCGCGCACGCACTGGTCGCAGCGCGTGCAGCGCTCGAGGTCGATGACCAGCAGGTTCTGCGCCTGCATGAGCCCCTGGCTGAGGAAGTCGTCGAGCGGCACCGCCCCGATCGACTGCCGCCGCTTGGCGTCCTCTTCCAGCCGCCGCTGCGCTTCCTCGGCCAGGCGCGCCTGGACGTCGGGGAACTCGCGCAGGAGCGCGTGGAAGTCGTCGGCCTTGATGCGCACGGCCTCCACGTGGTCCAGCGCGGTGCAGGTGGCCGTGCGCTCGCCGCCCTCGCCACCGTGCTGGCCGAGCAGGCCGATCTCGCCGAAGAAGTCGGGCCGCGTCAGGTAGCGCAGGACGAGCTCGCCGCCCGGGAACTCCTGGCTCACCTTCACGAAGCCGATGCGGATCAAGTAGAGGCTGTCGGCCACCTCGCCCTGGTGGCAGATGACCTGCTTGGGCTCGAAGCGCACCAGCTCCACGCGGTCGCGCAGCCGGTCGAACACGGCGCTGTCCATGCCGGCGAAGATCGGCACCGTGCGCAGGTGCGTGTCGAGCGCGCGCTCGCGGTAGCGCTGGTCGAGCTCGCGCTTGAAGACCTTGTCCTTCTGGAGCATCTGCAGCACGTTGCGCAGCATCTCCAGGACTTCGGTCTCCTCCACCGCGCGCACGGTGGCCGAGCGCGGGTAGAAGCTGAGGCACGTCATCTCACCGAAGAGGTCGCCGGCGTTGAGCTGCGCCACCGGGTTGGACAGCTCGAGATCCACCGAGGCGTCGATGGGGATGTAGCGCGGCGCCGTGACGTCGGTGCGGGGCGCCGGCTCCATCGCCACCAGCTCGGTGAGCTTGCGGAAGAAGCCCTTGCGCCCGGTGTCGCGCTGGCGGCGGGCCGCGCTGTGCCCGAGCGGCGTGGCGATGGAGACCTCGACCTTGCCCTTGAGGACGTAGAAGGCGGTGGAGCCGAAGTCGCCCTCGCGGCAGATGATCTCGCCCGGTCGGAAGGTGCGCTTCACCACGGCGCCGCGGTTCAGGTCGAGGAACGTGCCCGACATCCGCTTGAAGATGTCGAGCTGCTGCAGCTGCGCGGCCGTCATCTCCTGGCCGGACGGCAGGTCCACGTCCACGATCTTCTTGTTGGTCAGCGCGCCGGTGGGGCACGACACCATGCACTCGCCGCAGCCCACGCAGGTGGAGGAGGCCATCGGCACGTCGGTGTCGAAGGCGATGCCGGCCGCGTAGCCCTTGCCGGCGCGTCCGATGACGAAGTTCTGCTTGATCTCCGAGCAGCCGCGGATGCAGCGGTCGCACAGGATGCACGCGGTGTGATCGACGTTGATGAACAGCGAGGACTCGTCGTGGCCGCGCGGCGAGGGCCGCGCGCTGAAGCGAGGCGCGGCCACGCCGCAGGCGGTGCCGAAGCGCTCCAGCTCGCAGTCGTGGGTGGACTGCTGCCGCTCGCACGGCGAGGGGTGATCGCTCAGCAGCAGCTCGGCCAGCGTGCGGCGGGCGCGCTGCACGCCGTCGGTGGCCGTCGCCACCACCATCCCGTCCTCGCACGGCCGCACGCAGGCGGCGGCCAGCACGCGCGCGTTCTTCACCTCCACCGTGCACACGCGGCACACGCCCACCGGCGTCTGGTGCTGCGCGTGGCAGAGCGTGGGAATGTCGATGCCGAGCCCCCGGGCGGCGTCGAAGATCGTGGTGCCGGGCGCCACCGTGGCCTCGCGCCCGTCGATCGTCAGCTTCACCGTGTTCCCCGGGCTCATCACACCCCCATCGAACAGACGTTGGCCGGGCACCGGTGACGCAGCAGGTGATCGTCGATCTCCTCGCGGAAGTGCGTGAGCACCGACCGGATGGGCACCGGCACCACCTGGCCGAGGCCGCAGATCGAGGTGAGCACGAGCGTGTGGGCGAGGTCGTCGATCATCTTCACGTGCTCGGCGGCGCCCCGGCCGTGGGCGACGTCGGTGAGCACGTCGAGCATCTTGGCCGAGCCCACGCGACACGGCACGCACTTGCCGCACGACTCGTTCTTGAAGAAGCGCACGGCGTTGAGCGCCATGTCGAGCATGCAGGCCTGATCGCTCAGCACCACGATGGCGCCCGAGCCCAGCATGGAGCCGACGTCGGCCAGCGCCTTGAAGTCGAGCGGCGTGTCGACGAGCGACGGCGGCAGGTAGCCCGACGACGGCCCCGACGGCGCCCACGCCTTGAAGGGCCGGCCGCCCGCGATGCCGCCGCCCTTGCCGAAGATGACGTCGCGCGCCGGCGTGCCCATGGGGATCTCGTAGACGCCGGGGCGGACCACGTCGCCGCTGATCCCGACGAACTTGAGCCCGGGCCCGGCCGCCGTCTTGCCCTGGGCCTTGAACCACTCGGCGCCCTTCATGAGGATGGCGGGCACCATCACGAACGTCTCGACGTTGTTGATGACCGTCGGCTTGTTCCAGAGCCCGTGAGTGCCGGGGAAGGGCGGCTTGTTGCGCGGCTCCGCCCGCTTACCCTCGATGGCCTCCAGCAGCGCCGACTCCTCGCCGCAGATGTAGCCGCCCGGGCTCACGAAGACCTCCAGATCGAAGGTCAGCCCGGAGCCGAAGACGTCGCGGCCGACGGCCCCCAGCTTCTTGGCCCGCGCGATCTCGTGCTCGACGATCTCGATCTGCGCCTCGTACTCGTGGCGGATGTAGACGATGCCCTCGCGGGCGCCGGTGACGAGCCCGGCCAGCAGCATGCCCTCCACCAGCAGGTGGGGCGCGTTCTCCAGGATGAAGCGGTCCTTGATCGTGCCCGGCTCGCTCTCGTCGCCGTTGCAGACGATGTACTTGTCGCTGCCGGCCGTGTTGCGCACGATCTCCCACTTGAGGCCGGTCGGGAAGCCGGCGCCGCCCATGCCGCGCAGGTTGCTCGCCTTGAGCGCGGCGATCACGCCGAGCGCGTCCTTGTCGGCGGCGAGCCGCCGCGCGGCGCCGTAGCGCTGGCCCGCGTCCGTGTAGGGATCCGTCATGAGCTGGCCGCCCACCGGCGTCACGCGCTCGTGCGCCGGCGGCGTGCCGGCGGCCGCGGCGGTGATGTGGTCGACCAGGGTCTCCAGCGTCATGCCCGACAGGATCGTGTCGTTGACCACGCACGCGGGCGCGCGATCGCAGCGGCCCAGGCACGAGACCGGCTTCACGACGGTGCCGGCCGGGCCCGACTGCGCGACGTGCTGCTCGACGGCCGTCAGCAGCGCGGCGGCGCCGCGGCGATGACAGGACATGTCGTCGCACACGCGCACGTCGACGGGCGGCGGCGGCGCGGTGCGGAAGTGCGGGAACGAGCTGACGACACCGTAGAGCTGATAGAGCGGCGTACCCGTGCGCTCGGAGAGACCCCGCAGCGCCGCCACGGGCACGAACCCGTGCGTGTGCTGGATCGCCCTCAGTTCCGTGATGATCGGGGAACCGCCGCTCATGTTTTCCGCCGCGCGGGCCGCCGGGATCGGCGGGGACGCGACTCCGGGACGATACGGGCGGCGGCGGACGGTGTCAAGGTCCGTCCAGGACTGTCAGTTCCGTCCGCGGGCCGACACCGTCGCAGAGTGTTTTTGACAAACGGGCCGCAGCAGCGATACGATGCGCCCGCGCCGAGGGGGCGTTGACCGCCCCTCGCACGACCTCGATGCCCAAACGGACGATCATCGTCGTCATCGCGTTTGTTTTGGCGCTGCATCCGGGCGTCGGCTCCGCCCAGGAGGAGCCGAAGGCGGAGCGGCCGCCCGGATACGTCGGTCCGTCCATCGGCCATCCCCGCCCGACGGAGACGAGTCCGGATTACGTCCCGATCCCCGACCGCTGGCGCCTCGGCCTGCCCGACTGGAATCGCTACGAGCGGCCGCTCTCCGACGCGCCGTTCAAGCCCGGACGCTGGTGGGATCCGTACAACCAGAACATCCTGAAAGGCGACTTCCCGATCTACGGGCAGAACGTCTTCATGAACCTCTCGGCCATCTCGGACACGCTGTTCGAGGCGCGTCGGATCCCCATCGGCAGCGGGGCCAGCTCGGCGCGTCCCGACAGCGCCGACAACTTCGGCAACCCCGAGCAGTTTTTCCTCAACCAGAATTTCATCCTGTCGCTCAGCATCTTCAAGGGCGACACGGCCTTCAAGCCGCGCGACTGGGAGTTCCGCGCCACCGGCGTCTTCAACTTCAACTTCCTGCAGGCCCGGGAGCGCGGCGTGGTCAACGCCGACGTGCGGGAGGGCATCGCCCGCAACGAGGACCACGTGACGCTGCAGGAGCTGTTCGTCGAGTACCACCTGGGCGATCTCACGCCCAACTACGACTTCGCCTCCGTGCGGGCGGGCATCCAGCAGTTCGTCAGCGACTTCCGCGGGTTCATCTTCAGCGACGAGAACCTCGGCGTGCGGCTGTTCGGCAACCTCGGCTCGAACCGCCAGCAGTTCAACGCGCTCTACTTCCGGCCGTTCGAGAAGGACACCAACAGCGGGCTGAACCGCCTGGGCGACACGCGCGGCCAGCACATCGCCATCCTCAACTATTTCTACCAGGACTTCCTGGTGCCGGGCTATACGCTCCAGTTCAGCGCGCACTATCTGCACGACTCCGGCGGCTCGCACACCGACGAGAACGGCTTCGTCACGCGGCCGGCCGTGACCGGCATCGTGTTCACCGAGGCCAATCCCCAGGTGCACACGCTCGACACCGTCTATCTCGGGTGGACGGGTGACGGCCACATCGGGCCGCTCAACGTGAACCACGCCTACTACCACGTGCTCGGCCGCGACACCTTCAACAACCTGGCCGGCCGGCCGCTGGACATCAACGCCGACATGGCGGCCCTCGAGCTGTCGATGGACTTCGACTGGTTCCGGCCCAAGGCGACGTTCTTCTGGGCCTCGGGTGACGGCAAGCCGCTCGACGGCCGCGGCCGTGGCTTCGACTCGATCCTCGACAACCCGAACTTCGCCGGCGGTGGCTTCAGCTACTACGTGCGCCAGGGCATCCCGCTGCCCACTTCGAGCCTGGAGCTCAAGGGCCGCAACAGCCTGCTGCCGGCGCTGCGCTCCAGCAAGATCGAGGGCCAGCCGAACTACGTGAACCCCGGCATCTTCGTCTTCGGCCTCGGCGCCGAGCTCGAGCTGACGCCCAAGGTGCGGCTGCTGCTGGAAGCCAACAAGCTGCGCTTCCACAAGCCCGAGGCGCTGCAGACCGTGCTCTTCCAGGACAAGATCCGTTCCGACCTGGGCTGGGACCTCAGCGCGGGCATCCGCTGGCGCCCGCTCCTCATCGACAACATGATCATCAACATCGGCGGCGCCACCCTCATCGGCGGCGACGGCTTGAAGGACATCTACCAGAAGGAGAAGTTCAACTTCGGGCCCAACGGCCTGGAGAAGACGTCGAACTCCCGCAACATCATCCTCTACTCGGGCTTCGTCTCGTTCACCTTCACGTACTGAGGCGGAGCGCGTGAGCGGGGCGGCGGCGGAATCGGCGGGTCGGCGCTTCACCCGGACGGCGCTCTCGATGGCGTGCGTCCTGGTGGGCCTCTGCGCCGTGGCGCTGGTGGCCGGGCGCGATGCAGCGCCGCGTGACGGCGTCTCCGCGAACCTGACCGGCGCCCCGCGCGCCGGCGCCGGGCCGGTCGCCGCCGGCGCGGGCGTCGCGGTGAACGCGGCCGCGCCGGTGACCGCGCCGCGCGCCGGGTCGCCGCCGCCGGCGGGCGCGCGCCGCGACGGGGGCTCGACGCTCGAGCGGCGGGACACGACGTCGGTCGACACCGGCGACTGGCGCGACGGCGTGGCGGCGGTGCTCGGTCGCAAGGCGGTGGCGAACGCGCCGCTCGACGCCGGGGCCATGCACACCCACCTCGCGCCGGCCGAGGGTACTCTTCCACAGGCCCTGGCGCCGGCGGCGCTGCCTGACCTGGCGGCGGCGCCCGGCGGGCCGGAGCTCCCCGGTTTCGATGGCGGCGATTTCTGGTTCGGCCCACACGGTCTCGTCCGGATGAGGGAGGCGCAACGATGAGCGCTGTCGTCAGACGATCGGGGTGGCGGGGCGGAGCCGTCGCGGCGCTCGTGATTGCGCTGCTGCTCGCGGCGCTCACGCCGCTCGGCGGCCGCCTGGGCGGGGGCGGCCACGTGCCGGCCCTGTCGCCGGCCGCGGCCGGCGAGGCCGGCGGCGCGCTGCAGCTCGCGCAGCGGATTCGCCGGGGCCCGGCCGAGGAAGAAAAGCCGGCCGAGGCGCAGCCGGAGAAGCCCGCCGCGCCCGAGCTGCCGGAGTCGCCGCTGCGGCGTCAGAGCCAGGCCGACGCGGACAAGAAGAGCGCGGGCTGCATGACCTGCCACGCCAAGACCGACTCGCAGAGCATGCACACCTCGACGGCGGTGAAGCTCGGCTGCGTCGACTGCCACACGGGCAACAACGACGTGCGAGCGCCCGAGGGTGCGACCCAGGGCTCGCCGGCCTACGATGCCGCCAAGAAGCAGGCCCACCCGGTGCCGCGCGATCGCGAGCTCTGGAAGACGGCCGCCAATCCGGAGCTGTCCTACACGGGCTTGCTGCTGGAGAGCTTCGACTACGTCCAGTTCGTCAACCCCGGCGACCTGCGCGTGGCCCGCAAGACCTGCGGCGCCGGCGGCTGTCACCCCGACCAGGTCACCCAGGTCGAGAAGAGCATGATGAAGACCGGCCCCATGCTGTGGGCCGCCGCGCTCTACAACAACGGCCAGGTGCCCTTCAAGCGCCCACGCTTCGGCGAGAGCTACGGCCCCGACGGCGTGCCGCAGCGGCTGATCACCAACCCGCCGCCGACACCGGAGGAGATCGCGAAGAAAGGGATTCTGGCCTTCCTCGACCCGCTGCCGCGCTTCGAGGTGGGGCAGCCCGGCAACGTCCTGCGCATCTTCGAGCGCGGGCAGGAAAAGCAGATCGAGATCGGCCTGCCCAATCTCGAGGAGCCGCCGGGGCGGCCGCTCAACCGCCTGAGCCCGCGCGGCCTCGGCACGCTCAACCGCATCGACCCCGTGTGGCTGAACCTCCAGAAGACGCGGCTGTTCGACCCCGCGCTCTCGCTGCTGGGGCCCAACCACGTCGCCGGCGAGTTCCGCTCGAGCGGCTGCTCGGGCTGCCACGTCATCTACGCCAACGACCGCTCGCCCGTGCACTCGGCCGACTACGCGCAGTTCGGCAACCTCGGCCGCAGCCAGACCGTGGACCCGACGATCCCGCGCAACGAGTCGGGCCATCCCGTGCGGCACACGTTCACGAACTCGATCCCGTCGAGCCAGTGCGTGGTGTGTCACCACCACCCGGGCACCACGGTCACCAACAGCTTCCTCGGCAACATCTGGTGGGACAACGAGAGCGACGGCCACCTGATGTACCCCGAGAAGGAGCGCAAGCTCACCCCCGCGCAGGTGGACGCCATCCAGCGCGCCAACCCCGAGGGGGCGGCGCTGCGCGGCAAGTGGTCGGACCCCACGTTCCTGGCGAACGTGACCGATCTGAACCCCAAGCTCAAGCGCATGCAGTTCGCGGATCACCACGGCCACGGCTGGGTCTTCCGCAACGTGTACAAGACGGACCGCAAGGGCCACATGCTGGACGCCGACAACAAGGTCGTGGACGCCGAGGATCCCGATCGCTTCAAGAAGGCCGTGCACCTCAAGGACATCCACCTCGAGAAGGGCATGCACTGCTCGGACTGCCACTTCTCGCAGGACAGCCACGGCAACGGCAAGCTCTACGGCGAGACGCGCGCGGCCATCGAGATCAGCTGCGTGGACTGCCACGGCACCATCAACGCCAAGGCCACGCTGAAGACGTCGGGGCCGGCGGCCCCGGCCGGCGGCACCGACATGTCGCTGCTCGGCACGCCGTTCGGGCCCCGCCGCTTCCAGTGGCGCGGCGACACGCTGGTCCAGCGCTCGACGGTCACCAAGGACCTCGAGTGGGAGGTCGTGCAGGTCCTCGACACGATCACGCCCGGCTCGGCGTGGGCGGCCAAGAACCCCAAGCGCGCCGAGCGCTCGCGGCTGTCCAAGACGGTCCGGCGCGACGGCACCACCTGGGGCGACGCGCCGGCGGACGACAAGCAGCTCGCGCACGCCGACAGCCGCATGACGTGCTTCTCCTGCCACACCTCGTGGGTGACGTCGTGCTTCGGCTGCCACCTGCCCATGAAGGCCAACGAGAAGAAGCCGCTGCTCCACAACGAGGGCACGGCGCTGCGCAACTGGACGCCGTACAACTTCCAGACGATCCGCGACGACGTGTTCATGCTGGCGCAGGACGGCACCACCGCGGGCAAGCGCATCTCGCCGGCGCGCTCGACGTGCGCGGTGCTGGTGGGCTCGCAGAACGGCACGCGCGAGTGGGTGTACTCCCAGCAGCAGACGGTCTCGGCCGAGGGCCTCAGCGGCCACTCCTTCAGCACGTTCGCGCCCCACACGGTGCGGGCCACCGAGACCAAGTACTGCGCCGACTGCCACGTGTCGAAGAGCAACGACAACAACGCCTGGATGGCCTCGGTGCTGATGCAGGGCACCAACTTCTACAACTTCATCGGGCGCTACGCGTGGGTGGCGGCCGGCAGCAAGGGCCTGCGCGCCGTCGTCGTCACCGAGCGCGAGGAGCCGCAGGCCGTCATCGGCAGCACGCTGCACCAGGTGGCCTTCCCGTCGGAGTTCGAGAAGCACAAGGGCCGCAAGGGCGTGCTGCACGAGGTCGAGCATCACCGCGGCCGCGACATCATGGACATCTTCGGCCGGGACGAGGTGCAGTCGATCCAGGTCCGCGGCGAGTATCTCTACACGGCCAACGGGCGCGGCGGCTACCGCGTCTACGACGTGGCGCAGATCGACCAGAAGGGCTTCTCCGAGCGCATCGTGACGGCGCCCGTCTCCCCGCTGGGCCAGAAGTTCTACGTCAAGTCCAGGTACGCGACGGCCATCGCCTCGCCGTCCACGCTGGCCGTCGATCCCACGCGACGGCAGTTCCCGGAGAACGAGGAGCAGAAGATCCCCCTCTTCTACGGGTTCCTCTACGGGACGGACCGCGAGGAAGGCTTCATCGTCATCGGCAACCCGCTCGACAGCCCCAACCGGCCCGGCGTGGCCACGCTGCTCGACGGCGATCCGACCAACAACTTCCTGGAGCGCGCCGCCACCTTCAATCCCGACGGGCTGCTGACCGGCGCCGTGAACCTCACGATCGCCGGCCACTACGCGTACGTGGTGGGGCCCAAGGGCCTCTTCGTCCTCAGCGTCGAGGACCCGCTCAAGCCGCGGCTCATCGCCAGCGTCGGAGCGCCCGCCGTCGTGAATCCGCGCGCGGTGGCCGTGCAGTTCCGCTACGCCTTCGTCACCGACGCCGAGGGCCTGAAGGTCGTGGACGTCACCGATCCCACCAAGCCGCGCGCGGTGCCGAGCGCGGCGCTGAGGATTCCGGACGCGCACGGCGTCTACGTCGCGCGCACGTACGCGTACGTGGCGGCGGGACCCAAGGGCCTGGCCATCGTGGACGTGGAACGACCGGAAGCGCCGGTGCTGGATCAAATGTATGATGCGGGCGGTGCGCTCAACGACACCCGAGACGTCAAGGTGGGGATGACGAACGCGAGCCTCTTCGCGTACGTGGCCGACGGTAAGAACGGCCTGCGCGTGCTCCAGCTCACCTCGCCGGAGGACACGCCGACCTATCTCGGCTTCAGCCCGCGGCCGCAGCCGCGTCTGATCGCCACCGCGCACACCGGCGGTCCCGCGCTGGCCGTCTCCAAGGGCATCGACCGCGACCGCGCGGTGGACGAGAGCGGCCACCAGATCGCCGTCTTCAACCGGGTCGGCTCACGCCCGCTCACACTGGCCGAGCAGCAGCGGCTCTACCTGCGCGACGGGCAGCTCTACACGGTGAGCGACGAGCCGCCGGGCGCGCCGCGCGCCCCGAGCGCGCCCCGGCGCGAGCAGCCGGCCACCGAGCCCGAGGGCGGGCCGCGCCTGCGCCGTCCGCGATGAACCGGTATTAGAGGAGCGCCACGGCCTAGCCGGGGCGCGACGAACGTTGGGGGGAATGGGGGCCGTTTCGGGGCCCCCATGTCACCAGTTCGCACAGGAGGAAGACCATGTCTCATCGTGTCGCCTGGGGGGCCGTCGTGGCCATCTTCATCCTCGCCGCCGTCATCGGCGGCAAGGCCCCGACGTCCGCCCCGCTGGTCCCGGATCTCGTCCACGCGCAGGCGAATTACAAGTACACGGGGGCGGCCTCCTGCGGCAGCTCCAGCTGCCACGGCAGCACCAAGCCCAAGGCGGACTTCCCCAAGCTGAACGAGAACATCGTCTGGCAGCAGAAGGACAAGCACGCCAAGGCCTACGCCACGCTCACCAACGAGAAGCTGAAGTCCGGCGTGAGCCCGTCGAAGATCGCCCAGAACCTCAAGATCGCCAAGGCGGAGACGTCCAGCAAGTGCCTGGTCTGCCACGCGGTGGACGTGAAGCCCGAGCTGCGCGGGCCGAAGTTCGACATCAGCGAGGGTGTGCACTGCGACGGCTGCCACGGCCCCGCCGAGAAGTGGCTGGAGCCGCACGCCGAGAAGGGCTGGACGCACGAGAAGTCGGTGGCGGTCGGCATGTACGACACCAAGAGCATGCTGCTGCGCGGCGAAAAATGCGTGTCGTGCCACCTCGCCATCGACCACGAGATGGTGGCGGCCGGCCACCCCGACCTGCTGGCCTTCGAGCTCGACACGTTCAGCGCCCAGATGCCGCCGCACTGGCGGGACAAGGGCCCGTTCGCGCCGACCAAGGCGTGGGCCACGGGCCAGGTGATCTCGCTGCGCGAGGCCGCCAAGCAGCTCGGCGACCGCGCCAACGCCAGCGGCCCACTCGTCACGGACGCGCTGTCCAAGGTGCAGGGCCATGGCGCCGTGGTGAAGGTGCTGTTCGGCGTGGTGGACCCCGCGGTCCAGAAGTCGGTCGAAACCGACGTCGCCACGCTGACCGACGCCGTCTCCAAGGGCGACAAGGCGAAGATCGCGGCCACCTCCAAGAGCCTGGCGACCGCCATGAACGGGCAGGCGGCCAAGGTGGCCGCGCGCGACTTCGATGCGGCCGCGACCAAGAAGCTCCTCGGCGACCTCGCCGCGTCCGGTGACGCCCTGGGCGCCGTCGGGCCGCGCGCCGCCGAGCAGGGCGCGATGGCGATGGACCGGCTCTACAGCGCGTACTCGAAGTCGCCCGGCCAGAAGGCCGACAAGGCGGCCGGCGACGCGCTCGACAAGATGTTCGGTACGCTCGACGATCCCAAGAAGTTCGACGCCAAGACGTTCAGCGGCGCCGCCAAGACCTTCGGCGACACCGTCAAGTAGCGTTCGACGCCATCACAACACACGGGGCCGGCGCGGCCGGCCCCGTGACGCTCGGCCCGTCGTGAAGTCTCCACTCCGCCCGAAGAGGTGCGCAGTTGATGGACCGCGATGTGCCGGTGGTGAAGCGTGCCCTCCGAGGCCGCCTCTGCGGTCTCGCCCTACTGGTCTGCGGCCTCCTTCTCATCCCGGGCGTCTCGCCGTCCGGGGCTCCAGGCGGCACCGACTCACGCCCTGACGCGCCGGCGCTGGTCGCCGACGGCGGCGGCGGCGCGTTCGTCGCCTGGCGGGACGCCGGCGGCATCGTGACGGTCCAGCGTGTCGATGTCGCCGGCGCCAGGCGCTGGCCGGCGCCAGGGGTCCGGCTCGGCGCGTCCTCGAGCGCGCCACGTCTGGCGGTCGACGGCGCCGGCGGTCTGCTGGTCGGCCGGCTCGACACCGACGGCCGTGTCCAGGCCCTGCGCCTGAGCGGCGACGGCACAGCGCTGTGGTCCAGCGCGGGCGCGCAGGCGGGAGTCGGGCCGTCGTTCGGCATCGTCGCCGACGGTCTCGGTGGTGCGTACCTGGCGTGGGAGGAGACGAGCCCGGCGTGCTGCGGCATCGTGGTCCAGCATCTGGATTCGGCCGGCGTGGCGACGTGGAGCGACGGCGGGCGCCGCCTCGCCGCGGCGGGCGTGGCCGTCGGGGAAAGTCTGGCGATGGCCGGCGACGACGCGGGCGGCATTCGCGCGGCCTTCACGACGGTGGGCGGCCCGATCGAGCTGCATCGCCTCGGGCCCGACGGCGTGGAGCGCGGCGCGGTCGTGACCGTGGCGAGCGCCACGACACCCGGCGCGCTCGTCATGGCCGAGGGACTCGCGGGTGGTGTCGTGCTCGCGTGGACGGAGCGCGACGGCGCCGGCGTGCGAGCCCAGCACGTCGATGCCGCGGCCGGGACGGCGTGGGCGGACGGCGCGCCGGCGACCGATGGCGCGCTGGCCGCCGCCGACGTCCAGATCGCCGTCGATGCACTGGGCCGGACGGCCGTCGCCTGGCAGGACGCGCGCGACGCCAGCGACGGATGTCCCCAGGATTGCGTGACGCGCGTTCAGCGCCTGGGCGCCGACGGCGCACGCGAGTGGTCCGACGGCGGACGTCCGCTCGGTACGCTGCCGGCGTTCGGGGCGCGCATCGTCGCCGTCGGCGACGGCGTGGTCGCCGCCTGGCAGCACTGCCCGACACCCACGTGCGCGGGCGCGAGCGACGTGCACGTCCAGGCGCTCGGCGGGTCCGCCTCCCTCACGGTGGGCGAGGCGCCGCTCGACTCGCGCGTCGCCCTGGTCGCGGACGGCGCCGGCGGCGTGATCGTCGCCTGGTGGCAGTGCGCGGCGGGAGCCTGCGAGGTCCGGACGCGGCGCCTGGCGCTCGACGCCTTGCAGGCCCTCGCGCCCGCCGCGCCCGCCGCCGATCTCGTGCTCACCGCGCTCACGGCGGCCGCCCAGGCGGCGCCGGGCCAGACGCTGCAGGTGTCGAGCATCGTGCGCAATGCGGGCGGCACTGCGGCCGCATCGTTCCGCGTTGGGTTTTATCTTTCCTCCTCGAATTCGTCAGCCATCGGCGGCTCGCTGATCGGCTTCCGTACCATCGATGTACTGCCGGCCGCCATGTCGAAGGCGATCTCCACGGCCGTGACGATTCCGAACAACGCCTCGGCTGGATCGACCTTCCTCGTCGCGTTCGTCGACGACCGGGATGAGGTCGTCGAAGACAACGAAGACAATAACCTCCGCAGCGTCCGGCTCACCATCGTCAAGCCCGATCTCGTGGTCAGCGCCGTGACCGCGCCGGCGACGGGCACGATCGGTGGCACGCTGGCGGTCAACACCACGATCCGGAACCTGACGACAGGCCAGGTGAGCACCGGCTTCACGGTGGGCATCTTTCTCTCCACCGACGCCACCGTGGATCCCGCCGTCGACCTGCGCATCGGCAGTCGCACGATCGACCGTCTCGCCGGCAGCGGCACCTCGTCGGCCTCGACCACGGTGAACATTCCGCCCGATCTCGTGCCGGGCAGCTACTTCGTCGGCGCGTTCGCGGACGTCGATCACGTGGTGCCGGAGGGCAACACCAGCAACAACACGCGCGTGGCCGCCGCCCGCACGGCGTTCGCGGTGGCGCTGACCTCCTTCACCCCGGCGATGGGCCCCGTCGGCACGCCGGTCACGATCACCGGCGCCAGCCTGCCCGCCGTGAAGGAGGTCCGCTTCTTCGACGGCGTCAACGTCTCGACCTTCAGCCTGCTGCCGCCCGCGACGCTGCGCACGACGGTGCCGAGCGGCGCCACCACGGGGCGGATCACCTTCGTGTTCGTCGGAGGCAACGTCTCCAGCACGACCGTGTTTCGCGTGACGCCGGCGATCGCAGCGTTCGCGCCGCCGGTGGCGCTGGTGGACGACAGCGTCACCGTGACGGGCACGACGCTGGCGGGGGCGACCGTCAAGATCGGGCCGACGCCCGCGGCGGTGCTGTCGTCGAGCGACACGGAGCTCGTCTTCACGGTGCCCCGCACCGCGCGAAGCGGACGGATCTCGGTGACCAACGCGGGCGGGACTGCCACGGCCAGGACCGACCTCATCGTGGTCCGCCCGCCGACGATCAGCAACTTCACGCCCACCGCCGGCCCCGAGGGCGCCAAGGTGACCATCAACGGCGACCAGTTCGCCGCGGCCACCGACGTGAGCTTCAACGGCGTGAGCGCCGGACCTCCCACCATCCTCTCGCCGACCTCGATCCGCAGCGTCGTGCCGGGCGGGGCGACGACGGGTCCGATCGGCGTGACCAACCCGGCGGGGAACACCTCGAGCACCGCGGTCTTTCACGTGGCCCCGCGCGTGACGGGATTCTCGCCGCCGCGCGGCGTGCCCGGCGCGAACGTCTCGATCACGGGCACGACGCTGACCGGGACCATCGCCGTCCGCTTCGGCAGCGTCCCCGCTGTTGTCTTCACGCCGATCAGCGCCGGCGAGGTCGTGGCGACGGTGCCGGTGACGGCGATGACCGGCCGCATTACCGTCGTCACTCCCGACGGGCAATCGGTGAGCCCGGCCGACTTCCTGGTGATCCGCCCGCCGACGCTCACCTCGCTGTCGCCGGGCGCCGCGGCGGTCGGCGCGTTCGTCACGCTCGGCGGCACGAACCTGGCCAGCGCCACCGCCGTGACCTTCAACGGCGCCCCGGTGGATCGCCGGACCGTGCTGTCCAACAGCGCGTTGCGCGTGACCGTGCCGTTCGGCGCGACCACCGGACGGGTGAGCGTCACGAACGCCGCGGGCTCGGCCAACAGCTCGGCGGTGTTCAGGGTGCTGCCCGCGATCACCAGCGTCTCCCCGTCGAGCGGCTTCATCGGCGACACCGTGACGATCACGGGGACGACGCTCACCGATCCACAGGAAGTGCGCATCGGCTCGGTCTCGGCCACGGTGGTGACGTCGAGCGACACCCAGGTGGTGATCACCGTGCCATCCGACGCCACCACGAATCTCATCACCGTGAGGACCGGCGCCGGCACCGCGTCGAGCCCGAGCGTGTTCGAGGTCATTCGCCCGCCGACGATCAACGCGTTCACGCCGGCGGCGGCGCCGACGGGCACCGACGTGACGATCGACGGCCAGGCCGTCGGCAGCGCGACCGAGGTGACGTTCAACGGCGTCAACGCGAGCTTCACGCGCGTGCTGTCCAGCCGGATTCGCGCCAGGGTGCCGCTGCTGGCCACCAGCGGGTCGATCGGCATCACGAACCCCGCGAGCAGTGTGCTGAGCGCGAGTCCCTTCCGCGTGACACCGCGGATCACGGACTTCACGCCGGTCACGGGACCCCTCGGCACCGCGGTGACGATCAACGGCAGCGGTTTCGGCAGCGCGCCCACCGTCCGCTTCGGCGACAGCATGCCGACGGCGCCCACGTCGGTGTCGCTCACCGCGCTGGTCGTGCTGGTCCCGGACGGGGCGACCACCGGGTTTGTCACCGTCACGACGAGGGACGGCCTCGGCAACTCGTCCACCCGCTTCACGGTCATCCGGACGCCGACGCTGACGTCGTTCACCCCGCTGGGCGGTCCCGCGGGGACGTCGGTCCTGCTCGGCGGGACCAGCCTGACCGACACCAGCATCGTGAAGTTCAACGGGGTCCCCGCGGAGACGAGCCGGCCGAACGCGAGCGTGACCACGTCGCTGCGCGCGGCGGTGCCGATGGGGGCCACGACGGGCCGGATCACCATCACCAACGAGGCGGGGACCGTGACGTCGGGGGGGAACTTCCGCGTGCTGCCGACCGTGACGGACTTCACGCCGACGGCCGGCGAGGCGGGCACCACCGTCACCATCAACGGTAACGCCCTCAACGAGGCGACCGCGGTGCGCTTCGGCTCCGCCGCCGGCACGGTGCTCTCCGGCAACGCCAGCCAGGTCCTCGCCATCGTGCCGGGCACCGCCACCACCGGACCGATCACCGTCACGACGATCGAGGGCAGCGCGACGAGCGCGGCCGACTTCGAGGTGCTCGCTCCGCTGACGGCGAGCTCTACATCGCCGTTGCGCTGAAGCGGCCGCCGCCGAGCTTGCCGGCCTCGACCAGGCCGACGAAGAACGCGTAGAGCTGGTCGTATTCGGCGTAACGCGCCTCGCCCAGGCGCGCCACCGTGTCCTCGCGCATCGCGCGGAACATCTCGAGCCGTGCGCGCAGCACGGCGCGCCACTCGTCGGCGAGGTCCTCGACGCCGACGGCGCCGAAGCCGGCCGCGCCCAGCAGCGCGCGATAGGCGTCGAGCGTCTGCAGCGTGGTGGCGGCCATCCACTCGCGCAGGCGCCGGCGCTCGCCGTCGCCGAGGGCGGGCCGCGCGACCCAGTCGGTGAAGGCCAGCCGGCCGCCGGGGGTCAGCACGCGGCGCGCCTCGCGCAGCACGGCCCCCTTGTCGTCGATGTGCAGCAGCGCTTCCTGGCTCAGGCAGGCGTCGAAGCGGCCGCCGCGGAACGGCAGCCGGGTGGCGTCGCCGCGCACGACGCGCACGCGATGCTGCAGGCCGACCATCGCGGTGAGTCGCGCCGTCCCCGCCGCGCGGCCCGCATTGAGCTCGAGCGCCACGACCTGACAGCTGCGGCGACTTGCCAGGAAGCGGGCGGGCCCGCCAAGCCCCGCGCAGAGATCGAGAACGCGCGTCGAGGCCCCAACGCCCGCCAGCCGGGCGAGCGTATCCACGGCGGCCAGGCCGCCGTAGTGGTCCTGGTCGAATGCGAACAGGTCGTCGGCCGTGAGGGGCGCGCGGGCGCGGCCGCGGCGGGCGAGGGCGGCCAGCACCTGCGCCTCGCTGATCGGATGGCGATCGTAGAAGTCGACCACGTCGCGCACGCGGCCCATTGTTCCATCGATGGCGGGGTGGCGGCGTTGAAGCGTGGGGCCGACTGTGATACAAGCGAGGCGTTCTCACCCCAAGTCTGCGAGGGAGCGCCATGAGCACCGTAGGCAAAGCCGGCCTCGAAGACGTCGTCGTCTCGACGACGGACATCTGCTACATCGACGGTCGTGAGGGACGGCTCATCTATCGCGGCTACGACGTGGACGACCTCGCGGCGCACTCGACGTTCGAGGAGGTCGTCTACCTCCTGTGGCACGGCGTGCTGCCCTCGAAGAAAGAGTACGAGACCTTCTACAAGGCGCTGTCCGCCAGCACCAACCGCAAGCTCCCGCCCAAGCTGATCACGATACTCCACGCGCTGCCGAAGAAGACGACGCCGATGGAGGTCCTGCGCACCGGCGTGTCTGCGCTCTCGGCGTGGGATCCCGACGCCGCCGACAACTCGCGCGAGGCCTCGGTGCGCAAGGCGATGCGGCTCACCGCGCAGATGCCGACGCTGGTGGCGGCCTGGGAGCGCATCCGGCGCGGCAAGGCGCCGCTGGCGCCCAATCCCAAGCTGAGCCTGTCGGCCAACTTCCTCTACATGATGTCGGGCAAGAAGCCGACCGATCTCGCGGTGAAGACGTTCGACGTCGCGCTCATCCTGCACGCCGACCACGAGTTCAACGCCTCCACCTTCGCCGCGCGCGTCACCGCCGCCACGCTGTCGGACATGCACTCGGCCATCACCTCCGCCATCGGCGCGCTCAAGGGCCCGCTGCACGGCGGCGCCAACGAGCAGGTGATGCTGATGGTGGACAAGATCAAGGACCCCGCGAAGGCCGAGGCGTGGATCCGCAAGGCCATCGCCGACAAGATGCGCCTGATGGGCTTCGGCCACCGCGTCTATCGCGTGGAGGACCCGCGGGCCAAGCACCTGCGGCGGCTGGCCACCGAGCTCGGCCGCCAGGTGGGCGACGAGAGCAAGGTGCAGATCCTCAACACCGTCGCGCGCGTGGTCACCGAGGAGAAGCACATCTATCCCAACGTCGACCTCTTCTCGGGCGCCGGCTACGCCGCCATGGGCATCGCCACCGACCAGTTCACGCCCATCTTCGCGATGAGTCGGGTGGCCGGCTGGGCGGCGCACGTGCTGGAGCAGCACGGCAACAACCGATTGATCCGGCCGCGCGGCGAGTACACGGGCCCCACGCGCGCGACCTACGTGCCGATCTCGCAGCGCTGAGCGGGACGCCGTGACTCCGATCCCGTTCGCCAAGGGCCACGGGCTCGGCAACGACTACATCGTGATGAGCCGGCAGGACCTGCCGTTCGATCTGTCCGAAGCCTCGATCGTCCGGATCTGTGATCGGAACTGGGGAATCGGATCGGACGGGATCCTGATGCGGGTGGAGACCACCCGCGCAGATTTTGGCTTGCGCATCTTCAACCCCGACGGCAGCGAGGCCGAGAAGTCGGGCAACGGCCTCCGGATCTTCGCCAAGTGGCTGCGCGACCACGGGCACGCCAAGCAGGACCGCTTCACGGTGGACACCAAGGGCGGCCTGGTGGAGTGCGTGTGCCGCACGCGCAGCGGCCGCGTCAGCGTCGTCACGGTGGAGATGGGCCGCGCCACCTTCCGGGCGCCCGAGATCCCCATGACCGGCCCCGACGGCGACGTGGTCGCCGTCCCCCTGCAGCTCGCCGACGGCTCCACCGTCAGCGCCACCGCCGTGTCGATCGGCAACCCGCACTGCATCGTCTTCGTCGACCGCCTCGACACGGACGCGGCCAAGCGCGTGGGGCCGCTCATCGAGCGCCATCCGGCCTTCCCGCAGCGCACCAACGTGCAGTTCGTGCGCGTGACCGACAAGCGCACGCTCGACATCCTCATCTGGGAGCGCGGCGCCGGCTACACGCTGGCCTCCGGCTCGTCGTCGTGCGCCGCCGCCGCCGCGTCCGTGAGGAACGGCCGGTGCGAGCACGGGCGGCTGACCGTGCGCATGCCGGGCGGCGATCTCGTCATCGACGTGCGCGCCGACTGGTCGCTGCGCCTGGAAGGGCCGGTGGAGGAGGTCTACACCGGCGCGCTGAGCACGGAGTTCGCGGAGGCCTGGCTGACCCCCGCCACGCCGTGACCCGCGTCTGCGTCTTCTGCGGGTCGTCGGGCGGCGGCCGGCCCGAGTACGCGGAGGCGGCCCGGGACCTCGCCGCCGAGCTGGCTCGCCGCCATCTCGGGCTCGTGTACGGCGGCGGCGGCGTGGGGATCATGGGCGTGCTCGCCGACGCGGCGCTCGCGGCGGGCGTGGAGGTCATCGGCGTGATCCCGCGCCCGCTGGCCGCGCGCGAGCTCGCGCATACCGGCCTCACCGAGCTCCGCCTCGTGGAGAGCATGCACGAGCGCAAGGCGATGATGGCCGCCCTCGCCGATGGCTTCATCGCGCTGCCCGGCGGCCTCGGCACGCTCGAGGAGACGCTGGAGATCCTCACGTGGGCGCAGCTCGGCATCCATCAGAAGCCCGTGGCCGCCCTCAACGTCGCCGGCTACTGGGACGACCTGATCCGGCTGCTCGGCCACGCGATCGCCGAGGGCTTCGTGCGCCGCGAGTACGCCGCCCTCATGCTCTTCGCCGACGGCGCGGGCGAGCTGCTGGACCGCATGGCGGCGTGGCAGCCGCCCGCGCTGCCACGCGCCTGGCTCTCTCCCTCGCAGATCTAGCGGCGCCTCAGGCGGCGTGCAGCATGCGCGAGGAGGCCTCGCGGAACGTCTCGCCGAGGGCGCGCGTCGTGTCCTCGGTGGCGTGCTCCAGCCGCTGGCAAGACTCCGTCATGGTCTCGGCGGTGCGGCGCGTGGCCTGGAAGACCCGCTGGGTGCCCTCGATCGACTCTTCGAGCGCGCGCTGATAGTAACGGATGGGATCGCGGAACGCTTCCGGCCACATCGTGAGCCAGCGCAGCATGGCCACGTGGGCCTCGCGCGCGAGATCCACGTTCGTCTGCTGCCACTCGGTGAGCTGGCGCGCGGTCTCCCGGCTCGTGCGCGAGCCCAGGTCCACGATGTCGCGCAGCGCCCGCTGCGTCACGTCGCCCCACACGGCCATCGCCTCGGCGGGCTGCCTCGTCTGGTGCTCGTCCATCTGCCCCTCCCTTTCGCCCGCGGCGCGCGCGGGCGTCATGGGGCGGAGAAGGGACGCAAACGCGGTGCCAGCGGACGCCTCAGGGACTCACCCGCAGCGCGGGGTGGCGCCGCCACAGGAAGGCGGCCATCGCGGCGGCGGCCAGCAGGTTGGCGACGAGGATCGACCACGCCGAGAGCACGCGGAGCACCGGCTCGGCGAAGACCGTCGCCACGGCGATGAAGCCGAACTGGAAGATGACGAACAGCAGGAGCACGCCGAAGCCCGCGCTCGGATGGCGCTCGACGTAGCCGAGCAGCCGTGCCGCGACGCCGCCGAGCGCCGCGAACACCATGCCGTGGATCCAGCTGAACATCAGCACCATCTCGAACGA
>QHRW01000144.1:11562-30083 GCA_003220265.1 Candidatus Rokuibacteriota bacterium | reverse complement strand
CTCCAGTACTGAACGTGTTTCGTCGTCACTGATCGTAACGCCGGAGGAGCGGCGAGCCAACCGCGAACGGCTGGCCCGCCTCGTCGTCAGACCTTCGTGAGTTGTCCCGACTTGATGAGGTCCACGAGCACGTTCCACTCCGCGGCTTTGAGCACAGCGAGGTTCCCAGCCTCACCGATCCTCACCTCGTCGGCGGTGATCTCGACCTCCGGGCATGCGACGCACGACGGGCACAGGGAAATCTTCTTACCGTCCATGCTTGCTCACCTCCTTTCGATTCGTCGATCCGGCTGCCTCGATGTGGGGGCAAACGACCGCGCTTGGATCGCGCCTGGAGCCCCACGAACGGAGGACCGCCCGTAGACCACGACGCAGGGCCTCGACGTCGGCGAGCTTTTGATGGACCATGCTTTTAACGTGAGGGCACGGGACGCGGCCGGAGCGACGGATTGCGACAATCTCCCGAATCTCTTCCAGCCGGAACCCCAGGCTCTGCGCATGTTTCACGAATGCGACGATACCCGGCGCGTCGGGGTCATACACCCGATATCCGGCGCGAGTGCGCCGCGCGGGAGCCAGGATGTTGCCTGCCTCGTATATTCGAAGCGCCTTGCGGGTGACGCCAGTGCGCTTCGCGAGCTCCCCGACGAGCAGGCCATCGCGTGCCATGGCTGGAGGATACGGCCGGCCCTCAGGGGCCAGGTCAAGCACCCGATGGTGCAGGTCGAAGCCTAGCTCCGCCAGTCCGAGCGGGTGGGCAGCAGGCGGTCGGCGATCAGGTTGCGCATCATCTCGAGCGTGCCGCCGCCGATGGCGAACATGCGCGCGTCGCGCATCATGCGCTCGAGCGGCAGCGAGCGGCCGTAGCCGGCGGCGCCGTGGATCTGCAGCGCCTGGCTGGTGATCTCCTGCGCCGTCTCGGCGGCGAACGTCTTGGCCTTGGCGGCATCGAGCGCGTCGGGAAAGCCGCGACCGGTGCGGACGGCGGCGCGATGGATCAGCAGCCGCGCGGCGTCGAGCTTGATCGCCATGTCGGCCAGCTTCCAGCGGATGCCCTGGAACTCGCCGATCGCCCGCCCGAACTGCTTGCGCTCGGCCGCGTACGCCAGCGCGCGCTCGTAGGCGCCCTGCGCGATGCCGAGCGCGACGGTGGCGGCGCCCAGGCGCTGGCCGTTGTAGGCGCTCATCAGCTTCTTGAAGCCGTCGCCGGGGCCGACGAGCAGGTTCTCGCGCGGGATCTGACAGTTCTCGAAGTGCAGCTCGCCCTCCGGGATGCCGCGCAGGCCCATCATGAGCTCGCGGCGGCCGATGCGAAACCCCGGTGTGTCGCGCTCCACGAAGACGCCGCCGATGCCCTCCGCGCCCGGGCGCGCGCCGAACCGCGCGTAGACGAGGTAGAGCCGCGAGGTCCCCGCGCCCGTGATCCAGCACTTGTGACCGTCGAGCCGGAAGCCGGTCGGCGTCTCCTCGGCCGCCGTCGTCATGTCGGTGGCGGCGGAGCCGGCGGCCGGCTCGGAGATGGCGATCGCCGGCTTCTCGCCGTCCAGCACCCACGGGAAGTAGCGGCGCTTCTGGGCCTCGGTGCCGTAGGCGAGCAGCGCGCCGACGGTGCCGAGGTTGCCCTCGACGACGATGCGCCCGCTGATGCCGCACGCGCGCGCGATCTCCTCGATGACCAGCACCACGTCGAGCAGCGGCCGCTCGCCGCCGCCGTGCGCCGCGGGAATCGTCATCCCCATGAAGCCCGCCGCCGCGAGGTCCTTGACGTTGTCCCAGGGATATTCCTCGCTCGCGTCCCAGCGCGCGGCGCGCTCGGCGAATCTGCCGTCGGCCAGCTCGCGGGCGCGCGCGCGCAGCGCCTCCTGCTCGGGCGACAGCGGATAGGTGGCGGCGGTCGGGATGGTCACGCGCGGTCCCGTGCTAGATGTGGATGGCCTGGCCCAGCGCGGCCAGCGTGGCCTCGAGCGCGGCTTCCGACAGCGTCGGGTGGGCGTGGATCGTGTGCATGATCTCTTCGAGCGTCGCCTCCAGCGTGCGGCCCACCGCGAACTCGTGGATGATCTCGGTGGCCTCGGGGCCGACGATGTGCACGCCGAGGATCTCGCCGCTGGCCTTGTCGGCCACCACCTTGACGAAGCCGTCGGTCTCGCCGAGCGCGACGGCCTTGCCGCTGGCCGTGAACGGGAACTTGCCCACCTGCACCTCGCGGCCGTTCTCCCTGGCCTTCGCCTCGCTGAAGCCGATCGAGGCCACCTGCGGCCGGCAGTACGTGCACGACGGCACGTTCGTGTAGTCGATGGGCCGGGGATGCTGGCCGGCGATGGCCTCCGCCGCCACCACGCCCTCGGCCATCGCCTTGTGCGCGAGCAGCGGCGGGCCCGCCATGTCGCCGATGGCGTAGATGCCCTTCACGGACGTCTCCATCGTCGGCGACACCTTGACGTAGCCGCGCTCGAGCGTGACGCCCGCGGTCTCCAGGCCGACGCCGGCGGTGCGGGCGCCGCGGCCGACGGCCATCAGCACCTGCTCGGCCTCGACGCGCCCGCCATCCGTCTCGACGATGAGGCCGGGGCCGCCGGGCTTCACCGACGAGACCTTGACGCCGGTCTTGATGGCGATGCCGCGCCGGGTGAAAAGCCGGTTCACCAGCGTGGAGGCGTCCTCGTCCTCGACCGGCAGCACGCGCGGCAGTGCCTCGAGCACCGTGACCTGCGTGCCGTAGGCCGCGTAGACGTCGGCGAACTCCATGCCGACGGCGCCGGCGCCGATCACCGCGATCGACTTCGGACGCGTCTCGTTGCGGACGGCGCCGTTGGAGGAGATCACGAGCTTCTCGTCGATCGTCACGCCCGGCAGCGACTTCGGCTGCGAGCCGGTGGCCAGGATGATCGCGCGCGCCGCCTCCAGGGTCTCCGTCCCCGCGGCGCCCTTCACCTCGACGGTGGTCTTGGACTTCAGCGTGCCGGTGCCCGGGAAGAGCGTGATCTTGTTCTTCTTGAAGAGGAACTCCACGCCCTTGGCCATCCGGTCCGCCACGCTCCGGCTGCGCTTCACCGCGTGCGCGTAGTCCGCCTTCACCTCGCCCACGGTGACGCCGAAGTCGCCCGCGCGCTGGATGAGGTGCACGACCTCCGCGTTGCGCAGCAGCGCCTTGGTCGGGATGCAGCCCCAGTTGAGGCACACGCCGCCCGGCCGATCGTCCTCGATCGCCGCCACCGACAGCCCGAGCTGCGCGCAGCGAATGGCCGAGACGTAGCCGCCGGGTCCGGTCCCCACGACGACGACATCGAACTTCTTCGCCGCCACTACCGCCCCCCGAGGGCGATCAAAAATGGCCAGATGCTAGGCGCCGACGAGCAACGACTGAGGCGTAGGCCGCTCTCACGCCGCAGGGGAGGCGCGAGGAGGCAACGACGCAGATGGCCGTTTTTCATCGCCCTCACACGAGCAAGCGCAGGGGCTCTTCCAGGAGGCGCTTCACGTCCTGCAGGAAGCGCGCGCCCATCGCGCCATCCATCACGCGATGGTCGCAGGACAGCGTCAGCATCATGCGGCGGCCGACGCCGAGGCCGTCCTCGGTCACCACCGGCACCGTGCGGACGGAGCCCACGGCCAGGATGGCGCCCTCGGGCGGATTGATGATCGCCGAGAACTCGGTGACGTCGAGCATGCCGAGGTTGGAGATCGAGAAGGTGGCGCCGCTCATCTCGGGGGCGCGCAGCTTGCGGTGGCGCGCGCGCTCGGCGAGGTCGCGCGCCTCGACGGCGATCTGCGCCAGGCCCTTGGCATGCGCGTCACGGAGCACCGGCGTGATGAGGCCGTCGTCCAGCGCCACCGCGATGCCGACGTGCGCGCGGTGGAACACGCGGATGGACTCCCCCTGGAACGAGGCGTTGACGCCGGAGTGGTGCAGCAGCGCGACCGCGCACGCGCGAATCACGAAGTCGTTCACCGAGATCTTCGGCTGGCCCTCGAGCGCGTTCAGCTCCTCGCGCAGGCTCCACGCGCGGTCCATGGCGATCTCGGAGGTGACGTAGAAGTGCGGCACCGGCGCCTTGCTGAGCGGCATGCGCTTGGCGATGGCGGCGCGCATCGGGGTGAGCGGCCGGTCCTCGAACTCCACGCCGGGCGCCACCGCCGGCATCACGGCCGGCCGCGCGCCGCCCCCACCCCCGGCACTCGCGGCTTCCACGTCGCGGCGCACGACGCGCCCGCCCGGGCCGCTGCCCTGCAGGAGCTTGAGGTCCACGCCGGACTGCGCCGCGATCTTGCGCGCCAGCGGCGAGGCCTTCACCCGCCCGCCCTCGAGCGACGCCGCCGCCGGCATCGGCGCCGCCGGCGCCGACGGCCTGGCGGGCGTGCCCGGCGCGGTGCGCGTCGATGCCGGCGGTGCCTCCGGGCCCGCGGCCGGCGAGGGCGTCCTCGCGGCATGATCCTCCCGCCGCGGCATCGGCGGCACGGCAGCGGGCCGATTCGCCATCTCGGTCGCGCCCGCACCTGCCGTGGCCGGCGCGGACGGCTTCGCCGGCTGCGTCGGCTCGGACGGCTTTGCCGGTTGCGCCGCCTGGGGGGTCTGGGGGGCCATGTCGGGGCCCCCCAGTTGACTAATGTCCTCACTGGGCTCGGCGATCACGCCGATGAGCGTGCCCACGGGCGCCTGGCTGCCGGCCGGCACCAGGATCTTGCGCAGGACGCCGGAGCCGAACGCCTCCATCTCGACGTCGGCCTTGTCCGTCTCCACCTCGGCCAGGATGTCGCCGGACTGGATGCGGTCGCCCTCCTGCTTGAGCCACTTGATGATCTTGCCCATCTCCATCTGCTCGGAGAGCTTGGGCATCACCACCTTGGTCACGGCCATGGCGTCAGTGGCTCCCGTTGCCGTCCTGGTAGCAGACGCGACGGATCGCCTCGACAATGCGCTCCTTGGAGGGCGTCTTGGCCTTCTCGAGGTTGCGCGCGTACGGCATGGGCGCCGGCACGCCCGTCACGCGCTCGACCGGCGCGTCGAGGTCGTCGAAGGCGGCCTCCTGAATCTCGGCGGCGATCTCCGAGCCCATGCCCGCGAAGCCGGCGCCCGCCTCGACCACGACCACGCGGTGGGTCTTGCGCACCGAGGCCAGGATGGTCTCGGTGTCCATCGGCATCAGCGTGCGCGGATCGACGATCTCCACGGAGATGCCGTCCTTCTCCAGCTCCTCGGCCGCCTCCATCGCGCGGTACATCATGCCCATGTAGGCGACGACGGTGACGTCGGCGCCCTCGCGGCGCACGGCGGCCTGGCCGAGCGGGATGACGAAATCGGGATCCTCGGGCACCTCGCCCTTGATGTTGTAGAGCGTCTCGGACTCGATGAAGATCACCGGGTTGTCGTCGCGGATGGCCGATTTCAACAAGCCCTTGGCGTCCATCGGCGTCGAGGGCCGCACCACCTTGAGCCCCGGCACGTGGTAGAAGTACACCTCCATCGACTGCGAGTGCTGGGCGGCGAGCTGGTGGGCGGGGCCGCCGGGACCGCGGATGACGATCGGCACGTTGAACTGGCCGCCCGACATGTAGTTCATCTTCGCCGCCGAGTTCACGATCTGGTCGAGCGCGAGCAGCGCGAAGTTGAACGTCATCATCTCCACGACCGGCCGCAGGCCCGTCATGGCGGCGCCGATGCCGACACCGGTGAAGCCCGACTCGGCGATGGGCGTGTCCACGATGCGCCGGGGCCCGAACTCCTTGAGCAGCCCCTGGGTCACCTTGTAGGCGCCCTCGTAGAGGCCGACCTCCTCGCCGATCACGAACACGCGGTCGTCGCGCTTCATCTCCTCGCGCAGGGCGAGGTTGAGCGCCTCCCGGTAGGTCATCACCGCCATCTAGCTCTCCTTGAAGATGTCGGTGAGCAGCTCCTCGATCGGCGGCTCGGGCGAGGCGTCGGCGAAAGCCACCGCCTCGTCCACCCGGTCGGCCACGTCCTTCTCGATCGAGCGCAGGTCGTCCTCGCTGAGCCAGCCCGCCTTCAGCGCGCGGTCGCGGAAGAGCGCGATGGGATCGCGCAGCTTCTCGCGCTCCACCTCTTCCTTGGTGCGATAGACGGCGCCGGCCGGATCGCGCATGGAGTGGCCGCGGAAGCGATAGGTGCGCGCCTCGATCAGGCTCGGCGTCCCGTCGACACGCGCGCGGGCCACGGCCTGGCCGATGACATCGCGGATGGCGAGAACGTCCATGCCGTCCACCGCCTCGCTGGGCATGTTGTAGGCGCGGCCGAACTTCCAGATCTCGGTCTCGGCCAGCGCGCGCTCGAGCGAGGTGCCCATGGCGTAGCGGTTGTTCTCGCAGATGAAGATGACCGGCAGCTTCCACAGCGCGGCCAGGTTCATCGCCTCGTGGAACTCGCCCTCGGGCACGGCGCCGTCGCCGAAGTAGCAGGCCACGACCTGGTCGCCGCCGCGGTACTTGATCGAGAACCCGGCGCCGGTGGCCAGCGGCAGGTGGGCGCCCACGATGGCGTGGCCGCCGAGGAAGTTGACCGACTTGTCGAAGAGGTGCATCGAGCCGCCCTTGCCCTTGCTGAGGCCGTCGATGCGCCCGTAGAGCTCGGCCATCACCCGCTTGGGATCGGAGCCCTTGGCCAGGCAGTGCCCGTGCTCGCGATAGGCCGCGATGGCATAGTCGTCGGGCCGCATGGCCGAGGTGGCGCCGACCGCCACCGCCTCCTCGCCGATGTAGAGGTGCAGGAAGCCGCCGATCTTGCCGAGCGCGTAGCCCTCGGCCGCCTTTTCCTCGAAGCGGCGGATCAGCACCATGTCGGCGTACAGCGCGCGCGCGAGCTTCGGGTCGATGCCCGCCGCCGGCGCCGACTTCTGGAAAATCGCTGTCTTCTGGGCCATGAGACTCCCCTTGCTACGCCACTTGACCTCTTACTCTATCGCAGCCGGGCCGTCCTACCACCTCATGAGGCTCAGGTCGTCCACCGACAGCCTGCGCCGGAGCCGGAAGATGGCCACGATGATGGCCAGCCCCACCGCGACCTCGGCCGCGGCCACGGCCATGACGAAGAAGACCACCGCCTGGCCGTCGTTGCTGCCCAGGCGGTGGCCGAAGGCGACGAAGGCCAGGTTGGCGGCGTTGAGCATCAGCTCGATCGACATGAAGATCACGAGGGGGTTGCGGCGGATGATCACGCCGACGACGCCGATCGAGAAGAGCACCGCCGAGAGGGCGAGGTAGTACGACTCGGGGACCATCTAGGTCCGCCGGCGCGCCAGGAGCAGGACGCCGACCATCGCCGCCAGCAGCAGCACGGAGGTCAGCTCGAAGGGAAACAGGTAGTCGGTGAAGAGGAGGCGGCCGATCGCCTCCACGCCGCCGGGCGCGGGACTGCCCACGGGCGTCGGCCCCCGGGTGCCCACGAGGATGACGAGCACCTGGGCCAGGAGCAGCGCGCCGGCCGGCAGCGCCACCCACCGCAGCGGGCGTCGCGGGTCGGGGCCCGTCTCCTCCTTGCCGGGGATCAGCACCATGATCGCGAAGACGAACAGCACCATGATGGCGCCGGCGTACACGATCACCTGCGCCGCGGCCAGGAACTCGGCGCCCAGCGTCAGGTAGAGGGCGGCCACCGAGCCGAGGTTGACGACGAGGAACAGCGCGCCGTGGATCGCGTTGCGCTTGAGGATCAGCCCGAGCGCGGAGCCGAGCGCGATCAGCGCGATGAGCGTGAAGGCGGCCAGCTCCATCACACCGTCCGCGTGGCCGGGATCGGCACCGGCGAGGTGGGCCGCCCGTCCTTGGCGGCCGGCTCCAGCGCGAGCAGCGTCTCCTTGGTGTAGATCATGCCGCGCCGGCTGTACGAGGAGAACTCCAGGATGCCGGTGTCCATCCGGATGGCGTCCTCCGGGCAGGCCTCCACGCAGTAGCCGCAGAACACGCATTTCCCGAGGTCGATGTCGAAGCGCTCGGGCATCTTCTCGATCTCGGGATTGGGGTGCTCGGTGGCCACGATGTAGATGCAGCGGGCCGGGCACACGGTCTCGCACATCATGCAGGCCACGCAGCGGGGCGAGCCGTCCTCGCGCCGCACCAGGCGGTGCAGCGAGCGCAGCCGCGGCGAGTACGGGCGCCGCTCTTCCGGATACTGGATCGTCACCGCCCCGCGCGCGCTCTTGCGGCCCAGCGCGTGCGCGATGTGCTTGCCCATGTTGCGGAAGAAGTGGCCGGCGGTGAGCACGACGCCTTCCACCACCTCGGAGAGATAGAACCGCCGGCCCAGCCTCACGCGCGCCCTCCCAGGAGCAGCAGCAGCACGCCGGTCAGGACGATGTTGAGGATGGACAGCGGGAAGAGCCCCAGCCAGCCCAGCCGCATCGCCTGGTCGTAGCGGAACCGCGGCAGCGTCCACCGGATCAGCATCATGAAGAAGATCACCACGCAGACTTTGACGACGAACGAGCCGACCTGCAGGACCGCGACGGCCGGCTGCGGCAGCGTCGCCACGGCGCCCCAGGGGAAGTGAAAGCCGTCGGCCATCAGGTAGGGCACCTGCCAGCCGCCCAGGAAGAGCGCGGTGGTCATGCCGGCGATCACGACGGTTTCCAGGAAGTCGGCCATGGCGAACATGCCGAACTTCATCCCGCTGTACTCCACGAAGTAACCGATGATCTCCGACTCGCCCTCCGGCATGTCGAAGGGGATGCGCTTGGTGGCCGCGATCCCGGCGGTGAGGAAGAGGATGAACCCGAGCGGCTGCGTGAGCACACCCCAGGCCGGCACCCACTGGCCGAGCCACTGCGGGAAGAGCGCGTTGCCCTGGGCCCGCGCGATGTCCTGCAGGTTGAGCGAGCCGTACACCATGACCACGCCCATGATGGAGGCGCCGATGGCGATCTCGGCCGTGATCATCAGCGCGGCGGCGCGCTGGGCGCCCAGGAGGGCGAAGTTGTTGGCCGACGACCAGCCGGCCATCATCACGCCGTAGACGCCGAGCGAGAGCATCGCGAAGACGTAGAGGACGCCGACGTTGAGCGTCACCGCCTGCAGCGGGATCACGCGGTCGCCGACGCGCAGCGTGTCGCCGAACGGGATGGAGGCGAAGGCGACCAGCGCGAAGAAGACCGACACGAACGGCGCCAGCGAGAAGAGGAAGCGGTCGGCGCGCGCCGGCCGGAAGTCTTCCTTGGTCAGCATCTTGATCGCGTCGGCCAGCGGGTGCAGCAGGCCCATGACGCGGAAGCCGAAGATCGAGGCGCGGTTGGCCCCGATGCGGTCCTGCATGATGGCCGATTGCTTGCGCTCGACCCAGGTCAGGATCCCGCCCAGGTTGAGCATGAACATCATCACGAACGCGACGCGCCCGAAGACGATCCCGAGATCTAGGAGCACAGGCTCGCCTCGCCTTCGGCTGCGGCTCGCACTGCCACCAGCGTCGTCGCCGTCATCCGTGAACCTTGACGCGGCGGCCGGGTGGCGTGGGCGCGCCGGCGGACGTGGCGCCGGGGATGAGCTGGCCGTGATCGCCGATGGCCTGGTAGCTGAGGCCGGCGAAGGCGGGCACCGTCCGCACGAGCTCGCGGAACCAGAGCTCCGCGCGGCCGCCGGCCGGCGTGCCGCCGAGCGCGGCGACGATGCGGCCCAGCAGGTCCCACTCCGGCAGCGCCTGGCCCAGCGGCTCCACCGCGCTACGGAAGCGCTGCACGCGGCCTTCGAAGTTGGTGAATGTGCCCTCGCGCTCGACCCACGCCGCCGCCGGCAGCACCCACTGCGCGCGCTCGCTGATGGCGTTGGCGTTGGTGCCCGTGAAGATCAGGGTCTCGACCCGGTCGAGCGCCTGCCTGACGTCGGCCGCCGGCCAGCCGCTGGCAAGCAAGTCGTGATGGAACACCCACAGGCACTTGAGCCGTCCCGCCCGCGCGCTGGCCATGAGCCCGCCGGTGTCGCCGCCGAGGCCGATCAGCTCGGCGCCGCGGCGGTTGGGCGCGCGGTCGGAGCGGAGCAGGAAGTCGTCGCCCTCGGCGAGCGCCGGCGGCGGCACGTCGTAGGCCACCTGGCGCATCGCGCGCGCCTCCAGCACGCGCCGGAGCGCGAGGAGGTCCTCGTTGGCCATCCGCGGCGAGGCCAGCACGCCGACCTGGTCCGGGGAGTAGCGCCGCAGGGCCTCGGCCACGCCGCTCACGGCCTCGTCCCAGGCGATCTCGGCCGTGCCCGCGTTGTTGCGGCGCACCGGCGCGGTCAGGCGTGTCGGGGCGTCCACGAAGTCGTAGTGGTAGCGGCCGACGTCGCAGAGCCACCACGCGTTGACGTCGGCGTTGAAGCGCGGCTTCAGCCGGGCCACGCGCTTGCCCTCGGCGTGGTGCGGGCGGCGCCGGTTGACGTGGACGTCGATGTTGCAGCCGCGCGCGCAGCCCGTGCAGATCGAGCGGGCGGCGTCGAGATACCACACGCGCACCTGGAAGCGGAAGTCGCGGTCGGTGAGCGCGCCCACCGGGCAGATGTCCACGACGTTGCCCGAGTAGTTGTTGACGAGGTCGCGCCCCGGGAAGAGCCCGATCTCCGAGTGATCGCCGCGGTGGAAGATGCCCAGCTCGCCGGTGCCCGTGATCTCGTCGCAGAAGCGCACGCAGCGCGAGCACAGGATGCAGCGCTCGGCGTCCAGCATCACGTGCGGCCCCAGCGGCACGGCCTTCGGCTTGTGGACCTTCTCGTCCGTCATCCGCGGGTCGTAGAGGCCGTGCTTCATGTAGTAGATCTGCAGCCAGCACTCGCCGGCCTGGTCGCACACCGGGCAGTCGAGCGGATGGTTGATCAGGTGGAACTCCATGATCGACCGCCGTGTGTCGCGCACCCGCTCGGTGTCGGTGTGGACCACCATGCCGTCGGCCGCCTGCGTGTTGCACGCGATGCTCGGGCGCGGCGTCTTCTCGATGTCCACCATGCACAGGCGGCACTGGCCGGCGATGGAGAGCCCGGGGTGGTAGCAGTAGTGCGGCACCTCGATGCCGAGCCGCCGGGCCGCCTCGATGAGGTTCGTCCCGGCCTCGACCTCTATTTCCTTGCCGTCGATGGTCAGCTTCGGCATAGCGCCTCGAACTCACCGCGGAACTTCTCGATGTAGGAGATGTAGGGGCCGATGGCGCCGTCGTAGAAGGCGCAGATGGTGGTGCCGCCGCCGCGCTTGGCCACGTCGAGGATGGTGTCGAGGTCGTCCTTGCGGCCGTGGCCGTCCACGATGCGGTGGACCATCTTGTAGATCCAGCCGGTGGACTCGCGGCACGGCGTGCACTGGCCGCACGACTCGTGGGCGTAGAAGCGCGCCAGCACCAGCAGCGCCTCCGGGATCGACACGCTCTCGTCCATCACCACGACGCCGGCCGAGCCGATCATCGAGCCCTTGGCCTTGAGCCCGTCCACGTCCATGGCGACGTCGATCTCGTCGGCCGTCAGGATCGCCGCCGATCCGCCGCCCGGCACCACCGCCTTCAGCTTGCCGGTGTGGCTGACGCCGCCGGCGTGGTCGTGGATGAGCTGGCGCAGCGTCACCGCGCACGAGTCCTCGTACACGCCGGGCTTCGTCACGCGGCCCGAGACCGAGTACATGCGCGTCCCGCCCTGGGTCTTGGTGCCGAGCCCGGCGAACCACTCGGCGCCGCGGTTGATGATGGGCGGCACGCAGGCGATCGTCTCCACGTTGTTGACGACCGTGGGCTCGCCGAAGGCGCCCTTGATGGCCGGGAACGGAGGCTTGATCTTGGGCCAGCCCTTCTTGCCCTCGAGCGACGACAGGAGCCCTGTTTCTTCCCCGCAGATATAGGCGCCCGCGCCTCGGTGGACGACGATGTCGAACCCATTGCCCAGCAGGCCGGCGTCGTAGGCGTCCTTCACGGCGCCGCTGAAGATGCGCCAGGGCTGCACGTACTCGCCGCGGATGTAGACGAAGCCCTTCGCGCTGCGGATCGCGCGCGCGGTGATCAGCATGCCCTCGATCAGGGCGTGCGGGTCGCGCTCGAGCAGGTAGCGGTCCTTGAAGGTGCCCGGCTCGCCCTCGTCGGCGTTGATGACGAGATAGACGGGGCCCGTGTGGGTCTTGGGCACGAACGACCACTTCATCCCGGTCGGGAAGCCGGCGCCGCCGAGGCCGCGAAGATTGGACTTCTTGACCTCCTCGGTGATGGCGGCCGGCTCCATGCCCTTGGCCTTCTCCCAGGCGGTGTAGCCGCCGGTGGCCCGGTAGCCGGCCAGCGTGTGCGAGTCCTGGCGCCCGAAGTTGCGCATGAGGACGATCTCGGCCATCAGCGCAGCTCACCCAGGATGCGGTCGACCTTCTCCGGCGTGAGGTTGAGCTCGTAGCGGTCGTCCACCTGCATCATCGGCGCGGCCTCGCACGCGCACAGGCACTCGACCGACTGCAGCGTGACGCGCCCGTCGTCGGTCGTCTCGCCGACGCCGATGCCGAGCCGCTGCTTGACGTGGGCGAGGATCTCGCGCGAGCCGGCCAGGTAGCAGGAGAGGTTGTGGCAGACCGCCACGACGTGGCGGCCCTTGGGCTGCTGGAAGTAGAGCGTGTAGAAGGTGACGACCTCGTGCACGTGCGAGGGCGCCATGTCGAAGAGGCCGGCCACGTACTCCTGCACCTCCAGCGAGACGTAATCGAACGCGTCCTGGGCCATGTGCAGCACCGGAAGCAGCGCGCCGCGCTTGTCGGGATAGAGGCCCTGCAGCCGGCGGACTTCCGCAAGCTGGTCCGGGGAAAACACGATTGTCCGCGTCGCGGTCATCGGTCGAGCTCGCCCCCGATCATGTTGACGGAGCCGAAGGTGGGGATGAGGTCGGCAATCTGCTCGCCCTCGATCATCCGGTGCAGCGCGGCGAGCGGCGGCAGGCACGGCGGCCGGCAGCGCACGCGATACGGACGATCGGTGCCGTCGGAGACCACGTAGAAGCCCAGCTCGCCGTTGGCGCCCTCGGTGGCGAAGTACGCCTCGCCGAGCGGCGGGCGGATGCCGTAGCCCTCCATGATCAGCATGAAGTGGTTCATCAGGCCCTCGATGGACCCGTAGGTCGTCTCCTTGGGCGGCAGCACCACGCGCTTGTCGTGCGCGTTCACCTGGTTCCACGCCGCGCGGTTCTGACCCTGGAGATTGGGCGACAGCGTGATGGGCACCAGCAGCAAGCCTTCGGTCTTCCCCTGCTTGCCCTGGTCGACGTAGGCGGCGGGATCGATCGGGCGCCCCTCGAAATCGACGTTGATGGCACCGCCCGGCATCATGGCCAGCGCCTGCTCGGCGATGCGCATCGACTGCTCCATCTCCGCCATGCGCACGAGGTAGCGCGAGTAGTTGTCGCCGTCCTTCTGCGTCGGCACCTCCCACTGCACGCGGTCGTACGCCCAGTGCGGCTGGGCGCGGCGCACGTCGTAGCCCACGCCGGCGGCCCGCAGCAGCGGTCCCGTGATCGCGTAGCCGATCGTCTCCTCGCGCGAGAGCACGCCCACGCCGACCATGCGGTCCATGAAGATGCGGTTGCCCGTGAGCAGGCGGTGCACCTCGTCGAGGACCTCGCGCGTCTCCTTGAAGGCCGTCGTCATCTTGGCCGCGAAGCCGTCCGGCAGGTCGGCCTTCACGCCGCCCACGCGGCCGTAGGAGATCGTGAGCCGCGCGCCGGTGACGTCCTCCACCAGCTCCCACAGGTACTCGCGCGCCTTGATCATGTAGAGGAAGACCGTGAAGGCGCCCAGCTCCATCGCGGAGGCGCCCACGCACGTGAGGTGATCGCACACGCGCGAGATCTCCGACATGACCGTGCGGATGAACTTGCAGCGCTCGGTCACCTCGATGCCCAGGAGCTTCTCGACGGCGGCGGCATAGGCGAAGTTGTTGATCAGCGGCGAGACGTAGTTGAGCCGGTCGGTGTACGGGATGGCGTTGTTGTAGCCGCCGACCTCGCAGTCCTTCTCGAAGGCGCGGTGGAGATAGCCGATCTCGACGTCGGCCTTGCGGATGAACTCGCCGTCGATCTCGGTCTGGATGCGGATGATCCCGTGCATGGCCGGATGGGCGGGTCCCACGCCGACGTGCAGGTTCTGCTGGCCGCCGGAGCCCGTGCCGGCCCCCTCGCCCAGCATGAAGTCGCGCCGAACGGGCTCGGCCATCTACTGCTTCGGCCCGATCAGCGGCTGGCGCCGGTTGATCGGGTAGTCCTTGCGCAGCGCGTGTCCCACGAACTCCTCGTACATGAGCAGGCGGCGCAGGTCGGGATGGCCGCTGAAGTGGACGCCGAACATGTCCCACACCTCGCGCTCGAACCAGTTGGCGATCGGCCACAGGTCCACCGCCGTCGGCACCGCCGCGTCGTCCTCGTCCACGCGCACCTTCACCCGCACGCGATGGTTCTGGGCGAGCGAGTAGAGATGGTAGACGACGTCGAAGCGCGGGCCGTCCTCGCGACCGGGATATCTCTGGTAGTCGACCGCAGTGAGGTCCATGAGCACGTCGAAGCCCAGGGTCGGCTCGTCGCGGCAGAAGCGCAGGGCGTCCACCAGCGTGCCGCGATCCACCACCAGCGTGGCGTCGCCGCGATGCTCGTGGGTGTCGACGACGGCGCCGCCGAAGCGGTCACGCAGCCGCTGAAGGATCTGGCCTCCCTGCACTCAAAACCTCTGGGTCTGGGTGGCGATCTTGTCCTGCAGCTTCATGAGGCCGTCGATGACGGACTCCGGCCGGGGCGGGCAGCCCGGGATGTAGACGTCCACCGGGATGATGGTGTCGATGCCCTGCACGGTGGCGTAGTTGTCGTAGAAGCCGCCCGTGCACGTGCACACGCCGAAGGCCACCACCCACTTGGGCTCCGTCATCTGGTCGTAGATGCGCTTGAGGACGGGCGCCATCTTCTGCGAGATGGTGCCGACGACGAAGAGCACGTCGGCCTGGCGCGGCGAGAAGCGCGGCAGCCCGGCCCCGAAGCGGTCGATGTCGTAGTGCGAGCACGCCGTGGCCATGTACTCCATGCCGCAGCAGGCCGTCACGAACGGGTACTGGAAGATGGAGTACTTGCGCGCCCAGCCGATGGCCTCATCGAGCTTGGACGTGAAGAAGCTGCCTACTCCCATTCCAGGCCGCCTTTCCGCCAGATGTAGAAGAAGCCGAGCATGAGGATGCCCAGGAACACCAGCATCTCCGCGAAGCCGAACCAGCCGAGCCGCCGGTAGAGCATGGCCCACGGCCACACGAACAGCAGCTCGATGTCGATCAGGATGAAGAAGATGGCGACCGTGGAGAACTTGATGGCGAAGCGCCCCTCGGAGATCTCCATCGGATCCTTGCCGCACTCGAACGGCTCCGCCTTCACCGGCGTCAGCCGCCGCGGCGCCGCCAGCTTGGGCAGGAAGAGGAGCGCGCCCGCCACCAGGGCCGCGAACGCGAACACCATCAACATCGGCGCGTACGTCATGCGGTGCGCCGCCCGGCCCCGACGGAGGCGTCGGCCTGCTTCTTCGCGTGGTAGGAGGACCGCACCAGCGGCCCCGACTCCACGTGGGCGAAGCCGAGCCCGCGGCCGATCTCGGCCAGCTCGGCGAACTCGTCGGGATGGTAGTAGCGCGCCACCGGTAGGTGCTGCGGCGACGGGCGCAGGTACTGGCCGAGCGTGAGGATCGACACGCCGACCTCGACCAGGTCGCGCATCGTGCTCACCAGCTCCTCGCGCTCCTCGCCGAGGCCCAGGATGATGCCGGACTTCCGCGGCAGCGCCGGCGCGACTCGCCGGGCGTGGCGGAAAAGGTCGAGCGCGCGCGCGTAGCGGCCCCCGTGGCGCGCCACCTTGTAGAGGCGCGGCACCGTCTCCGTGTTGTGATTGAGGATCGCCGGCGCCGCCGCCACTACGGCCTCCAGCGAGGCGCGCCGCCCGAGGAAGTCGGGGATCAGCACTTCCACCCGGCAGGCCGGCGCGTGAGCGCGCACGGCCTGGATCGTCGCCGCCCAGTGCGCGGCGCCGCCGTCGGCGAGGTCGTCGCGGTTCACGGAGGTGATCACGGCGTACTCCAGCCCCAGCTCCGCCACCGCCCGCCCGATGCGCTCGGGCTCCTCGCGGTCCTCCCACGTGGGCGTGCCGTGGGCAATCGCGCAGTAGCCGCAGTTCCGCGTGCACACGTCGCCGAGGATCATGAAGGTCGCCGTCGCGTCCTCCCAGCACTCGCCGATGTTTGGGCAGTGCGCTTCCTCGCAGACCGAGTGCAGGTTGAGCGCGCGCATGAGACGGCGCAGCCGCATGTAGTTCGGGCCGCCGGGCGCGCGCACCTTGAGCCAGGCGGGCTTGCGGCCGTCCGGCGCGGCGTTGGGCTGGATCACGGGCAGCGGGTGCGTCATGCGCGGGCTCTCAAAACCTCATCATTATGCCACGCGGCCGGAGCCAAGGCACATGCCAAGCCGTCTAGTACGGCGGTTTCTGGGCGAGAAGCTCGTCCAGCTCGCGCGGGCTCGTCCGGAACGCCGTCAGGAGACGCCCGTCGCGGAAGATCACGCCGTAGGCGCCGTCGCCGCGGGCCATGTACCACAGCGTCCGCACGGCGCCGGCGTCGGTCGCCGTCGTCGGCGGCCCGAAGGCGCTGCGCACCTCGGCCTCCGAGCGGCCCTGCCAGCCCGTGCCCCACACGCCGGCGCCCGCGTCCAGCTCGGCCACCATGTTCTCCCACGAGGAGTCCTGGGTCTTGCCGTCCACGATCACGACGCGATACCGGCGCTTGACCTGATGGTCGAGGAAATAGGTGACGCGATAGGGCTCCTGGTACTTCGTCCGGCCTTCGTATCGGTAGTACTGGACGCCCGAGACCGAGAGGTCGCTCATCTCGTCGATCATGCCGGGCACCTGCATCAGCAGGAAGCAGCCGCCCTGGCTGAGCGCAAGGCTCCCGGCGAGCAGAACAGTGGCGGCCCGGATCACGCGAGGAGTCTACTCCATGTTAGGATGGCGCTGCCTTCGGCAAACCGTTGCAGTGCGGACGAGTGAGGTTGCATGGAAGAGCTGACGCTTCGTCTTCGCGTTCGCAGGCTCGTGGAGTCCGGCGAGGTTCCGTGCGAGGAGTCCGGAAAGACCTGGGCCGGCCGCGGCACCGGCAGTCACTGCGCCGCCTGCGGCCAGCCCATCACGCCGTTCGAGGTCGAGTTCGAGGCCGAGCTGCCGTCGGGAACGACGCTGCGGCTTCACCGCCTCTGCCACGAGGTGTGGCGCGAAGAGTGCCAGTCACTCGCGCTGGAGTGAGTCCCCACCCCTTCGAATGACAGCGCCCCGCGGCGAGGCCGTGACGAAGCGCGTGCTCCTCGTGGACGACGAGCCGGACATGCTCGAGATCCTCAGCGAGCACTTCGGCGGCCGCTACACGGTGAGCACCGCGGCGTCGGGCGCCGAAGCCCTGGCGCAGTTCGCGCGTGCGCGCCCCGACGTGGTCTTCCTCGACATCGCCATGCCGGGCATGAGCGGCGTCGACGTCCTCAAGCACTTCCAGCAGGTCGACTCCAGCGTGCCGATCATCATGGTCACCGCGAACGCCGAGAACGCGGTCACGGAGGAGTGTCTGAAGAGCGGCGCCTTCGGGTACGTGCCCAAGCCGTTCAACCTCGTCTACATGGATCACATGGCGGCGCTCGCGACGGAGACCGTCCTCAGACCCCGCCCACGAGAATGAGGTTGGCGCGCGCCGAGCGGCGGCGCAGACCGACGAGCTGGCGAAAGTCTGGCGACTGGTAGAAGTCCTTCGCGCGCTGCATCGTGGGGAACTCGATGACGGTGACCTTTTTCGGGATCCAGTCGCCCTCGAGGACCTCGATCGCCTCGCCGGCCGGGCCCGCCACGAGATAGCGCGCGCCGAACTTCTCGAGCACCGGCCGCACCGCGTCGGCATACGCCTGGAACCCGGCGCGGTCGTGAATATCCAGATCGACGATGAAGTATGCGGGCATGACACCCTCCTGACGTTTCGACGAGGGTCGGTCGTCAGTCGATCACTCGCGCCACCTTCCGCGTCACGGTCGAGCGATCGCACCGTTGCGCGGACGCTGTTCGCCGTCGCGGCATACGATCACTGACCTCCTCAAGGCGTTCCCAGGAACAGCCTCGGCCGCCGGTCATTTCGAAGCGGCGCGCCGCTGCTCGACCCGCTCCTGATTCGCGGCGCGACGCGCGGCCAGCTCACGTCGATCATGAGCGACTCGATGCGTGGAGCGATCGGTCGTCATTTCAGCGCGTCTTCTCCGGAGTCTGTCGATGATCACGAAGCCGTTGGTGAGCAGACGGTCAACACTCCGCGTCAAGGCCTCGTACGTCACCATGCGGCGCTGCAGTCGTTCGCCAAACGCGCGGAGCGGCGGTGGCCACGACGGCACGTCGGCGAGGCGGAACGTCTCGTTCTTGCCGGACATCGTCATGATCTTCCGGCCACAGACGCAGGCCACGCCATAGTCCGCCGCAAGGACGACATGGTCGACTCCGGCATCGCGCACCCGGCAGTAGTTCTCTGGCAATGACACCCGTCAACAGTATGGACGATCAGG
>QHRW01000144.1:0-11538 GCA_003220265.1 Candidatus Rokuibacteriota bacterium | reverse complement strand
CACCCGGCGACGTGGCGGATTATCGTGGGGCCAGTCCAGTGAAGTTGGGAGGATGCATGGCAGACTTCCCGCGCTGCGCGTCATGCCGCGTCCGCATCGAGCCCGGCCAGAATGTCGTGTTTCGGCCTGACGGGCGCGTTCAGCACTCGGTATGCCCCGAGCTGGCCTGCCGGGTCTGCGCCCGGTCCGTCCGACCGCAAGATCCGATACGGCGCGACGGTCATGGGCTCGTGCACAGCAACTGCTGGATCAGGCTCCACCGAGCTGTATTGAAGCCGGCCGCGGCCATCGCATCCGACACGCCTGGCGGTATCAGGTCCGTGATCCGCTCCAAGCTCGCGGCCGGGACACTTTCGTTGGACCGTGTCGGCAAGGTATGGGTTCGTCTTGGCAAGGGGGACGCCTGTAGCGCGTGCGAGCAGCCGATCAACACCGGGCAGACCGAACACGAGATCGACGGGCTGGGTGGCGCCACGTTCGTCTTTCACCGCAACTGTCTCGACCTCTGGCAATCGGAGGTCACGAAGTGCGGGCCGGAGATCGGCGGCGGCAGCGCCGCCTCGCCGTGGACGGTGTTCTTCGACGTCAGGATCGCGCGCCGTGCGGCGCGCGATCGCGCCATGCACCAGGCGCTCCTCGCAGCGAGCGCCGAGTCGTGCGCGATGGCGGCGACGACCCGCGCACGCAGCGCGCGGACAAGAGCAAGGACAACGAAATTGCTGCGAACGGCGTAACGACGGCGCCGAGCGTGCCACAATCCCGGGCGTCCCGAAGGCGGCGGTCGCCGGGGCGCGGGAACTCAGCGGAGATCGGAAGGTTGGTGCCGAAGGGGGGACTCGAACCCCCACGGGTTGCCCCAGACGCCCCTCAAACGTGCGCGTCTGCCAGTTCCGCCACTTCGGCACGAGGAACGAGAGCGCAGTATACCGTCAACGACCGCGCCCGCCAACCCGGCCGGCGCTCTGGCGCAGGCGCGGATCGAGCGCGTCGCGGATGCCTTCGCCGAGCAGGTTGTAGGACAGCACGGTGAGCAGGATCGCGAGTCCCGGATAGACCGACAGCCACCACGCCAGCTCGATGGCGTCCTTGCCCTCGTTGAGAATGTTGCCCCACGTGGCGCGCGGCGGCTGCACGCCGAGACCCAGGAACGACAGGCCCGACTCGGTGAGGATGGCGGCGGGGATGCCGAGCGTCATCGCCACCAGCACCGGGGCCATCGCGTTGGGCAGGATGTGGCGCCAGATGATGCGGAAGCCGCTGGCGCCGATCGACTGCGACCACACCACGAACTCGCGCTCCTTGAGGGCCAGGAACTCCGCGCGCACGAGCCGCGCCACGCCCATCCAGCCGGTGATGCCGATGACGGCCATGATCGTCCAGATCGACGGCTTGAGGAACGCCAGCACGGCCAGCAGCAGGAAAAAGCGTGGGAACACCAGCATCAGGTCCACCAGGCGCATGATCGTCGCGTCCACCATGCCGCCGTTGTAGCCGGCCGCCGAGCCGAGCGTGATGCCGATGAAGGCCGCGATGCCGACCGACACGAAGCCCACGGCCAGCGACACACGCGCGCCGTGCAGCATGCGCGAGAGCACGTCACGGCCGAGCTGATCGGTGCCCAGCAGGTGCGCGCGTGAAGGCGGGTCGAGGATCTTCTTGACGTCGGGCCGGTTCGGATCCCAGGGCGCGATCGACCCTGCGGCCACCGCCGCCACCGCCAGGACCACCACGATGATCCCGCCGATCACGGCCAGCCGGTTCCGCCGGAACGCCCTCCAGAAGCTCTTCATGGTCAGCGCCGCCGGCGGCCCACGCGGATGCGGGGATCCACGAGGCCATAGGCGACGTCGGCAGCCAGGTTCGCGAGCAGCGTGAGGGTGGACACGATGACGAGGTTGCCCATCAGCACGGGATAGTCCCGCTCGAAGGCCGCCTGCACCATGAGCTGGCCCATGCCGGGAATGGCGAAGATCGACTCGACGATCACGCTGCCGCCGATCAGCGTCGGCAGCGAGAGGCCCAGGATGGTGACGATCGGCAGCAGCGCGTTGCGCAGGGCGTGCTTGCCGATCACCACGCGCTCGGCCAGGCCCTTGGCCCGCGCGGACTGGATGTAGTCCTGCCGGATCACCTCCAGCATGCTCTGCCGCATGTAGCGGGAGAAGCCGGCCAGCCCGCCGAAGGTGGCGACCACGATCGGCAGCGTGAGGTGCGCGAGGAAGTCCCCCTGCTGCTGCCAGAACGACAGGTACTCCCAGTTCATCGAGCGTAAGCCCGAGATGGGCAGCCAGCCGAGCTGGACGCCGAAGAGGATCATCAGCAGCAGCGCCAGCCAGAAATCGGGCGTGGCGAAGCCGATGAAGACGAAGATCGTGGTCACCTTGTCGAACGCGGAGTACTGGCGCGTGGCCGACAGCGCGCCGACCGGCACCGCCATCGTCACGATGATGAGCATCTCGACGATGTTGAGCAGCAGCGTGATGGGCAGCCGCTCGGCGATCATCGTCAGCACCGGGCGGCCGTGGGGCGCGAACGAGCGCCCGAAGTCGAAGCGCACCAGCCGCGAGACCCAGTTCAGGTACTGCACGTGCAGCGGCTTGTCGAGCCCCAGCTCCTCGCGCCACTTGCCCACCTGCGGGTTCTGCGTCATCGGCACGTCGCCCCCGGCCATCTCCACGGGGTCGCCGGGGGCCAGGTGGATCACGATGAAGGAGACGAACGTGATGCCGAGCAGGAGCGGCAGGGCGAGCAGGAGACGGCGGAGAGCGTACGCGAGCATCGGCCCGCTATTGTAATCGAAGGGCCGGCGGGATCACCCCGCCGTGTAGCGCTGCAGGTACTTGGGCACGAACCAGTCGTTGAAGTTCCACTTGATGCCGGCCGGGCCCGGCTGGATGCCGTAGATCCGACTGGAGACGACGGGCAAGGCGTCGCGCCAGTACAGGAAGACCAGCGGCTGGTCGTCGGCCAGCACCTGGTGCAGCCGATGGTAGTAGCGCACGCGCTCGGCCTGCACGCAGGAGGAGCGTCCGGCCTCGAGCAGCGCGTCGACCTCGGGGTTCGCGTAGGAGATGTGGTTCAGGTCGTCGGGGCCCGACTGCGAGGAGTGCCAGACGACGTACTGGTCGGGGTCGGCGCCGGTGCCCCAGCCGAGCACGATGGAGTCGAAGTTGCGCTTCTTGATGTGCTCCTTGAGCAGCGCCGCCCATTCGAGCACGCGGATGTCGACGCCGACGCCCACCTCGCGCAGCGAGGCCTGGATGATCTCGGCGATCTTCTTGCGCTCGTCGTTGCCCTGGTTGGTCAGCAGCTCGAAGGTGAACGGCACCCCATCCTTCACCAGCAGGCCGTCGGCGTTGCGCTCCCTCCAGCCCGCCTCGGCCAGCAGGGCCTGCGCGCGCTTGGGATCGTAGGGCACGCCCTTGACCTCGGGATTGTCGGCCCACGTGCCGGGGCGGAAGGGGCCGGTGGCGCGGCGGCCGAGCCCCAGCACCACGCCGTCGAGCAGCTCCTGCTTGTTGATCGCATGCGCGAAGGCGCGGCGCACGCGACGGTCGGCGAAGCGCTTGTCCTTCAGGTTGAAGCCGAAGTACGTGTAGCCTGCGCCCGCGTAACGATACTTGTTGTAGGCCTTCTCGAAGGCCGGGTACTCGGTCTGGCGCTTGTACTGCAGCGCCGTCAGCGCCGCCACGTCGACGCCCTTGGCCTTCAGCTCGAGGAAGATCGTGGCCTGGCTGGGAATGATGCGGTAGACGATGCGTGAGATGGGCGGCCGCCCCTTGAAGTAGTCCGGGTTGGCGACCACGACCACCTTCTCGCCGCTCTTCATCTCCTTGAAGCGGTAGGGCCCGGTGCCGATCGGCGCCGTCCAGTTCTGCGGCGCCTCGCGCAGCTTGCCGTCCCGGACCCAGCGCTCGAGCAGGTGGCGCGGCAGCATCGGCACCGCCCACGAGAGCAGCGCCTTGGCGTACGGCCGCTTGTAGCTGATGCGCACCTCGTGCGGGCCGCGGGCCTCCACGCGATCGACGTCGAGGAAGTCCGACTTGTAGGGGCTGGGCGTCTTCGCGTTCATCGTGGTCTCCCACGTGAACACCACGTCGTCGGCCGTGAAGGGCTGGCCGTCGTGCCAGCGCACGCCCTGCTCTAGCTTGAAGTCCAGCGTCAGGCAGTCCTTGCTGAAGGTCCACGACTTGGCGAGGTCGCCGGTGACCTCGAGGTCGCGGCCGAGCGTGACGAGGCCGTTGTACATGAAGTCGCCGACCTCGTGGGAGGCCGCGTCGCTGGTGACGTTCGGGATCAGGCTGGAGACGTTGCCGATCGACGCCTCGATGCGCGTGTCGCCGTAGGCGGGCGTGATGGCGCCGCTGGGCTTGCCCTCCCCGGGCGGGCCGCCGGCCTCGCCATTGCAGCCGGCCGCCAAGGCCAGCAGCATCACCGCGGCGCCGAGACGACGAAACGTCCTCACAAAATCACCTCGCGGAACGCAATTGGCGCCCGGCTATCTTCCGGGCGCGGGTGTGGCCGGCGTCGCCGGCGGGGGCGCCGTCGGAGCGGGCGTGCCGGGCGCGGCCGGGGCCGGCGTGGCCGGCGCGGTGGTCGGCGCCGGCTCGCGCACGACCGAGCCCGTGCGCTCGCCGCCCAGCAGGGCCAGGCTGAACGACGTGATGGTGAAGAGGATCGCGATCACCGCAGTGATCTTGCCGACGACGGTCGGCGTGCCCATCGAGCCGAACACCGCCTGGCTGCCGGCGCCGCCGAACGCGGAGCCGATGTCGGCGCCCTTGCCCGACTGTAAGAACAGCACCATGGCGATGATGGCGAAGCACATGAGCACGTGGAGCACGGTGAGCGCGATGACCATCTAGCTGTCCCCTCTGGCGGCGGCGCCGCGCGCCGCCTTCCTGACGATCGCGATGAAGCCGGGCGCGTTGAGGCTGGCCCCGCCCACCAGCGCGCCGTCGATCTCCTGCTCGGCCAGTAGCACGTCGGCGTTGTCGGCCTTCACGCTGCCGCCGTAGAGAATCCGCACGCCCTGGGCGATCTCCTTGGACCCGACCTCGGAGACCAGACCACGCAGGTAGCCGTGCACTTCGGCGGCCTGGGCCGGCGTAGCGTTGACGCCGGTGCCGATCGCCCACACGGGCTCGTAGGCCAGCACGCATTTGGCGAGCGAGCCGCCGTCCAGGCCGGCCAGCCCCGCGCGCAGCTGGCCCTCGACGGTCGTGAACGTCAATCCCTGCCGCCGCTCCTCGCCCGTCTCCCCCATGCACAGCACCGGCGTGAGCCCGTGGCGGATCGCGGCCGCGACCTTGCGATTGATCTGCTCGTCGGTCTCCCCGAGCTCGTGGCGGCGCTCGGAATGGCCGCAGAGCACGAAGCGACACCCGAGCTCGACCAGCATCGGCGGGGCGATCTCGCCGGTGTGGGCGCCGGAGGCCTCGTGATGACTGTTCTGCGCGCCGAGCGCAATCGGGCTGCCGGCCAGGATCTCGCCGACGGCGGGCAGCGCCGTGAACGGCGGGCACACCACGACCTCCACGCGGCCGGGACGCTTCAGCCCGTCGCGGATGCCGCTCGCCAGCGGCCGTGCCTCGGCCAGCGTGCCGTTCATCTTCCAGTTGCCGATGACCAGCGGCGTGCGCATCAGGCCTCCGTGAGCGCCTCCACGCCCGGCAGCGCGCGGCCCTCGAGGAATTCCAGGAAGGCGCCCCCGGCCGTCGAGATGTAGCCGATGCGGTCGGCCACACCGGCCTGGTTCACCGCCGCGACCGTGTCGCCGCCACCGATCACGGAGAACGCCGAGGACTCGGCGACGGCGCGCGCGAGCGCCACCGTGCCGCTGGCGAAGGCCGGCTTCTCGAAGACGCCCATCGGCCCGTTCCAGACGATGGTCTTCGCGGTCTTCAGCGTCGCCGCGAACCGGTCGACGGTGCCGGGGCCGATGTCGAGGCCCATCTGCGTGGCGGGAATCTCGCGGATGCTCACCACGCGGCCCGACGGGCTGTCGAGATCGTCGGCCACCACCGCGTCCACCGGCAGCACCGCCTGCACGCCGCGACGCCGCGCCGTCTCCAGCGCGCCCCGCGCCGTCTCGATACGGTCGGGCTCGACGAGCGACTTTCCGACGGCGTGGCCGAGCGCGCGCAGGAACGTGAAGGCCATGCCGCCGCCGATCACGAGGGCGTCGACGCGCGAGAGCAGGTGTTCGACCAGCGCGATCTTGTCGGAGACCTTGGCGCCGCCGAGCACGGCGGCCAGCGGGCGCTGGGGCGATTCGAGGATGCGCGTGAGGGCCTCCAGCTCGCGCTTCATCAGCAGGCCGGCGGCCGCCGGCTTGAGATGGCGCGTGATGGCGGCGATGGAGGCGTGCGCGCGATGGGCCGCGGCAAACGCGTCGTTGACGTACACGTCGGCCAGCGCGGCCAGCTGCCGGGCGAAGCCGTCGTCGTTGGCCTCCTCCTCGGGATGGAAGCGCAGGTTCTCGAGCAGCAGCACCTGGCCCGGCGCCAGCGCCTGCGCGAGCGCTTCCGTCTCGGGGCCGACGCAGTCCGGCGCGAGCGGCACGGGCCGGGCGACCAGCGCGGCCAGCCGCTCGGCCACCGGCTTCAGCGAGTACTTCGGATCGGGTCCGCCCTTGGGCCGGCCGAGGTGCGAGGCCAGGACCACCGAGGCGCCGTGGTCGAGCGCGTACGTGATCGTCGGCACGACGCCGCGCAGCCGGGTGTCGTCGGAAACCGCGCCCTGCTCCAGCGGCGCGTTGAGGTCGGCGCGCAGGAACACGCGCCGGCCGCCGAGGTCGAGCTGCTCGATCGACAGCTTCACGCGCTTAGAGGGACTTGCCGATGAACCGGATGAGGTCCCGCACGCGCGAGGAATAGCCCCACTCATTGTCGTACCAGGCCAGCACCTTGATCAGGTTGCCGTCCACGAAGGCGGTGGAGGGCAGGTCGACGATGGAGGAGTGCGGGTTGCCGTTGAAGTCGGCCGACACCAGCTCCTCGTCGGTCGCGTCCAGGATCCCGCGCAATCCGCCGGCCGCCGCCTCGCGGAAGGCGTCGTTGACCGACTGGGGGTTGGCCGGCCGCTCCAGCTCGGCGACGAGATCCACCACCGACACGTTGGCGGTGGGCACCCGGATGGCGATGCCGTCCAGCTTCCCCTTGAGCTTGGGCAGCACGAGGCCGACCGCGGTGGCGGCGCCGGTCGTCGTGGGGATCATGCTCACGGCACCGGCCCGCGCGCGGCGCAGGTCCTTGTGCGGGAAGTCGTGGATCGGCTGGTCGTTGGTGTAGGAGTGCACCGTCGTCATGAAGCCGCGCTTGATGCCGAACTTGTCGTCGAGGACCTTGGCCGTGGTGGCCAGGCAGTTCGTCGTGCAGGAGGCGTTGGAGATGATGCGGTGCTTGGCCGGATCGTACGTCTTCTCGTTCACGCCGAGCACGACGGTGACGTCGGGATCCTTGGCCGGCGCCGTGATGATGACCTTCTTGGCGCCCGCCGTGATGTGCTTGGAGGCGGTGGCGGTGTCCCGGAAGATGCCGGTCGACTCCACGACCACGTCCACGCCCAGCTCCTTCCAGGGCAGCGAGGCCGGATCCTTGATTGCGCACACGCGGATCTCGCGGCCGTTGACGAAGATCGCCTCGCCCTTGGCCGTCACCTCGGCCTTGAGGTTGCCGTGGACGGAGTCGTGCTTCAGCAGGTGGGCCAGGGTCTTGGCGTCGGCCAGGTCGTTGACGCCGACCACCTCGATGTCGCCGGCGGCCTCCAGGGCGGTGCGGAAAAAGACGCGTCCAATGCGGCCGAAGCCGTTGACGCCGACTCGAATGCTCATGGAAGGGCTCCTTGTGGGACGAGCGGAAACTGATTCAGCCGGGCTCTCTTACGATTAGCCCAAAGTATACGGCCACTCAGAGGACGCGGGCAACTGCGAGCACCCCCACCCGCGCGGCCCCGGCCGCCCGCAACATCCGGGCGCACTCGGCCACCGTGGCGCCCGTGGTGAGCACGTCGTCCACGATCGCCACGTGACGGCCGGCCACCGCCGTGTCGGCGGCGAACGCGCCCCGCACGTTGGCGCGCCGCTCGGCGGCGCCGAGGTCGCTCTGCGGCTGCGTCGTCCGCACGCGGGCCAGCCAGCGCGGGCGCAGCGGCACGCCGAGCGCGCCGGCCAGGCGCTCGGCCACCAGCGCGGCCTGGTTGAAGCCGCGCTCTCGCTCACGGGCGCGGGCGAGCGGCACCGGCACCAGCGCGTCGATCGAGGCGGCCGCCAGCGGTGCGCCCCACGGCTCCAGGAGCAGGTCGGCCAGCGGCCGGGCCAGCGCGCGCCGGCCATGGAACTTGAAGGCGTGGAGCGCGTCGCGCGCGACGCCCTCGTACTCGGCGCCCGCGCGAGCCCAGTCCCAGGCGGGCGGCTCCAGCGCGCAGGCGCCGCACGTGGCGGCCGTCGTGGCCGCGCCCGGCAGCGGCAGGCCGCAGCGCGCGCACGCCGGCGGGCCGAGCCGGCGGATCGTGGCCCAGCAGCGGCCGCACAGCGGATCCCGACGGTGCGCGGCCAGCGTCGCCTCGCACACCGGGCACAGCGCGGGAAACACGAGGTCGAGGGCCGCCACCGCCCACGCGTGCATGGCTGGGCTCAGCGGCTGGGCGAGGGACGCAGGGTGTTCCAGCGCTGGCACTGGGGGCACCGGTCCTGCCACGTCGGCGTGACGGCCGCGCACGCTTCGCAGCGGTGCGGCCAGTCGAAGCCGCGGCCCAGGCGCAGCGCGCGACGATACTCGTCGAAGGCGTCGCGCGCCTGGCCGCGCTTCTCGAAGACGGCGCCGAGGAAGGCGTGGACGACCGGCAGGTCGGGCGCGCGCACCTCCAGCTTCTCGAACTGGTCGGCGGCCTCGTCCAGCATCTCCAGCTCGAAGTAGACGCGGCCGAGCGCGGCGGCCAGCGCGAGGTCGTCCGGCGCGCGCTCGCAGGCCGTGCGATAGAGCGCGATCATCCGGCTCGGCCGCGCGTCGTGACGGTACGCGCGCTCCAGCCGGGCCAGCAGCGGCAGCGCCGGCCGCGTCTCCGCCGCCCGCTCCCACACGCGAATCGCTTCGCGGTGCTCGCCGGCCGCCTCGTGGGCATCGCCGAGCGCGAGCGTGGCGGGCAGGAAGTCGCGGTCGGCCCGCACGGAGGCCTTGAAGTGGGCGACCGCCGCCACGGCGGCGCCGCGCGCGAGCTCGAGCCGTCCGAGCTCGTAGTAGCCGACGGCCAGCCACTCCGACTCCACCGCCCGGTCGGCCGGGCGCGCGACGGCGAGCAGCTTCTGCTGGATCGCCACCGCCTCGTCCCAGTCACGGGCGTCGATGGCCAGGTCCCGCAGGCCGCGCAGCGCGTCGGCGTGCTGCGGCCAGCGCTGCAGCACGTACCGATAGAGGGTGGCGGCCTCGTCGGACCGGCGCTGCCGGTACGCCTCCCGCGCGCGGCGCACGGCGTCCACCGCCTGCGGGTCGTCCTCACCGGCGGCGGTGGGATCGCGCGCGACGAAGAAGCGCCCGAGCTGGCGGCCGAGGGAGACGAGCGTGCGAAACGAGGGCATCATGCGACGGACGGGACGCGACGGCGGAGCGTCAGCCGGCGGCGGTGCGCTCCTCCTCTTCCACCAGGCGCTGGCAGTCGATGCAGTAGCGCGCGAAGGGCAGCGCCTCCAGCCGCTTCTCGGCGATGGACTCGCCGCAGCGCTCGCAGTCGCCGAAGGAGCCGGTGTCGATCTTCTGCAGCGCGTCGACGACGTCGCGCAGCAGCCGGTGACTGCCGTTGCCCAGCTCGAAGAAGAACTCGCGGGCGTAGGCGTTGTTCGCCTGGTCGCCGAGATCCTTGATGGAGTCGTCTTCCTGGTCTTTGCCGTAGATCGCGGTGCGTCCGACGCCGTCGGCGAGCTGCTCGTGCTTCTCCAGCAAGCGCTTCTTGAAGCTCGCCAGTCGTTCCTTCTTCATCACGACCTCCGTGGCGACCGTGAGTCGTGACGACCACGCTAGCATGTGGTCCGGGGTCAATCAAGACACGCGTCACGCACCGTCCACGGAAATGGACGGCGCATCGCCCCACAAGCGCTCCAGCGCGTAATACGCGCGCGTGTCCTCGAGAAACACGTGCATCAGGACGTCACCGTAGTCGAGCAGCACCCAGCCGCTCTCGGTGGCGCCCTCGGTGTGGAGCGGCCGCACGCCCTCGTCCTTCAGCTCCTCGCGGATGGCGTCGGTGATGGACTTGAGGTGCGTGGTGGAGCGGCCGCTGCAGACGAGGAAGTAATCGGTCACGCCCGAGAGGCCCTGCACGTCGAGGACCACGAGATCGACCGCCTTGCGATCGAGCGCGGCCCGGGCCGCGCGCTGCGCTTTCTGCTCGGCGCTCAGGCGCGCCGTCACGCGGGCTCCGCACGATAGAGGCCGTGCGCGCGCACGTAGTCGATCACCGCGGGCGGCAGCCGGTAGACGAGCGAGCGGCCCTCGCGCACGCGCCGCCGCAGGTCGGAGGCCGACAGCGGCAGCGAGGTGGCGTGCACGATGAGCACGCCGCGCCGCGGCGGCGGCGCCCCGCCGGCGTGCACGAAGCCGCCCTCGACGCCGATCTCGTGCAGCACCTTCTGCGCGGCGGCGCCCTCGGTGTCGAACACGCTGCCCGCGCGCGGGATGACGACCAGCCGCGCCAGGCCGGCCACGCGCCGCGGCTCGCGCCACGTGAGCAGGTCCAGGAACGTCTCGGAGCCGACGATGTAGAACAGCTCGTCGCCGGCCGCGGCCAGCGCGCTCAGCGTGTCGACGGTGTACGAGGGCCCGGCGCGCCGCAGCTCGACGTCGGAGACGGCGAAGCGCGGGTGATCGGCGATGGCGAGGCGGACCATCTCGAAGCGGTCCGCGGCCGGCGCCAGCAGCGTGGGCGGCTTGTGGGGCGGGCTGCCGGCGGGCACGAACAGCACGCGGTCGAGGGCGAGCTGCTCGAGGACGTCGTCGGCCAGCAGCAGGTGTCCATAGTGGATGGGATTGAACGACCCGCCGAGGACCGCCACGCGGGCCAATGCTTAGTCCCGCACCTGCCCGTCGCCCTGCACGATGAACTTGGTCGTCGTCAGCTCGCGCACGCCCACCGGCCCCCGCGCGTGCACGCGCGACGTCGAGATCCCCATCTCGGCGCCGAGGCCGAACTGGCTGCCGTCCACCAGCCGCGTGGAGGCGTTGACGAGGACGGCGGCGGCGTCCACCTCGCGCGTGAAGCGCCGCGCGTGCGCGACGTTGTTGGTGACGATGGCCTCGGCCAGCCCGCTGCCATGCCGGCGGATGTGCTCCAGGGCGGCGTCGAGCCCGTCCACGACGCGGATGGCCAGCACGAGGTCGAGGTACTCCTCGTCCCAGTCGGCGGGCGTGGCCGGCCGCGCGTTCGGCAAGCGCCGCACGGTCTCCGGGCAGCCGCGCATCTCCACGCCGGCCTCGGTGAGCCGCGCCGCCACCTGCGGCAGGAAGCGCTCGGCGACGGCGCGGTCGACCAGCAGCGTCTCCAGCG
>QHRW01000143.1 GCA_003220265.1 Candidatus Rokuibacteriota bacterium | reverse complement strand
GACGGCCTTGGAGATCATCAGCCTCGGAGTATAGTCGACCCACGGTTCCGAGGAACAAGGAGGGGCGGTTCAAGAGACATGACCACCGTCAAGCTGATCGAGTACGCGCAGGCGAGCGCGGAGGTGCGCGCGGTCTACGACGACATCATGGCCACGCGCAAGGTCGACAGCGTCAACAACTTCTGGAAGGCGCTGGCCAGTCATCCGCCGACGCTGCGCCGCACCTGGGAGAGCATCAAGCAGGTGATGGCGCCGGGCGCGCTCGACGCGCTCACCAAGGAGATGCTCTACCTCGCGGTCAGCGCCACCAACGGCTGCGAGTACTGCATCGCCTCGCACACCGCCTCCGCCCGCAAGCAGGGCATGACCGACGCCATGCTGGGTGAGCTGATGGCTGTCGTCGGCATGGCCAACGAGACCAATTCGCTGGCCGACGGCTTCCAGGTCGAGGTCGACGACACGTTCCGCAAGATCTAGGGAGGTCCGCCATGCCGGAATCCAATGTCATCGCCGCGATCGTCGAGACCATGCGCACGCTGGCCGGGCCGCATCCCGGCTTCCGTCCTGTCCACGCCAAGGGCCTCGTCTGCGCGGGCACGTTCCGGCCGTCACCGGATGCCCGGCGCGTGAGCAAGGCGGCCCACCTGCAGGGCGCCGCCGTGCCGGCCACGATCCGCTTCGCCAACTCCAGCGGCAACCCGGAGGTTCCAGATGGCGCGCCGGGCGTGCGGTCGATGGCCGTGAAGCTCCAGCTGCCGGACGGCAAGCAGACCGACATCCTGGCCAACTCCGTCGAGGGATTCGTCGCCAGCACGCCGGAGCAATTGCTCGAATTCCTCCGCGCGCAGCTGCCGGACCCCGCTACCGGCAAGCCCGACCCGCAGGCGGTCCCGCGCTACCTCGGCAAGCATCCCGGCGCTGCGGGATTCGTCCAGCGGCTGATGCAGAAGCCCGTGCCGGCGAGCTATGCGCAGGCCGCCTATCACGCCGAGCACGCGTTTCGGTTCACCGGCGCCGACGGCCCGAGCGTGTTCGGCCGCTATCACTTCGTCCCGGAGGCGGGCGAGGCCTATCTCTCGCCCGAGGATGGGGGCAAGCGTCCCTCGAATTTCCTGCGCGACGAGCTGGAGAGCCGGCTGAAGAAGGGTCCGGTCACGTTCCGCCTGGAGCTCCAGCTCGCCGAGGCCAAGGACCCGACCGACGATCCCACCGCGCCGTGGCCCGCGGAGCGCAAGCGCATCGAGCTAGGGAGGGTGGAGATCATCAGCATCTCGCCCTCCAGCCTGGCCGACGAGCGCCGGCTGATCTTCGATCCCAACAACCTCACGCCGGGCATCGAGCCGTCCACGGACCCGATCCTGGCGGCGCGCTCGGCGGCGTACTCCATCTCGTACGACAAGCGCAGCAAGGGCGAGTGATGGACTTCGGCGTCTGGATTCCCAACTGCCGCCACCTGGCCACGCCCGGGGTCATTCGCACCACCGCCGTGCGCGCCGAGGAGCTCGGCTACGACTCGGTGTGGGTCAGCGACCACGTGGTGGTGCCGCGCGAGAACATCAAGAACTTCGGCGAGACGATCTTCGACCCGCTCGTCACGCTCAGCGTCGCCGCCGGCGCCACCACCCGCGTGCGGCTCGGCACGACGGTGCTGATCGTCCCGTATCGCAACGCGGTCGTCACGGCCAAGATGGTCTCCTCGCTCGACGCGTTGAGCGGCGGGCGCGTGGTGCTGGGAGTCGGCGCGGGTTGGGTGGCGGCGGAGAGCGCGATGCTCGGCGTGCCGTTCAAGGAGCGCGGCGCGATGACCGACGAGTACCTGCGCGCGATGCAAGAGCTGTGGACGAGCCCGTCGCCGTCGTTCGCGGGCCGCTACACACAGTTCAGCGGGCTCGTCTTCGAGCCCAAGCCCGTGCAGAAGCCGCACCCGCCCATCTGGGTCGGCGGCCACAGCGCGGCCGCGCTGCGCCGCACCGCCCAGTTCGGCGCCGCCTGGCATCCGATCAACCGCCCGCCCGACGAGCTGCGCAAGGGACGGGCCGAGCTGGCCCGCCTCTGCCAGGCGCGCGGCCGCCCGGCGCCCGCGCTGACGCTGCGCAACGACGTCAAGATCCTGAGGCCCGGCGAGAGCGCGCCGAAGTCCACGCACGCCGGGCGGGTGCTGGCCGGTGAGCCCGCTGCGCTGGTCGAGCAGGTCCACGAGCTGGCGGAGTGTGGCGTCGAGCACCTCGTGCTGGAGTTCCTCGCCGCCGATGGCCGCGAGCTCGACGCCCAGATGGCCGCCTTCGCCGAGCGGGTGCGGCCGCGGCTCGCGTGAGCGACGCGTCGCGGATGGCCGTGCATCGCCGCGGCCACGGCCCCGACCTCGTCCTCTTTCACGGCGGCATGGGCTCGTGGAAGCACTGGATCCGCAACGTGGAGCCGCTGGCCGCGCGCTTCACGGTGCACGCGCTCGATCATCCCTCGTATGGCGAGTCGGCCTCCGTGCCACGCGACACCACGGGCGCCGCGTACCTCGATCTCATGCACACGCTTCTCGTGGCGATGTTCCCCGGCGGCGGCGCGCTCCGGTTCGCCGGGTTCTCGTTCGGCGCGGCGATCGCCGCGCACCTCGCGCGCCGGCTCGGTCCCCGGGTGACGCACCTGTGTCTCGTCTCGCCCGCGGGCTTTCCCGCGCGGCGCTTCGGCGAGCGCCCGATCCGCAGCTACCGGGAGGCCGGCGGCGACGAGAAGAAATTTCGCGAGATCTGCCGCCACAACCTGCTCGTCAACATGCTGAGCGACCCGGCCAGCGTCACCGAGGAGACGCTCGACATCCAGGCCGAGTGCGTCCGCCACACGCGCTTCGACAGCCGCAAGGTGAGCGCCGGCGGCACGCTCCTCAGTGATCTCGCCGCGCTGCGCTGTCGCCTCCGGGTGCTGTGGGGCGCGCGCGACGACTCGCCCTTCCGGCCGGCCGCGCTGTTGATCGGCGAGATCAGCGCGGCCGTCGGCGCGCTCGACCTGCACCGAATCCCCAACGCCGGCCACTGGTCGGCCTACGAGAACGCGCCCGAGGTCAATCGCCTGATGCTGGAGTTTTTCTCGACCGACTCCTAGCTCGAACGCTCGGGACCCCTATTTCACCAGGGCGCGTAGATTGACGCCCTCGTCCATCAGCCTGGCAGGATCGACAGCGACGCGCGTGCGGATCAGGCTCGCGGCCGCTTTGAGCTCGCCGTCGACCTTGGGATCATCGGGATCACCGCCGCGGTTGAGGCCGACCACCGCGTGGACGACGCCGTCCCCGAGGTAGAAGCCGAGGAACTTGCGGCTCTCGGGTCGGCCGCGGAACACGAGCCGGTCCCAGCTCGTCGCGAACCCCACGTATTCCAGGAGGTGCTCGTACTGATCCGACCAGAAGGAGTGCACGTAGTCGTACGGCTCCTCTCGGCCCAGCATCGACCGGGCCGCCGCCCGCCCCTGCTGGTATCCGTTGTTCCAGTGCTCCACGCGCAGGCGGCCGAAGATCGGATGCAGGTGATTCGTCACGTCGCCCGCCGCGAACACGCCCGGCAGCGACGTCCGGCAGCGCGCATCGACGAGCACGCCGTTGTCGACGTCGGCCCCAGCCGCCGCCAGGAGCTCGGTGTTGGGGACGATGCCGATTCCGGCGACGACCATGTCGCACTCCAGCACGCGTCCCTTCTTGGTCCGCACGCGCTCGACACGACCAGAGCCTTCGAAGGCCGCCACACCATCCTCCAGGACCAGCTCCACGCCCTTCTCGCGATGGATGCCGGTCAGCACCTGGCCAACCTCGTCGCCGAGCACATGGGCCAGGGGCACCCGGCCGCCCGCGACGGCCGCCACCTCGATCCCGAGCTGGCGTAGTGAGGCCGACACCTCGCAGCCGATGAAGCCGAGTCCCATCACGACCGCGCGGCGTCCCCGCTGGGTGGCGGCGCGAATGCGGTCACAGTCCTCGACGGTGCGAAGCTGGAAGACGCCGGCCAGGTTCGCGCCCGGCACCGACAGCGTCCGGTTGCGCCCACCGGTGGTCACCAGAAGCTGGTCGTAGGCCACCGGCTCGCCGCCCTCCACTTCGACGATCTTCTGCCTGGGGTCGATCGTGGTCGCCCTGACCCCGAGCTTGAGCTCGATGGATTGTGCGGCGTAATAACTCGGGGGCTTGACGAGCTGAGCCTCGAAGTCTTCCTGCCGACGGAGATAGCCCTTCGACAACGGCGGGCGATTGTAGGGAAGCTGGGTCTCGGCCCCGATCAGGTGGATCTCACCGTCGAACCCCTCGTCGCGCAGGGTGGCCGCCGCCGTGGCGCCCGCCAGGGACGCACCGACGATCACGATACGCTGTCGCTTCGGCATGGCCGGGTCCTCCTCGGATATAGTGCCAACGTCATGACCAATCGCTCGATCTTCTACGGATGGTGGGTCGTCGCTGCGTTCTGCGTCACGACGTTCATCTCGACGGGCATCCGTCACGCCGTGGGCCCGTTCCTCAAGCCGATCGTGGCCGACCTCGGACTCGACCGCGCGAGCTTCTCGCTGGTCATCGCGCTGAGCTTGCTGCTCTACGGCGTGTTCATGCCGCTGGCGGGGCTGGCGCTCGACCGCTTCAACGTGCGCGTGGTGACGGCGGCCGGCACCGTGCTACTGGCGATCTCGCTCGTCCTGACGGCGCTGGTCCACAACTTCTGGCAGTTCGCGCTGGTCTACGGCGTGCTGGTGCCGCTGGGACTCGCCGGCACGGGACCCGTCATCGCCTCCGGCGTGGTCGCGCGCTGGTTCAACAAGCGGCGGGGCACCGCGCTCTCCGTGCTGGGCAGCGCCTCGATGACCGGCATGAGCCTGCTCGTGCCGGCGGTGACGTGGCTCATCATCACCACCGGCTGGCGGGCGACGTACACCGTGATCGCCGCCGGCGTGCTGGTGCTGGTGCTGCCGCTCTGCCTCTGGGTGATGCGCGATTCGCCGGAGTCGATCGGGCTCTCGCCCGACGGCACCGAGCCGAAGCCCGGCGGCGGCTCGGCCGCGATCGAGCGCGTGGCCACCGGCGAGGCCGTGCAGACGCTGGCGTTTTGGCAGCTCGCGGGCTCGTTCTTCACCTGCGGGTTCTCGATGAGCCTGCTCTCGGCGCACGGCATCCCGATGCTGACCGATCACGGCTACTCGCCAATGTTCGCCTCCTGGGCGCTCGGCGTGCTGGGCGGCTCCGCCATCGGCTGCACGGTGATGCTCGGCGCGCTCTCCGACCGCTTCGGCCGCCGGCCCGTGCTGGCCGCGATCTACTTCGGGCGCATCTTCATCTTCGCGGGCTTCTTCCTCATCCGCGACAATCCGACGGCCATCCTGATGGTCGCCGTGCTGGGCGGCATCACCATGGCGGGCACCGGCTCGATGACCTCGGCGCTGACGGCGGACATCTACGGCCGCTTCTCGGTCAGCTCCGTCTTCGGCCTCATCTTCCTCGTGCACCAGACCGGCTCGGCGCTCGGCTCGTGGCTGGCCGGCTATCTCTTCGAGACCACCGGCGGCTACGGCGCCGCCTACGCGCTCGCGTGCGTCTTCTTGCTCGTCGCCTCGACCGTCGCGCTCAAGATCGACAAGGGCGCCCGCCGCGTCTGGCGGGCGAGCACCGTTCCCGTGGCGAACTGACCAGGGCCTTCATGCTCAATTTCGCGTTCCAGTCCCGCGTTATCGCCTGGCGTCCTTGCGGCCGGCGATACGCTGGACAACTTCCTCGACCACTTTCCATCTGTGAAGCGAGAGCAGGCAACGGCCGTACTGGAACTCGCCGCCAAGGAGCCGTTGCCCGCCTGTGTTTACTCGCCCGCCATACTGCCGACCGAAACCTCGAGCATCAACAAAACCTGACCGCTCTCCCGATCTCTGTGGTCGTGCTTGTCGCACCCACTAACCGAATCGAATCCTTGGCGCAGCTCGTGCCCGAATTGCTTGGCTGTCTGCAGGCCCTACCGCCACGCCGGTTGGTCTACGTGGGCGCTTAGCGCCCGTCAGTGCTCGGGGCGATACTGCGCTTTCCCGAAGCCGCCGACGAAGTCGGGCAGCTTCGTGTGGCGGAGCATCTGGCGGACGGCCTGCGACTCGCCCAGGTGAAACCAGTAGTGGTAGGTGGTGCGGTGCAGCTTCGTGCCGGGCGTCTCGCGTGAGGACTCGCGCTTCCAGCGGCGCGTGAGCGCTCCGCCGGCGAGACCGTCGAGGTAAGGATCGGACGCCTTCGTGACGGCGCGCCACCACGTCCACGCCTCGTCGAGCGGCGGCACGCTGAGCGGCTTGCCGTACCCGAAGCGCTTGACCTCGGGCACGACGGTCTTGCCCTGGGCGCGCTCGAGCCAGTAGAGCTGCTCCTGCCAGGCGAGGTGGCCGATCATCCAGGCGATCGGATTGATCGGCCCGAAGCGCCGCGCCGCCTCCTCGGCCGTCACGGCCTCGAGCCCGCGCCTCCATTCGCTGCGCGTGAAGCGGAGCTGCGTCACGAGTGGGTGCGGCATCGGTCGCGGCCCTCCCTCGATGAGACCCCGAAGCCGGCGCCTCGTGAAAGGGGGATCAGTGGAAGTGGACGCCGCCGTCGATGTTGAGCACCTGGCCGGTGACGCTGTCGGCGCGACAGAAGGTGACCACCTGGGCGGCGATGTCGGCGGCGCTGCTCGTCCGCTGGAGCACGGCGAGCCGGCGGTTGCTCTCGGCCACCTCTTCGGGCAGCCGCTGCGCCATGCGCGTGCCCTCCACCAGCCCTGGCGCCACGCAGTTGACCGTCACCTCGGGCGCCAGCGCCACGGCCAGGCAGCGCGTGAGGTGGATGAGCCCGGCCTTGCTGACGGCGTACGCGATGCTGCTGCCGGCCGGGCGCAGGCCCGCCACCGAGGCGACATTGACGATCCGTCCCGCGCCATGCGCGCGCAGGTGCGGGGCGGCGGCGCGCGCCAGGAGGAACGGCCCGCGGACGTTGACGTCGTGGACGTGGTCCCAGACGTCCGCCGTGAGCGCCTCGAGATCGCGAAATGGAATGCCGATGTTCCATCCCGCGTTGTTGACGAGGACGTCGAGCCGGCCGAGCGCGGCCACGGCGTCGTCCACCGCGGGGCCGATCGCCGCCGGGTCGCCCTGGTCGAGCCGGACCATCGCGCCGCGGCGCCCACGGCGCGTGACGTGGCCGCAGGTCTCGACGGCGCCCTCGCGGTGGCCGACCCACGTCACGGCCACGTCGGCGCCGGCCTCCGCCAGCGCGACGGCGATGGCGCGACCGAGGTCACCCGAGCCTCCGGTAACGAGCGCGCCACAGCCCTTCAGGTCCACGCGCTCACTCCACGCCGGCGAGCTGCAGCTCGTGCGCGCGGTGACAGCCGACGAAATGGGCGGGCGAGATCTCCTGCCAGGCCGGCGTCTCGGTCCGGCACACGTCGATCGCGTAGGGACAGCGCGGATGGAAATAGCAGCCGCCGGGCGGCGCGGCGGGGTTGGCCACCTCGCCCTGGAGCATGAGACGCCGCGAGCGCACGCGCGGATCCGGTTCCGGCGCCGCGGACAGCAGCGCCGCCGTGTAGGGATGCCGGGGCGCTCGGTAGAGCTCGTCGGTCTTCGCCAGCTCCACCATGCGGCCCACGTACATCACGGCCACGCGGTTGCTGATGTGGCGCACCACGCTCAGGTCGTGCGCGACGAAGAGATACGTCAGGCGAAGGTCGGCCTGGAGATCGACCAGGAGATTCAGGATCTGGGCCTGCACCGACACGTCGAGGGCCGACACCGGCTCGTCGGCCACGACGAGGCGAGGATGGAGGGCCAGGGCGCGCGCGATGCCGATGCGCTGGCGCTCGCCCCCGCTGAAGGCGTGGGGAAACCGCCGCATGTACTCGGGGCGAAGGCCGACGCGGCGCAGCAGGTCGGCCACGCGCTCTTCCCGCTCGCGCCGGCTCTTCATGCCGTGCACCAGCAGCGGCTCGCCGACGAGGTCCAGCAGCGTCATGCGGGGATTGAGGGACGTGAACGGATCCTGGAAGATCATCTGCATCTCGCGCCGCAGGGCCCGCAGCTCGGCCGGCCGCAGCTGGCCCAGCTCGACCACCGAGCCGTTGGCGACGCGTATGAAGATCTCGCCCGCGGTGGGCTCGATCGCCCGCAGCACGCAGCGCGCGGTAGTCGTCTTCCCGCAGCCGCTCTCGCCGACCAGGCCCAGCGTCTCCCCCTCGTCGATGTGAAAGCTGACGCCGTCCACCGCGCGGACGTAGCCCGCCGTCCGCTTCAAGAAGCCCTTGCGGATCGGAAAGAGCTTCTGCAGCCCGGCGACGCGTAGCAGCGGCGTAGGCGCGGCGCTCACTCGTAGAGGAAGCAGCTCACGGTGTGGTGGTCGCCGATGCGCGTCAGGCGCGGCTCCTGCCGGTCGCACGTCCCCGCCTTGAACTCGGCGCAGCGCGGGTGGAAGGGACAGCCCGTCGGCCGGTCGTAGGGATGCGGCACCGCGCCGGCGATCGGTACCAGTCGCGCGCGCGAGCGAATGCGCGGGATCGAGCGCAGGAGCGCGCGCGTGTAGGGGTGGAGCGGGGCGTGAAAGATCGCGTCGACGGGCGCCTGCTCGACGACGCGGCCCAGGTACATCACCGCCACGTCGGTGGCCATCGTGGCGATCACCCCGAGGTCGTGGGTGATGAGCATGATGGCCATCCCGTCTTCCTGCTGGAGCTGGCGCATCAGCTCGAGGATCTGCGTCTGGGTGGTCACGTCGAGCGCGGTGGTGGGCTCGTCGGCGATCAGCAGCGTGGGGTGGCAGGACAGCGCCATCGCGATCATGGCCCGCTGGCGCATGCCGCCGCTGAGCTGGTTGGAGAGCTGGTCCACCCGCTCTTCGGGCGACGACACGCCGACCCGTCGCAGCAGCTCGATCGTCTTGTCGCGCGCCTCCCGGCGGCCGCCCGGCTGATGGAGCCGGATCGCCTCGACGATCTGGCTGCCGATGGTGTGGACGGGGCTGAACGAGGACATCGGCTCCTGGAAGATGAGCGCGATCTCTGCCCCCCGGATCGCGCGCATCTCGGCCCCGTTGGGCTCCAGCGTGGCCAGGTCCACGGTGCGGCCGGGCCCGCCGTTGGCGGACGGCCGGCGGAAGTGAATCTCGCCCTCGACGATCCGCCCCGGACGATCGACGATGCGCAGGATCGAGCGCGCCGTCACGCTCTTCCCGCACCCGCTCTCCCCCACGATCCCCAGCGTCACCCCCTCCGCGACGTCGAAGCTCACCCCATCGACCGCCTTCACGAGCCCCTCGTCCTGAATGAAATACGTTTTCAGATTTCGGACCGACAGCAGCGGCTCGCGGGTCATACTTTGCCGCTTCGAGCGCCGGCTTCGCCGGCGCAATCCTGTCCTGGGGGGAGTCTAGCGTCCATACGGATCCGCCGCGTCCCGCAAACCATCGCCCAGGAAGTTGAAGGCCATGACGGCCACGATGACGGGCAGGGCGGGCAGCATCAGCCACGGCGAGATCGCCACCGTCTGGACGTTCTGCGCCTGCTGCAGCAGCACGCCCCAGCTGATCGCCGGCGGACGCAGGCCCAGGCCGAGGAAGCTCAGCGAGGTCTCGCTGATGATCATCGCGGGCAGGGCCAGCGTGGTCGCCGCGATGATGTGGCTCATGAACGACGGCACCATGTGCACGAAGATCGTGCGCAGCTCGGTACACCCGACCAGGCGAGCGGACACGACGAAGTCCTCCTCGCGCATGGCGAGGAAGCGGCCGCGCACGACGCGCGCCAGCTCGGTCCATCCCAGCAGCGAGATGATGATGGTGATCGCGAAGTACACCTGGAGGATCGACCAGTCGCGCGGCAGGGCGGCGGCGAGCCCCATCCACAACGGGATGGTGGGAATCGAGCGGAGAATCTCGATGGTTCGCTGGATGATCGTGTCCGTGACGCCGCCGTAGAAGCCCGATAGCCCGCCCAGCACCACGCCGAGCACGAGGCTCGCGGTGACGCCCAGCAGCCCGATGGTGAGCGAGATGCGCGTGCCGTACATCAGCCGCGACCAGAGATCGCGTCCCTGGACGTCGGTGCCCAGCAGGAAGATGGTCTGGCTGGCGTCGAGACCGCCGTCGACCCCGATGAGATGGCGCGTGGTGGGAATGAGGCCGAGGAAGCGATACTCGAAGCCCTCGGCGAAGAACCGGATCGGCACCTTCACGCTGGGATCCGCGACGTAGACGCGCTTGAACGTCTGCGGATCGCGCGCGCCCTTGAAGCCGTGGACGTAGGGGCCGAACTGCCAGCCGTCGAACCAGTACACACGCTGGGGCGGCATCAGCGAGCGCTGGGCCTCGGAGACGTCCGGGTCGGCGTACGCGAGGAAGTCCGCGCCGAGGACCACCAGGTAGAAGCCGAGGACCACGACGCCGCTGGCCACGGCCAGCTTGTGCTTGCGGAACCGCCACCACATGAGCTGCCATTGCGACGCCACGAACACGCGCTGCTCCGGGGCGACGGCGACGACGACGGCCATCAGGTCTCCTCGAGCCGGATGCGCGGATCGACCCAGACGAGCAGGATGTCGGAGACCAGCGTGCCGATCACCGTCATCACGCCGAGCATGAGGACGATCGTCCCTGCCAGGAACATGTCCTGCGCGATGAGCGCCTTCAGCAGGAGGGGACCGACGGTCGGCAGGCCCAGGACGAGGGACACGATGATGCTGCCCGACACGATGTAGGGCAGGGTGTAGCCGATGGTGCTCGCGAACGGGTTCAGTGCCACGCGCACCGGGTAGCGCAGGATCACCCGCACCTCCGAGAGTCCCTTGGAGCGTGCCGTCACCACGTAGGGCTTGCGCAGCTCGTCGAGCAGGTTGGCGCGCATGATGCGGATCTGCTGCGCCGTCCCCGCCAGGCCCAGGATCAACGCCGGGATCGGCAGGTGCTTGAGCAGGTCCCACGCGCGCGCGCCGCTCCAGGCGGCGTCCTGGAACTCGGGCGAGAACAGCCCGCCGATGTGCGCATTGAAGAGGATGAAGCCGAGGTAGAGGATCACGAGCGCGAGCAGGAAATTCGGGACGGCGAGGCCGATGAAGCCGATGAAGGTGGCGAGGTAGTCGCCCGCGGAGTACTGCCGCACGGCCGAGTAGATGCCGATCGGCAGCGCCAGCACCCAGGTCAGCAGCAGCGCGGCCACCGAGACCGCGATCGTCAGCCACAGCCGCTCGCCGATGACGTCCGTCACCGGGCGCCGCCACTCCATGGACATGCCGAAGTTGCCCACCAGGACCTGCCGCATCCACTTCGCGTACTGCACGTAGATGGGCTGGCCGAGCCCGTACTGGAGGCGAAGCGCCTGGGCCTCCTCCTCGCTCACCACGCTGCCGCTGGAGGCCATCTGGGCGATGTACGAGGTCACGTAGTCGCCGGGCGGCAGCTGGATGATGACGAAGGAGAGGACGGAGATCGCCCACACGGTGAAGATCGCGAGGAGGACGCGGCGGCCGATGTACGCCAGCATGATGGGCCCGGGTCACCTCAATGACGAAGCCGCGTGTCGAGGCGCGCCGCGGCTTCGCCGGGGCGCGTCCGAGCGCTGGGGGGTTTGGGGGGCCATGTCGGGGCCCCCCATGTCATCAGTTCTTCCAGAAGAAGGTCGCCGGCCGCGAGATACCGGGCGTCTTGCCGTCGGGGCTGTTGTACTGGCGTGACGGGATGTTGCCCATGTTGTTCTTCACCACGCGCACGCCCATGGAGGCCGGGCCCATGCCGACCACGCCGATGATGTAGACCTCCTCGGCGGCGATCTTCCAGATGTCCTTGCCGAGCTGGATGCGCTCCTTCTCGGGCACGCCGAAGGCCTTCTTCCACTTCTCCATCAGCTCCTTCATCCGCGGCTCCGGCTCCTTGCCCTGGGCGCCGGCCGAGTGGAACCACTTCACGTAGAGCGGCCCCGAGGAGGCCACCGCGGCCAGCTCGAAGGGGAACACGTGGAGCGGGAAGGTGAAGAGGTGCTCGCTGCCGTCGTTGTTCCAGGCGCCGAGCTGCTGCTCGTTGGCCTCCGTGCGCTTGAGCGCCAGGCTGCGCTCGACCTCCTGCACCTGGAGGTCGATGCCGATCTTCTTCCACTGCTCGCGGATCATCTCGGCGATCTGCGTGTACTGCACGAACTGGCCGCCGAGGGTCATGATCTCGATGCGCAGCCGCCCCTTGCCGTCCGCGCGCAGGCGGTAGCCCTGGGCGTCCTTCTTGCCGAGGCCGAGCTTGTCGAGCATCTCGTTGGCCTTCTTGACGTCGAGCGTGGACCAGAGCTTCCGGTACTGCGGTCCGGGGTTGTACTTGTTGCTGTCCACCGGCACCACGGAGCCCGGCGTGCCCGTGCCCAGCCAGAACGTCTCGTTGATCTGGTCGCGGTCGACGCCGAGCGACAGCGCGCGCCGGAAGTCGGCCGTGTTGAACCACCTGGCGATCTCCGGGTCGGCGTCGTAGTTCAGGTTGAACTTGATGATCATGTCCCCGCCGTAGTCACCCGGGTCGAGGTAGACCTTGTAGTTGCCCTTGACCTGGTTCTCGATGAACACCGGCAGCTTGCCGAGGTCCATGTGCCGGGAGGCGTAGTCGTACTCGCCGGCGATCGCGCGCAGGTTGATGACCTCGAGGTTCTCGGCCAGGGTGAGCACGACCTTGTCGATGTAGGGCAGCTGGTTGCCCGCGGTGTCCACGAAGACGCTGTAGGGGTTGCGCTCGAGCGTCCACGTCGGCGTGTTGATCGGCGTCACGGTCTTCCAGGCCGAGAGCACGGGCAGGTCCGGGTTGCGGGCCCAGTCGTTCTTGGCCAGGAACAGGCGAACCCACGAGTCGAACTTCTCGTCCTTGGCCTTCTTGTCGACCTCGGCCTGGCCCGCGTACTTGGGATGGAACTGCTTCATGTAGTGGGCCGGCGCGAAGCCGCCCATCGCGCGGTACCCGAACATCTGGCCGGCGAGGTCCGTGGAGCCCGCCAGGACGTCGGGGAACATGTAGTACGCCTCGGGGAACCGGTAGCGGACCGTGTAGGTATCGGCCTTCTCGATCACGCCCTGCTTGCCGTTGATGGCCAGCGTGGCCGAGGGCGTGGGGACGAGGTCCTTGTTGCGGTAGACGTCCTCGAACCAGAACACGAAGTCGTCCGCGGTGAACGGCTTGCCGTCGCTCCACTTCATGCCGCGGCGCAGCTGCAGGAGCCAGGTCTTGCCGCCGTCCTGCATCTCGAGGCCCCGGGCGAGGTTCGGCATCACCTTGTCGCCGGTGTAGTCCCAGAACATCAGGTGGTCCGGGCCCGAGCAGCAGCGGAAGCCGTTCCAGAAGTCGGCCGGGCCCGTGAAGCCGGCGCGCCACGTGCCACCGTACTTGCCGATCTCCTTCAGCGGCTTGATGACGAGCGGGTCCTGGCCGATGCGCTCGGCCACCGGCGGCAGCTTGCCGGCCTTCACCAGCTCGGCGAGCTGGGGCGCTTCCTTGAACGCCTTGGGGATCTTCGCGGCGTCGGTGACGACCTCGGGGCCTTCCAGCTTGCCGATCAGGGCATTCTTGCCCTGCGCCAGCGCCACCGCGGCGACGGCGACCGTGAGCGCCCCCAGCACGAGCGCGACCGTGAGTCGGGATCGGAGCGTGCGGTTCCTCGGCGTGCGCCTCACTTGGCTCATGACGTCTCCCTGTTCGCGCTCGAGCTCGTGGCTCGGCCTCGACGCCCCCGTCGGGGGGCCCGATTATCAGCGTATGGCTGTCAGCGGCGCAAGGCCCAGCTCGCCCGTGCACTCGGCGAACCACTGGAGCACTTCCTTGTGCAGCGGGATGCCGTGGGCGCGCCGATGCTGGAGCTCTTCGGCCTCCGAGAGGCCGGGATAGAGCACGCGCTCCTGGCCCGGCGCCGGCGTCGCCGTGCGCAGCGTCCGCAGCATCTCGTCCATCGTGTCCTTGAAGCGCTCGGGGTCGGTGAAGGCCGCGATGTCGTACGCCGCGAAGTGATTCTTGGACCCGCTCCCGGCCGCCAGCATCGTGGGCAGCGCGCCCGACAGCACGGTGGACAGGACTTCCGCCATCAGCGCGAAGCCGTAGCCCTTGTGCGAGCCCTGCTCGCGCGTGCCGCCGAGCGGCAGCTGGTAGTACTCGTCGCGGTCGAAGACGGGCTTCTCCTCCATGATCGGCACGCCGTCCTTGTCGCTGACCCAGCCCGGCAGCAGCGGCGAGGCGACGCGGATGGCCAGGCGGATCTTGTTGCCCGCGATGGCGGAGGTCGCGGCGTCGAAGAGCATGGGCGCCTCGTGGCGCGCGGGCGCCGCCAGGGCGATCGGGTTGGTGCCCAGCAGCGGCCGCGACGCGAAGGTGGGCACCACGCTGAGGCCCGCGCCCGTGAAGCAGACGCCGACCATGTCCTGCAGCGCAGCCTGCATCGCGTAGTGGCCGATGGCGCCGAAGTGGCCGCTGTTGTGCACGGCCACCACGCCCACGCCGACGGCGCGCGCCTTCTCGATCGCCAGCCGCATGGCCCGCGGTCCCACGATGATGCCGAGCCGCCGCTCGGCGTCGATCACCGCCGTGCCCGGCGACTCGCGCAGCACGCGCCATCCCGGCCGCGGATCGAGCTTGCCGGCCTTGTAGTCGCGCACGTAGGCGCGCAGCATGTTGGACACGCCGTGCGTCTCCACGCCGCGGAGGTCCGTCGTGGTCAGCACGTCGGCGGCCTCGGCCGCGTCGTCCTTGCTGACGCCGAGCTTCTCGAAGATCTGCGCGACGGTGCGGCGCAGCGCGTCCTCCGAGACGAGGACCTGGTCCTTCTCGGGAACCTTGAACCGCTCGAGGATCATGACTTGAACGCGTTCATGGCGGTGACCAGCGCGGGCGTGCCGCCGAAGAGGTAGACGACCTCGACGGCCTCCTGGATCTCGGCCTCCGAGGCGCCGGCCGCGCGGGCGCGGTTGGCGATCGTCTGCACACCGTCCGGATGGGTCTGCAGCGCGTCCACGATCATCGTCATCAGGTGCTTGTACTTGGCCGGGATGGCGCCGTCGCGCAGGATGTGCTCGCGCTGCGCCATGTAGGTGTCGACGAACTTCGGGTCGCGCTGCTGCAGGGGCTGGATCCACGGGGGCAACGTCGGGGCCATGGTGTCCTCCTCGTCGCGGGTCATGAGCGACGGCGCCGAACATACACCGGAGGCGACGTCTTGACCACGTGCGGCGCTGCGGCTAGCTTCTGCTTGCCGACATCGCGGACCGGGAGGCACACCATGGGCAGGCTCGACGGCAAGGTCGCGCTGATCAGCGGCGGGGCGCGCGGGCAGGGGGCGGCGGAGACCCGGCTGTTCGTCCGGGAGGGCGCCGCGGTCGTCTTCGGCGACGTGCTGGACGACGACGGCAAGAAGGTCGAGGCCCAGATCCGCTCGGCCGGGGGCCAGGCCACCTACGTGCACCTGAACGTCACGCAGGAGGTCGACTGGCGGGCCGCGGTGGCCACGGCCGTGCAGACGTACGGCAAGCTGAACGTGCTGGTCAACAACGCCGGCATCCTGCTCCGCTCGCGGATCGAGGAGACGAGCGAGGCGGACTGGGATCGCATCATGGCGGTCAACGCCAAGGGCGTCTTTCTGGGAACGAAGTGCGCGATCCCGGCCATGCGGCAGGCGGGCGGCGGCTCCATCGTCAACATCTCGTCCACGGCCGGGCTGGTCGGCAGCCCCGGCGACACGGCCGCCTACACCGCCACCAAGGGCGCCGTGCGGCTCTTCACCAAGTCGACGGCCATCCAGCACGCGCGGGACAACATCCGGTGCAACTCGGTGCACCCGGGGCCGATCGCGACCGACATGATCAAGGATGTGCTCGAGAATCGCGAGGCGTGGGAGCAGCGGCTGCGGCGGCTTCCGATGGGACGCGTGGGCACGGCGGACGACGTGGCCTACGGCGTTCTCTATCTCGCCTCGGACGAGTCGTCGTACGTCACCGGCAGCGAGCTGGTGATCGACGGCGGCACCACCGCGGAGTGAGCGCGTCATGACCCTCGACAAGCCCCGGCTCGTGCAGATGTTGCGGACGATGATCATGATCCGCGAGTTCGACGAGCGAGCCATCCAGCTCCGTCTGGCCGGCAAGATCTACGGCGCGGTGCATCCCTACGTGGGCCAGGAGGCCGTTGCGGTGGGCGTCTGCACGCCGCTGGCGGTGACCGACCGCGTGACCAGCAACCATCGCGGCCACGGCCACTGCATCGCCAAGGGCGCGGACATCCGCCGGATGATGGCCGAGCTGTTCGGCCGCGTGGACGGCTACTGCAAGGGCAAGGGCGGCTCGATGCACATCGCCGACTTCGCCGTCGGCATGCTGGGCGCCAACGGGATCGTCGGCGGTGGGCTGCCCATCGCGTGCGGCGCCGCGCTCGCGGCCCAGCTCGAGGGCCGCGGCGCCGTGACCGTGTGCTTCTTCGGCGATGGCGCGGTGGCCGAGGGCGAGTTCCACGAGTCGATGAACATCGCCGGGCTCTGGAAGCTGCCCATCGTGTTCGTCTGCGAGAACAACCAGTATGCGGCGAACAATGCGATCGGCGCCCAGCATCCGCGCATCGACATCGCCGGCCACGCGGCGCCCTACGACATGCCGGGCGTGGTCGTCGACGGCAACGACGTCCTGGCCGTCCACGCGGCCACCGAGGAGGCCGTCGCGCGCGCGCGGCGCGGCGCAGGACCGAGCTTGCTCGAGTGCCAGACCTATCGCTGGCACTTTCACGCCATGCGCGCGGCCTGCCCGCCGGAGACGCGTCCGGCGGAGGAGATCGCGCGCTGGAAGGCCGGCGACCCGATCGCGCGGCTGGAGCAGGAGATGGTCGCCCGCGCGCTGCTCTCGGCGGACGAGCTCCGGGCCCTCCGCCAGCGCGTGACCACCGATCTGGACGACGCCGTCGCCTTCGCCGAGGCCAGCCCCTTCCCCGATCCCAAGGACCTGATGGCCGACATGTTCGCGGAGTGAGCGCCATGCGAGAGATCAGCTTCCAGACCGCGCTCGACGAAGCCGTGGCCGAAGAAATGCGACGCGATCCGCGCGTCATCACGCTGGGGACCGATTTCACCGGCAACCCGGTCAAGGAGTTCGGCGCCTCGCGCGTGCGGTTCACGCCGATCTCCGAGGCGGTGCTGACCGGCATGGGGCTCGGCGCCGCCGGCTGCGGCGTCCGGCCCATCGTCAACTGGCGGATGGTGACGTTCTCGTTCGTGGCGATGGACCAGGTCGTCAACCAGGCGAGCAAGATCCGCTACATGTTCGGCGGGCAGGCGGACTTTCCCGTGACCTATCGCTGCTCGACCGGCGGCGGCATCGGGCTCGCCGCCCAGCACTCGCAGAGCCCGTACTCGATGTGGATGCATCTGGCCGGCCTCAAGATCGTCCTGCCCTCGACGCCGGCGGACGCCAAGGGCCTGCTCAAGAGCGCCATCCGCGACAACAACCCCGTGGTCTCCTTCGAGTGCAGCCGGCTCGCCACGCTGACGGGCCCCGTGCCCGACGGCGACCACCTGGTGCCGCTGGGCGTGGCCGACGTCAAGCGCACGGGCACGGATGTCACGCTCGTCGGCCTCGCCTACTACGTCCGGGAGTCGCTCGCCGTGGCCGACGAGCTGGCGCGCGAAGGCATCTCGGTCGAGGTCGTCGATCCGCGCACGCTGGTGCCGATGGACGTCGAGACGCTGCGCGAGTCGGTGCAGAAGACGGGCCGGCTCGTGGTCGTGGACGAGGCCCCGGCCACCTGCTCGGCGGCCTCGGAGATCGCCGCGCTCATCGTCGAGGATCGCGACACCTTCCGCGCGCTGAAGGCGCCGGTGCGCCGCGTGTGCGCCATGCCCGTCCCCGTGCCCTACAGCCCGCCGCTCGAGCAGGCCGCGCTGCCGAGCCGCCTCGACATCAAGGCCGCGGTCTACGACGTGCTCAAGGAGTCCGTGCGCGGCGAATGGAGGCCGGCATGAAAACGGCGCGCCTGCTCGTCCCGCTGCTCGCGGTCCTTCTCGCGGCGCCGACCGCGGCGCCCGCGTTCCAGCTCTTCCGCACCGAGGAGGCCACCATCGCCGACATCCAGGCGGCGCTGACGGCGCGCACGCTGACCTGCCGCGCGCTGGTGCAGATGTACCTCGATCGCATCGAGGCCTACGACAAGAAGGGCCCGGGGCTGAACGCGATCGTGACGATCAACCCCGACGCACTCAAGGTCGCCGACGCGCTCGACGCGAAGCTGGCCCGGTCCGGCCCGGCGGGGCCGCTGCACTGCGTGCCGATCATCGTGAAGGACAACTACGAGACGGTGGACATGCCGACCTCGGCCGGGTCGCTCTCGCTCAAGGGCGCGATGTCCAAGGGGGACGCCTTCCAGGTCCGCAAGCTGCGCGAGGCGGGCGCCATCATGCTGGTGAAGACCAACATGGCCGAGTTCGCCTTCGACCCGTTCGAGACGGTCGGCTCGCTGCTGCCCGGCTACACGAAGAATCCCTACGCGCTCGAGCGCGTGACGGCCGGCTCCAGCGGGGGCACCGCCGCCGCGGTGGCGGCCAACTTCGGCGCCGTGGGTCTGGGGACCGACACCGGCAATTCGATCCGCGGCCCGGCCTCCCACACGAGCCTGGTCGGCATCCGCTCCACGATGGGGCTCACCAGCCGTGACGGGATCGTTCCCCTGTTCCTCGACAAGGACGTCGGCGGCCCGATGACGCGGACGGTGACCGACGCGGTCACGATCTTCGACCTGATCGCCGGGCCCGACCCGGCCGATCCCGTCACGGCGGCCAGCCAGGGCAAGCGGCCGCCGAGCTACATGACGTCGCTCGTCAAGGACGGCGTGCGGGGCACGCGGCTCGGCGTCGTCCGCCAGCTCTTCACGCGGGAGAACACCGATCCCGAGGTGATGATGCGGATGGAGCAGGCGCTCGCCGACCTGAAACGCCTGGGCGCCGACCTCGTCGATCCGTTCCGCGTCGCCGAGATCGACGACATCCCGCCGCCCTCGCTCTTCTGCCTGCGCTTCAAGTTCGACATCAACGAGTACCTGCCACGGCTGGCGCCCTCGGCGCCGGTGAAGAGTCTCGAGGACATCATCAAGTCCACGAAGTTCCACCCGTCGATCGAGAAGCGGCTGCTCGACCGCCAGGCCGAGCTGCCGCTCGCCGAGAACCCGCGCTGCATCAAGTCGCTGGAGACCACTGCGCGCCTGCGCGAGGCGGTGCAGAAGGCCATGGACGACGCCAGGGTCGACGCGCTCGTCTACCCGACGTGGGCGTTTCCGCCGCGCCTCATCGGCGACCTCAACACGCCGCACGGCAACAACAGTCCGCGGCTGTCGCCGCCGACGGGCTTTCCGGCGATCACCGTGCCGATGGGCTTCGTGCACGGCACGCTGCCGGTCGGCCTGCAGGTCTTCGGCCGCGCCTGGAGCGAGCCGACGCTGATCAAGATCGTCTACGGCTACGAGCAGGCGACGCACCACCGGCGCCCGCCCGCGAGCACGCCGCCGCTGACCACGCAACCCTGAGCGCCCGACAACGAGAGGAGACCATCGTCATGCCACTGAGCCTCAGCGAAGCCAACCAGGTCGTGCACGCCGCGGTGACGAAGGCCCAGGAGATGAACATCCGCATCAGCGTGGCCGTGTGCGACGCCGGCGGGCGCCTCGTCGCCTTCAATCGCATGGACGGCGCGATCTGGGCCAGCGCGTACGGCTCGCAGGGCAAGGCCGTCGCGTCCGTCGCATTCGGGCGCGCCAGCGGCGAGCTGCAGGAGCGTGCGGGGAGCCCGATCATCCAGGGCATCGCCGCGGCCGAGGGCGGACACATGATCCCCAGCCAGGGCGCCGTCCCGATCATCCGCAACGGCATCGTCGAAGGCGCCTGCGGCGTGGGCGGCGGCACCGCGCAGCAAGATGAAGACTGCGCGCGGGCGGGCGTGGCGAAGATCTAACGGAAAGAGGGCATCACCTCGGTCGCGAAGCGCTCGAGCTGCTCGAGCATGAGCGCGCGGGGCGTGCCGAGCGCCCACGCGATCATGACGTGGTCGAGCCCGGGATAGCGCTGCTCGACCTCCTTGAGATAGGCGACGACGTCGCGCGGCGGGCCGCAGAGCCATGTGCGGTTGGCCACGCCGTTGTCGAGTGTGGCCGCGGTGGCCGACTGCGCCTGGCGCGCCGCCACCGCCGTCACGTGCTCCTCGCTGTAGCGCAGCATCCCCAGCGGCGCCATGAACTTCGCGTGCTCCTCGAAGTACGGCCGCGCGCGCCGGATGGCGCCGGCCACCGTGTCGTCGAGGCACATCCGGAAGCCGAGGATCAGGTCTTCACCGAGCTCCCGCTTGCGGCCGTACCGCGCCGCGGCCTCGCGATACTCGCCGAACCAGCGCTGGACGACGGACTCGGCGGTGGCGGACACGACGCCCTTGATGCCGTGCGCGGCCATGAAGTCCAGGCTGCGCGCGCTGCCGCTCACGATCGGCTGCCAGACCTCGACCGGCTGCGTGCGCGGCCGCGGGACGAGCGTGACCTCCTGGAGGCGATAGCCGCGATACGGCACGTCGGGCGGGATCGTGTAGTGCTTGCCCCGGTGCGAGAACGACTCCTCGCGGAAGGCCTTCAGGATGACCTCGACCTGCTCCTCGAAGAGCTCGCGGTTGGCCTCGGCGTCCAGCATCGGGTTGCCGAACGTCTCCACCTCGCGGCTGTGATACCCGCGCCCCACGCCGAAGACCACGCGGCCGCCGGTGAGGACGTCGGCCGTCGCGAAATCTTCGGCGAGGCGCAGCGGGTGCCACGTGGGGACGATGTTGAACGCGCAGCCGATCTTGACGCGCTCGGTGCGATGGGCGAGGTCCACCGCCAGCATGGGAATGTTCGGGATGCACTCGTAGCCCTCGTGCTGGAAGTGGTGCTCGGCCAGCCACAGCGTCTCGTAGCCGAGCGCGTCGGTGGCCCGCGCCAGCGCGGCCGCCGTGTCGAACACCTCGAGCAACCGCGCGTTGGGATAGCGCCGGTCGTCGGCCGGCACGCCGTCGAGCCCGCAGCGCTCCAGCTCGATGTGCCCGACGTACAGCGTCGAGAACCGCGTGATCACCGGGTTAACGAGGGCCGCCACGGCTTTGCCGGGGCGGCCTGAGCGTTGGGGGGTATGGGGGCCATGTCGGGGCCCCCATCAGTAATACACCGCGCGGCCGGCGCCGCCTGTCGCCACGATGAGCTCGCCGCTGACGGCCCAGGCCTTGTCGGAGGCCAGGAAGACCGTGACGTAGGCGACCTCGGTCGCGTCCACCATGCGGCCGATGGCGTTGCCGCGCGGCGAGTCCTCCGCGTAGTCGCGCCGCTCGACCTCCTCGGGCGCGATGCCCAGCTCCTTGGCCCGCGCGGCCAGCAGGCGCGGCGTGCGCTCGGTGCGCGTGATCCCGGGATGCACGCAGTTGACCGTGATCCCGTACTTGCCGACCTGCAGCGCCAGCGTCTTGCTGAGGTGCACGAGCGAGGTGTTGCGCGCGCCGCCGCTCAGGTTGCCGGCGTTGCGCGCGTTGGTGCCGCTGATGTTGATGATGCGACCCCAGCGCTGCTCCTTCATGTAGGGGATCACGGCGCGCGCGCAGCGCAGCGCGCCGACGTACTTCACGTTGAAGTCCTGCAGCAGGTCCTCGTCGACGACCGTCTCGATCGGTCCGGTGGCCGTGGTGGAGCCGCCCGGCGCCGAGCCGCTGTTGACGAGGATGTGGACGCCGCCGAGCTGGGTCGCCGCCTGGGCCACCATCGCCTCCACCTGCTCGCGGCTCGTCACGTCGGCGGCGAGCGGGATGATGCGCCGCCCGGTCTCGCCGCTGAGCTCCTTCGCGGCCGCCTCCAGCCGGTCTTTCGTGCGGGCGACGATGGCCACGTCGGCGCCCTCGCGCGCCAGCTCGCGCGCAATCGCCTTGCCGATGCCCAGACTGCCTCCGGTCACGATCGCGTGCTTGCCGCGGAGCCCCAGATCCATCGCGTGATCTCCTTATCGCGCCGTCTCGAGCGCCACCTCGCCCAGGCCGTCGATGGCGAAGCGCACGCGGTCACCGGGCGCCGGGAATTTCGTGGTGATGCTGCTGCCCGTCATCACGAGCATGCCGCGCTCGAGCAGGCGGCCGCGGCGGTTGAGCAGGTTGGCCACCCACGCCACGGCCTCGAACGGGTGGCCCATGGCGTCGCCGGTCTTGCCCTCGCCCTCGGGCCGATCGTTGATCCAGCAGCGCGTCACCGCGCGCTCGAGATCGACGCCGCGCCAGTCGGCCGCCGGCGTCCCCACCACCACGCCGCCGTTCCACGTGTTCTGGGCCACCAGCGTGAAGGCGTCCAGCGTCTTGTAGTCGGCGTGGCCGTCCTCGACCAGCTCGAAGGCCGGCACGCACGCGGCGACGCGGCTGGCCACGGAGGCGCGCGTCCACGGCCCGCCGGCGGCGGGCAGCGGCTCGGCGAGGCGCACCGCCACCTCGAACTCCACGCCGAGGTGGTGATAGGCGGCGAGATCGACCCGGGCCGGCGAGGCGTGCACGACCTTGGAGAAGATGGCGCCGCCGGCCGGCTGATCGACGCCCGTCATCTGCTGCATGGCCTTCGAGGTCAGTGCGATCTTCCAGCCGGCGATCTCCCCGCGGCCGGCCTCGGCCATCAGGCGATGCAGCGCGTCCTGGATGCGGTAGGCGTCGTCGAGGGGGGCCGCCCGGACGCCGGCGTCGAGCGGGCGGTAGTGCTCGCGCGCGCGGTGCATCTCGAAGCAGGCGCGGGCGGTGGCCTCGATCGCGCCGGGCGTCAGCATGCCGGTGATTCTAGCCGAGAGCGCAAGCGCACGGGGCCCGGCGGTAGTATCGTGCCCGCAACGTCACCAGGGGAGGCTGCCATGCCTGTCTTCACGCGTCCCGAGGCGGAGATCTACTACGAGGTCCACGGCTCCGGCTACCCGCTGCTGCTCTTCGCGCCGGGCGGCCTGCGCTCGCAGCTCGCGTTCTGGCGCCACAGCCCGGCCAATCCCGGCGCGCCGCCGGCCTGGATGAACCCCATGGCCGACCTGGCCGGCCGCTTCAGCGTGATCGGCATGGACCAGCGCAACGCCGGCGCCTCGCACGGCACGGTGACGGCGACGCACGGCTGGCACACGTACGCGAGCGATCACCTGGCGCTGATGGACCACCTGGGCCATCGCCGCTTCCACGTCATGGGCGGCTGCATCGGGGGCAGCTACTGCCTGACGCTGTGCGAGATGGCGCCCGAGCGGGTGACGGCGGCCGTGCTCCAGAACCCCATCGGCCTGCACGACAACCGCGACACGTGGGACGAGGCCGTGCGCGGCTTCGCCAAGACCATGCTCGCGCGCGATCCCTCGCTGACGGAGGACGTCATCGAGAAATTCGGCCACAACATGTTCGGCGGCGACTTCGTCTTCTCGGTGAGCCGCGAGTTCGTCCGGCGCTGCCGCACGCCGCTCCTGCTTCAGCCCGGCACCGACAAGCCGCACCCTGCCGAGACGAGCGCGGAGATCGCGCGGCTCGCGCCCACCCTCGAGATCCAGAAGGACTGGCGCGGTCCCACGCACCTGGCCGAGTCGATCCGCCGGGTCACCGACTTTCTGACCCGCCACACGCCGGCCTCATGAGAGACGGAGCGGCGCCGGCGTGCCACGGCCGCGCGCGCTCGCGCTGACCGCGGCGGACGGAGTGAGATCGAGCCGCGCACCGATGACGAGGGCCACGTGCGGGGGCAGGGCGCCGGCCAGTGGGGTGAGCGCCGCCAGGATGTCGGCGCGCGCCCAGTCCGTCATGTCGAGCGTCACGGTCACGCGACGCGACAGCAATCGCGCCCGGGCGTGGAGGGCCATCGAGCTGAGCAACGTCCGGGGACAGGTGTCGAGGACGTCGAGGACGAGGGCGAGCGCCCGCTCGCGGCGGCGGTCGCGCGCGTTCAGGAGGACGAGCACGAGCGCTATCAGCGCGATCTCGAGCGCGACGAATCCCAGTCCGCTCATACCACACCCATCACCTGGTTATACGGGTCAGCGGCGGATCCGGGTGGAACGCGCCGCGCCGGTGATATCGTGGCCTCTGCCATGAGCGACGCGCTGACCGGACAGACCGTGGAGCTCCTCCAGCAGCTCATCCGCAACCAGTGCGTGAACGACGGCACGGTGGGCTCGGGCCAGGAGGTGCGCACGAGCGACGTCCTTCGCGCGTACCTGGAGGGCAGCGGCCTCGACCTCGAGGTGTACGAGCCCGAGGGCGCGCCCGGCCGCGCCAGCCTGGTGGCCCGCATCGAGGGCAGCGATGCGGCCGCGCCGACGCTCTGCCTGATGGGCCACACGGACGTGGTGCCGGTGACGCCCGAGCACTGGACGCGCGATCCCTTCGGCGGCGAGCTCGTCAACGGCGAGGTGTGGGGGCGCGGCGCGCTCGACATGCTGAACCTCACCGCCTCGCAGGCCGTCGCGCTCAAGACGCTCGCGCGCCGCGGGTGGCGGCCGCGCGGCACGCTGGTCTACCTGGCCTGCGCCGACGAGGAGGCGGGTGGTGCGCTCGGCGCCGGCCACGTGGTGAAGCGCCACTGGGACGCGCTGAAGGCCGACTACCTGCTGACGGAGAACGGGGGCACAGTGAGCGCGCGCGGCGACGAGCTGAACGTCACCGTGCACGTGGGCGAGAAAGGCGTGGCCTGGCGGCGGCTGCGCGTGAAGGGCACGCCCGGCCACGGCTCGATGCCGTATCGCGCGGACAACGCGCTCGTCAAGGCGGCGCACGTCGTCGCGCGCCTGGCCGATTACCGGCCGGCGCCGTACGTGGACGATCTCTGGCGGGCGTTCGTCGGCTCGCTCGGCCTGGACGCGGACCTCAAGGCGGCGCTGGTCGACCCAGCACGCGTGGACGAGACGATCGCGCGGCTGCCCGCCTCGCTGGCCAGGCTGGCGTGGTCGAACACGCACACGACGTTCTCGCCCAACATGTGCCGCGGCGGCGTGAAGACCAACGTCATCCCCGACGTGGTCGACATCGAGGTGGACATCCGCACGATCCCCGGCGACAACGAGGACGAGGTGCGCCGCCATCTCGACAAGGCGCTGGCCGATCTCTCCGAGGAGGTCGAGGTCGACAAGCTCTTCTCCAAGCCGGCCTCGGTCTCGCCCACGGGCACGCCGCTCTGGGACGTGCTCGGCCGCGTCGTGAGCGCGCACTACCCGGGCGCGCGGCTGCTGCCGCGGCTGATCGTGGGGTTCACCGACGCGCCGTACTTCCGCGAGCGCGGCGCCATCGCCTACGGCTTCGGCCTCTTCTCACGCACGCTGACGGCCGAGGTGATGAGCGGGCGCTTCCACGGCAACGACGAGCGGATCGACGTCGAGTCGCTCGCGCTGACGACCCAGGCCTGGCTCGAAGTCTGCGAGGAGTTTATAGGCTAGGCGGCGCGGGGCGGTCCGGCCGCGACCACAGGCCGCCGGCCAGATAGCCGCCATCGACGGCGAGCGTGTGGCCGGTGATGTAGCGGGCGTCGTCGGAGGCCAGGAAGAGGGCGGCGCGCGCCACGTCCTCCGGCTCGCCGAAGCGGCCGAGCGGGATGCGATCCACGCGGCGCTGGCGTGCCTCCTCGGGCAGCGTGCGCGTCAGACGCGTGTCGATCTGGGCGGGCGCGATCGCGTTCGCCGTGATGCCGTGCGCGGCCAGCTCCACCGCCATCGTCTTCGTCAGCTCCACCACGCCGGCCTTGGCCGCGTTGTAGCCGACGAGGTTCTCGACGCCGCGAAAGGCGTTGATCGAGGCCACGCTGATGATGCGCCCGCCGTCGCCCTGCTTGACCATCTGGCGCGCGGCGGCCTGGCAGCAGAGGAACACGCCCGTGAGGTTCACGCGCAGCACGCGCTGCCACTGGGCCTCGGGGTGATCGAGGAAGGGCGCCGAGTGCGCGATGCCCGCGTTGGCGACCATGATGTCGAGCCGGCCGAACTCGGCGACGATGCGCTCGACGAAGGCGTTCACCTGGGCGGCGTCTCCCACGTCCACCGCCATCGCGCTCGCCCGGCCGCCGCCCGCCGAGATCGCGCGCGCGACGGTCTCGACGCCGTCGGCCTGGATGTCGCCCAGCGCAACCACCGCGCCCTCGGCGGCGAAGAGGCGCGCCGTCTCCCGGCCGATCCCGAGCGCGCCGCCCGTGATCGCCGCCACCCGTCCCTGTAGACGCATCGGCTGTCCTCCTAGGCGCGCGCGACGGCGCGCGGCCGCCGCCCTCGGCGCACCGCGCTGGGCGGCCGGCGGTACACGGCGCGGAACGCGGCATTGAACCGGCGGATGCTGGCGAAGCCGGCGGCGAAGGCGATGGCCGACATCGGCAGCGCGGTCCCGTCGATGAGGGCCTTCGCGCGCTGCACGCGCCGCGTGGTCGCCACCGCGGTCGGCGACGCGCCCGCGTGCCGCACGAACAGCCGGCGCAGATGTCGCGGCGTCATTCCGAGTGCGTCGGCGAGGTCGTCCACGCGCTTGCCGTCGTCGAGAAACCCGCGCTCGATGAGGCGCAGCGCGCGCGAGACCGTCGCGGCGGCGCCGCGCCAGGCCGGCGTTCCCGGCGCGGTCTCGGGCCGGCAGCGCAGGCAGGGACGGAAGCCGGCGCGCTCGGCGGCGGCCGCGGTGGGGAAGAAGACGACGTTGCGCGACTTGGCCGGCTTCACGGGGCACGTGGGCCGGCAGTAGATCCGCGTGGTCAGCACGCCGGTGAAGAAGCGCCCGTCGAAGCGGGCGTCGCGCGCGATGCGCGCGCGGTCGCACCGGCGCCGATCCAGGGCGTCGTGGAGCATGGCGGGAGCGTAGCACCGAGCGTCCTCCATCGGGACGACGACGTCCGAAAACGGCCAGACGGCGGGCATCCCCGCCGCTAGCGTCGTGACCATGCGCACGCGCTACTTCTACGGCTGGAACGTCGTCGGCGCCACCTTCGTCATGGCGATGGTCAGCTTCGGCCTGGGCTTCTACGGCCTCGCCGTGTACGTCGCCACGCTGCAGCGGCTGCACGGCTGGTCGGCCGCGGCCGTGTCGGCGCCCGTCACCGTGTACTACGTCGCCGGCGCCCTGCTGACGGCGGTGATCGGCGGCATGTACGACCGCCTGGGCCCGCGCGCCGTCGTGACGGCCGGCTCCATCGCGATGGCGGCCGGCGTGGCCGCCCTGGGACTCGTGACGCAGGCATGGCAGCTCTACCCGGTGTTCCTCGTGATGTCCGTCGGCTGGGGCGCCATGAGCGGCGCCGCGATCAACATCGTGCTCGCGCCCTGGTGGCAGCGCCGCCGCGGCCTGGCCGTCAGCATCGCGTTCAACGGCGCCACGCTCGGCGGCGTCATCGTCGTGCCCGCGCTCATCGCGCTGATCGCTGCGGTCGGTTTTCGGCGCGCCACGGTCGCAGCCGCGATCATGGCCCTGATCGTTCTCTGCGCCGTCGCGCTCGGAGTCATGCGACGCGGGCCGGAAGAGCTCGGGCTCGGTCCCGATGGCGATGCGCCGGCCACGACCGTCCCCCGTGCGGCGGTGGTCGAGTCCCGCTGGCGAGGCGATGCGCTGCGCTCGTGGCGGTTCTGGAGCGTGTCGGCGCCATTCGCGCTGGGCCTGGCCGCGCAGGTCGGCGTGCTCACGCACCTGGTTGCGCTGGTCACGCCCGTGCTCGGCGCCGGCGGCGCTGGGCGTGCCGTGAGCACGGCCACCGCCGTCGCCGTGCTCGGACGGCTGGCCACGGGCCTCGTCGTGGATCGCGTCAACCGGCGGCTCGTGACATGCGTGACGCTGGCCGCCCAGATCGCCGGCGTGCTGTTGCTGGCGCGCGCGGCGTCGCCGGGAGCCGTCTACGTGGGCTGCGCGCTCTTCGGTGTCGGCGTGGGGAACCTGACGACGCTGCCCGGGCTGATCCTGGCCGTCGAGTGGCCGCGCGAGCGCTTCGCCGCGCTCGTCGGCCTCGTGGTCGGCATCAACCAGTTCACGTTCGCCTTCGGCCCGTCGCTGGTGGGCGTGCTGCGCGATCGCGCCGGCGGTTACGGCGCAGCACTGCTCGCGTGCGCGATGCTGCAGGCGATCGCGGCAGTCACCATCCTCTTCGGCCCGCGGTCCGCGGCGAAGTCGTGACGGCCTGTCCATTCCACAGCGCGATCCCGCCGAGCAGGCCGGCGCGATTCGACACCAGGCGCATGTTCGGCAGCGTGAAGGTCACGTGCCGCGAGTTGCCGCCGCCGACGTAGAGGTGATCGTAGTTGACCAGCGTGCGAAGCGCCTCGAGGGCGGCCTTCACGCGCGTGTTCCAGGCGCGCTTGCCGATCCGCTTCAAGATCTTGTCGCCGATGTACTCGTTGTAGATGCGGCCGCTCGGCGAGGGATGCTGGGCCAGCTCCAGATGGGGCAGCAGCGCGCCGTCGAGAAAGAGCGCGGTGCCCACGCCGGTGCCGAGCGTCACGACGAGCTCCAGCCCTGCCCCGCGAATGACCGCCAATCCTTGCATGTCGGCGTCGTTGAGCAGCTTCACCGGCTTGCCCCACCGCAGGGCCAGCGCCCGCGCCAGGGGAAAGCGCGGTGGAAAATACGTTCGAAAGTGCGGGGCCGTGACCACGACGCCGCCCCGCACGACACCGGGGAAACCGACCGAGACCCGATCGAACGCCGGCAGGGGCGAAATGAGCTCGTCGAGGGCGGCTATGAGCACCGTGGGCGTGCAGCGGGCGGGCGTGGGGACGCGGCTGGGATGTCCCGTCATTCGCCCGCGGGAATCGAGCACGGAGGCCTTGAGGCCCGTTCCGCCGATGTCGATCGAGAGCGTGAACGGGCGCATCGCCCGATCAGCTACTCGAGGCGGAACACGCGCGCGGCGTTGCGGTAGAGCCACTTCTCCTTGACGGCGTCCTTGAGCGGCAGCGCCATGTACTCCTCGATCAGCGTCTCGTGGGGCTGACCCACGAGACCGGCCGAGAGTCCCACGAGCACCTTGTCCTGGATGAGCGTGTTGCCGAACTGCAGCAGCATCTCCCAGCCCGAGCCGCGCTGGCCGAGGTACTTCGCGCGATGCGCGGAGGTGTCCAGGTGCAGCTTCGGATGGCGGCGGACGAGCGCGACCATCTCGTTGACCCACGGCCAGCCGCCGAGCCCGCCGATGAGCGTCAGCTCGGGGAAGTCGATGGCCACCGGGTCGAGGTGGCGGGGATGGCCGAGATCGTACGGCCGGTCCGTTGCGTAGTTCATCGACGAGTAGATCCGCACGGGGATGTCGAGCTCGACGGCCTTGGCGTAGAGCGGATAGTAGCGGCGGTCGCTGGCGGGGATGCCGTCCACGAGCGCGGAGACGCCGAGCGCGGCGAACTTCTGCTCGCGCACGCGGTGCTCCAGCTCGCGCACGCCGCGCATGCCGTGCAGGCCGCTGATGCGCGCCAGGCCGATGAAGCGGTCGGGGTAGTCGCGCAGCAGCTCGGCGACCTCGTCGTTGGTCGTCCCGAACGGCACCGCGCGCACGATCCCCACGCGGTCGAGCAGCTTCACGTACGCGTCCATCTCGGTGTCGGGCCGCGGGTCGCTGCCCTCGCGCCGCGAGCGGAAGATGCGCGCGTAGTTCGCCATGCCGTAGCCGGCCGGGCGTTCCGGCGCGGCGGCCTCGGCAGCCGGCGACTCCGGCGCTGCGCTCGCGCCCTTGGGGACATTGCACTCCATGTCGATCACTCGCATCGGGTCTCCTCGGTCAGAGTGGACGATTGGCGGCGACGACGAGCACGCGCGTGCGGCGGACCTCCAGGCCTTCGACGCCCTGGTCGGGGGACGCGACGACGAGGCGGAGCCCGCGCCGCGCGGTGACGATGACGGGCTCGACGCGCTCGGACAGCACGAGCCACGCGTGATCGCCCGGCCGGAGCCCGCGGCTCGCGGACAGCGACGCGAGCGCGCTCAGCGGTCGCCAGCGAATCCGTATCGGGCGGACGAGCGCGACGAGCGCGACGGCGACCAGCGCGGCGAGGGCGGAGGCCGTGGGCGTCGCGCGGTCCCACACGAGCGCGGCGACACCCCAGGCCACGAGCCACGTGGCGAGCGCGTCCAGCCAGCGCAGCCGTCGCGCCCGCGCCGCCGCGCGCTCGACCTCCCACGGCACCTGCCTGACAGGGGCACGCATCACACGCTCACCGTACCACCGCGCGCCGCGGCGGGTTAACGAGGGCCGCCACGGGTTAACGAGGGCCGCCACGGCTTCGCCGGGGCGGCCCGAGCGTTGGGGGGTGTGGGGGCCATGTCGGGGCCCCCACGTTTAAAAGCCCACGCCTGCGCGACGAGCTTGGCGACCTGCGCCCAGTTCGGCCGCCGATCGATCCGGACACCGACCCAGCCGCGGTGGCCGACGTACGGCGGCCGGAAGAAGCGCGCGGGATCCGTGAAGATCATCGCCTCCTGCTCGCCGAGCGGAGCCGGCAGCCACACCGCGAGGTGGTCGGCGCCGTGGTGATGATCGTCGAGCTGGGCGAAGAGCTTGCCGCGCACGCGCCACGTGGGCTCGCCCCACGCGATCTTCTCGGTGGTGTCAGGCAGGGCCAGGCAGATCGCTCGAAGGCGCGCGAGTGGTGTGCGGTCTGACCGACGCTTCGCGCCCGCTTTCTTCAATCGCCGCCGGCCCGGTGAGGTCATCGCCCGTGATTCTAAACGACCGCCGCGTCCTGCTCGCGGTGCAGGCAGCCGAATCGTGGCAGCCCCGGCCGGCATCACAGGGGAAGGAGGACGTCGTGATGGGCAAGCTCGAAGGGAAAATCGCGATCGTCACGGGCGCATCGAAGGGCATTGGCGCGTCCATTGCGCGGCATCTCGCCGCCGAAGGCGCCGCCGTCGTCGTCAACTACGCGTCAAGCAAGGACGACGCCGAACGCGTTGTCAGCGAAATCGCCAGCAAGGGCGGACGGGCCATCGCCGTCCAAGCCAATCTCGGCCATCCGTCGGACATCGAGCGCCTGTTCGCGGAGACGGCGCGTGCGTTCGGCCGGCTCGACATCCTGGTCAACAACGCGGGCGTCTACGAGTGGCTGCCGCTGGAGCAGGTCACCGACAAGCACTTCCACCGCCACTTCGACCTCAACGTCCTCGGCGTGCTGCTGGCCTCCAAGGAGGCGGCGAAGCATTTCGGCACCGGCGGCGGCGTCATCATCAACATCAGCTCGCTCGCCAGCACGGCCGGCCTGGCCGGCTCGTCCGTCTACAGCGCGACCAAGGCGGCGGTCGACTCGATCACCCGCACGCTGGCCGCGGAGCTCGGGTCGCGCAACATCCGGGTGAACGCGATCAATCCCGGCGTGGTGGAGACGGAGGGCTCGCGGGCGGGGGGCTTCATCGAGGGCGACTTCCGCAAGGAGATCGAGCCCCGGATACCTCTCGGGCGCATCGGCCAGCCGCAGGACATCGCGCCCGCCGCCGTGTTCCTGGCCTCCGACGACGCCGCGTGGATGACCGGCGAGACGCTGCTCATCAGCGGCGGCATGCGGTGAGTGCGTCGATGCGTGTCGCCCGGGTCACGCGTGCGAAGGGCCCGTTCGAGGTCGCGGAGCTGCCCGTTCCTGAGCCCGGCCCGGGCTCCGTGCGCATCAAGGTCGAGGCGTGCGGCATCTGCCACAGCGACTCGATCACGAAGGAAGGCATCTGGCCGGGCATCCAGTATCCGCGCGCTCCGGGGCACGAGGTGGCCGGTGTCATCGAGGCCCTCGGCGCCGGCGTGGCCGGCTGGAACGCGGGGCAGCGCGTCGGCGTGGGCTGGCACGGCGGACACTGCGGCTACTGCGATTCCTGCCGCCGCGGCGACTTCGTCACCTGCCAGGTCGCGCTCCAGATTCCCGGCATCAGCTACGACGGCGGCTATGCCGACTACCTGATCGCGCCCGCCGGCGCGCTGGCTGCGATCCCGGACGGGCTGTCGGCCGTCGAGGCGGCGCCGCTGATGTGCGCGGGCGTCACCACCTTCAATCCGCTTCGCCACAGCGGCGCCCGGCCGGGTGACGTCGTCGCCGTGCTCGGCATCGGCGGTCTCGGCCATCTGGGGATCCAGTTCGCCGCGAAGATGGGCTATCGGGCCGTGGCGATCGCACGCGGGCAGGACAAGGCTCCGCTGGCGCGCACGCTCGGCGCCCAGCACTACATCGACACCGAGGCGAGCGACCCGGCGGCGGAGCTGCTCAAGCTGGGCGGCGCCCGCGTGATCCTGGCGACCGCGACCAGCGCCAGCGCGATGACCGCCGTGCTCGGCGGTCTCGGCGTCGACGGCAA
>QHRW01000029.1:26313-89485 GCA_003220265.1 Candidatus Rokuibacteriota bacterium | reverse complement strand
GAAACCGGCTGGCGCCTTCCACCCCGTGCTCGTTCCATTCGAGGTCCTTCTCGGGCGGCGCCGCGAAGAGCGAGAACAGGCGCGCCGTGTCGGCCCCGAACGTGCGGATGAGGTCGTCGGGGTCCACCACGTTGCCCTTCGACTTCGACATCTTGGCGCCGTCCTTGATGACCATCCCCTGGCTGAGCAGCGCCTTGAACGGCTCGTCCACCTTGGTGAGGCCGAGATCGCGCAGCACCTTGGTGTAGAAGCGCGCGTAGAGGAGATGGAGCACGGCGTGCTCGATGCCGCCGATGTACTGATCGACGGGCATCCAGTACTCCGCCGCCTGCGGGTCGAACGCGCCCTGCTCGTAGCGCGGCGAGCAGTAGCGCAGGAAGTACCACGAGGAGTCCACGAACGTGTCCATCGTGTCGGTCTCGCGCCGCGCCTTGCCGCCGCACTTCGGGCACGTGGTGTTGACGAACGAGGCCACTTCGGCGAGCGGCGAGCCGCCCTTGCCGGAGAGCTGCACGTCCGGCGGGAGCACGACGGGAAGGTTCTCCTCCTTCTCGGCGACGAGGCCGTCCTTCTCGCAGTAGACGACGGGGATCGGCGCGCCCCAGTAGCGCTGGCGGCTGATGCCCCAGTCACGCAGGCGATAGTTCACCTTGGCGGTGCCGAGGCCCTGCGCGACCAGCCAGTCGATCGCTTTGCGCTTGGCCTCGGGGATCGAGAGTCCGTCGAGGAAGCCGGAGTTGATCTTCACGCCGTCGCCCGTGTAGGCGCCGCCCGTCCAGCCCGGCGGCCGCTTGACCGTCTCGACGATCGGCAGCCCGTGCTGCTTGGCGAACTCCCAGTCGCGCTCGTCCTCGCCGGGCACCGCCATGATGGCGCCGGTGCCGTAGGTCATCAGCACATAGTCGGCGATGAAGAGCGGGATCTCGGCCCGGTTGAACGGGTTGACGACTTTCGCGCTCAGCCGGAGGCCGCGCTTGGGCCGGTCCTCGGCCGTCCGCTCGATCTCCGACTGCCTGGCGACCTCGGCGCGAAACGCGCTGACGCGCGTCCGCTCGGACTCGTCGGCCACGAGCGAATCGACCAGCGGGTGCTCGGGCGCCAGCACCGCGTACGTCATGCCGAACGCGGTGTCGGGCCGCGTGGTGAACACGCGGATCTTGAGCTGCGGGCGGCTGGCCACCGGCAGGTCGAACTCGGCGCCCTCGCTCTTGCCGATCCAGTTGCGCTGCATCGTCATCACGCGTTCGGGCCAGCCGGGCAGCCGGTCGCACCACGCCAGCAGTTCCTCGGCGTAGTCGGTGATCTTGAAGAACCATCCCTCGATCTCGCGCTTGACGACCTCGGAGTCGCAGCGCCAGCAGCGGCCGGCCTCCACCTGCTCGTTGGCCAGCACCGTCTGGCACGACGGGCACCAGTTCACGCTGGAGCGCTTGCGATAGGCCAGGCCGCGCTCCAGCATCTTGATGAAGATGAGCTGCTGCCACTTGTAGTACGACGGATCGCAGGTGGCCACCTCGCGGTCCCAGTCGTAGGAGATGCCCATCTTCTTGAGCTGCGAGCGCATGTAGTCGATGTTCTCGCGCGTCCAGATGGCCGGCTGCACGCCGTGCTCGATGGCGGCGTTCTCGGCGGGCAGGCCGAAGGCGTCCCAGCCCATGGGATGGAGCACGTTGAAGCCGCGCATCCATTTGTAACGGGCCAGCAGGTCGCCGATCGCGTACACGCGCACGTGGCCCATGTGGATCCGGCCCGACGGGTACGGAAACATCTCGAGGCAGTAGAACTTCGGGCGGCTGGGATCCTCGCGCACGCGGAACTGCTTGCGCTCGTCCCAGTGGGCCTGCCACTTGGATTCGATCTCGGAGAACGGATAGCGGTCGGACGACATGATTAGCGCCGATTCTAACCAGACTTACGCAAGGCAGGCAAGGAACGCGGCGAGGGCGCCGACGCGGCCGCCCCCGCCGCCACGCCCCTACTTCTTGACGCCGAGGTCCGCCAGGGCCTCGTTGGCCTTCGCCATCGACTCCTTGTGGTTGCCGTCGTCGTGCAGCTTCTGCGCCTGATCCAGCTTCGCGACCGCACCCTTCACCTTCGGGTCGTCGGCCTTCATCTTGGCGGCCGCGTCGCGGCCCTCCTTGATGATCTTCGGGCAGGAGTTGGCCATCGCCGCGCCCGTGAACGCCAGGCTCACCACCACCGCCATTGCCACCATCGCCTTCTTCATTCTGTCGTCACCACCTTTGCGCGCCAGGCTGTTCCGGCAAGGTTCGGCGCTTGGTCCCTTAACCGCCTATCGGCCGCACGGGTTCCCCCGCCGTCTCGGCGTCCGGCGCCGGCGAGCTCCCTGCCGGCGGATGAAAGTGCTCGTGGATGCGCTGCGCGAGCTTCGGCGTCACCTTGGGCACCGACGCCAGCTCGGCCACGGAGGCGTCGCGTACGCGGCGCGCCGAGCCCAGCGTCTTGAGCAGGCTCGTGCGGATCGTCGGCCCCACGCCCGGAATGGCGTCGAGCACCGACTGGATCGTTCGCCGGCTGCGCAGCTTCTTGTGGTAGGTGATCGCGAAGCGGTGCGCCTCGTCGCGGATTCGCTGCAGCGTATGCAGCGCGGGCGAGGTGGGATCGAGCGCCAGCGGCTGCAGGCTCTCGCCGACGTACACCTCCTCCTGCTGCTTGGCCAGCGAGGCGACGGGAATCCAGTCGAGGCCGAGCTCCTGCAGCACCGAGAGGCCGACGTTGAGCTGGCCGCGCCCGCCGTCGATGAGGACGAGATCGGGCAGCGCGGTTCCCTGCTCCAGGGCGCGCCCGAAACGACGACTCAGCACCTCGCGCAGCGAGGCGAAGTCGTCGGCGCCGGCCACGGTGCGGATGCGGAAGCGCTTGTAGTCGTCCTTCTTCATGTCGCCGTTCTCCCACACCACCATCGAGCCGACCTGCTCGGTGCCCTGGATGTTGGAGATGTCGTAGCCCTCGATCCGGTTGGGTGCGCCCGGCAGATTCAGCGCGCGCCGCAGCTCCTCCAGCACGTACTGCTGGCGATCGTCGCGCGAGAGCAGATGGTTCTGCAGCGCGATGGCCGCGTTGGACTCGGCCATGGCGACGTACTCGCGCCGCCCGCCGCGCTGGGGCGCCTGCACCTGGACGCGGCGGCCGGCCAGGCCGGAGAGCCACTCGGTGACGAGGGCGGCGTCGGGAATGTCCTCGGAGACCAGGATCTCGGGCGCCGGGATCACGGCCTTGCCGTAGAACTGGCTGATGAAGGCCGAGAGGATCTCGCCGTCGCTCCAGCCCGCCACCTTGTCGAAGAAGAACGCCTCCTGGCCGACGAGCCGCCCCTTGCGCACGAAGAAGAGCTCCACGCAGGCATCCGCCCCCTGGCGCACGACGCCGAGCACGTCCTGGTCGATCTCCTCCGTCGAGATGATCTTCTGGCGCTCCAGCACCTTCTTGAGCGACTGGATCTGGTCGCGCAGCACGGCGGCGCGCTCGAACTTCTCCTCGCCGGCCGCCCGCTCCATCTCCTCGGTGAGGCGCCGCAGCAGGTCCTCGTTCTTGCCCTCGAGGAAGTGGGCCACGTCCTTGACGGTGCCGGCGTAGCCCTCGCGCGTCTCCCACCCCGTGCACGGCGCGTTGCAGCGGTGGATCGCGTACTGGATGCACGGGCGCTCCAGCCGGCCGTCGATCGTGATCGAGCACGTGCGCAGCGGGAAGAGCTGGCGCGTCAGGCGCAGCGTCTCGCGCATGGCCGTGGCCGGGTAGAAGGGGCCGTAGTACGTGGCGCCGTCGTTCTGCACGCGCCGCGCGACGAGCAGGCGCGGGAAGTCCTCGTTGGTCGTCAGCTTGAGGAACGGGTAGTGCTTGTCGTCGCGGAGGATGATGTTGTAGCGCGGCCGGTGCTTGCGCACCAGGTTCGCCTCCAGCATCAGCGCTTCCAGCTCGTTGTCGGTCACGATGTACTCGAGGTCGGCGATCTGGCGCACCATGGAGTCGGTCTTGGCGTCGTGCGGCCGGGACTCCTGGAAATACGAGCGCACGCGGGGTCGCAGCGAGGCCGCCTTGCCGACGTAGATCACCTGCGCCTTGGCGTCCTTGTAGAGGTAGACGCCGGGCCGGTCCGGCAGCCGCGAAAGCTTTTCTTCGAGTTTTTGCTCGCTCATACTTGCTGTCGCTTCAGGGCGCGCACGCGGTCGCGGAGCTCGGCGGCCTGCTCGAAGTCGAGCCGGCGGGCGGCATCCCGCATGGCGCCTTCCATCTCGGCGATCCGCTTGGCCAGGTCGGCCGGCGAGGCGAAGCGCTCGGGCGCGGGCGCCTCCACCTCCACCGTATAGTAGTCGCGCTCGTACACCGTCTGGAGCAGCTCGCGGATCGTCGAGCGGATCGACTCCGGCGTGATGCCGTGCTCGGCGTTGTAGCGCGCCTGGATCACGCGCCGCCGCTCCGTCTCCCGCAGCGCGGAGGCCATGGAGTCGGTCGTCTGGTCGGCGTACATGATCACTTCGCCATTCACATTACGCGCGGCTCGTCCGGCGGTCTGAATGAGGGACGTCCCCGAGCGCAAGTAACCTTCTTTATCAGCGTCGAGGATGGCCACCAGCGAGACCTCCGGGATGTCGAGGCCCTCGCGCAGCAGGTTGATGCCGATCAGCGCGTCGAACTTGGCCAGGCGCAGGTCGCGGATGAGCGCTACCCGATCGAGCGTGTCGATGTCGGAGTGCAGGTAGCGCACGCGCAGCCCGAGCTGCTGGTAGTACTCGGTGAGGTCTTCCGCCATCCGCTTGGTCAGCGTCGTGACGAGCACGCGCTCTTCCCGCTCGGCTCTCGCGCGGATCTCGTGCAGCAGGTCGTCCACCTGGTCGCCGGCCGGCCGCACGCTGATCTTGGGATCCATGAGGCCGGTGGGGCGGATCACTTTCTCGGCGACCGCGTCGCCGGCCAGCCTCAGCTCGTAGTCCCCCGGCGTGGCCGAAACGTAGACGGTCTGGCCGGTCAGCCGCGAAAACTCCTCGAAGGTGAGCGGCCGGTTGTCGAAGGCCGAGGGCAGCCGGAAGCCGTACTCGACCAGCGCCTCCTTGCGCGAGCGATCGCCGTAGTACATCCCGCGCACCTGCGGCACCGCCACGTGGCTCTCGTCGATGACGATCAGTGCGTCCTGCGGCAGGTAGTCGATCAGCACCGGCGGCGACTCACCGGGCCGGCGGCCCGTCAGGTGGCGCGAGTAGTTCTCGATGCCGTGGCAGTAGCCGAGCTCGCGCAGCATCTCCATGTCGAACAGCGTGCGCTGCTCGAGCCGCTGCGCCTCCAGCAGCCGGTTCTTCTGCCGCAGGAAGGCCAGCCGCTCGCCGAGCTCCTCCTGCACCGTGCCCAGCGCCCGGTCGAGCTGCTCGGCCGGCGTCACGTAGTGGCTGGCCGGGTAGATGTGCACGTCGGACAACCGCTCCCGCACCTGGCCCTTCAGCGGGTCCATCCGGTGGATGGCGTCGATCACGTCACCGAAGAGCTCGATGCGCAGCGCCACCGACTCCTCGTTGGCCGGGAACACTTCCACCACGTCGCCGCGCACGCGAAAGGTGCCGCGGTGGAAATCGTAGTCGTTGCGCTCGTACTGCTGGGCGACGAGCCGGCGGATGATCTGGTCGCGGTCGATCTCCTGCCCTTCGCGCAGCGCGAGATGCATCTCCTTGTACGTCTCGGGAGCGCCGATGCCGTAGATGCACGAGACCGAGGCCACTACCAGCACGTCGCGCCGCTCCAGCAGCGAGCGGGTGGCGGAGTGGCGCATCCGGTCGATCTCGTCGTTGACCAGCGCGTCCTTCTCGATGTAGGTGTCCGACTGCGGGATGTACGCCTCCGGCTGGTAGTAGTCGTAGTACGACACGAAGTACTCGACCGCGTTGTCGGGGAAGAAGGCCTTGAACTCGCTGAAGAGCTGGGCGGCCAGCGTCTTGTTGGGCGAGAGCACCAGCGTGGGGCGGTTGACGTTGGCGATCAGGTTGGCGATCGTGTAGGTCTTCCCCGAGCCCGTCACCCCGCGCACGACGGCGTGGCGGCGCCCGTCGCGCACGAAGCGCGTGAGGTCGGCGATGGCCTGGGGCTGGTCGCCCCGCGGCGAATAGTCGGACGTCAGGCGGAACATCAGCTCAGTGTGCCTGCGACCGGGCCGTCAGGACAGCGTGGGGACCGCGACGAGGTACTTCCGCCACGAGTCCAGCAGCGAGTGCGCGTGCGGGTGCCTCAGCATGTGCGTCGAGAACACGAACTTGGGATGCACGGGCTCGCGCAGCAGTCGCATCCCCGACTCGTCGAGCAGCCGGTTGCCCTTCTTGAGGTTGCAGCGCAGGCAGGCCGCCACCACGTTGGTCCAGCTCGTCTCGCCCCCGCGCGAGCGGGGCAGCACGTGGTCCACCGTCAGCCGCTCGCCCCGCCGGTTGCAGTACTGGCACGTGTAGCCGTCGCGCCGCAGGATGTTCTTCTTGTTGAAGGCCACCCGGTCGAGGAACGGCTTGCGGATGAAGACGGCCAGCCGGATCACCGCGGGGAGCGAAAAGACCCTGGATGGCGAGCGGATCACCCGGGGCGAGGCCTCGACCGCCTCCGCCTTGCCCGCCAGCAGGAGCGTCACGGCCCGGCGGGCGTTGGTGAAATGCAGCGGCTCGTACGTCGCGTTCAGCACGAGTACTGCAATCTCATCCATCTTGACGATCTAGAATAGACGGCGGCGCTTCGCCTGTCAAATCGCGGGGTTCAGCCCCGCGCACGGATTTACGAGGAAGAACGCGCGCTTGGACCGACCCGGCGCGGCCCTCACGAGGCGAGCGACATCAAGATCCCCTCGCGCAGCCCCCAGTCGCTCACCACGAGCCGCTCGGCGCCGACCAGGTCCATGGTGGCCACGACGATGGCCGTGCCGGGGACGATGAGGTCGGCGCGCCCGGCCTCCAGGCACGGCAGCGCCGCGCGCTCGCCCACGGTCAGCGCGCCCAGGCGGGCGAGCAGCGTGTCGACCGCACGCCGGGTCAGCACGTGCCCCTGCACGCGCACGGCGTCGTAGGCCCGAAGGCCGAGGTCGAGCGCGGCCAGCGTGGTCGCCGTGCCCGCGGTGCCGATCAGTCGCCCCACGCGCGCCGTCCGGATGGGCGCCGGCAGCTCCGAGGCCAGCCGCGAGGCCACCTCCTCGTGCAGCGCGCGAAAGCGCGCGGGCTCGACAGGCCCCGGAAACGGGTGGCGCTCGGTGAGATCCACGACGCCGAGGCGCAGGCTGATCGCGGCGACGGCGGTGGCGCCGCGCGCGAGGACGTACTCGGTGCTGCCACCGCCGATGTCGAAGACGAGCGTGTCGCCCTCGGCGTGCGGCGCCTCACCGATGCCGCCGAGGACACCGGCCAGCGTGAGCGCGGCTTCCCGCTCGCCGCTGACGACCGTGACCGTCTCGCCGGTGGCGCGCTCGAGCGCCGCCACGAAGTCCGCGCCGTTGGCGGCCTCGCGCACGGCGCTCGTGGCCACGATCGCCACGCGTTCGGCGCCCGCGCGCCGCGCGCGCGCCGCGTACTCCGCGACCGTGGCGGCGGTGCGCGCGGCCGGCGCCTCGCCGAGCCGGCCGCTCGCGGCCAGCCCTTCGCCCAGCCGTGTCACGCGCTGGTCGGCCTCGACCACGTGCCAGCGGCCGGCGCCGACCACGTCGGCGACGAGCAGGCGCACCGTGTTGCTGCCGAGGTCGATGGTGGCGAGGCGCACCGGCGTGAGTCGTAGAGACGAACGCCCCGCCGGCTTCCGGCGGGGCGTCGCGTGGAGTGGCGGCTTACTTCTTCTGCAGCGACCGGATGTAGTTGACGAGCTGCCAGCGCTGGTTGTCGGGCAGATGCTTCCAGGGCGGCATGGCGCCGCGACCGTTGCTGATCTTCCAGAAGATCTCGCCGTCCGTCTCGGAGGCGACCTTCGCCGACGTCCAGTCGGCCGGCTTGGGCGGCGGCAGCGCGGCGGCCGCCGGACCGTTGCCCTTGCCCTCGGGACCGTGGCAGGTGACGCAGTTGGTCTCCGCGATCTTCTTGCCCTCGCCCAGCAAGGCCTTGTCGGCCTTCTTGTCCGCCAGCGGGTTCTTCACGTTCTTCTGATCTGCTGGGGCCTTCCACTCGCCCTGGGCCCACGCGGCCATCGTGCCGGCGCCCGCGACGAGCGCGGCAGCGGCGGCGACGACGGTGAGCGACCTGCGACACGCCTTCATGGCGCCTCCTCTGTGGATGTCGTGATGCGGTTCACAGAACGTGCCCATTTCTACACTTCCGACGGACAGGGTCAAGCGCTTATTCCCCGCGCGACACCTCATCAGGAGAATCGCGCGACGCTCAGCCGCGGTTCCCGAGCGCGGCGAGCATCTCGTCCACCCGTGTGAACTTCACGCGCGGCCGTCCGCGCGGTCGTCCGCGCTCGATCTCCAGCGCGTTCAATCGCAGCCACTCGGCGTACGTCACGAGGCGCGGCTGGCGCTGTCGCAGCAGCCGCTCGGCGGCCGCGCGATCGGGCTCGGTGGGCGTCAGCACGCGGCCGGCCGCAGCGTCCTCGAGCATCGCGACGACGGTCTCGGCCGCGTCCGGCTTGTTGGTGCCGATGACGCCGCTCGGCCCGCGCTTGATCCAGCCCGCCGTGTACTCGCCGAGCTGCGGCTGCTTGCTGTCCGGATCGAGCACGCGGCCCTTCTGGTTGAGGATGACGCCCCACTTCTCGTCGAACGGCACGCCGGGCAGCGGCACGCCGCGATAGCCGACGGAGCGGAACGCGAGGCCCACGGACAGATCCTCGAAGCGCTCGGTGGCCTGGGCCTGGATGGTGCCGGTGGCCGAGGCCACGAGCCGGTTGTGGACCAGGCGCAGGCCGCCGACCGCGCCGGCCCCGTTGGCCGTGAGCGCCACCGGCGAGACGAGGAAGCGCAGCACGAGCCGCCGCGGCTTGCCGGCCGGCGCACGGCGCGCGTACTCCTGCAGGATCTCGACCTTCTTGAATCCCGCGCGGTCGCCCGTCTTCTCGAGGCTCTCGCGACTGAGCTGGTCGAGCTCGACCTCCTCGGCAATCACCGCCACGTCGGCGCCCTCGAGCTCGCCGAGCTCCTTGACCTCGGGATTGGTGAAGGCCGCCTGCGCGGCGCCGCGCCGGCCGAGCAGATAGACCTCCTTCACCCGGCTCTGCCGCAGCGCCTCGAGCGCGTGATCGGCGATGTCGGTCTTCTCCAGCTCTTCCGGCGTGCGCGACAGAATACGGGCCACGTCCACCGCCACGTTGCCGACGCCCACGACGGCCACGCGCTCCTGCGACAGATCGAACTGGCAGTCGCGATAGTCCGGATGGCCGTTGTACCAGGCGACGAACTCCGTGGCCGGATGGCTGCCCGGCAGGTCCTCACCGGGGATGCCCATGCGGCGGTCGGTCTGGGCGCCCGTCGTGTAGACGATCTGGTGATAGTGGCCGCGCAGCTCGGCCACGGTGACGTCCTTGCCGAGCTCGACGCCGCCGAAGAAGCGGAAGCGCGGATGGGCGGCCGTCTTGTCGAACGCCGCGGTGACGGCCTTGATCTTCTGGTGGTCGGGCGCCACGCCCGCCCGTACGAGCCCGTACGGCGTCGGCAGGCGATCGAGCATGTCCACCTCGACGACGACGTCGTCGCGGCGCTGCAGATGCTCGGCAACGTAGAAGCCCGCCGGGCCGGCGCCGACGACGACGACCCGCAGCGGCTGCGCAGCGGTGCCGGCTGCGCTCAGCGGCCCTGCTCCATGACGATCGTCTGCAGCGTGTCCACCTCGCCCTGGAACTGATCGCGCTGGGCCTTGACGATGTCGCCGATGGTCACGATGCCGACCAGCTTGCCGCCGTCGATCACCGGCAGGTGGCGGATGCGGCGCTCGACCATGGTGGAGCCCACGGCGCCGAGGTCGTCGCCGGGCGCGCCGAGGATGAGGTTGCGCGTCATGAGCTGGCTCACCAGGAGGGTGAAGAACGCTTCGTTCTTCACGGCGGTACGAACGATGTCGCGCTCGGAGATGATGCCGGTCGGGCGCCGGCCGTCATCGACGACGACGAGCGCGCCGATGTTGTGCTGGGCGAGCAGCCCGAGCGCCTCGCGGATGGACTGCTCGGCGCGCACCGTGACGACCTTGTCACCTTTGGTGGCGAGGATGCTGGCGATGTTCATGGCAGTCTCCTGTGGTGTGGGTCCCCTGTCCTCGGCCGACGCCCCCGATCTTAACGCGATCGCGTGCGACGCGCCGCCAGGAGCGTGAGCCCGGCCAGGGCGCCGTAGGCGCCCGCCAGCGTCGCGGCCACGCCGAGTGGCGCCGCCGGCGACCACGGCCAGAAGACGGCGCCGTTCGGCAGCGGCGAGTGCACGAGCCCGCACAGCGTGGCCAGGCTGGTGAGGACCAGCACGACCGCGGCGGCGGCCGGCCGGCGCTCGATGATGTAGACGAGCGCCGAGCCCCACAGCACGGCGGTGAGGATGAAGCCGTTGCCGAGCACGAGCAGCGTCCGGTACGTCGCCCCCGCCTCGCCGGTGAGGTCCGCCGGGCTCTTGCCGAGCGCGGGCAGCAGGCCGCCGAGCTCGATCAGCACCACGGCCGCCGCCACGGGGACGAACGTCAGCGCGACGGCGGGACCGTGCCGGTCGGGCGAGGCGTGGAACGCCTGGGCCGTGATCTCCAGCCCGATGAAGACCAGGATCGGCGCGATCGCCGCCTCCGGCAGCAGCCCCACGAGCAGCCCAAGCACGCCCAGCGAGGCGCCGACACCGATCACGAGACCCGTGGCCAGCGTGTAGCCCGATCGCGCGCCCATCGCCTTGTAGGCGGGATGGCCGATGTAGGGCGTGTTCTGGATCACGCCGCCGCAGAGCGCGGCGAGCACGGTGGCCACCGACTCCACGAGCAGGATGTCGCGCGTGCGGTACTCGTCGCCGGCGGCGACCGCGCTTTCCGTGTTGTCGATGCCGCCGACGATCGTCAGCAGCGCGAAGGGCAGCGCGATGGAGAGGTACGGCAGCGCCGGCTCCAGCGCCGTGGTCCACGCCAGCGTCGGCCACGGGATCGCCAGCGCCAGCCCCGCGGTCACGGCGGGTGGCGCGTGGCCGGCGCCGCCGAGCGCGGCCCGCAGCCAGAACACCGCCACGCCGGCCAGCGCCGCGGCCAGCGCGCCCGGCAGCCCGAGCGGCATGCGGACGCCGCCCAGGAGCGCCAGCAGCAGCACGAACAGCGCGACGAGACCGACCAGCGGGTCGCGCACGATCTTCAGCATCGGCAGGAAGGCGATCAACAGGATGGCCACGCCGGCGATGGAGCCGAGCAGCGCCGCGCGCGGCACCACGCGGCGCACCCAGTCGCCGGCGAACGAGAGCACGCACTTGGCGAGGCCGATGGCCAGCGTCACCGCCATGCCGACCTTCCAGGCCAGGACTGCATCGCCGGTGGCGAGCTTCACCGGCCCGAGCACGCCGAAGGCCATCGCGAACATCGTCGGCGTGTCGATGCCGAACGGCATCGCGGTGACGTCCTCGCGGCCCGTGCGGCGCGCCAGGCGCAGCGCCATGAGCGTGTACGCGAGGTCGCCGACCAGCACGCCGAGCGCGGTGCCGGGCAGCATGCGCCCGAGCACGAGATCCGCCGGGAAGCCGAAGACGCCGACAAGGACGCTCGAGAAGATGACGAGAACGGTGACGTTGTCGAGGGCGAGGCCGAGGAAGCCGTTGACGTCCCCCGCCGCCAGCCAGCGGGGCGCGCGCGAGGGGCTAGCGGGCGCGGGCGTCGCCGGCGCTCCCGGCTCCGAGCAGGCTCTTCACCTGGGCGCGCGTCCGCTGCGCGAGCGCGGCGCACCACGCCAGCGCACCGCGATGATCGGCGACGTCCTTGTAGTCGAGCTCGATCGGCTCGCTCGTCCGCCCGCCCAGCTGGATGCGCGCGCGATAGGCGCGCCCCTCGAGCGCGTCGTCGTCGTCGAGCACGACCTCCGCGCGCGGATGCTCACGCTTCGCGTGCGAGGTGAGGAAGTTCTTGAGCCAGCGCGCGACTTCGTCGTACGACCCGCCAGAAAACATGCGTGGGATCTTACCCGGATTTTGGGAAAGGGGGGAGCGACCGCCGCTCCCCCCTTAGATCCCCCCAACGGGGGCCCGTTGTTGCTGCACAACGCGCTCGAACCGTGCGCACGCCCCGCTGCGTACTCGCTGCCTTCGTCTCTGCCCGCTATCGTCGCGGGCGCGGGCGGCGGCGGCGGTTGCGCTGGCGGGCGGTGCGCGCGACCTTGATGCGGCGGAAGAGGAGTCTCAGCATTCGTTGTACCCGCAGGAGAGGCACTTCTTGCACCCCTCCTCGTAGACGAACGTGGCTTGCCCGCATTCCTTGCAGAGGTCGCCGATGCGGCGATTCCCCGCCGCCTTGGCGGCCGGCGGCCCGTCGGCGGCGGACTTGATCTGCCCCGTGTGCTCGGCCAGCGTGCGCGCGAGCGCATCGGGCAGCGAGAGCACCTTGCCCTTGCCGAAGCCCAGCGGCTGCGCACCGCCGATGCGCGAGAGCTGGCTGATGACCTCTTCGAGCCGCCGCTGAGGCGACATCGGTGAAGGCAGCCTCAGCGTGAGCGAAATGAGCCGTCCGAGCGCCTCGGCCACGGCCATGGTGTCGGAGCCGCCCTTGCCGACCTGCACGAAGACCTCGAAGGGCTCGGCATCGTCGGTCTCGTTGACCGTGATGAAGGCGGTGCCGATCGGCGTCTCGCTGCGATACGTGCGTCCCGAGAGGCTGTGCGGCCGCGGCTTGACGACCGACGGCCCGACGGCGGGCACCGCCGCCGGCGCCTTGTCCTTGACGCCGACGTTGAGCACCTGCTCGCCCTTGCAGCCGTCGCGGAAGACCGTGATGCCGAGGCAGCCGAGCTCCCACGCCAGCTTGTAGGCGGCGGCCACGTCGTCCTCGGTGGCGTCGTTCGGCAGGTTGATCGTCTTGCTCACGCCGTTGTCGGTGTAGCGCTGGAACGCCGCCTGGTGTCGCACGTGCCACTCGTAGCCGATCTCGTGCGAGGTCTTGAAGACACTCGCCGCCTCTTCCGGCACGCCGGGGATGCCGTGCAGCGAGCCGCGACGCGCGATCTCCTCCTTGAGGGCATCGGAGTAGAGGCCGGTGGCCTTCGCGATCTTCTCGAACGTCTCGTTGACGAACGTCAGCACGCGCTCGCCGTCGGGGTTCTTCACCCGGTGCTGGAAGGCCAGCGCGAAGATCGGCTCGATGCCCGACGAGCAGGCGGCGATCATCGAGATGGTGCCGGTCGGCGCGATCGTCGTCACCGTGGAGTTCCGCATGGGCCGGATCTCGCGGTAGATCGACTGGCTCCAGTTGGGGAACGGACCCCGCTCTTCCGCGAGCTTGCCGCACTGATCGTGAGACTTCTCTTTCACGAACGACATGAGCCGCTCGGCCAGCGCGATCGCCTCCTGGCTGTCGTAGGGGATGCCCATGATGAAGAGCAGGTCGGCCCAGCCCATGATGCCGAGGCCGATCTGCGGCAGCGGGTACGGGTTCATTTCGATGACGTCGTCGAGGAAGCGCACGGCCAGCCGGGTCACGCGCTCCATCTCGTCCCAGTCGATCGACCACTCACCGTCCTCGCTCTGCCGCGCGAACTTCGACACGTTGAGCGAGCCGAGGTTGCACGCCTCGTTGGGCAAAAGCGGTTGTTCGCCACATGGATTTGTCGCCTCCACCACGCCGATCTCGGGCGTCGGGTTGGCGGGGCTCGCGTTGATGCGATCGATGAAGACCATGCCCGGATCGCCCGTGCGCCAGGCCGCGCGCACCATGCGCTCGAACACCTCGCGGGCGCTGAGCCGCTCCGTCACCACGCGGTTGTGCGGGTTGACGAGGTCGTACTCCTCGCCCTTGGCCAGCGCCTCCATGAAGGCGTCGGTGACGGCGACCGAGATGTTGAAGTTCGTGATGCCGCCCTCGAGCTTGCAGTCGATGAACTCCAGGACGTCCGGGTGATCGACGCGCAGGATGCCCATGTTGGCGCCGCGCCGCGTGCCGCCCTGCTTGACGGCCTCCGTCGCGCTGTTGAACACCTTGAGGAACGACACGGGCCCGGAGGCGCGGCCGCCCGTGGAGGCCACGAGGTCGTCCTTCGGGCGCAGCCGCGAGAACGCGAAGCCGGTGCCGCCGCCTGACTTGTGAATGATGGCCGCGGCCTTGACCGAGTCGAAGATCTCCTCCATCGAGTCGCCGACGGGCAGCACGTAGCACGCCGAGTACTGAAGCCCGTTGCCCTTGCCCGCGTTCATCAGCGTCGGCGAGTTCGGGATGAAGAAGCCGTCGACCATCATGTCGTAGAACGCCTCGGCCACTTCCCGCACCGCGGCCGGGCTCCGCCCGTACCGCGCTTCGCCCACGGCAATGGACTGCGCCACCCTCCAGCACATCTCCTCGGGCGTTTCGATCACCTCCCCCTGCGCGTTACGCAGGAGGTAGCGCTCCCGGAGGACTCGCAGGGCGGGCTCGGTCCACTGGCCGACCTTCGGTGGGCGAATCTCAGACAGCATGCCGTCCCTCTCTTTCTCTCGCGGCTAGCCACATCCACATCTGGGACACCGAGGCTTCCGAGACACCACATCTTGTACCCCCACAGGGTGGGGTTGTCAAGATTCCGGCCCCAGGACCTGGGAACGTCGGGAGCAGCCGGGTTCGGCGTGGCACCATATCTTGGGTGTCGCGGACTGTACCACCGGCCATGTAGCGGTCGTCAAGGAAAAAGGTGTCCACCGATGTCCCCCGCGCCTCCACCGGTTGTCCACCGAGCCGTCCACCTCTCGACGCGCTGGGTCGCAGCCCGGGCGGCCGAGTCGCCGCGAAGCAGCGTGTTATCCTCGTGCACGGCAAACGCGATCGTGACGCTCACCGCACGCGCCGTATTCGGGAAAGGGAGACGCGGCATGCGGATGTCCCGCGCTGGTGTGGCTCTGCTGCCGTGCCTCTTGACCGTGGCGACGCTCGGCGAAGCGCAGACGCCACCGGCGACACCACCGCCCGCGACCCCGACACCCGCGCCGGCTCCAGCGCCATCGACGCCGGCCCCCGCGCCGGCGACGCCGATGCCCGCGCCCGCTCCGGCGCCCGCGACCACGACGCAAACGCCCGCGACGCCGCCGGTCATCACGGGCCCCGGCGATCGCAGCGTGCTCGATCGCGTGCTCGGCAAGGCGCTCACACAGGACGAGGCGGTCGGCATCGCGCTCGAGACCCAGCCGTCGATCCAGGCGCGCCTGTCGGATTACCTGGCCGCCGCCTATCGCGTGGACCAGGCCTTCTCGCCGCTGCTGCCGCAGCTCACGGGATCGGCGACCTTGGCGCGGACGAAGAGCGCCTCGAGCAGCGGCGCTTCGACCTTCCGGGTCTCCGGCACGTCTGTGATCGTCACCCCCGGGGCCGCGCAGACGTCGTCGTCGATCCGAGAGCCGTCCGAGAACACGACCATGCGAGTCTCGCTCTCGCAGATCATCTTCGACTTCGGCAAGACGTTCGCGTCCACGGACGCCGCGCGTCGGCTGGCCGACCAGGCGCAGGAGGACGTCGAGCTACAGCGCCAGCTGGTGACGCAGACGGTAAAGGAGTCGTTCACCAACATCAACTTCGCCCAGCGCCTCATCCGCGTGCAGGAGCAGGCCGTCGAGCGCGCCCAGCTCCCCAAGAGCGACGTCGCGCGCGCCGAGGTGGACGTGGCCAACGCCCGCGTGGATTTGATCCGCGCGCGGAACGCCGAGCGGCTGGCGCGCGTGGCGCTGAACACGGCGATCGGCATTCCGGCCGACACACCGACGCTCGTGCAGGACAACCTCGTCTACCAGCCGATCGTCATGGACCGCACGCAGCTCCTGACGCGCGCGCTGAACCAGCGGCCGGAGTACAAGCAGGTCAAGCTCAGGGTCAGCGAGGCCGAGGCCCGCGCGCGCCGGGCCTTCCGCGACTTCTTTCCCGACATCACCGGCACCGGCTTCTACGGCGCCAGCCGCTTCGACATGAACGAGATCTGGGAAGTGGCCGTCTCGCTCTCGTGGACGCTCTACGACGGCGGCAATCGCATCGCCCGCTTCCGCGAGAGCAAGGTCAACGTCGAGGCGGCCCAGGCGCGGGTGCGCGCCGCTGCGCTCGACATCTCGCGCGAGGTGGAGCAGGCCCAGATCAACGTGACGGAGGCCGACGAGCGGATCCAGGCCGCGCAGACGGCGGTCGCCTCGGCCCAGGAGAACTTCCGGCTCGCCCAGGGCCGGTTCGACGCCGGCGTTGGCACCATCCTCGAGCTCACCGACGCCCAGCTCGCCCTCACTCAGGCCCAGAACACCGAGGCGCAGGCGCTGGCCGACTACCGCATCGCCGTTGTCCGGCTGGAGCGCGCGCTCGGTCAGCGGTAGCCTGCAAGCAGCCTAAATAGTTGGCAGTCGAGGCGCGTCTAACCCCGTGATGAAACGGATCAGCACCCTCGTGGTCGTGGCGGCCCTCGTCGGGCTCGGCGTGTGGGGCTACTTCTACGCCCAGAGCCGGGGCGCCTCCCCCAAGTACCGCACGGTCCGGGTCGAGCGCGGGCCCCTCACGGCCGCCGTGTCGTCCACGGGCAACCTCAACGCGGTCACCACCGTGCAGGTCGGCAGCCAGGTCTCGGGCCAGGTCAAGGAGCTCTTCGCCGACTTCAACACCATCGTGAAGAGGAACCAGGTGATCGCCCGCATCGACCCCGAGATCTTCGAGGCCAAGGTCAGCTCGGCCAAGGCCGACGTCGACTCGGCCGAGGCGACCGTCGTCAACCAGGCAGCCCAGGTCGAGAAGGCCAAGGCCGACGTGGAGAACGCGCGGGCGGCCCTGGCCGAGGCCAAGGCCAACACTGCCAAGGCGCAGGTCGGCGTGCTGGACTCCAAGCGCGACCTCGAACGCAAGACCGAGCTCTTCAAGCGCGAGCTCATCGCCAAGAGCGACCTCGATACCGCGCAGGCCGCCTACGATTCGGCCGTGGCGCTGCTGGAGGCGGCGCGCGCCAGGGAGCAGTCGCTCAACGCGGGTATCCAGTCGGCGGCGGCGCAGCTGCGCGTGGTCGAAGCCCAGCTGCAATCCGCGCGCGCCCAGGTCGACCAGAAGAAGGCCGGTCTCGCCCAGGCGGCGGCCGACCTCGAGCACACGACGATCCGCGCGCCGGTCAACGGCGTGGTCGTCTCGCGCCAGGTCGACGTCGGCCAGACGGTGGCCGCCTCGCTGCAGGCGCCGGTGCTGTTCACGATCGCCGAGGACCTCACCAAGATGCAGGTCGAGGTCAGCGTGGACGAGGCCGACATCGGGCGCGTGCGGCTCGAGGATCGGGCGACCTTCACGGTGGACGCCTTCTCCGGCCAGACGTTCATGGGCAGCGTCACGCAGATCCGCAAGGCGGCCCAGGTCGTCCAGAACGTCGTCACCTACACCGTCGTGGTCGCGGTCGACAATCCCGGCGGCCGCCTGCTGCCGGGGATGACCGCGAACGTCAAGATGATCACCTCGGAAAAGCCCAGCGTGCTCAAGGTGGCCAACTCCGCGCTGCGCTTCCGGCCGGCCGGCGCCGACGCGCCGCCCGGCGCCTCCGCGGCCCCGGCTGCGGGCAGCGGCCAGGGTGAGCGCGCGGGCCAGGGTGGCGGCGGCGGCCGGGTCTCGGGCGAGCAGATGAAGGAGCGGCTCACCAAGGCGCTCAACCTCACCGCGGCGCAGCAGCAGAAGCTCGACGCGATCTTCGCCGACACGCGCCAGCAGATGCAGGCGCTCTCCGAGCAGGAGCGCCAGGCCAAGGGCCCGCGACTCCGTGAGGCGGCGCGCGGCCGCATCCGCGAGATGCTCACGGCCGAGCAGCGCGCGAAATACGACGAGATGAGCCCGGGCGAGGGCCGCGCCGAGCGTGGCGGGAGCGCCAGCACGCCCGGCCGTGTCTACATCATGGACGGTGAGAAGCTGAAGCCCGTGAGCCTCACGCTCGGCATCAGCGACGGCACGGCGACCGAGATCCTCCGGGGCGACCTCAAGGAAGGCCAGGAAGTCGTCATCGGCACCGCGGGCGGCGCCAAGCAGAGCGGCGGCAGCGGCGGCTCCAGCCCGCGCCTGCGGCTCTAGACGGGTCCGCTCGTGACAGGCAGCATCATCCGCACCGAGGGCCTCGTGAAGGATTACGTCCTCGGTCCCCACGTCGTGCACGCGCTCCGCGGCGTGTCGGTCGACATCGAGCCCGGCGAGTTCGTCGCCGTCATGGGGCCCTCGGGCTCCGGCAAGTCCACCTTCATGAACCTGCTCGGGTGCCTGGACACGCCGACCGGCGGCCGCTACTGGCTCGACGGGCGCGACGTGGCCGGGCTCAACCGCGACGAGCTGGCGCGGATGCGCAACGCCAAGATCGGGTTCGTGTTCCAGCAGTTCAACCTGCTGCCGCGCACGACGGCGGTGGAGAACGTCGAGCTGCCCCTGCTCTACGGCGGCCTGCCCGTGCGCGACCGACGCCGTCGCGCCCGCGACCGCCTGGCCGCGGTGGGGCTCGCCGATCGCGAGCACCATCACCCGAGCCAGCTCTCCGGCGGCCAGCAGCAGCGCGTGGCCATCGCGCGCTCGCTGGTCAACGACCCGGCCGTGATCCTGGCCGACGAGCCCACCGGCAACCTGGACACGCGCACGAGCGTGGAGATCCTCGCGCTGCTGCAGCGGCTCAACCGCGAGGGCCTCACCATCGTGCTCGTCACGCACGAGCCGGACATCGCCGCCTACGCCGGCCGCGTCATGGTCTTCCGCGACGGCCGGCTGCTCAGCGACGACCGGCGCCCGGCGCCCCAGGACGCCGCAGCGACGCTGGCGGCGCTGCCGGTGGAAGACGAGGTCCCGGCGTGAGGCATCCGAGGGCAATCCCGAGGCGCGCCACGGCTGCGCCGGGGCGCGTCCGAGCGTGGGGGGTCTGGGGGCCATGTCGGGGCCCCCAGCAAGAACTATGAACGCGCTGCAGGCCGTCCGCATCGCGCTGCGCGCGCTCCGCGTGAACAAGCTGCGCAGCGCGCTCACGATGCTCGGCATCATCATCGGCGTCGGCGCCGTCATCACGATGGTGGCGGTGGGCGCCGGCGCCCAGGCGCGCGTGGCCGAGCAGATCCAGAGCCTCGGCTCCAACCTGATCATCGTGCTCTCGGGCTCCGTCAACGCCGCCGGCGTGCGCCTGGGGACAAGCTCGCAGCAGACGATCACCGAAGACGACGCGGCCGCGATCGCGCGCGAGATCCCCGCCGTGCAGGTGGCGGCGCCCTCCGTGCGCGGCAACGCGCAAATCGTCTTCGGCAACCTCAACTGGTCCACCGGCGTCCAGGGCGTGACGCCCGACTACTTCGAGGCGCGCGAGTGGCCGGTAATCAACGGGCGTGCGTTCGGCCCCGAGGACGTCGACGGCGCCACCAAGGTGGTGCTGCTCGGCCAGACGACCGCGCTCAACCTGTTCGCGGAAGCCGACCCGATCGGCCAGATCGTCAGGATCAAGAAGGTCCCCTTCACCGTGATCGGCCTCCTCGACCGCAAGGGTCAGAACTCCTGGGGGCAGGACCAGGACGACATCGTGATGATCCCGATGTCGACCGCCAAGAAGAAGGTGCTCGGCAAGAGCAACTCCAACCCGCGCGCGGTGGCCGCCATCTCGGTCAAGATCCGGCCCGACGAGGACATGAGCGAGGCGGAGGCGCAGATCCGCGAGCTGCTGCGCCAGCGCCATCGCCTGCAGGGGTACCAGGACGACGACTTCTGGCTGCGCAATCTGTCGGAGATCCTCCAGACGCAAGAGGACGCCTCCCGGGTGATGACCTACCTGCTGGCGGCGATCGCCTCCGTGTCCTTGCTGGTGGGCGGGATCGGCATCATGAACATCATGCTGGTGTCGGTCACCGAGCGGACGCGCGAGATCGGCCTGCGCATGGCGGTCGGCGCGCGCGGTCGCGACATCCTGAGCCAGTTCCTGATCGAGGCGGTGACGCTCTCGCTGATCGGCGGCGTGATCGGCATCGCCACCGGCCTCGGCGGCGCCGAGGCGCTCAGCTACTTCGCCGAGTGGCGCACGCTCGTGTCCGCGCAGGCCATCGCGCTGGCCTTCGGCTTCGCGGCCGCGATCGGCATCTTCTTCGGCTTCTATCCCGCCCGCAAGGCCGCGCGCCTGGACCCGATCGAAGCCCTGCGTTACGAGTAGCCGGCGCGCTTACGCCGCGCGGCCGAGGGCGCGGCGGAAGGCGCCGTCGAGATACGTCGGCGCCAGGCCTCGCGCCCAGTACACGAGCGCCTGCCGATTGCTTTGCGTGGTCTCGCGCTCGGTGGCCAGCGGCGGCGTGCCGTCGGCCGGCGTGAAGACGAGCCAGCCCTCCCAGCGCCCGTCCTCGCGCCCCTGCCCCCGGGCTTCGGCCGTCCAGCCGCGGTCCCCGTACGACACCGGCGTCTGAAAGACGTGGATGATCTCCGTCATGAGTGCAAACCGCTGCAAGGCGCTTGCCGCCGGCCCCCCTTACTATGGTGGGCGCCATGCCACGCCGCCGACCCAAGCGGGCTCGAGCACGGCGACCGGCGCGCGCCGCCGCCAGCGCCACCCCCAAGCCGAGCGAGGCCGAGACGCTGCTGCTCGCGCTCGCGCGCGAGCTCGCCGCGCTGCCCGCCGAGGCCGAGCCCGGCGCCGCGCTCCGTGCCCTCGCCGCCGCCCACGCGCCGGAGGCGGCGCTGCCGCGCGCCGTCGCGCGCGCGTGGATCCGTGGACGCGAGGACAAGACGGCCGCGCTGGCGCTGGCGTGGGCCCGCGAGCAGGTCCGCCTCGCGCTCGAGGAGATCCTGGCGCGCGTCCCGCCGCGCGGCGCGCTCGGCGGCGCCGTCGCCACGCGCGCGTGGGTCGTGCTGGCTGCCGCCGAGTCCATCGCGCACGAGCCGCCGGCCGCCGCCGCGGACCGGCTGCGCACGCTGTTCGAGCTGCTCGAGGGCTAGCGCCCGAGCGCGCGGGCGAGCCGCTCGAGCATGCGCGTGTCTGGAAAGTCGGCGAAGCCGAGCATCAGGTCCGTCGCGCCGGCGGCCGCGTAGGCGGCGATGCGATCGGTGACGTGCTCGAGGTCGCCGATCAACGTGGTCTCCAGCAGCGGGTCGCTCGCCGTGAGGCCGCGCGCGGCGCAAAAGCGCCGGATCCACGCGTCGCGCTCCGCGGGAGACTCGACGAGCGCCACGTCGACCTCGACCGATCGGCGGACGGTCTCGGGCGGCCGGCCCGCCGCCTCCAGCAGGCGATCGAAGCGCGCCGAGAGCGCGGCGAATCCCGACGGGCTCACGTACGACGCCTCCCAGCCGTCGGCGCAGCGCGCCGCCAGCGCCAGCGCACGCGGCTTCATCGCGGCGATCCACACCGGCGGTCCCGGCCGCTGCACGGGCAGCGGCGACAGCTGCGCGCCGTGCACGCTGAACGTGCGCCCCTTCGCGTCCACCACCTCGCCTCGCCAGAGGGCGCGCACGATGGCCACCGCCTCCTCGACGGCGGCGATGCGCGCCGCCGCCGGTGGATAGCGAATGCCGTGGCGCTCCCAGGCATCACGCGTGGCGGCGGCCTCGGCGCCGACGGCCAGGCGGAGGTCGAGCCGCCCGCCCGAGAGGTGATCGACGGTGACGGCGCGCTTGGCGAGCCAGGACGGATGGTGCGCGGCCGGATCGAAGGCGTACGTCACGGCGGGACCGAGGCGCGCGCGGCCGGTGACGGCGGCCAGGGCGCCGAGCATCGTCCAGCCGTCGTGGGTGAAGTCCCACAGCCCGTCGCCGTACGTGATGCGCGCGTAGTCGAGCTCGTCGGCGGCGCGCCAGAAGCGCGTCACGGCTGCCACGTCGGTGGACCAGGTCTGGACGCCGAGCGCGAGCGCCGCCACGGACCCGATTATCGCCCGTGGTAGAGTGGGCGGCGATGCTCGCGCGTATCAGCGTCGCGCTCGCGCTCGCCGCGCTCCTCGGACCGCTCACGGCCGCCGCCCAGACTCCGGCGGAGGCTGCCCGCGCGCTCGTGAACCGCTACCACCAGGATCCGGCCAACATCGACCGCGCGCGCGAGGCCCTCGAGCGCGCGCTGGCCACGGACTCGCAGCCCGACACGATGGTGATGCTCTCCTACGTCTACTTCCTCGTGGGCGACGTGCGCGCGCAGTCCACCGACGACAAGCTGGCCGCCTACGACAAGGGGCGCGAGATCGGCAAGCGCGCGGTCGAGCTGGCCCCCAAGAATCCCGAGGCGCACGTGTGGTACGGGATCAACACCGGACGCTGGGGCCAGACCAAGGGCATCATGCGCTCGCTCTTCCTGCTGCCGACCGTGCGCGAGGAGATCGACGCGACGCTGGCCCTCGACCCCAAGAACCTCCGCGCGCTGGCGCTGCAGGGCAACGTGTTCTTCGAGGTGCCGCGCATCGCCGGCGGCGACCGCGAGAAGGCCGAGGCGGCGTTCCGCAAGGCGCTGGAGATCGACCCGCACTTCACCAACGCGCGCCTCGATCTCGCCCGCGTGCTGATCGCCAGCGGCCGCACCGCCGACGCCCGGCGCGAGCTGCAGCACATCCTCGACGAGAAGAGCCCGCAGAACGTGGCCGACTGGACCGTCAAGGACGCCCCACGCGCCCGCCAGCTCCTCGAGTCCCTCAAGGGCAAGTAGCGATCGCCGAGGTGATCCGGCGGCTGCGGCGCACGCGGCCGGCCTGGAACCCGACGGCGCTCGCCGAGCTGGCCGACACCACCGGGGATCCTTTCCGCGTCCTCATCGCCTGCATCCTGTCGCTGCGCACGCAGGACACCACCACCGGCCCCGCGGCGGCCCGCCTCTTCGCGGTCGCCGCCACGCCGGCCGACATGCTGAAGCTGCCGGCGCCCCGCATCGCCAGGCTCATCTATCCGGTCGGCTTCTATCGCACCAAGGCGCGCGTCATCCTGGGGATCTGCCGCGACCTGCTCGAGCGCTTCGAGGGCCGCGTGCCCGACACGCTCGACGAGCTGCTCACGCTGAACGGCGTCGGGCGCAAGACCGCCAACCTCGTGGTCACGATGGGCTTCGGCAAGCCCGGCATCTGCGTGGACACCCACGTGCACCGCATCTCGAACCGCCTGGGCTACGTGCGCACGAAGAACCCCGAGGAGACCGAGATGGCGCTGCGCGCGCGGCTGCCGCGGCGCTTCTGGATCGACTACAACGACCTGCTGGTCGGCTTCGGCCAGAACATCTGCGCGCCGATCTCGCCCAGGTGCTCCGTGTGCCCGGTGCGTCCGCTCTGCCGCCGCGTCGGCGTCACGAGCTCGCGGTAGCCCGGCGCCGCAAGCGCCGGAGCGTGGCGAGATTCCGCAAGTCGGCGATCGGCTCCGGCTCCTTGGGCGTTTCCAGCACCTTCGGCACGTCGCGAAAGCGCGCGTCGCACAGCAGCAGGCGAAACGGCCGCAGGCCCAGCTCCCCGCGGCCGATGTGCTCGTGGCGGTCCAGTCCCGAGCCGAGGGGCGCCTTGGCGTCGTTGAGATGGAAGGCCAGCACGCGCTCCAGCCCCACCACCCGCGCGCATTCCGCCATCGCCTCGGCGTAGCCCGCCGGCGTGCGCACGTCGTAGCCGCCCACGAAGAGGTGGCAGGTGTCGAGGCAGACGCCCAGGCGCCGCGGGCGGCCGGCCCGGTCGAGGAGCGCGCCCAGCTCCGCGAACGTGCGCCCCAGCACGCCGCCGGCCCCGGCGGTGTTCTCGAGCGCGATGCGCACGCGATAGCCGCGCGTCCGCCGGAGCGCCTCGCGCACCGCGTCCGCGACGCGCGGCAGGCCCAGCGCGGGCCCGGTGCCCGGATGCGAGCCCGGATGGATGACGACGCTCTGGAGGCCGAGCGCCTCGGCGCGCTCGAGCTCGTCCGTGAACGCATCGACCGCCTGCCGCCACGCCGCGCCATCGGGGCTGGCGAGGTTGATGAGGTAGCTCGCGTGGGCGAAGACGGGCGCGATGCCGGCGGCCCGGCGCGCCGCGCGGAACGCGCGGACCTCCTCGCCGCCGAGCGGCCGCGCGGCCCACTGGCGCTGGTTCTTGAGGAAGATCTGCACGGCTCCGCAGCCGAGCGCGCGCCCGCGCTCGACCGCCCGGTGCAGCCCGCCCGCGATCGAGACGTGGGCGCCGATCTCGTCGCGCGCCGACGGCCTCACCCCGCGGGCGCCCCCGCGCGCGCGACCAGCTCGCCCAGCCGCGCCTGGCGGTACGCCCACAGCGCGCGAAGCTGCCGGTGGACGAGCGCGCCGTGCGCCAGCCGCCCCAGCGCGCCGAAGGGCAGACGATAGGTCACGCGGTCCTCGATCCAGGTGCCGCCGCCCTCCTCCAGAAAGAGGTGGCGATGCTCCCAGCGCGCCCACGGCCCGCGCACCTGGACGTCGACGAAGCGGTAGGGCGGGTCGTACTCGCGCACGTAGACGCGCGCGCGCAGCGGCAGGCCGAGCCAGCGCACGCGGAGGTCGAGCACCGCCCCCGCGCGCAGCGCCGCGCACGGCGTGAGCAGCCGCAGGTGGAGGCGCGGCGGCGTCACGCGGACGAGGTGCTGGGGATCGGCGAAGAACGCGAAGACCTCGGCGCGCGGGCGCGCGAGCCACATGCGGGCTTCGAGGACGTGATCGGCCATGCGGCGTGGGAGCCGCCCGTCGGCGACGCGGGCTATGATAGGCAGGTGCCCGCACTCAGTCAAACACGCGCGTACGCAGCGCTGCTGCTGATCGCGACGCTGTGGGGCACGTTCCCGGCCACCGGCAAGCTCGCCGTGCAGGATTTTCCGCCCGTGTTCCTCACCGCCGTGCGCGCCGTCATCGCCTCGTCGTTCCTCGTCGCGCTGCTCTTCCGCTCGGGCGCCGCCGACTCGATGCGCGCGCTCGGTCCCGACAGCGTGCGCGCCTTCATCGTGCTGGGCGTGTCCGGGCTCGTGCTCTCCACGCAGCTCTCCTACATCGGCTACGTCTACACCACCGCGGCCAACGCGGCCATCCTGCAGGCCGCCACGCCGGTGCTGGTCGCGCTCGGAGCCCGCGCCTATCTCGGCGAGCGGCTGCGCCGCCGGCAGCAGCTGGGCGTGGCCGTGTCGGCGCTCGGCGTGCTGGTGGTCGTGACCGACGGCCGCCTGTGGCGGCTGCGGCTGGAGGACCTGCGCGCGGGCGACTTCATCACGCTGGTGGGGCTGGTGGCCTGGATGGCCTACACCGTCTACGGCAAGCGCGTGGTCAGCACGCACTCGCCGGCGCTGGTGACGACGGCGGCGTACGTCGCCGGCACCTGCATCCTCGTGGCGGAGGCCGCGCTGACGGCGCCGCTCTTCCCCCGCCCGCTGCTGACGTCCACGCGCGCGTGGGCCGTCGTGTTCTACCACGCCATCTGCGGCGCCATCGCGCACATCTGGTGGTATCGCGCCGTCGATCGCGTCGGCGCCAGCCACGCCGCCGTCTTCCTGAACGTCACGCCGATCGTCGGCGTGGTGCTGGCCGCGACGCTCTTGAGCGAGCCCGTGGGGATCTGGGAAGTGCTCGGCACCGGCCTCGTCCTGGCCGGCGTCGCGCTCACGACTATCAGATAGGGGGCCCCGAGATGGCCCCCTCGCCCCCTGATATTCGGGGCGCCCCGGGAAACCCGGGACGCCCCTCTGTCACGGTCTACAACTTCTTGATCTCGGCGAGCATCTTGTCGGGGTCGGGGAGCTGACCCTTGCCGTACTTCTCGATGAAGCGGATCTTCCCCGCCTTGTCGACGAGGAAGGTGGCGCGGCTGTTGGCGTTCCAGTCGGCCCAGTACACGCCGTAATCCTTGGCGGCCGTGCGCTGGACGTCGGAGAGCAGCGGGTAGTGACTGATGCCGACCGACTTGGCCCAGTTCTCGTGGCTGAACGGGCTGTCCGTCGAGATACCCAGCACCTGGGTATTGGCCGCCTCGAAGTCGCGGATGCGCTTATCGAAGGCGGGCATGCAGGTGCTTCAGCCCGGGGTCCAGTCGAGCGGATAGAAGAGAATGACGACGTTCTTGCCCTTGTAGTCGTGCAGGCTGACTTCCTTGAGCCCGATCGTCTTCAGCGTGAAGTCGGGCGCGGCGTCGCCTACGTTCAGCGTCTTTTCCGTTGTGCTCACTCGGAGGCTCCCCCTTTCGAGGATTTGCGCGGCTCGCGAGCCATCGTAGCACGCGCGGCCGGGCTCAGGCGGGCCGGCGGCTTGCGCACGGCGGCCCACAGCCGATCGCGGCCGGCCTCGAGCGGCTGCGCCGTGAGCCCGAGGTAGGCGGCGGCGGTGACCACGCGGCCGGTCTCCCACAGCTTCTGAAAGCGCGCGGAGAAGCGGGGGTCACGCACGGCGTGGTGATCCATGATCACGCGGCAGCCGGTGGCGTCGAGGACGCGGCGGAGATTGTCGACGCCCCGGTCGATGGCGGCCGTGCCCACCTCGCGCTCCACGTAGGAGGGCGGGCCCGAGAGATAGACCGTCGTCGGCTTGGCGTTGATGAGCCAGGCCGCGGCCACCGAGGAGAGCGGGCCCTGCACGTCGGAGGCGAAGACGAAGCGCTGGTGCTCGTGATGGTCCACGACCGTCAGCGCGACCACGTAGCCGAGCGTCGTGCCCTCGGTGCCGTGGGGCAGCGGCGGCGAGACGTGCAGCTCGAAATGCTGCGTGACGATATTGACGCTGTCGGCGGCCTGCACGCGCGCGGGGCCGTCGAGCGCCTTCCACAAGGCCTCCGCGCGGCGCGACTGCGCGCCGCTCACCATCCGCCGCGGGTCCTTCACCAGCACCACGCGCCCGGCGTAGGTGGCCGGGTCGGAGCGAAAGTGATCCTCGTGGTAGTGGCTCACGAACACATAGCGCGCCCGCGCCGCGTAGGCCGAGATGCGGTCGTTGGCGCGCTTGAGCGCCTCCCACTCTTCCTGGCTGGGCGGCAGCCCGTAGCGCGACGGGGCCAGCGTGGCGCCGGGATCGATCAGGATGCCGGTGCCGCCGGCCTCGACGTACGTGGCCATCGACCGCACACCCAGCGAGTCCGCCGCGAGCGGCACGACTTTCAAATGCAGCACCCGCCGTCGATCATCATCAGATGCATCGTCCGCCGTCGACTTCTACACACGACCCGGTGATCATGGCCGCGTCGTCGGAGGCGAGGAACACGGCGGTGTTCGCAAGATCCTGGGGCTCGTTGAGGCGGCCGAGGGGAACGGTCGCGATGTACTGGCGCAGACCTTCCTCGTCCACCTCCACCTTGTTCATGAAGGTGGGCAGCATCGGTGTGTGGGTCGCCACGGGCGCGATGGCCACCACGCGGACGCCGTGAGGCGCGGCCTCGAGCGCCAGCGCCTTGGTGAGCGTGACGACCGCGCCCTTGGAGGCGGCGTACGTCTGGCCGCCCGGCCGCGGCCGGATCGCCGACGTCGAGGAGGTGATCAAATACACGCCGCGCCGCTGCTTTTTCATGACGGGCAGCGCGTACTTCGCGCCGAGCCACACGCCCTTGACGTTGACGGCGAAGATCTGGTCGAACGTCTTCTCCTCGACGTCCTCGATGTCGGTCTTCCACTGCGGGACGCCGGCGTTGGCGAAGAAGACGTCGAGACGGCCCCAGCGGGCGACGGCCTGCTCGACGATCGACTGGTTGTCGGCCGCGCGCGTGACGTCGGCGCGCGCGCCCGCCGCCTGGCCGCCGGCCTTCTCGATCTGCTCGACCGTCTTCTTGACCGCGGCGTCATTGATGTCCACCACGAGCACGCGCGCACCCTCGCGCGCCATGGCGAGCGCGCTCGCCGCCCCGATCCCCGACCCCGCCCCCGTGACGATCGCCACCCGATCCTTCAACCGCATCGTGAGTCTCCTTCTCTACAGCCCCAGCTCGGCCATCGTCCGCACGGCGGTCGTGTCGCCGGACACCATGATCGTCGTGACGCCGGAGGACTTCCACTCCGCGAGCTGCTCGCGGATGTGCGCGACCGGGCCGCAGAGCGCGACCTCGTCGACCAGCGCGTCGGGCACGGCCGCCGCCGCCTCGTCCCGGCGCCCGCCCAGGAACAGGTCCTGGACGCGCTTGGCCGCGTCCTCGTATCCGTAGCGCCGCGCGATGTCGTTGTAGAAGTTCCGGCCGCGCGCGCCCATGCCCCCGACGTAGAGCGCCAGGCGCGGCTTCACGACGGCCCGGCACGCCGCCACGTCGTCGCCGACGACCACGGCCACCATCGGCATCACGTCGAAGCGCGCCGGCGCGCCGCCGCGCGCCTTGAAGCCCTCGGCGAGCCACTCGCGGAACATTCCCGCGCGCCGCGCCGAGAAGAAGATGGGGATCCAGCCATCGGCGATCTCCGCCGCCAGCGCCACGTTCTTGGGCCCGACGGCGGCCAGGTAGATCGGCAGGTCGGCGCGGCCGTGGAGGATCGAGCGCAAGGGCTTGCCGAGGCCGGTGGCGTCGGGGCTTCTCGCGGCGCAGGATCGCGCGCACGACCTCGACGTACTCGCGCGTCCTCGCCAGCGGCTTGCCGAAGGCCTGCCCGTGCCAGCCCTCGACCACCTGCGGGCCCGACACGCCGAGACCCAGGCGGAAGCGGCCGCCCGAGAGCCCGTCGAGCGTCATCGCCGTCATGGCCGTCATGGCCGGCGTGCGCGCGGGGATCTGCATGATGCCGGTGCCGACGTGAATCGTCTCGGTGCGCGCGGCGATCCAGGCCGCCGGCGCCACCGCATCGGAGCCGTACGCCTCGGCCGTCCACACGGAGGCGTAGCCCAGGCGCTCCGCCTCCTGGATCTTGGCGATGTCGATCGAGATGCCGGTGCCGGAGTAGCTCAGATTCAGCGCGAGCTGCATGGCGATGTCCTTTAGCGATGGGGGGGCCGTCCCGGCCCCCCCATCACCCCCCATTCGCGCGGGGCGCGAATACCGTTCGCAACACCGTTCACAACACGGCGCGTCGGCTGCCACTGGTACTTCACCAACGAGACCCGCCCGCGCCGCAGCCGCACGCCTTCCTGCTCGAGGCGGATGCGTTGTGTGAGCATCCCGCTCGACACGCGCCGCCGGCTGATGCCGCCCTGCGCGTTCACCACGCGATGCCAGGGCACGTCGTCCGGGCATCGTCCCATCGCGCCGCCCACCGCGCGCGCCGAGCGCGGCCGCCGCAGCATCACGGCCACCTGCCCGTACGTCACCACGTGGCCGCGGGGCACGCGCCGCACCAGCGCGTACACCGCGGCGCGAAGCCGCATCCCGGTACCGATGCCGGCCGCGCTCACCCCAGCGCCGCGCCCGCGCCCAGCTCGTGCAGCCGCGCGTAGAGGCCGCCGCGCTTCAGCAGCGCGGCGTGCGTGCCCTCCTCGTGAATGCGCCCGCGGTGCAGCACGAGGATCCGATCCGCGTCGTGGATCGTCGACAGCCGGTGCGCGATCGTGATGGTCGTGCGGCCCGCCATGAGCCGCGCCATCGCGTCCCGGATCATCCGCTCGGACTCGGGATCGACGCTGGACGTCGCCTCGTCCAGCACCAGGATTGCGGGATTGTACACGAGCGCGCGCGCGATGGCCAAGAGCTGACGCTCGCCGTGCGAGAGATTGGCGGCGCGCTCCACGAGCGGCGTGGCCAGTCCCTGCGGCAGGCGCTCCACGAGCGCGGCAGCGTTGGCGGCGCTCAGCGCCCGCTCGACCGCCACGCGCCCGCCGTCGCCGTCGAGCGTCAGGTTCGACTCCACGCTGCCGGTGAAGAGCACCGGATCCTGGAAAATCACGCCCACGTGGCGCCGCAATCGCCCGAGGTCCCACTCGCGCACGTCCACGCCGTCCACCAGCACGCGCCCGCGCCCCACGTCCCACGTCCGGTTCAGCAGCCGCACGCAGGTGGACTTGCCCTCGCCCGTCGTCCCCACCAGCGCCACGTGCTCGCCGGGCGTCACCGTGAAGCTGCAGTCGGCCAGCACCCAGCGCTCGTCGGCATAGGCGAACCACACGCCCTCGAACGCCACGCGCCCCGCGGCCGCCGCCGGCGCCCGCGTGGCCCGCGGCGTCTCGACCTCCGGCCCGCGATCGAGCAGGCTATAGATGCGCTCGGCCGAGGCCATGGCCGCCTGCATGACCGTGTACTTCGCGCCGAGATCGCGAATGGGCAGGAAGAACCGGTTCGTGTACTGGATGAAGGCGACGAGAGCGCCGAAGGTGAGCGCGCCGTCCAGGATGCGGCCGCCGCCGTACCACACCAGCAGGGCGAGCGCGACCGAGCCCAGCGCCTCCACACCGGCGTAGAGCGAGGCCTCGAAGCGCGTGGAGGTGAAGAGGCTGCGCCGGTAGTCCTCGTTGCGCTGCTGGAACTCGGCGCGCTCGTGCGCCTCGCGCGCGAAGAGCTGGATGACGGCCATGCCCTGGATGGACTCCTGCAGGAACGCGTTGAGGCGGGCCAGGCGCCGGCGCACCTCGCGGTAGGCGTCGCGCGCGCGAATGCGGAAGTAGCCGGCCACCGCGAAGAGCACCGGCACGATGGCGAAGGTCACCAGCGCCAGGCGCCAGTCCATCCACAGCATGATGGCGACCACGCCCACCAGCGTGACGACGTCGGCCACCACCGCGAAGAGCCCGCTCGTGAAGGCCTCGCTCACGGCCTCCACGTCGCTCAGCACGCGCGTCATCAGCCGCCCCACCGGCGTGCGGTCGAAGAAGCCCGCCTCCAGTCGCAGCAGGTGCTCGAACAAGCGCGCGCGCAGGTCGTGGATGACGCGCTGGCCGGTGAGCGCCATCAGGAAGGCTTCCATCAGGCGCAGGCCGTACAGCGCGCCGAGCACGGCGGCGTACACGACCGCCACCGCCGTCAGGCCCGTCCAGTCCGCGTGCAGGATGTGATCGTCGATGGCGATCTTCAGCAAGTAGGGCTGCGCCAGCTCGAGCAGCGTGATGAACGGGAAGAGCGCGACCGAGCCCCAGACGAGCCGGTGATGCGCGCGCGCGGTGGCCCACAGGCGTCCGGCCAGCCGCCGGTCGAAGGCGCGACCGAGGACGTCGTCGTGCTCCTCGTGGATCGCCGGCTCAGGCACGCGCGATCTCCTCCTCGAGCCGCTGCATCCGCCACAGGCGCGCGTAGAGCCCGTCGGCGGCCAGCAGCGCCGCGTGGGCGCCCGTCTCCACCACGCGCCCCTCGTCGAGCACCACGATGCGATCGGCGCCCTGCGCGGCGCGGAGCCGGTGCGTCATCAGCAAGATGGTCGGGGCCGCCGCGCGGAGGCCGGCCAGGATCTGGCCCTCCTTGGCCGCGTCCACGTTGGCGAAGACGTCGTCGAGCACGAGCAGCGGCGGCGCCGCCGCCAGCGCGCGCGCCAGCGCCACGCGCTGGCGCTGGCCGCCCGACAGCGTGAGCCCGCGCTCGCCAACGACCGTGTCCCAGCCGGCGGGAAACGCCGCGACCTCCTCCGCGATGCCGGCGGTGGTCGCCGCGCGCCGCACGTCGCCCTCGCCGAGGCCGTCGCGTCCGAGGGTGACGTTGTCGGCGAGCGCGCGCGAGAAGAGGAACGCGTCCTGCGGCACCCAGGCCAGCGCAGAGCGCAGCCGGCCGAGCGGCAGCGTGGTGACGTCCACGCCGCCCAGGAACACCGTGCGGGGCGGCGGCTCCCACAGCCGCGCCAGCAGCAGGCCGAGCGTGGACTTGCCGCTGCCCGTCGGGCCGACCACCGCCACCAGCTCGCCCGGCCGCACCTCGAAGCTCACGCCGCGCAGCACGGGCGGCCGGCCCTCGTACGCGAACGTGAGGTTCGCGAACCGCACGGCGGCCTCCGGCGCCACGCCGGCGGCCGTGTCGTCGGCGGCCGTCCGCGCGTCGCCGAGCACCTGCTGGATGCGCTCCATCGAGGCAAGGCCGCGGCGGCCCAGCGCCAGCGTGAAGCCGAGCGCGACGGTGGGCCACGCCAGGTAGCCGAGATAGCCGGTGAACGCCACCAGCGCGCCGAGCGTGATGCGGCCCGAGGCGACGGCGGTGCCGCCGGCCCACAGGATCACCAGCGTGCCGAGCCCGGTGACGAGCCCCATGAGCGGCGTGAAGTGCGCCTGCGTGCGCGCGAGCTCGGCGCTGGCGTCGCGCAGGGCCGCGTTGGCGCCGGCGAACTCGGCGGCGGCGCGCGCCTCCATCGTGTAGGCGCGCACGACGCCCATGCCGGCCAGCCGCTCCTGCACGATCGTGGACAGCTCGCCCAGGCGATCCTGCATCGCGTGCGTGCGCGTCGTCACCAGCGCGTTGTAGCGGCGGACGAGCAGCACCAGCACGGGCGAGGGCGCCATCGCCCACACGGTGAGCCAGGGATCCACCGCCATCATGGCGGCCAGCGCGCCCACGAAGGCGAGGACCGTGGAGGCCGCCGAGATCGTGCCGAAGCCGACGAGCGAGCGCACCGCGCTCACGTCGCTGGTGGCGCGCGCCATGAGATCGCCGGTGGTATAGCGCGCGAACGCCGACGGCGGAAACGTCTGCAGCGCCGCGTAGAGGCGCGCGAGCAGGTCGGCGGCCACGTGCTGGGCGGCGCCGGCAATCGCGAAGCGCGAGGCGAGCCGGGCGGCGCCGTTGCCCACGGCGCAGAAGACGATCAGGCCTACGTAATGCGCCAGCGGCGCCGCCGCGCCGTCGGCCGCCAGCGCGTCGATCGCGTGCTTGACGGTCCACGGGATCAACAGCGACAGGCCGGTGGCGATCGCCAGGCACACGACGCCCCACGCGTACCGGCCGCGGTACGGCGAGGCAGCACGCCAGAGCTCGCGGGCGGGCGGACTCAGCGGACGGCCTCTATCGCGGCGGCCGCCCGTCGAGGTGCGGCTTGAGCGTCGCGTAGACGGCGAACGTCGTGGGCGTCGGCACGCCGAGCCGCTCGCCGAGCCGGACGGCGTGGCCGTGCAGCGTCTCGAGCTCGAGCCGGCGGCCCTGGGTGAGATCGTGGTGGAGCGACGAGTAGGCCTCGGGCGCGAGCCCGTCGGCGGCCTTCATCACGCCCTCGACGGCGTCGGGGCCGAGATCGACGCCGCTGGCGGCGGCCAGCGCCGTCAGCTCCTCGGCGATGCGCCGGTACATCTGCCGGCTCTCCGGCACCGCGCGGATGACGCCGATCGGCGCGCGGCTCAGCGCGGTCATGCCGGCCTGGGCGGTGATCATCACGTACTTCTGCCAGAGCGTGCGGCGGATGTCGGGCGACACCTCGGCCCGCACGCCCGCTTGCGTGAACGCCGCCCGTAGCGCCTCCAGGCGCGGGCTCGGCCGCCCGTCGAGCTCGCCGAAGACCACGTGGCCGGCGAAGCGATGGGCGATCACGCCGGGTGACTCGATCGCCGCAAAGACGTAGGCCACGCCGCCGACGGCGTGGCCGGGGCCGAGCACGCGCGCGAGCGTCTCCTCGTTGTCCACGCCGTTCTGCAGCGACACCACCGCGGTGCCGGGCCCGATCACGGCGCGGATGGCGGCGGCCGCCGTCTCCGTGTCGAACGACTTCACGCAGAAGAGCACGGCGTCGGCGGGCGGCAGGCCCGTCACGTCGGCCACCGCCGTGACCGTCGCCACCGACTCGCCCTCGACGGCGGACCGCACGCGTAAGCCCTCGCGCTGGATGGCCGCCAGGTGGGCGCCGCGCGCCAGCAGCGTGACCGGCACGCCGGCGCGCGCCAGCCTGGCGCCGAAGTAGCCGCCCACGCCGCCCGCCCCCACGATCAGCACGCGCATCACCACCACCCCCGCTTCTTGAAGTAGCCGACCATGATCCCGGCGACGAGCAGCATCAGCCCCAGCGCGTACGCGTAGCCGTACCGCCACTCGAGCTCGGGCATGTGCTTGAAGTTCATCCCGTAGATGGACGCGATGGTCGTGAGCGGGATGAACAGCGTGGCGATGACGGTCAGGACCTTCATCACCTCGTTCAGCCGCTGGTTCTGGGCGGACAGGAACAGCTCCATGACGGAGACCGCGGTCTCCCGCAGCGTCTCCACGATTTCAAGCGCCTGGATCGCGTGGTCGTAGACGTCGCGCAGGAAGACCTTCGTCTCCGCCGTGATCAGCGGCGAGTCGTCGCGCAGCAGCGCCGCGATCTCCTCGCGCATCGGCCATACCGCCCGCCGCACGCCGATCAGGTCGTGACGCAGCCGCGTCAGCCGCAGGAGCGTCTCCTCCGGGTGCGAGGCCTGCACCAGCGCCTCTTCCTCCAGCAGCTGCATCCGCTCGGCCAGCGCGTCGAGCACGGGAAAGTAGGCGTCCACGACCGCGTCGATGAGCAGGTAGGTCAGGTAGTCGGCTCCCGCCTCCCGCGCCCGGCCGCGCCCCTGGCGGATGGCGTCGCGCACCGTGCCGAAGCTGTCGCCGTCGGCCCGCTCCTGGATCGTCACCACCCATTCGGTCCCGAAGAACAGGCTCACCTGCTCGTCGATGATCGGGGCGCCGCCGGCCTCGACGTCCGGCCGCCGCTCGAGCCGCATCGTCCGCAGGATGACGAAGACGTACTTGTCGAAGCGCTCGACCTTCGGCCGCTGCGGCACGTTCAGGACGTCCTCGAGCGCCAGCGGATGCAGGCCCAGGCGCTCGCCGAGCCGGCCAAACAGGCTCGGATCGCCGAGGCCATCCACGTTGATCCACGTCACGGCGCCCGGCGTGATGGCCGCGAGCGCGCCATCGATGGACTCGACCCGGCGCTCCTGCACGCTCTCACGGTTGAAGGTGATGACCGTGATCGTCGGCGGCTCGGCCTTGTCCACGGGCGCCAGCGTGCCCGGGAGCGAGCCCGGCCGGATGCGCGCCACCCGCGGGCGTCGCACGCGCAGCGCGGCGCGCAGGTGCCGCTGCCGCCGGTTCCAGTCCATCCGGATCATGCTCGTGGAGCCTCCCGGCCTTGTCAAGCAATGTGGTACGCTCTCGCGCGCCATGAGCGAGAGCGAGCGTCGCGTGGCGATCGAGATCGCGCGCGCCGCCGGCGACCTGCTCCGCCGCGAGCTCCACGGTCCCCGCCGCATCGTCTTCAAGGGCAGCCCGACCAACCTCGTCACCGAGATGGACGCGCGCGCCGAGGCGCTCATCGTCGACGGCCTGCTGGCGGCGTTTCCCGGTGACGCCATCCTGGCCGAGGAGCGCGGCGCCCAGGCCGGCCGCTCCGGCCGCCGCTGGATCATCGACCCCATCGACGGCACCACGAACTACGCTCACGGCCTGCCCGCCTACGCCGTCTCCATCGCGCTCGAGGTCGGCGGGCGCGTGCAGCTCGGCGTCGTGTACGACCCGAGCCACGACGAGCTGTACGTGGCCGAGCGCGGCGGTGGCGCGTTCTGCAACGACACTCGCCTGGCCGTCTCCACGACGGCGGCGCTCGACGACAGCCTGCTGACCACGGGCTTTCCGTACGACATCCGCGTGAACCCCGACAACAACCTGAAGGAGTACGCCGTCTTCGCCACGCGCTCGCGCGCGGTGCGCCGCTTCGGCTCCGCGGTGATCGACCTCGCGTGGGTGGCCTGCGGCCGCTACGACGGCTTCTGGGAGCTGCGCCTGGGCCCCTGGGACGTGGCGGCCGGCGGGCTGCTCGTGGAGGAGGCCGGCGGCCGGCTGACGAGCCTCACGGGGGGACCGGTCGATCTGGAGCGGCCGACGCTGGTGGCCAGCAACGGCCGCATCCACGACGCGATGCTGGCGATCTTGACGGAGGTCCGGGGCTAGAACTCCACCCGATCGCCGCCGGTCGGCTGGGCGCTCACTTGCCCGACGGCCGCGGCGTCGGCGTCGCGTGCTGCGTGCCGTACCTGGCGTCGATCGACGCGCGGATCTGGGCGGGCGTCTTGCCGGCCTGCGTCTCCGTCATCACGTCACGCGTGATGTCGGTGCAGAGCCCTCAGGTGGCCGCGTGGCTCGTCCACGTCGTGCGGTCGCCGGCCTCGGCCTTGATGTAGCAGGAGCGGTTCGACGTGTGGCCGAACTTCGCGCAGCCGCACGTGCACGGCATCCACTTCAGCACATCGCCCCGCTCGCGGGCGAAGCGGTAAAGCATCGCCGCCTCGCCCTCCGCGGCGAACTTCGGCAACGCGCCGCCGCGGCGGGTCTGCACCTGGTCGCCGATCCCGTCGACGGTCACGGCCTCGTCGTCGGAGACGGCCGCGGGAACCCACCAGATGCTTCCGGCCAGCAGCAGCGCCGCGAGCGTGAGCGTGCCGGCGAGCCGCGAGAGGAGTCTCGACATGTCAGTCAGGATACCCGGCTGCCGCCTACGATGCGCGGGCCAGCGCATACTCGCGGCCGCCCAGCCGCAGGGCACCGCGGCCGCTGCGCTCGTCGTACTCGGCCAGGGCCAGGAGCTGGTAGGCGGCGGCCCGGCTCAACCGCGCCGGGAACCCGTTGGCCACGGCGCAGTACGGGACGTCGCCGGCGCCGATGCGCAGCGTGGCGGGATCGATGTCCTGCTCGCTGCCGTCATTGAGCCAGGCGCGCAGCGTGTCGCCGCGCCGCTCGATGCGGCCGACGACGAGCGGCGCGTCGGCGACCTCGACGGAGATGCGCACACGCGTCTGGATGAAGTAGCCGGCCGCGTCCCGGCGCAGGTTGCCGCGCAGGTTGGCCAGGATGCCCGCGTGCGTGATCTGCACGTCGGCGTCGTACCACTCGCCGTCGGCGTCGATGCGCAGCTTCGGCAGCGTCCAGCCGGCGGTGCTCGCGTCGGGAGCGGGCTCGGCCATCAGTACACCAGGCTCGCGAACGTCACCACGCCCTCGGGATCGGGCCACTGGCCGTAGCGGCGCAGCGTGCCGCGCGCGCCGCCGAGGGCGCGCAGCAGCGCGTAGATCGGCGACAGCCCGCAGATGCGCCGCCGGTCGTTGTCGCGCCGGACCGACTCGAAGAAGCCGTCGGCGTCGCCCGCCTCCACCGACTCGAGCATCGCGCGGTCCTCGCGGCCGATGGTGGCCAGCTCCTCCGGGCTCACCGGGTTCGGATCGCCGAAGCGCGGGCCCATGTGGGCGAGGTCGGCGCCGGCGATGTAGGCCACGCGGCGGCCCGAGGCCGCGGCCGTCTCGGCGAGCGCGTCCAGGAAGGCCCGCACGCGCGGGTCGTCCTCCGGCCGGCGCCGGCGCATCAGCGCCTCGTGGACGAAGCTGGTGAGCACGGGGACCACGCTGACCTCGCGGCGGCGCGCGTAGAGATACTGGAGGAACACGGCCTGGAACTCGATCGAGTGCTCGTTGCGGTGCGCCAGCTCGGAGGCGAAGCAGTCCTGCCGGGCGCGCGTCGCGAGCGCCTCGACGAAGTCACGATCCACGCGCGCGGGGCCGAGCGGCGTGTCGTAGTCCTTGCGCGTGAGCGCGAACGGATCGGCCATGCCGGCGTGGCAGGTGCCGAAGATCACGAAGCAGTCGGCGTCGCCGCGCTCGGCGAGGTCGCGATACGCCCAGGCATAGGCGGGGCCGCCGCGGTGGAAGTCGATGTGCGGGGCGACCAGGCCGCGCACGGCCCCGCCGTTCGCCCGCGCGCCGACGGCGCCCGGCCCGTCGGTCGACGTGAAGAAGCCGTCCATCGCGGCGCGCAGCGCCGCCGGATCGTCGGCATAGGCGCCGCCGGCATGGCTGGCCGGGCGGCTCGGGGCGTCCAGGAACGCACGGTCGATCGCCGCCCGGCGCGCGGCGAAGGCGGGAGTATCGAGAAAGCCGTGCTCGTCCAGCGCGGCCACCAGCTTCTCGATGTGCTCGCGCGTCACCAGCTCGCCGTGGCGCTGCATGAGCTCGGCCTGGATGTCGACGATCGGGTGAGCGCCGTCGAAGAGCACCACGACCTCCAGCAGCGTCGGCGGCAGCATGACGACCGACGGGGTGTAGCCGGCCGGGTCGCGCAGCGCCACGTACTCCTCGCCCTCGTGCTCGACCGGCACGGCCTCGATGGCCCGCAGCCGGGGCGCGTCGGCGTCGCTCATCCGTTGAGGAAATTCAGAGCCGAGGCGACGTAGATCCGCGCGGCTTCGACCAGCTCGGCGACCTCGACGTACTCGTCGACCTGGTGCGGGATGAGCCGGTGGCCCGGCCCGCACGTCACGATCGGGATGCCGAGGGTCATCCTCAAGATCGTGCCGTCCGTGGAGCCGGGGACGCCGCCGAACTTCGGAGCGCGACCGGTCGCCTGGCGTACGCCCTTGACCATCGCACGCACCAGGGCCTCGTCCTTGTCCACCTGCGTCGCCAGCCGGAAGCCGTTGACGGCCTGCCACGTGACCTCGACGCCGGGCACGGCCGCCATCGCCCGCTCGCACACGGCGTCGATCTCCTTGCCGATCGCGTCCCCGTCCGGCCCGGGCGTGAGGCGCACGTCGAGCGTGACCTGGGCCATCGACGGGATGACGTTCGGCTGCGCCACGCCCTGCACGGGCGCCTGCACGATCGTCGGCGTCACCGTGGGCGGGCGCAGGTGCGGGCTGCGCTGGCAGAGCTTCCGCAGGCGGCGCTCGAGTGCCGGCACCTCGCTCAGCAGCGCGGCCAGCGCCGTGATGGGGTTCACGCCGGCCTCGGGCATCGCGCCGTGGGCCATGCGCCCGCGCGCCGTCACGCGCGCCCACACGACGCCGCGCTGCTCGAGGCACAGCTCGTTCTGCTCGGGCTCGCAGATGATCGCGGCCGACAGCTCGTGCCCGAGCGGCGTCGTGCAGAGGTGCTTGGCGCCGAGCATGTCGCCCTCTTCGTCCACGAGGGCGCCGACCACGAGCCGGCCGCCGAGATCGACGCCGCTGCGCTTGATGGCGGCCGCCGCGACCATCGCCGCCGCCAGGCCGCTCTTCATGTCGGCGCTGCCACGCCCGTAGATGCGGCCCTCGACGAGGTCGCCGCCGAAGGGCGCGCGCGTCCACAGGCCGGCGTCGCCCTCGGTGACGACATCCGTGTGACCCTCGAGCAGCAGCGTGAGGCCGCCCGACTCGCGCTCGCCGAGGATGCCGAGCACGTTCGGGCGGCCGGGCGCGACCTCGTGCACCTCGACCTCGAAGCGCTCCTTGCGCATCCACTGCGCGACGTGCGCGGCCACGCCGGCCTCGGTGGCGCCGGGCTGGCCGGGGCGGATCACGCTCGGAATGCGGACGAGATCGCGCGTGAGCGCGATCAGCTCGCCTTCGTCGATGTGGGAGAGGACGTCGGTGGCGCGCACGACGAGGACCGGACGGCTTGCCGCGCCTACTGCTGGGGGAAGGACAGGATGACCGAGTCCAGCCGGATGACGCGGTACTCCTCGAGGGCGATGTAGAAGTAGTGGCCCTCGACCTCCTCGGGGCTCTCCTCGAACGCCACGATCGTCTTCGTGTCGGGCATCTCGCGGAAGGCGTTGGCGCCCTCGTCGAAGCCGTCGCCGCGCGCCACCACCTCGCCATACCGGATCGGGGAGCCCTTCGGACAGTTCACGCGGACGTCGGCAGGCGCCTCCGCCATCATGCGCACGAGGAGGTTGATACCGTACACCTTGATGGGAATGTTCGTCATGGCCCCGTCATGATACCACGCAAGATTTGGGGCCTCCCTAGCCCGCCGGACCCTCATTTGACGCTGCCGGCGGTGAGTCCGGCCACGAGGTAGGGCTCGATCAGCGCGAACAGGATCACCACCGGCACGATGGCCAGCGTGGAGGCGGCGAAGAGCAGGTTCCAGTGCTGAACGTAGGCGGTCACGTAGGAGGTGATGCCCACGGTCAGCGGCTTCATGTCGGGGTCGGTCATGAGCGTCAGCGCCACCACGTACTCGTTCCACGCCGCGATGAAGGCGAAGATCACGACGGTGACGATCCCCGGGCGCGCCAGTGGCAGCACGATGCTCACCAGCGTGCGCAGGCGGCCGCAGCCGTCCACCGCGGCCGCTTCCTCCACCTCGCGCGGGATCGACGCGAAGAACGCTCGCAGCATCCAGATGGCGAAGGCCAGGTTGAAGGCCGCGTTCGTCAGGATCAGCGCGCTGTAGGTATTGACGAGGTCCAGCTCGAAGAACTCGCGGTAGAGTCCCACCACCAGCGCGGTGGGCGAGAACATCTGCGTCACCAGCACCAGCAGGAGGAACGCCGTGCGCCCGCGGAAGCGGCGGCGCGCGGTGTGATAGGCCGCCGGCACGGCGGCCACCACCACCAGCGCCGTGGAGAGCGCGGCCACCACCAGCGAGACGCGGAGCCACGACTGGAAGCCGGGGTCGGCCAGCACGGTCACGAAGTTGCCGGGCTGCCAGTCGCTCGGCAGCAGGCGCGGCGGGCTCGTGCGCAGCTCGGCCTCGGGCTTGAGCGCGGTCAGCAGCATCACGAGGTACGGGGCGAGCAGCGCGAGCGCCACGAGCTGTCCCGCCACGGTCCTGCCGGCGCGCCGCATCAGGCCTCGAAGCTCTCGCGCCAGCGCACGGTATTGAGGTAGACGAGCACCGCGGCCAGCGTCAGCAGCACGTTGACGACGCCGAGGGCGGCGGCCAGCCCGACGTCGCGCAGCGCGCTCTTGAAGGCGATCTTGTACATGTACGTGATGAGCGTGTCGTGGCCGAAGCCCGGGTTGCGGTCGTTGAGCGTCCACACGATCGGAAACGAGTTGAAGACGTAGATCAGGTTCAGCACGGCCGCCACCACCAGGGCCGGCCGCAGCAGCGGGAGCGTGACCGCCCAGTACGTTCGCCATCCGGACGCGCCGTCCACGCGCGCCGCCTCGTACACCTCGCCCGGGATCGACTGCAGGCCGGCCAGCAGCACGTACGTGGTGAACGGCAGTGACACGAAGACGCCCACGCCGATCATGGCGCCCATCACCGTGCGGTCGTCACCGAGCCAGTCGATGGGGCCGCGCACGACGTGCAGCGCGACGAGCGCGCGGTTGAGCAGGCCGAAGTAGTAGTCGTAGATCCACACGAAGAGCTTCGAGGTCATGATGAGCGAGGCCGCCCACGGCACGATGAGCGCCCAGCGCACGAGCCGCCGGCCCGGGAACTCGAGGTCGAGGAACTGCGCTAATGCGAGCGAGATCACGAGCGTGAGGCCGACCACGGCGCCGACCCACGTGAGCGTGTTGAGCGCCACGGGGCCGAGCGCATCCTGCTGCAGGAGACGCGCGTAGTTGCGCCCGCCCACCGCGCCCTGGTACAGCCCGGTGATGGAGTAGCGCGAGAGCGAGGCGCGCACGAGCTCGACGGCGGGAAACAGGACGACCGCGCCGATGAGCACGAGGCTGGGCCCCAGCCAGGCCAGCGCGCTCCCGCCGGCCGACGAGCGCCGGCGCCCGCGGCTCAGCGGCCGCTCTCGGCCGTGGCGTTCTGCTGGAGCTTGTCGAGGACCGCTTTGGGATTGCCCCCCGGCTGCACGGCCAGGCCGAGGCTCTGCTGGACGTCGAGCTTGACCTTGTCCCACGCGGGATCGGTCGTGGGCGCCAGCCGCGCGTTGGGCAGTAGGTCGAGGTAGGGTTTTAGCTTGGCGTCGCTGCTCATCTGCGTGAGCCCCGACTTCGTCACCGGCAGAAAGCCCTCGGCGGTGATCCAGCGCGTGATGTTCTCGGGCTGGTAGTAGAGATCGAGGAACTTCTTCACGGCCTCCTGGTTGCCCTTCTTCTTGAAGGCCATCAGGTAGTCCTCGACGCCGAGCGTGACGGCGGCGCCCGCGTTGGCCGGCATCGCGCCCACCGCGTACTTCACCTTGCCCTCGGCGTCGAGCTGCTTGGCCAGCGGGCTGAAGCCGATGACCATGCCGACCTTGCCGTCCTTGAAGAGCTGGAAGGCGCCGTCGGTGCGGTTGGTCTTGCCCGGATTGACCTGGGTGACCTTGTGCTTGTTGGCCAGGTCGGCCAGGAACCCGAGCGTCTGGACGTTCTTGTCGCTGTTGATCGCCCAGCGGTCGCCGGACTTCCAGTCGCCGCCGTTGTTCCACATCCAGATCGACCACTCGGCCTGCGCCTCCTCGGGGCCGAGCGGCAGCGCGTAGCCGATGGCCCCGCCGCCCAGCTTCGTGATCTTCTGCGCGTCGCGCACGAAGTCGTCCCACGTCTTCGGCGGCGCCGTGATCCGGGCCCTGGCGAAGAGGTCGGTGTTGTAGAAGAACGCCCGGGCGCTGGAGAGGATCGGGAAGCCGTGGAGCTTGCCGCGGTACTCGCCGCCGCGCGCGAAGGCCTCCAGGAAGTCGTCCTTGGTCTTCGGCGACAGCACGTCCTCGGCCGCGTAGAGCAGATTGTCCTTGGCGTAGGACGCGAACGCGTTGAGGTTCAGGACGTCGGGCGGCTGGTTGTTCTGGATCATCGTGCTCACCTGCTGATCGATCGTGTTCCAGTCCACGATCTGCAGGTCGACCTTGGTGCCCGTCTGCTTGGTGTACTGCTCGGCGAGCCCTCGCCAGAACGGCCCCGTGTGGTCCTTGCTGTACTCCGCGATGACGACCTTGATGGACGCGGCGTCCTTGGCCCCGCGCTCGCATCCGAGGAGGGTCAGCGCCGCCAGCGCGAGGAGAAGGAAGCGTTTCAGGGCGCGACTCCCGGCAGCGCGGGCTGGCCGGCCGGCGCCGGGCCGCCCTCCACGCCCTTGCGCTCGATCGACTCCAGCTTGTCCTCGAAGCGGTCGAGGTGGCGCTGGCTCTCGTCGAACTGCTTCTGCGCGTTGCCCAGATGCGTACCCATCTTGCCCATGTGGTCGCGCACCTTCTCGAGGTCGTCGCCGAGCCGGATGAGATCGCTCTGGATCTCGCGCGCGTTGGCCTCGATGCGCAGGCCGCGCAGCCCCAGGATGATCACCTGCAGGTAGGCGTAGAGGCTGTTGGGCGACACGGGGACCACGCGGCGCGAGAGCGCGTAGGCGGCGATCGACTCGTCCTCGGTGTCGTCCTCCTTGATGATGATCTCGTAGTAGACGTTCTCGGCCGGCACGTACATGAGGGCGAAGTCGTAGGTGGCCTCGTCGGGCAGGATGTACTTCTTGGCGATCTCGTCCACGCGCAGCTTCACGTCGCGGGCGAAGGCTTTGCGCAGCGGGCGCCGGCGCTCCTCCTCGGGCTCGGCCACGAGGCGGCGGAAGTTCTCCAGCGGGAACTTCGCGTCCACCGGGACCAGCCGCTCGTTGATCCGGATCACCGCGTCGACCTTCTCGCCGCTCTTGAACGCGTACTGCATGCGCCAGTGCTCCTGCGGCAGCATCTGGGCCAGCACCTGCTCGAGAAGCGTCTCGCCGAGACCGCCGCGCACCTTGGGCGACTTCAGCACCTGCTCGAGCCCCTGGATGTCGCGGCCGATCTCGACCACGCGCTGCGTGGCCTCGCGCAGCGTGCCGAGGCTGCCCTGCACGTCGCCGACGATCTTCGTCGCATGATCGAGGCGCTCGCCCATCGTGGACTGTCCCGACTGGATGAGGCGCATGCCCTCCTGGAGCTGGCGGGTGACCTCGCCGGCCACGCCCTTGAGCTCGGTGGCGACGCCGCGCTGCAGGGCGTTGAGCTCGTCCTTCACCTGCGTCGTCAGCGTGCCCACCTCGCGGCGCAGCGCGTCCTGGCCCGTCCGGCCCTCCGTGCGCACCGCCTCGATCTGTTGCTGCAGCATGGCGCTGGCCGCCTCGGGGGCACCGGCGCGCGCGCGGAGCTCGCCGATCTCGCGCCGCGCCGCGACGAGCGTCCACGCCACGAGGGCCAGCACCACCAGCAGGCCGCCGAGGAGGATCCCGACCAGCTCGGTCACGTGCGGCGCCGTCCGCGCCAGTGGCGGCATACCGCGCGCAGACCGCACGGCGCGCACACGACGGCGTCGCGACGGTCGCGGCAGTCGCCCGACATGCGGGTGTGGCAGAGCGCGAAGTCGTACTTCACGGGATCGGCCGGGTCCAGCAGCGCCAGGCGCGCGGTGATCTCCTGGGACATCTTCCAGTTGCGCGAGCGCCGGCGCGTGAGGCCGATGGACCGGCACATGTTCTCCACGTGCGTGTCGATCGGCATCAGCAGGCGCGCCGGCGCGATCGAGGCCCAGAGCCCGAAGTCCGGCCGCTCGCGCCGGACCATCCAGCGCAGGAAGAGGTGCAGGCGCTTGCACGGGCCGCCGGCCGAGGGCAGCGGGAACAGGTGGCGATAGCCGCGCGAGATCCGCCGCCGAGGGAAGAGGTCGCGCACGTCAGCTTCCAGGAACGCGCGGGCGAAGCGCTCGAGCGCGGGCCCGATGGGGCCGCTCGGATCGGGATCGCCGGCCGCGAAGCACTTCTCGAGCGAGCCGTGGCGCGCGAGGAGGTCGCGCGCCGCCACGCAGAAGGCCACGAGGTCGCGCGGGCGGTTGAAGCGATAGATGAAGCGCTCGAACTTGACGCCGTCCCTCCGGGAATCGAAGTCGCGCACGAAGGCGGCGGGCGACGGGCCCATGGCGGCCAGCACGCCTTCGAGCGCGCGGCCGAACAGGTCCACACGGCCGTAGGCGAGGCACGCGGTGAGCAGCGCCACGATCTCGCGGTCGTCGGGGGCAACGTAGCGAAGGGGGAACTCGATCGCGTCGCGCGCGAGCCGCGCGCCGTAGTCGAACTCGCGGTAGAGCCGCTCGAGCGGCTCACGCAGTGCGCCGGCTGACGTCATTCAGCGGTCTCGCGCGGCATGATAACATGCCGCCTCGTTACTGCGATGAGTCGAATCCCTTCCCGCACTCATCCGCTCACCGTCGGCGTCGTCGGTCTCGGCGCCATCGGCCGCCGTGTCTGCCAGGCGCTCGACGCCGGGCTCCCCGGCGTGACGCTGGTGGCCGCCACCGCGCGCGATCGCTCGCGCGGCGAGGCATTCCTGAAGTCGCTCGGCACGCCCGTGCCCTTCGCAAGCCTCGACGAGCTGATCGCCGCCGCCGAGGTCGTCGTCGAGGCCTCCACGCAGGCGCACCTCGCCGAGATCGCCCCGAAGGCGCTCGCCGCCGGCCGCGACCTCGTCGTCCTCTCCTGCGGCGCGTTGCTGGGCCGCACCGACTGGGTGGCGCTGGCCGACGCGCACGGTGGCCGCATCCACGTGCCGTCGGGCGCCATCGCCGGGCTCGACGGCGTCAAGGGCGGCGCCGTGGGGCCGATCACCTCGGTGACGATGGAGAGCCGCAAGGCCCCGGCCGGCTGGGCCGGAGCGCCGTGGGTCGTCGAGCAGAGGATCGACCTCGGGGCGATCCGCGAGGAAACGCTGATCTTCCAGGGGCCGGCCACCCAGGCCTGCCGCGCGTTCCCGGCCAACGTGAACGTGCTGGCCGCCCTCTCGCTGGCCGGTGTCGGGCCGGAGCGGACCACCACGAAGATCTACGCGGTGCCCGGCCTCACGCGCAACACGCACCGCATCGCCGTCGAGGGCGAGTTCGGCTCGCTCGCCATCGAGGTGCGCAACGTGCCCTCGGAGAACCCGCGCACCGGGCGACTGTCCTATCTCTCCACGATCGCGCTGCTGCGGGACCTCGGCGCCACGCTGCGCGTGGGGACGTGACCGAAAAAATTCGCGCCTCCTTCGATCGGATCGCCGAGCAGTACGCCGCCGACTTCGCCGACGAGCTCACCCGCAAGCCCTACGACACCGCGCTGCTGCGTGACGTCGCCCGGCGCTGCCGCGGCGGCCCGGTGCTGGACGTCGGCTGCGGCCCGGCCGCCCACGTCGGCCGCTTCGTCGCCGAGCTCGGCCCACGCGTGATCGGCGTGGATCTTGCGCCCCGCTCGCTGACCGTCGCGCGGCGCCTGAACGATCCGACGCTGGCGCTCGTCGCGGGCGACATGCACGCGCTGCCGTTCGCGTCCGGCTCCTGCACCGGCGTGGTCGCCTTCTACTCGCTGATCTACGAGGCGGAACCGACTGCGGCGCTGGTGGAGCTGCGGCGGGTGCTGCGGCCGGGCGGCGCGTTGCTCGTGGCCGTGCACGCCGGCGAAGGCTTCGATCACTTCAGCGAGTACAAGGGCCTGCCGGTCGACGTCGAGCTGCACTGGCGATCACCGACCGCGTTCGCGGGCCAGGTCGCGGCCGCCGGCTTCACGGTCGAGCGTGTGGACGTGCGGCCGCCCTACCCGTTCGAGCACGCCACCGACCGCCTCTACGTGACCGCCCGCGCCGGCTAGCTCCGGACGTCCGTCTCGACCCCGCGCGGCAGCCAGCGCAGGCGGTGGCCGAGCCCGGCCGCTCGGAACGCCGCGTCGATGTCCGGACGCGACTGCGTGAAGTGCTCCCAGTCCTCGCAGTGCACCGGGACGATCGTCGCGTCGCCGAACGCGCGTGCGGCCTCGACGCCTTCATCGGCCGTGAAGGTCAGATGCCACGGCCCGACCGCGGCGACGCGCGCGGCGCCCATGAACAGCACGGCGGTCCGCACGGGGAAGCGACGGCCGACCTCGGCCACGCCGTCGTACCAGACGGTGTCGCCGCTGAGATAGACGGCCTCGCCCGGGGCGTCGGGCCGCGTGAGCACGAAACCCACCACGGGGCCACGGTCGGCGTGAGCGGGCCCATGGCGTGCGGGCGTCGCCGTCACGTGGAGCGTGCCGCCATCCGGCGTCGGCAATTCCACCGTCTCCCACGGCGCGAGCCCGCGCGCGCGGCCGCCGAGCCGCTCGGCTCCGCTCCCCGTCGTCAGCACGCTCCCCGCGTGGCCGAGGAACGCTCGACCGCTGGCGTCGAGGTTGTCGAAATGATGGTCGTGGCTCAGCAGCACGGCGTCCACGCGACCGAGGGCGGCCGCTGGCAGCCCCGGTCCGTGAGTCTTCCTCAGCACGTAGGCGCCGGCGCGAAACTCCGCGCCGGCCGGATCGAACGTCGGATCGCTGAGCAAGCGCAGTCCGCCGAGCTGCAGCAGGACCGTGGGGCCGCCGATGTAGGTCAGGCGCAGATCCACACTCACGAGTCATCCCCTTCCGCCGCGTGCCGTCCCGCCGAGGGGTGGACGGCCGCGGGATATCCGCGTGCAAGCGCGCGTACGGTCGATCGCGGCGTCAGCACCCGCCACCGAGCCTCGGCCGGCGGCGTCGGGCTCGCGGCGTAACCGGCGGGCGTCCACCGGAGCAGCGTGGCGCCCTGGACGAGGTAGGCCTGGCCATCCGTATCGGCGACCATCGTCCCGGCGGGCAGCCGGGACGGCCGCTCGGTGTACGTTCGCTTGGCGCGGCTGCCATCGATCCGCTCGGCGTGCAGCACGTCGTCCATATCGTCGGCTCCGGGCAATGTGCGAGCCCGCCCCGCCCAGTGCGCGCGGAACAGGTCGTAGCGCGCGCGCTGGCACTCGGCGCACGGTCGATGGCCCGCGGCCAGCGCGGTCGCCTCGTCGAGAAAGAACAGCTCCGTGTACCGCCCTGGAGCCATCACCTGGCGGTGCCGTCCCTTGAACTCCAGCACGCAGATGATCCAGCGCTTGACGGCGAACGCGCGACGAATCCGCTGCTGCGCGTCGTGCAGACAGCCCCGGTTGCCCATGAGCGTGCCGCGCGCCGGTGTCGCGATCAGCTCGCCGAACGGCGTGACGCGGTTCTGGAGCGGCATCCGGCTCAGCGCACGCCGGCAGGGCTCAGCGCTGGAGGGCCTCCAGGAACCGCTCGGCCTCCAGCGCCGCCATGCAGCCAGTGCCGGCGGCCGTGGCCGCCTGCCGGAAGGTGTGATCGGCGACGTCGCCGGCGGCAAAGACGCCGGGGACGGAGGTCTGCGTGGTGCCGGGCACGACCTTGATGTAGTCGTTGGGCAGGAGCTCGAGCTGGCCGCGGAAGAGCGCGGTGTTCGGCACATGCCCGATCGCGATGAAGAGCCCGTCCACCAGATGCGTCGTGACCTGGCCGGTCTTGAGGTTCCGCACGTCCACGCTCGTCACCTTGCCCGCCTTCGTGTCGCCGATGGCGTCGACGACGCTGTCGAGCAGGAAGTTGATCCTGGGATTCTTCGCCGCGCGCTCCTGCATGATCTTCGAGGCGCGCAGGCTATCGCGCCGATGGACCACGTCCACCTTGCGCCCGAGGCGAGAGAGGTAGAGGGCCTCCTCCATCGCGGAGTCGCCGCCGCCCACCACCATGATGTTCTGGTCCTTGAAGAAGAAGCCGTCGCAGGTGGCGCACGTCGACACGCCGCGGCCCATCAGCTCGCGCTCCTCGGCCAGGCCCAGCATCTTGGCCGAGGCCCCGGTGGCGATGATGACGGTGTCGGCCTGATATGTCGCGCCCTCCGCCTGGAGCGTGAATGGCCGCGTCGAGAAGTCCACGGAGGCGACGTCTTCGGCGATCATGTCGGTGCCGAAGCGCTCGGCCTGCTTGCGCATGGTCTCCATCAGCACCGGACCGTCGATGCCGTCCACGAAGCCGGGATAGTTCTCGACCAGCGTCGTCAGCATGAGCTGGCCGCCCGACTGCAAACCCGTGAACATGAGCGGCGCGAGGTTGGCGCGCGCAGCGTAGATGGCCGCGGTGTAGCCGGCCGGGCCGGACCCGATGATGACCACCTTGCGCGTTGGCATTCTTCATGGGGGCCCCGAGATGGCCCCCAATCCCCCTCACGTTCGGCGCGCCCCGGCGGAGCCGTGGCGCGCCTCTATGACTGTTTCTGCACTTACGATGCACGAAGGAGGCCAGGCGATCCTGGTCAGGCTCGCGCGACGATCGCCTCCAGCTCGGCGAGGTCGCGGATTTCGTAGATCGGCGGCGCGACGCCGGCCGGCAGGGCCTCGCGCTCGGGATTGATCCAGGCCGCGTCCATGCCGACCCCGTGAGCGCCCGCCACGTCGATGTCGATGCGGTCGCCCACGAAGAGGGTTCCGTGCGGCTCGGCGCCCGTGCGCCGGAGCGCCTCCTGGAAGATGTCGGCCCGCGGCTTGCGCCAGCCCACCTCGTCGGAGACGACGATGGCCGCGAAGAGGTCGCGCACGCCCGCGGTCTCCAGGATGCCGAGCGCGGTGGGACTGTAGTCGAAGTTGGAGACGACGGCCAGGCAGTGGCGGCGAGCCAGCCGCTCGAGCAGCGGGCGATGATGGGCGGGCACGCTCGCCGCCTTGGCGAGCTCGTGGCGGTGGGCCTCGATCAGCGCCTCGGCGAGGCCCGGCGGCAGCGCCGCCGCGTCGAGGCCCGCCGCCGGGAAGAAGTACGAGAAGCGCTCTCGCGCGGACACCTCGCGGTGATCGATCGCGCGCAGCCGCTCGGCCTCCTTCCACGAGACCAGCAGGGCCTCGTAGCACTGCTCGAGCGTCACCTGCGGCGCGTGACGCGCCAGCACCCCGTGAAGGTGGCCGGCCGTGGAGCGCACGGTCTTGCCCTTGATGGTGATCTCCGGCAGCCGGTCGCGCTCGAAGCGCACCAGCGTGTCGAAGAGATCGAAGAAGACGGCGCGGTACGCCATCTAGCGAAGCGCCTCGAGCGCGGGCCCGTCGAAGCCGACGATCAGCCGGTGGCCGGCCAGCGTCAACGGCCGCCGCAGCAGCCGCGGCTCCTTCACCATCAGCGCGATCAGCACCTCGTCGCCGGGGTTCTTCTTGTCGAGCCCCAGCGCCTTGTACTGGGCCGTCCGCGTGGACAGCAGCCCGCGCACGCCGTCGGGCGCGCGCGCGGCCAGCGCGCGAATCTCGGCGGCGGTCAGCGGCTGCTTGAAGAGATCCCGCGTGGTGAAGGCGACCTTCTTGCGGGAGAGCACCGCTCTCCCCTTGACGCACGAGGTTCAGGTGGGCTTCTGGTAGAAGATGACGCTCACAGCGGTTTCCTCCGGGCATACCCCTCGTCCAGGCCGTGCCAGTGCGTGATGCGCTCCTCGCCGAATTTCCAGCAGAGGTTCACCTCGCGACCGTCGCGCAGATGCAGGAAGTCGACGAGGCCCAGGCTCAGATCCTTCGTGACGCCGCCCAGGCGCTGGATGTCCTCCAGGCCTGCTCGAACGTCCTTCACGCTGCGCTCGATCAGGTCCGCGCGCGCTTTCCAGGCGGCCTGGTCCACGACGCCGCCGCCGGCGAGCGTGATGCGCTTCTGCTCGGCCGCGCTGGCCTCGCGCGCCTCGATGCCCGCGGCGTTCGCGGCCATCACGCGCTGCATGATCCGGGTCAGCCGCGGGATCAGCCGCTCGACGTCGGCCGGCCCGAAGTAACGCTCAGGCACGACGCGCCACCGAGAGGCCCCGCTCGACGAATACCGCGTGCACTTCCTTGGGGCCGTGCACGCCGCGCGTCAGCGTCAGCTCGATGTCGGCGGTCCGGCTGGGCCCGGTGATGAAGTTGATCGCCGCGCCCCGCCATGACGGCTCGGCGCCCTCGTGCCACGCCTCCAGCACGAGGCCCATCTGCACGAGCGACTCGACCAGGACGTCGCGCTCGAAGACGGCCACGTGGCAGGCCGGCAGCAGCGACGTGGACCGTGGGCGGCCGGCGCCGGAGACGACGACGAGCGTGCCCGTCTCGGCGATGGCGACCTCCGCGCCGGTCACGCCGAGGTCCGCTGCCGCCGCGAGCCCGCGCAGGCGCGCGCGCTCCGCGGCCGCCACCTCGGTGCCGGGCATCACGGCCGCGTCGAAGCCACGCGTGACGAGGGGCGCCGCGACGTCCACGCCCAGCGTGTCCCGCGGCCACGTCACCACGCGGTGCATCCCGCGCTCCGCGGCGATCTGCGCGACCACGTCGGGCACCTCGCCGGCCTCCGCCACGCGATGGAGGACGCCGCCCACGCGCTCGAGCTCGTGCTGGAAGCGGTCGAGGTTCTCGCGCCAGCGCTCGGACAGCTCGCGGCGCAGGACGTCCAGCCCCTCGCGCGGCCGCACGGGGCGGGCGGCGAGCGCGCTCGGCGCCCGGCCCGGCGTCCGCGCCATCTCGGCGCGGATGCGGTCGAAGAACTCGGCCTTCGTGGTCACCGCCGTGCCTCGCGCTCGAGCGCGGCCCAGCGCTCGTGGAACGTGCGGCGCGCGACCGCCGGAAGATCGCGCGTGCGCGTCCACTCGCCGAACAATCCGGGCAGCCATCGAATGCGCCCGCCGCGGACGAACGGCCGCTGCAGGAGGCGACCCAGCCGAGCGCTGAGACGGTACAGCCGCGGGCGCTGCAGCAGCCAGGCGAAGGCCCCGAAGACGGCACGCTCCGGCCACGGGGCGATCCCCTGCTGATCGACCTCGCGACGGAGCTCGATGAGCATCTTCGGGATGTCGATGCGCACGGGACAGGCGTCCATGCAGGCGCCGCACAGGGACGAGGCGTGCGCGAGGTCCTTCACGGCCGCCGGGCCGTTGAGCATCGCGGTGAGCAGGATGCCGATCGGGCCGGGATAGGTGTAGCCGTAGGCGTGGCCGCCGATCTGGCGATAGACCGGGCACACGTTCAGGCAGGCGCCGCAGCGCAGGCAGTTGAGCGCCTCGCGCAGCGGTCCCGCGATCTGGCGCACGCGCCCGTTGTCGAGCAGGACGAGGTGGAGCTCCTCCGGGCCCTCCGGCTCGCCGCCGCGTCGCGGGCCGTTCACGAGCGAGGTGTAGACCGACAGCTTCTGGCCGGTGGCGCTCTTGGCGAGGATGGCCAGGAACACGGCGAGGTCGGTCATCGACGGGATGACCTTCTCGACGCCCATCACGGCCACGTGCACGCGCGGCAGCGACGTCACCATGCGGCCGTTGCCCTCGTTGGTCACGAGCACGACGGTGCCGGTCTCCGCCACCGCGAAGTTCGCGCCGCTGATGCCGAGGTCGGCGTCGAGGAACTTCTGGCGCAGCTCGGCCCGCGCGATGCGGGTGAGCACCTCGGGGTCGGGCTCGGTCTCGCGCCCCAGCTCGCGCGCGAACAGCTCGGCCACCTGGCCCTTCGTCTTGTGGATGGCCGGCGCGATGATGTGCGAGGGCCGCTCGTGGGCCAGCTGGATGATGTACTCGCCGAGGTCGGTCTCGACCGGCGTCACGCCCGCGGCCTGCAGCGCGTCGTTCAGGTGGATCTCCTCGGTCGCCATCGACTTGGACTTCACCGCCATGCGCGCGCCGGTGCGCCGGGCGATGTCGAGCACGACCCGCCGCGCCTCGTCGGCGGAGGTCGCGTAGTGGACGTGGCCGCCGCGGCTCTCGATGCGCTCGATCAGCCGCTCGAGCCAGTAGTCGAGGCGCTGCAGCGTCGCCTCCTTGATCGCCCGGGCCTGGTCGCGCAGGGCGTCGCCCTCGGGCAGCTCGGCGAAGGCCTCGCGCCGCAGCGTGATGAACTTGGTGGTGGCGACCGTGAGCGCCTCCTGCAGGAAGCGGTCGTCGAGGGCGCGGCCCGCGCGCTCGCGGAACGGCGTCGCCAGCTCCGGCTCCATTATGGGGCACCCCCGAGGGGTTCCTCGACTTCGAGCACTTCCGCCAGGTGTAGTGCTTGTACCCGCGATCCGCGGCGGGCGAGGCCGCCGCGCATCTGCATGAGGCAGCCGGCGTCGCAGGCCACCACGCAGTCGGCGCCGGTGGCCTCGACGTTGCCGAGCTTCTTGTCGAGGATCGCCGTCGAGACTTCCGGCAAGCGGACGGAAAAGGACCCGCCGAACCCGCAGCACTCGTCGCTTCCCGGCAACTCGACGAACTCCGCACCGGCCAGCTCGCGCAGCAGCGCGCGCGGGCTCTCGGCCTCGTGCAGCCCGCGCAGGAGATGGCAGGAGTCGTGATAGGTGAGCCGCCCGCCCACCGCGCTGCGGAAGCGCCGGCGGCCGAGGACCTTGACGAGGAACTGCGACAGCTCGTGCGTGCGGCCGGCGAGCCGCTCGGCCGCCGTGCGCTCGGCGACCGACGTCATCAAGCCCGGGTATTCGTGCTTCACCATCCAGGCGCAGGAGCCCGACGGCACGATCACCTGCTCGGCCGCGGCGAAGATCGCGACCGTGCGGCGCGCCACGGCGGCGGCCTCGGCGTGATAGCCCGAGTTGAAGAGCGGCAGGCCGCAGCACGTCTGGCCGGCGGGAAACTCCACGCGCACGTCCAGCCCGCGCAGCAGGCGCACGATCCGCTCGCCGACCTCGGGATAGAGCACGTCGCCGAGGCAGGTGATCATCAGCGCCGCGGTCGGGGTCATGCGTGCGGGGGCGGCGGCGAGACCAGCACGAGCAGCAGCAGCCGGGCGCCCGAGTCGTTGGCCACGCCGTGGGCGGTGCCGGCCGGCGCCACCACGGCCTCGCCGGCCTCCAGCGTCTCGTCCTCGGCGCCGACGGTGATGCGGCCGCGGCCCTCCAGCACGACGTAGATCTTGTCCTGGCCGTCGTGCGTGTGGACCTTCTGGCTCTGCCCGGGCTCGAGCGCGTAGAGGTCGAGGAGCACGCGCGGGGTGGCGGCCAGCGCGATCTTGGCCATCTTGTCGGGCTGGAACTTCGCGCGCTCGCGCAGGCGGATCTTCATGCGCTGCTCCCGAAGGCGGACCGGGCCAGCAGCGTGACCGGGTGCGCCAGCTCGAGGTCGAGGTTGCGGGCGCGGGCGCCCTTGGCGATCTGCATCAGGCAGCCGGGGTTGCCGGCGACGACGATGCGCGCGCCGGTCTCGCGGATGCGGTCCAGCTTGAGGTCGAGCAGACGGTCGGCCATCTCCGGCTGCAGGACATTGTAGATGCCGGCGCTGCCGCAGCAGAGGTCGCTGTCACGCAGCTCGACCAGCGTGAGGCCGGGGATGCGACGCAGGAGCGCGCGCGGCTCGGCGCGCACCTTCTGGCCGTGGGCCAGGTGGCAGGCGTCGTGATAGGTCACGGTCAGCGGCAGCGGCGCCAGGGGCAGGTCGCCGTCCACCAGCAGCTCGGTCACGTCGCGCACGCGCGCCGCCACGCGTGCGGCCCGCGAGCCCGGCAGCCAGTGGCCCGCGTCGCGCAGCGCCGAGCCGCAGCCGGCCGCGTTGGTGACGATCCAGTCCACGTCGTCGGGAAACGCCGCCGCCAGCGCGCCGGCGCGGCCGCGGAATGCGTCGATGCCGCCGGCGTGGAGCTCGAGGGCGCCGCAGCACCCCTGCTCGCGCGGGACCACGACGTCCCAGCCCGCCAGCGCGAGCAGGCGGATCGTGTCGCGGTTGACGCCGCCGAAGAGGTGGCGCTGCACGCAGCCCGTCACCACGCCGACGCGGCCGCGCGAGCGCCCGCGGGCGGGTACGTACTCCGGCAGCGTCTCCGCGTGCGGCGCGTCGTCCAGCAGCGCGTCGAGCGCCGACAGCCGGGGAAACCGGCCGAGCAGTCCGCTGCGTCGCACGAGGCCCTGCAGGCCCCAGCGCTGGTAGCGGCGCAGGAGGCCGAAGACCCAGTCGAGCCGCTCCGGGTCGGGAAAGACGGTCAGCAGCAGATCGCTCAATCGCCAGCGGCGCAGCGGCTGGGCGCGCCGGGCCATGTCGGCGCGCGCCGTCTCCAGCAGCGTGCCGAAGCGCACCCCGGCCGGGCAGGCCGTCTCGCACGCACGGCAGCCGAGGCAGAGGTCGAGATGCTCGGTGACGGTGTCGGTGACGTCCAGGCGTCCCTCGGCCACGGCGCGCATGAGATAGATACGGCCGCGCGGCGAGTCCATCTCCTCGCCGAGCACGCGGTAGGTCGGGCACTGCGGCAGGCAGATGCCGCAGTGCACGCACGCGCGAAGCAGGGCTTTCGTAGCGGGGTCCGCGAGCGCGGGGAGCGACGTGGGTGGGCTGGCCGAGGAGGTTGACGGCTCTGCCATCAGCGGGCCATGCCCGGTCACAGGCCGCCCACGAAGCGTCCGGGGTTCAGCGTGCCGCGCGGGTCGAACTCTTGCTTGAGCGCGCGCATGAGCGCGAGCGGTCCGGCCGGCACCGGCCCCCACGGATCGAGGCTCGTCCGCAGCGCCGTGGAGCCGCGCTCGACCACGACGCTGCCGTCGGACTCGTCGACGAACGCGCGCAGGCGCTCGATCGCCTTCGCCAGGACCGCCGGCTCGTCCTGTCGCAGCGCCACGCGGAGCAGGCCGAGCGGCGCGCAGCCGGTGATGGTGACGCCCGCGTCGCCGCCGAGCGAGGCCCGCACCTCGTCGAGCGTGGCGGCCAGCCGCGTTGCCAGCGTGGCGAGCCGCAGCACCGTCGGCCCATTCTCGGCCAGCACGCGGTCGTACGTCCGCCAGAACCCGGGGCCCATCGTCTCCGCGCGAGCGCGCACGCGCGTGGCCTCCGCCACCACCATCGCCTGCTGGGCGCGAACCGCGCCCTCGACACTGCCGAGCGAGACCACGAGACCGACGGCGGCCGCCGGCAGCCCGCACGCCGCGAGCGCGGCGGCGTCGAGCAGCTCGCACCGGCTCGGCTGCAGCGGCGAGTCCACGAGACGCGCGACGACGTCCTGGGCGATTTCGGTGCTCCGCAGGGGCAACAGGCACGTGGCCTCCGCCTCGGGCAGCGGATGCAGCCGCAGCGTCAGCTCGCCGAGGATCCCGAGCGTGCCGAGCGCGCCCACGAGGAGCTTCGGCACGTCGTAGCCGGTCACCGACTTCACCACCCGCGCGCCGCCCCACGTCACCACGCCGTCGGCCTGCACGAAGCGCACGCCCAGCAGCAGGTCGCGCATGGTGCCGTAGCGCAGCCGCAGCGGTCCGCCGGCCGCCGTCGCCGCGATGCCGCCGAGCGTGCGGCTGCCCCAGCCCGGCGGGTCGAGCGGGAGCGTCTGGCGCCGGTCGTGGAGCACCGCGGCCAGCGCGCCGGCGGTGACGCCGGCCTGCACCGTCACCGTGAGGTCGTCGGGGTTGTACTCGACGATCGCGTCGAGGCCGCAGAGATCCAGCACGACGTCCACGCGCGCGGGCGGGCTGCCGAGCGCGAGCGCGTGACCGGCGCCGCGCGGCACGACGGCCAGGCCCTCGTCGTGTGCGATGGCCACGACGCGCGCCAGCTCGTCGAGCGTTCGGGGGCGCACGACCCACTGCGGCCGGCGGCCGTCGATGGCGGCGGCCGCGCAGGCCGCCGCGTCGTCGCTGGCGCCGCCGGCGCCGACGATCGCGATCAGCGCCCCGCCCAGCGTGCGCGCGGTCACGCTCACACCCACGTCCCTTCGGGCAGGCGCGGGCGCTGCGGGCGGAAGCCCTCGCCGCACGCCGGGTGCGTCGGCAGCAGCTTGCCGGGGTTCATGAGGCGCGCGGGATCGAACACGCCGCGGATGCGGAACATGAAGTTGAGGTCGGCGTCGGCGTACTGCAGCGGCAGGTTCTTGGCCTTGTCCATGCCCATGCCGTGCTCGCCGGTCACGCTGCCGCCCAGCGCGATGCACGCGCGGAGCAGCTCCTCGTTGGCCTCCTTGGCCTTCTCGAGCTCGTCCGGCCGCGTGTCGTCGTAGCAGATCATGGGGTGCAGGTTGCCGTCACCGGCGTGGAACACGTTGGCGATGAGCAGCCCGTAGCGCTCGCCGATGGCCACGATCTCGCGCATGATGTGCGGCAGCTTCGAGCGCGGCACCACGGCATCCTGCAACAGGTAGGACGCCGTGAGCCGTCCCACCGCGCCGGCCGCCTCCTTGCGGCCCTTCCACAGCAGCGCGCGCTCGGCCTCGTCGCGCGCCACACTGACCGAGAGCGCGCCGTGCTCGCGACAGATGGCGGCCGCCCGCTCCCCCTGCACCTCCACCTCGGCGCGCGGGCCGTCGAGCTCGATCAGCAGCACGGCGCCGGCGCCCTCAGGATAGCCGGCGCCCGTGCCGGCATTGATGGCGCGGATGATGGCCTCGTCGAGCATCTCCATCGCGGCGGGCGTCATTCCGGCCGCGATCGCCGCCGACACGACCTGGGAGGCCTCGATCACCGTGCGGAACGCGGCCAGCACGGTCTTCACCGCCTCCGGCGCGTGGGTGAGGCGCACCGTGATCGCCGTCACCAGGGCAAACGTGCCCTCGGAGCCGACGGCCACGCCGGTGAGGTCGTAGCCGGGGCGATCCAGCGTCTTGCCGCCGACGCGCACCACCTCGCCGCGGCCGGTGACCAGCTCCAGGCCCAGCACGTGATTCGTCGTGATGCCGTACTTCAGGCAATGCGGACCGCCGGCGTTGGTCGACACGTTGCCGCCGATGGACGACACCATCTGGCTGGAGGGATCGGGCGCGAAGAACCAGCCGCGCTCGCGCACGGCGTTGGTGAGCCACAGATTGATGAGCCCCGGCTGCACGGTCGCGCAGCGATTGCCGTAGTCGATCTCGAGGATGGACGCCATGCGGTTCATCGAGACCATCACGCCGCCCTGCGGGGCCATGGCGCCGCCGATGAGCCCGGTGCCCGAGCCGCGCGGCACGATGGGAGTGTTGGCCCGCCGGCACGCCTGAACGATCGCCCGCACCTGCTCGGTGCGCGTCGGGAGCACCACCACGTCCGGCGCGCCCTTGTAGAACGTGTGCATGTCGCACTCGTACGTCATCCGCCCCTCGACGGACACGACGACCGCGTCCTTCCCGACGATCGCCCGCATCTCATCGACGAACCGTGGAGTCAGCGACATGGCAGATAGAGAGTTTACCCCGCCCACTGGAAATCCGAGCCGCTCGAACAGACGCGAGCCCTCGAGTAGAGCCCGAAGCCGAAACGCGATCGTCAGGCGGGCGGAATCAGGCCAATACGCGCGAGAGAACTACCGCTTTCGAGCGGCGGCTTCGCCGTCGCAATCCTATCCCGGGGGGAGGCAGCCGCGAGCACGCCGTCAGGCGTGCGAGGGGCGTCGGAAGGGGGGCGAAGCCCCCCTCCGAGTCGCGTTAGCCCCCCTCCGAGCTGATTTTCCAGGTATCGCCCGAGGTCAGCAGCTTGGCGATATCGCCGGGGCCGCGGTCGGACAGCGCGTGCTGCTCCTGGTCGATGAGGACGTTCTCGTAGATCGGTGCGGCGATGTCTTCGAGGACGCCGATGGGCACGGGGAAGTCCGGCGCGAAGAGGTCGGCGAGCAGCTTGGCCGCGTTGACGTTCTTCTCGTCGTGGATCCACAGCGCGCTCTCGGCCACGCCCTTGGCGTCCACCACCTTCGGCGTCACGCCTTGCATGATGACGGCCTGGCGGGCGTCGGGCGGGCCGAACAGCAGCGGCTTGCCGTGCTCGAGCCGCAGCTCGTGCAGGACCTTCGACTCCTTGTCGTAGAGCACGTTCCAGGCGAGGTCGTTGTACACGTTGCAGTTCTGCAGGATTTCCAGGAACGCGGTGCCGCGATGCGCGGCCGCGCGCTTGAGCATCTCGTCCATGTGGGGAATGTTGCGATCCACCGTGCGTCCCACGAAGGTGGCGCCGCAGCCGAGGGCGAACGCCAGCGGGTTCACCGGACGATCCGCGGAGCCGAGCGGTGTGGACTTGGTCACCTTGCCCAGCTCGCTCGTCGGCGAGTACTGGCCCTTGGTGAGGCCGTAGATGCGGTTGTTGAAGAGCAGCACCGTCACGTCCACGTTACGGCGGAGCACGTGCAGCATGTGGTTACCGCCGATGGAGAGCCCGTCACCGTCGCCGGTGACGACGAAGATCTTCAGATCCGGGCGCGCCACCTTGAGCCCGGTCGCCAGCGCCGGGGCCCGGCCGTGGATCGTGTGGAAGCCGTACGTGTTCATGTAGTACGGGAACCGGCTGGAGCAGCCGATGCCCGAGATGAACACGATGTTCTCCTTGGGAATGCCGAGGTCCGGCATCGACTTCTGGATCGCGCTCAGGATCGCGTAGTCGCCGCAGCCCGGGCACCACCGCACGTCCTGGTCGGACTCGAAGTCCTTCTTCGTGTACTTGGGAGTGGCGGCGGCGCCGGCTCCGGTCGGGCTCATTTCTGACTCCCCAGTTGGATGACGGCGTCGTAGATGTCTTCGCTGGCCAGCGGCAGGCCGCGCACGCGGTTGAAGCCGACGGCGTCGACGAGGTACTCGGCGCGCAGCACGCGCACGAGCTGGCCGCTGTTGATCTCGGGCACGAGGACCTTCCGGTACTCGCGCAGCAGGTGGCCGAGATCGGGCGGCAGCGGGTTGAGATGCCGGAGATGGATGGACGCCACCGACTTGCCGTCGGCCTGGGCGCGCTCCACCGCCGCCGTGATGGCGCCGTAGGTGCCGCCCCAGCCGACCACCAGCACGTCGCCGGTGGCGGGGCCGTTGATCGAGGTGGGCGGAATCTCCTGCGCGACGCGCCGCACCTTCTCGGCGCGCGTACGCACCATGTGGTCGTGGTTCTCGGGATCGTAGGAGATGTTGCCGGTCACGTCCTGCTTCTCGATGCCGCCGATGCGGTGCTCGAGCCCCGGCGTGCCCGGCCGCACCCACGGCCGCGCCAGCGTGGCAGGATCGCGCAGGTACGGGAAGAAGCCTTCCTTCTCGGTGCGGAAGGTGACGTCGATCGGCGGCAGCGTCGCCGGATCGGGAATCAGCCACGGCTCCGAGCCGTTGGCCAGGAAGCCGTCGGAGAGCACCATCACCGGCACCATGTACTTCAGCGCGATGCGCACGGCCTCGTACGCGACGTAGAAGCAGTCACCCGGCGTGGCCGGCGCGAGCACGACGATGGGCGACTCGCTGTTGCGCCCGTACAGGGCCTGCATGAGGTCGGCCTGCTCGGTCTTGGTCGGCATGCCTGTCGAGGGACCGGCCCGCTGGATGTTCAGGATCACCAGCGGCAGCTCTGCCGTCACGGCCAGGCCGATCCCCTCGCCCTTCAGCGCGATGCCGGGGCCGCTCGAGCACGTCACGCCGATGGCGCCGCCGAAGGAGGCGCCGATCGCCGCGGTGACCGCCGCGATCTCGTCCTCGGCCTGGATGGTGCGGATGCGGAAGCGCTTGTGCATCGCCAGCTCTTCGAGAACGCTCGAGGCCGGCGTGATCGGATACGCGCCGTACACCACGGTGAGCTGCGAGCGCTGCGCGGCGGCCAGCAGCCCCCACGCCAGCGCGCGATTGCCCGTCATCGCGCGATACAGTCCCGGGGCCATCTCGGCCGGCGCGATGCCGTAGGACTCCTCGAAGAACTCGGCCGTCTCGCCGAACGCGTGGCCCGCCTTGAGCACCCGCGTGTTGGCCTCGGCGAACTGCGGGTTCTTCGCGAACTTCTTGCCGATCCAGTCGAGCGTGGGCTCGAGCGGGCGCGTGTAGATCCAGGAGACGAGACCGAGCGCGAAGAAGTTCTTCGTGCGGTCCTTCTCCTTGGTGTTGAGCGGCAGGTCCTTGATCGCCTCGTGCGTGAGGCCGCTCATGTCGACCTTGTGCAGCCGATAGCGCTCGGCCAGCGCGGGATCGTCGAGCGGGTTCTGCGCATAGCCGGCCTTGTCGAGGTTGCGCTTCTCGTACGCCGCGGTGTTGACGATGAGCAGGCCGCCCGGCTTGAGGTCGCTGAGATGGACCTTGAGCGCGGCGGGGTTCATCGCCACCAGGCAGTCGAGCCGATCGCCCGGCGTGTACACGCGCTGGCTGCCGAACTGGAGCTGGAAGCTGGAGACGCCGAACAGTGTGCCGGCGGGGGCGCGAATCTCCGCGGGGAAGTTCGGCAGCGTCGCGAGGTCGTTGCCGGCCCAGGCGGATTCGGTGGTGAACTGCTCGCCCGTCAGCTGCATCCCGTCGCCGGAGTCGCCCGCGAACCGGATCACCGCCCGGCTCAACTCCTTGCGCGACTTCCGACCCCCTGTGACGGGCGTCGCCGTCTCGCTCATCGCCTCTCCCTTTCTCGCGTTTCTGAGCCGTCCATCCGGGCCCTCGTCGCGCTCACCATTGAACGCAGACCGCCTCCCGGCACCGTTCGGCTTCGGGGTGACCTCTGAGGCCGCGGGCGGAGTACCGGCCCGAGGTCGGCAGGGCGTGATCGATCTTATCGGACGCCTGGAAAGATGGCAAGGTTTATCGACTTTTAGCCCGCATCCATCTGGTGCGGACGCTTCAGCACATCGCCGGGCGGAAGGTTCAGCACCGCCTCGGGAAACAGGCCCGCCAGCCAGCGGATCACGTCGTTCACCGTGGCCACGCCGATGGGCTTGCGATCGGCATCCACCAGGGGCACCGTGCGGTAGCCGGCGACGCTCATCGAGTGCACGGCGTAGGCGACGCGATCGTTCACGCCGAGCGCCTCGGGATCGCGCGTCATCACCTCGGCCAGGCGCGTCTGGCGCGCGTCACGGCCGCGCCCGGCGACCCGCATCAGCACGTCGCGCTCGGTGAAGATGCCGATCAGGCGGCCCTCCGCGTCCACGACCAGGACGCCGGCCTGGCGGCGCGCCAGCATCCGCTCGATCGCCTCGGCGACGGTGGCCGTCTCGCGCAGGCAGATCGGCTCGGCCGGCCCGAGCATGGTGATCGTGTCGTTGAACAGCGCGCCGCGGATCTCCGCCAGCTCGCCCTCGACCGTCCCCGCGTCGATGTCATCGAAGTCGCTCATACGACCTCCCCTGCTCTGGCCGTCTCACGACGGGCCGCCGCTTGCGGAGCCTCGCTCGCGTCCTTGAGCATCTGCACGAAGCGCTCGGCCGTCGGCGTCAGCGGCTTGTGGCGCCGATGGACGATGCCGACGGGCCGCACGAGATCGGGAATCGCCACCTCCACGGCGGCCAGCGCGCGGATCGAGGCCTCCTTCTGCACGGTGTGGCGCGGAAGGATGCTGACACCGGCCGCGATGATGATCGCCTGCTTGATGGTCTCGATGTTGTCGAACTCCATCACGATGTTCACCCGAACGTTGTGCTGGCGCAACGCCCGATCGATGGCCTTGCGGATCGTCAGCCCCGCGTCGAAGGCCACAAACGCCTCGCCCGCCAGTTCGGCCGGCGGCACCACGCGGCGGCGGGCCAGACGGTGATTGGGATGGCAGACGAGCGCCATCGGTTCCTCGCGGAGCGGCACCACCGAGAGCGCGCGGTCGGGCGGCGGATACGACATGATTCCCACGTCGGCTTCGCCCGTGATGACCGCCTCCACGACCTTGTGGGGATGGAGGCACTCGAGTTGCACTCGGGCGTCGGGGTACAGCGACATGAACTGCTGCATCGGGCGGCTGACGTCGTGGAGGCCCACCGAGTAGATGGCCGCCACGCGGACGGTGCCGTCCACCCGCGCCTTGACGGCCGCCACCTCGGTCTTGGCCTTCTCCCACGACTCGAGGATGCCGCGGGCCGCCGTGTAGAACGCCTCGCCCTCGCGCGTCACCACGAAGGGCCGCTTGGTGCGGTCGATGAGCGGCACGCCGAGCTGCGTCTCGAGCTGCTGGACGGCCTGGCTGGCGGCGGACTGCGAGACGAAGTTCTGCTCGGCGCCCCGCGAGAACGAGCGCAAGCGGACGACGTCGCAGTAGAGCCGCAGCGTTTCCAGGTGCATGGGGCCGAGTTTACATCATTAGTGCTGCTGATACCCGGAATATGAATTTTCCGTAATGACTAATGCTGGGGCGGCGAGTAGTATCGTGCAACTCTTCACAAAGGCGATCGAGAGCCGGACGAAGGCGTCCTTGAAGGACGCTGGGGGGATGCAGGGATGACGCAGCAACCGCCGTACGCCGGCCAGTCTCCCGCCCAGGGCCTCTACGATCCCCGCCACGAGCACGACGCCTGTGGCGTCGGCTTCGTCGTCGACATCCAGGGACGCAAGTCCCACGCGATCGTCCGCAAGGCCCTCCAGGTTCTCATCAACCTGCTCCACCGCGGCGCCTGTGGCTGCGAGGCGAACACGGGTGACGGCGCCGGCATCCTGCTGCAGATGCCCGACCGCTTCCTGCGTCGCGAGTGCGCGCGCATCGGGTTCACGCTGCCGCCGCTCACCGAGTACGGCGCCGGCCTCGTGTTCCTGCCGCGCGAGGCGATGCAGGCCGACAAGGTGCGCGCCATCCTGCACTCGATCGTCGACGACGAGGGCCAGCGGCTGCTCGGCTGGCGCAACGTGCCCTTCGACGACAGCGCGCTCGGCGACAGCGCCCGCGCGGTGCGGCCCACCATCAAGCAGGTGTTCATCGGGCGCGGCGCCGCCGTGCAGGAGGGGAAGGGGGGAACCCTCCCACGGTTCCCCCACCCAACAGACCACGCGCAGTTCGAGCGCAAGCTCTACGTGATCCGCAAGCAGTTCGAGAAGGCCATCGCCGCGCTCGACGTCCCGGAGAACAAGTTCGCCTACATCCCGAGTCTCAGCTCCAACACGCTCATCTACAAGGGCATGCTCAGCGCCGACCAGATCGAGACGATGTTCCCCGACCTGATCGACCCCGACGTGGAGTCCGCGCTGGCGCTGGTGCACCAGCGCTTCAGCACCAACACGTTCCCGTCGTGGCCGCTGGCCCATCCCTACCGCTACGTGGCCCACAACGGCGAGATCAACACGCTGCGCGGCAACATCAACTGGATGCGCGCGCGGGAGGCGCTCTGCCGCTCGGCCGTGCTGAGCGCCGAGGATCT
>QHRW01000029.1:0-26276 GCA_003220265.1 Candidatus Rokuibacteriota bacterium | reverse complement strand
ACGTTCGACAACGTCCTCGAGTTCCTCGTGATGAATGGCCGCTCGCTGCCGCACGCCATCCTCATGATGATCCCGGAGCCGTGGCAGAACCACGAGTCGATGAGCCCCGAGCGGCGGGCGTTCTACGAATACCACGCCTCGCTGATGGAGCCGTGGGACGGGCCGGCCTCGATCGCGTTCACCGACGGCACCGTCATCGGCGCCGTGCTCGATCGCAACGGCCTGCGCCCCTCGCGCTACTACGTCACGACGGACGGCCTCGTCGTGATGGCGTCCGAGGTCGGCGTCCTCGACATCCCGCCCGAGAACATCAGGGTCAAGGAGCGGCTGCACCCCGGCAAGATCTTCCTGGTCGACACGGCCCAGGGCCGGATCATCGACGACGAGGAGATCAAGACCCAGCTCGCCGCCGAGCACCCGTACGCCGACTGGCTGAAGGACAACGTCGCCCGCCTCGACGACCTGCCCGCCCACCCGGCGCCGGCGGCCGATCGCGACAGCGTGCGCACCCGGCAGCTCGCGTTCGGCTACACGCACGAGGACCTGCGCCTGCTGCTGGGGCCGATGGCGAAGAACGGCGAGGAGCCGATCGGCTCCATGGGCACCGACACCGCGCTGGCCGTGCTCTCCGACCGGCCGCGCCCGCTCTACGACTACTTCAAGCAGCTCTTCGCCCAGGTGACGAATCCGCCGCTCGACCAGATCCGCGAGGAGCTGGTGACCTCGATGGAATCGACGGTGGGGCCCGAGGGCAACCTGCTGCGCGCGCAGCCGGCCTCGTGCCGGCAGATCGTCATCAAGGATCCGGTGCTGTCCAACGAGGACGTGGCCAAGCTGCGCCACGTCGCCCACGCGTGGTTCAAGTCGGTGACGCTGCCGATGCTGTACCCGGTGGCCGAGGGCGCGGCCGGTCTCGAGCGCGCGCTGGAAGAGCTGCAGCGGGCGGCCAGCGCCGCCATCGCCGAGGGCGCGAACATCGTGATCATGTCCGATCGCGGGCTCACCCGCGAGCGGGCGCCGATCCCGAGCCTGCTCGCCACCGCGGCCGTGCACCATCACCTCGTGCGGCGCGGCGAGCGCACGCGCTGCGGGCTCGTCGTGGAGACGGGCGACGCGCGCGAGGTGCATCACATGTGCCTGCTCATCGGGTACGGCGCCGGCGCCGTCAACCCGTGGGTGGCCTTCGAGACGCTCGACGACATGATCCGCCAGGAGCTGCTGGTCGGTGTCGACCACGACAAGGCCCGCCGCAACTACGTCAAGGCGCTCAACAAGGGCATCCTCAAGGTCATGGCCAAGATGGGCATCTCGACGCTGCAGAGCTACTGCGGCGCGCAGATCTTCGAGGCCATCGGCCTCAACCGCGACCTCGTGGACCACTACTTCACGGGCACCGCCTCCCGCGTGTCGGGCATCGGCATCGACGTCATCGCCGAGGAGACGCGGCGCCGGCACGACGAGGCGTTCCCGCGGCGCCCCGTGGGCCACGCCGATCTCGACTGGGGCGGCGAGTACCAGTGGCGGCGCGACGGCGAGTATCACCTGTTCAATCCCGACACGGTGTTCAAGCTGCAGCACGCGACGCGCGCAGGCCAGGCCAAGATCTTCCGCGAGTACACGAAGCTGGTCGACGACCAGGGCCGCCAGCTCGCCACGCTGCGCGGCCTCATCGACCTGCGCGCGGACGGTCCTCCCGTGCCGCTCGACGAGGTGGAGCCCGTCGAGTCGATCCTCAGGCGCTTCGCCACCGGCGCCATGTCGTACGGCTCCATCAGCCAGGAGGCGCACGAGACGCTGGCCATCGCCATGAACCGGATGGGCGGCAAGTCGAACACCGGCGAGGGCGGCGAGGATCCCGCGCGCTACCGGCGCGATCCGAACGGCGACTTCCGCCGGAGCGCCATCAAGCAGGTGGCCTCGGCCCGCTTCGGCGTCACCAGCGAGTACCTCGTCAACGCCGACGACCTGCAGATCAAGATGGCCCAGGGCGCCAAGCCTGGTGAGGGCGGTCAGCTTCCGGGCCACAAGGTCTACCCGTGGATCGCCAAGGTGCGCTTTGCGACGCCAGGTGTCGGCCTCATCTCGCCGCCGCCGCACCACGACATCTATTCGATCGAGGACCTGGCCCAGCTCATCCACGATCTGAAGAACGCCAACCCAAAGGCGCGGATCCACGTGAAGCTCGTCGCCGAGGTCGGCGTCGGCACCGTCGCCGCCGGCGTGGCCAAGGCCCACGCCGACGTCGTGCTGATCTCCGGTCACGACGGCGGCACCGGCGCCTCGCCGCTGACGTCGATCAAGCACGGTGGCGTGCCGTGGGAGCTCGGGCTCGCGGAGACACAGCAGGTGCTGGTGCTCAACAAGCTGCGCGACCGCATCGTCGTGCAGGTGGACGGCCAGATGAAGACCGGGCGCGACGTGGTCATCGCCGCCCTGCTCGGCGCCGAGGAGTTCGGTTTCTCGACGGCGCCGCTGGTGGTGCTGGGCTGCATCATGATGCGCGTCTGCCACCTCAACACCTGCCCGGTCGGCGTGGCCACGCAGGACCCGGAGCTGCGCCAGCGCTTCACGGGCAAGCCGGAGTTCGTCGAGCGGTTCTTCCGCTTCATCGCCGAGGAGGTGCGCGAGTACATGGCGCGGCTCGGCTTCCGCACGATGGAGGAGATGATCGGACGCGTGGACCGCCTCAACTTCAAGGCCGCCGTCGAGCACTGGAAGGCCCGCGGCCTCGACCTCTCCACGATCCTCTACGAGCCCGACATGCCGCCCGCGGTGGCGCGCCACTGCGTGACCACCCAGGACCACGGCCTGGACCGCGCGCTCGACCGCACCACGCTCATCCCGGCCTGCCGCGAGGCGATCGAGCACCGCAAGCGGGTGAGCCTGGCCTTGCCCATCCGCAACGTCAATCGCACGGTCGGCACGATGCTGGGCTTCGAGATCACCACGAAGTGGGGAGGCGCCGGCCTGCCCGACGACACGATCCATGTGCACTTCACGGGCTCGGCCGGGCAGTCCTTCGGCGCCTTCGTGCCGCGCGGAGTGAGCTTCACGCTCGAAGGCGACGCCAACGACTACTGGGGCAAGGGGCTCTCGGGCGGGCGGCTCGTCGTCTTCCCCTCGCGGTCCTCGACGTTCAAGCCGGAGGAGAACATCGTCATCGGCAACGTCGCGCTCTACGGCGCCACCAGCGGCGAGGCCTTCGTGCGCGGCGTGGCGGGCGAGCGCTTCGCGGTGCGCAACAGCGGCGTGCACGCCGTCGTGGAGGGCATCGGCGATCACGGCTGCGAGTACATGACGGGCGGCCGCGTGGTCGTCCTCGGCCACAGCGGGCGCAACTTCGCGGCCGGCATGTCGGGCGGCATCGCCTACGTCCTCGACGTCGACGGCGACTTCAAGCGGCGCTGCAACCTCGGCATGGTGGAGCTCAGCGGGCTGGAGGCGGCCGAGGACATCACGCTGGTGCGCGACCTCGTCCGGCGCCACGTGGAGCACACCGGCTCGACCTACGCCCAGCGCATCCTCGACGACTGGGTCGGCCACCAGCCGCGCTTCGTCAAGGTGATGCCCAAGGACTACAAGCGCGTCCTGTTGGCCGAGGCCACCGCCAAGCGCGAGGGTCGCGAGCCGACGTTCGCCGAGCTGGTGGGAGTCACCAGCGGGTAGCCGCCTTGGGCAAGGTCACCGGCTTCCTCGAGATCAAGCGCAAGAAGTGGCCGACGCGCGCGGTCGACGAGCGGCTGCGGGACTGGAAGGAGGTCTACCTCCCCTTCCCCCAGGACGAGCTCAAGAAGCAGGCCGCGCGCTGCATGGACTGCGGCATCCCGTTCTGCCACCAGGGCTGCCCGCTCGGCAACATCATTCCCGACTGGAACGACCTCGTGTACCGCGACCACTGGCGGGACGCGATCGATCGCCTGCACGCCACGAACAACTTCCCCGAGTTCACGGGCCGCCTGTGCCCGGCGCCGTGCGAGGGCTCGTGCGTGCTCGGCATCAACGATGACCCGGTGACGATCAAGGCCGTCGAGGTCACCATCGTCGACCGCGCCTTCGAGGAAGGCTGGGTGGCGCCCGAGCCGCCCGCGGCGCGCACCGGCAAGAAGGTTGCGGTCGTCGGCTCGGGCCCGGCCGGCCTCGCCGCGACTCAGCAGCTCAATCGCGCGGGCCACCTGGTGACGCTCTTCGAGCGCTCCGACCGCATCGGCGGGCTGCTGCGCTACGGCATCCCCGAGTTCAAGATGGAGAAGCGCATCCTCGAGCGGCGCCTGGCGATCATGGAGAAGGAGGGCGTCGTCTTCCGGACCAGCTGCGACGTCGGCCGCGCGCCGACGATGGCGCAGCTCCAGGCGGAGTTCGACGCGATCGTGCTCGCCTGCGGCGCCGGCGCGCCGCGTGACCTGCCGGTGCCGGGGCGCGAGCTGCCCGGCATCCACTTCGCGATGGAGTACCTCACGCTCTCCAACAAGCGCTGCGAGGGCGATCTGATCCCGGACGAGCGCTTCATCTCCGCGCAGGGCAAGCACGTCGTCATCATCGGCGGCGGCGACACGGGCGCGGACTGCCTCGGTACGGTGCACCGCCAGGGCGCGGCCTCCGTCCACCAGTTCGAGCTGCTGCCGCGCCCGCCCGACACGCGCGCCGCCGACAACCCCTGGCCGCAGTGGCCGAACGTGTTCCGCACGTCGTCGGCCCACGAGGAGGGCGGCGAGCGGGTCTACGCCGTCTCCACCCAGCGCTTCACGGGAGAGGGCCGCGTGCAGAAGCTCCACGGCGTGAGCGTGGAGATGGTGCGCGAGGGCGGCCGCCTCGATTTCAAGCCGGTGGCGGGCAGCGAGTTCACGCTGGACGCGGATCTCGTGCTGCTCGCGATGGGCTTCGTCGGCCCCGAGCGCTCGGGCCCGATCCAGGAGCTCGGCCTCAATCTGACCGAGCGCGGCAACGTCGCGCGCGATCCCAGCTGGATGACGAGCGCGCCCGGCGTGTTCACCTGCGGGGACATGCAGCGCGGCCAGTCGCTGATCGTGTGGGCGATCGCCGAGGGCCGCTCGTGCGCGGCGGGCGTCGATCGCTGGCTGATGGGCAAGACCGAGCTACCGGCGCCCCTTCCCTAGCTCGTCCGCGATCGCGGACGCGAAGCACTCCCCGCGCCTGGCGTCCTCGCCTCGCAGCTCGCGCAGCGCCTTGCGGCATGCATCACACGTCGCGAACGAGAACGACGAGCCTCGCGCCCGCTCCGTCCCCCGCAGTCGCAGGATGCAGCCCGTCGGTACGGACGCGCGGCCGCTGACGCGCGGCGCGAGCCGCGGCGCCGGCGGGTCTCCGGGCTTCGGCGCGCCGAGCTGCGAGCGATAGCGCTCCGGCACCTGGTCGCGCCGCGACGCGTAGTGCACCGTGCCCTCGTCGTCGACCCAGCGGTAGCCCTTCACCTGAGCCTCGGCGCCGCTCGCAAGCACGAGCGCGCCAAGGACGAGCACGGACGCGAGCCGCCGCGCGACCATGCCATCGATGATAGGTGCTCGGCCGGCGCCGTCAGAAGCTTTAGTCGACCCCTTACCTCGGGGTTAGAGGTTCGCCGACAAAATTCCACCACGGCAGGGCGACGCCGAGGATCGCGACCCATCCGACGAGCGTCATCCACACACCGAAGCGCAGGAACTCGCCGGCGGTGACGTGGCCGCGCTCTCATCGGAGGGGGCCTCGAGGGCCCCCTCCGAAACCTCCCCCATCGACGGCGCCGGCAAAGCCGGCGCTCGAACATCACCTCAGCCTCAGAGGTTCGCCGACGAACTGCCACCACGGCAGGGCGACGCCGAGGATCGCAACCCATCCGACGAGCGTCATCCACACACCGAAGCGCAAGAACTCGCCGGCGGTGACGTGGCCGCGCTCGTAGATGACCAGGGCGGAGGGGCTCTGGGCCGGGTAGTAGATGACGGTGTCGCCGGCCATCATCACCACGAGCGCGCACACGAGGGGGTTGAGGCCGCTCTCGCGGCCCACCGACATCGCGATGGGCAGCGCGAGGGCCAGGAAGCCGGAGATGTTCGGGACGATGGCGCGGAGCGCCGTGGCGCCGAGCATCAGCAGGACGAGCGTGGCGAGCGCGCCGCCGCCGAGCGCGGGGAGCGCACCCACCAGGAGCCGGCCCAGCCACGCCGCGGCGCCGCTGGCGCCGAGCGCCTGCGCCAGCGAGATCGACGCCGCGATGACGAAGAAGTTGGCCCAGCCCACGCCGCGCTCGAGGTCGGCCCAGGCCAGCGGGCCGAAGCGCGGCGTCAGCAGCGCGACGAAGGCCAGCAGCGCCGGCAGCGTGGGGTCGAGATGGTGGACCGCGTCCGTGAGCCACAGCGCGGAGGCGCCGAGGATGACGGCGAGCGTGCGCCACTCGGCGCCGGAGAGCGGCCGGCGCGCAACGGGCACCGGCGCCGGCAGAGGGCGCTGGAAGCCGCGACGATAGAGCGCGTACGTGAGCGCGCCGCCCAGCAGGAGGATCGCGTAGTACGGCACCGCCATCAGCGCGAACCACCCGGTCCAGGTAATTGGGGGCCCCGAAATGGCCCCCAAGCCCCCCAGCGTTCGGGCCGCCCCGGCGAAGCCGTGGCGGCCCTCGATTCCAGCATTCGCATCCAGCCCGGCCGCGATGATCGCCGCGCTCATCACGGGGGTGATGCCGCCCGTCAGCAGCGCGGTCGAGGCCAGCCGGTTGATCGAGGACAGGGCCAGCATCACGGCCTTGGCGATGTCGGCCCCGCGCGGGACGGCGGCCAGCGTGAACAGCTCGTCGTAGATGTGGATCAAGATGCCCGAGCGCGTCGTCGCCGACGGCAGCACGAACGTGAGCGCCGGGAAGGCGAGCACGAGCTGCAGGTACACAGCGAAGCTACGGCCGCGCGCCCGCGCGAGGATCGCGCGCGCCAGGCGCTCGGCGAGGCCGCTGCGCACCACCGCCACGCCCATCGTGAGCACGCCCACCAGGAAGTACGGCACCGGGCTGGCGAACCCCTGGAGCGCCCCGCGCATGCTGCTCCCGGTCAGCGCCAGCAGCGCCACGCTGAGCAGGGCCGTGACGCCGGGCTCGAGGGCCTCGGTGGTCCACAGCACGATCGCCGCGAGCGTCACGACGAGCGCCCGCTGACCGGCGAGCGGCAAGTCGTCGGCCACCGGCGGCAGGAACAGCGACAGCGTGAGAGCGACGAGGGTCACGGACAGCGGGGCGCCGCGACGCACACGGACGCGCGCCAGCGCCGTCGCGGTCCGGCTCACGACGCGATCAGGAGGCGCTACCGGTCGGCGAGGTCCGCACGAACGGGGACCAGCGCGTGAGCCAGGTGCGCAGGCGTGGCCGCGCCTCGCGCCATGCCCAGCCCAGCCCCACGAGCGCGAGCACGAACACCGCGTTGGCGAGCCAGAAGCGCGGCCACTGGTTGAAGCGCCAGCCGAGCCAGTGGTTCACCAGCATCAGCGCGATGACCTGGTGCACGAAGTAGAGGAACAGCGCCGTCTGCCCGAGGATCACCAGCCACCGCAGCCGAAGCCGCCGCGCCTCCATCACCCAGTACGAGGCGCCCAGCCCCACGAACAGGAGCCCGAACACCCAGAAGAGCGAGGCGCCGCGCGGCGTGCGGTGCCGGTTGAGCAGGAAGTCGCGCGAGAGGCCGAGGCGCACGGGCGTGACCGCCCACCAGTCGTAGACGACGAACGCGACCAGCAGCGCGACACCCACGCCCGTCAGCGCGAGCAGCCAGCGGGCGCCGGCCTCCGGACTGCGCCGGTACGTCTGCAGCCAGTGCCAGCCGAGGACGAGACCGATCAGCACGAGGCTGAGCCACGGCCACGGCGGAAAGTCATAGAGGAGCACGAGCCCCACCATCGGATGCCGTCCCACGAACGCCTCGAGATGGGGAAACGCGAGCACGAACGACACGTAGCCCGCCACCGCGAGGACGAGCAGCGCCGCCGGTCCGGCCCGGTACTGCAACAGCCAGAGCGCGGGGGCCATGGCGATGATGGCCAGGCCGATCGTCTGCAGCACGCCGCCGGCGAGGATGGGCTCGTCGGGCAGGACCAGGAGGTTCAGCAGGAGCCCGCAGGCGAAGATCCGCGCGCCGCGCGGACCGAACTTGCGGAGCAGCGTGCCCAGGCTCTCGCCCCCGCGCACGGCCAGCGGCAGGCAGAAGCCCACGAGGAAGAGGAACGTCGGCGCCGCCACCGTGAGCGTGATCCAGATGAGGCGGTAGCGCGGCCACGTCATGCGCCCGTCCATCCACCACCGGGCGGTGTGATTGACGACCATGAAGACGAGCGCGACGCCCCGAAAGCCGTCGAGGAACGCCAGCCGCCCGGCGGCGTCCGCCATCCTACTCGAACCCCCACGAAAAGACGCGCGTCGGGGTGATCTCCACGATGACCGAGTCCGACGGGCTCAGCGCGGCCTCGCGCGGATACTGCGGGTACTTCCGGTAGAGCAGGTCGCGCCCGCGGCGGAAGCGCGGCCCGCGCTCGATGACGCGCGCGCGGCCCTGGATCATCACGCCGCGCAGCGTGCTCCAGGCATCCGAATAGGCGTCGACGACGACCGTCACCCGGGGATTCTCGGCGATGTTCTTCACCTTGCGAGCGTTGTCGCCGGAGCCGATGATCACCTTGCCGCCGCTCAGCGCGTGGCAGACCGGCACCACGTGCGGGATGCCCGCGGCGCCGCTGGTGGCGACGCGGCACACACGCTCCCACTGAACGAACTCCGCGACCTTCTTCGTGAATCGCACCGGCTTGCGGCGTGGCATCGCGTGTCTCCTCATCCCTGCGCGCGCGCCGCCTCGAGGGCAGCGTGCGTGGTGCGCCAGCCCTGGATGCGGCCGACGTTCTTGGCCTCGATGGGGCCGACCTCGTCGAAGAGCTGGCGCTGGTCCGGCTCGAGCGACGTGTAGAACGTGTTCGTCGCCATGATCTCCCCCGAGCCCGCCACGGCCATCAGCCGGGCGGCCAGGTTGAGGGGCTCACCGATGAATCCCACGTGCGTGCGCGAGAACGGGCGCCACGGCAGGACACCCAATTCGCCCATGCCGACGCCGATGTGGACGCCGCGCGAGGGCTGCACGCGGTCGAGCGTTCGCTGCCAGGCCGTCGACACCGCGTTGCCCGCCTCGCACAGGGCGCGCGCGCAGCGCAGCGCGTGGGTCGCCGCCGAGCCGGCCGAGGCGTACAGGCCGAAGACGCCCACGACCTCGTCCCCCACGAACTGGTAGAGCATGCCGCCCTCGTTGAGCACGGCGTAGCGCGCCAGCGAATAGTATTCGGTCAGCCGTCGGCGGATCGTCGCGGGATCGCGCGTGTCGCGCACGTAGCTGGAGAACGAGCAGAGGTCGGCCATCACCACGACGGCGTCGCCATAGAGGCGGGGCTCCAGCACCTCGTCGGGGCCGAGGCCCTCCTGGCGGTAGAGCCGCGACAGCTCCCACGGGCTGAAGTGCCAGAGCAGCGTGGTCGCGCGCCCGTGGCTCGGGAACTTGTCGTCGTAGGCCGTCCGCCACTGCGCCTGCTCGATCGCCGAGCGCACGTCGAGGAGCCCGGCCCGCGAGATCACGCCGATGTCGGCGCCGAAGGCGGTGCGGATCCGCCGCAGCAGGTCCTTGACGTCCCAGACCTCGACGGCGAGCCGACCGGCCGTGGCGGTACCGAGCGCGCGCTCCAGCTCCGCCGCGTCGGGCACGGCGGCGCGGTCGAGCAGCACGGCCAGGCGCCGGGCCCCGCGCCAGGCGGGACTCACGGCGCCGTACTTGCGACGGATGCGTGCCACGAGGTCGGACGGCGCGTACTCCAGCTTGTTCTCGACGAAGAACGGCCCGCCCTTCGGTGGCTCGACACGGATGTCGGCGTGAAGCTCCGGCGCCAGCGTCACCTCGCGCTCGATCGAGACGTCGGCCGCCGCGCAGCCGGCGGTGGCCGCGCACTCGAAGCGGCAGAGGTCGGCGCAGATCTCGTCGACGAAGGATCCGAGCTCGCTGTCGAACCGCGCCGTGGGCGCCATCGACGTGGGCGAGGGTCAGCCGGTCAGCGGCAGGGCGCCTGCCACAGGGCGTGGCCGACGAAGAACGGTCCGAGCGTGGCGAGGTACTGGGAGGTCTGCGCCGTCTTGCGCATGGCCTGCACGAGATGGGACAGCGGGTGCAGCTCGCGGCCGACGAGGCCGATGACGAAGTCGTTGTCGTTGACGTCGAGGCCGTGGCAGGCGAGGCGCACGTCGTGGGCGAGGTCGGCGTCGCCGTAGGCCCGCCCGAGCACGCTGTGCTCGCGGATGACGCTGCCCTGCTCCTGCGGCGAGAGGCGCGCGAAGGCGCCGTTGCGACGCAGCGGATACCAGATGCCCCACGGCCACGCCGGGTTCAGCGTGGTCTTCCGCGGTCTCCGCAACAGCCACTCGTCCAGGTCGGCCTCGAAGCCGGAGGCGTAGGTGCGGCCCAGCATGGTGAGCTCGGGCTTGAGAACGAGCTCGCCGAAGGCGGCGCCGTTGAGGAGCTCGCGGAAGGGCCCCACGAAGAACGCCGGATCCTCGCTCATGCCCAGCACGCCGACGCCGCGCGGGTCGTTGGCATCCTGGTAGAGCACGGCCTCCATGCGGCTGGCCTCGAGCGCGCGCACGAGCGGCTTGGCGTCGCTGCAGCCGCCGAAGACCTGCAGCTGCATGAAGAGGCGGCGCTCCGACGTCTGCTGGTTGGCGCCGCGCTCCCGGACGTCCACCTTGACCTCGTCGCCGGTGCTCACGCTCAGCCTCCCCGGGTGTGCATCTCGAGGTGCGGATCGCGCTTGAGCCCGCCGATCTGCACCAGCGGCTGCCGGTTGCCCAGCGCCAGCCGGTCCTCGGCGCCGCGATCGGTCCGCGCGCGCCAGCCGCCCGTGATGAGGGCCTTCAGCTCCTCGGGCCCGGCCCCGCCACGGAACGGCCCGCGCAGGTCGATGCCGCGCGTCGCGTAGAGACACAGATACCACAGCCCGTCGGCGGTGAGCCGGCTGCGGTCGCAGTCGGCGCAGAACGGCGCCGTCGTGGAGGAGATGATCCCGAAGGTCGTCCCGTCGGGCAGCCGGAAGCGGTCCGCGGGCGCCGTGGACGTCTCGACGACCGGCTCGATGCGGCCGTAGCGGCGCTCCAGGCGCTCGAGCATCTCGGCGCGGCCGACCACCTGCTCCATCGACCATCGCGTGGCGCCGCCCACGTCCATGTACTCGATGAAGCGGACCTCGGCCGGCACCGATTTCCCGAACTCGATCAGGCTCGCCAGCTCGTCGTCGTTGACGCCGCGCATGACCACCGTGTCGAGCTTCGTCCCCGTGAACCCGGCGCGCGGCACGCTGGCGATGCCTTCCAGCACCTGCGCGTGCGTGGTGCGATTGGTCAGCCGCGCGAAGCGCTGGGGGTCGAGCGTGTCGAGGCTGACGGTGACGCGGTGCAGTCCGGCCGCCTTCAGCGCGGGCGCGTGCTCGGCCAGCAGGACGCCGTTGGTGGTCATGGCGAGATCGCGAATGCGCGGCTTGGCGGCCAGCATGCGGACGAGCCTTGGCAGATCGCGACGCAGCAGGGGCTCGCCGCCGGTCAGCCGCACCTTGTCCACGCCGAGCTCGAGGAAGACGTCCGTGAGCGCGGCGATCTCCCCGAAGTGCAGGATGTCCTCGCGCGGCAGCCAGACGTACTCTTCCTCGGGCATGCAATAGCCGCAGCGCAGGTTGCAGCGGTCGGTGACGGACACTCGTAGATTCCGCAGCGTGCGGCCCCGGGTGTCGAGCACGGGCGGCATCAGGCCACTCCCGCCGGCGCCGCGTCGGGGGCGTGCGCCCGCTCCCACTCGCGCGCGAGCCCGGCCTTCTTCACGCCCACCTCGAAATGATCCCACGGCAGCCGCTCGTCGAGCGCGCGCGGCCGCGTGGTGTGGAAGTCCGCGTCGCCGTCCCACTCGCGCAGCGCGCGCCGCCACTCGCCGCCCTGCCGTGCGGCCGCCTCGAGGAAGTCCGCCACGCGACGATCCCCGCGCGCCAGCAGCGCCTGCAGCGCCGCCTCCCGCGGGTTCTCGTGCAGGACGCGCACGTTGGACAGGCTCCGCACGCCGCGCTTGATCGTCTCCAGCTTCTTGCTCAACGCATCGGCGCCGGCGAAGGGCGCCCACTGGAACGGCGTCCAGGGCTTCGGCACGAACGAGGAGATCGACAGCGTCAGCCGCCCGAACGGATGGCCCTTGGCGTCGAGCACGCGCAGCCGCTCCAGCATGCGCCGGGCAAGGTCGGGAATCGCCTCCACGTCCTCGTCGGTCTCGGTCGGCTGGCCGATCATGAAGTAGGTCTTCAGATTGGGGATGCCGTGAGCGCGCACGAGATCGCAGGCGGCGAGGATCTGCTCGTCGGTGATCGCCTTGCGGATGGCCCGGCGCAGCCGCTCGGTGCCCGCTTCCGGCGCGATTGTGAGGGTACGGTGGCCGCCGCGCGCCAGCGAGGCGGCCAGCTCGTCGGTGAGGCTGTCGGCGCGCAGCGACGAGATCGAGAGCTCCATGCCGTTGGCCTCGACCACTTTCAGCAGCTCCCCGATCCACGGATAGTCCGACACGCAGGCACCGACGAGCCCGATCCGCTTCTCGCCCTGCGCGGCCAGCTCCTTGATGGTGTCGCCGAGCGCCGCGACGCTGCGGTGCCTCACCGGCCGGTACACCTGGCCCTCCAGGCAGAAGCGGCAGCCGCGCCCACAGCCCTTGCCGACTTCCAGCAGCGCCATGTGACCGTACTCGGCGTTGGGCGTCTTCACGGCGGCGATCGTGCGGAACGCGTTCACGTCCTTGAGGCGGCGCTTGGTCACGATGCCCGGAGCGCCCGCGCGCGCCGTCACCTCGGCCAGCGTGCCGTCGGCGGCGTAGCTGACGTCGTAGCGCTCGGGCACGTACACGCCCTCGAGACCGGTCAGCAGGTCGAGAAAGCTCGAGCGATCGCGATACCGTTCGCGGTAGGCGGCGATCAGCTCGCCGACGAGCTCCTCGCCCTCGCCCACCACCACGAAGTCCATGAAGGGCGCGATCGGCTCGGGATTGGAGAACGCGCACACGCCGCCCATGAGAACCAGCGGGTCGTGCGGACGCCGTGCGGCGGCGCGCAGCGGGATGCCGGCCAGGTCGAGGATGCGCAGGGCGTTGATGTAGTCGCCCTCGTAGGTGACCGAGAAGCCGATCATGTGGAAGTCGGTCAGCGGGCGCTGCGACTCCAGCGAGAAGGGGACCGACCGGGTCCGGGCCAGCTCGGCGACGTCGGCGGCGTCCGGCAAGAAGACCCGCTCGCAGACCACGTCGGGCAGCTCGTTCAGGTGCCGGTAGATCGTCTGGAAGCCCAGGTTGGACATCCCCACGGCGTAGCTGTTGGGGTAGACCAGGGCGACCGCGATCTTGCCACCCCAGTCCTTGTGCACCGTGCCCTGCTCGGCATCGAGCAGAGAGAGAGCTTTTTTCTTTAGAGTCCAAGACATGCAGGCCAGTCTACCATAGGGAGGTGGCACACCCGAGCCAACGTCGGACCGTCGAAGTCGTGGTGCCGGTCCTGAACGAGGAGGGCAACCTCTCCGCCCTCTATGACGAAGTCAGCCGCGTCTTTCGCGAGAAGGCCCCCCAGGTCGACTGGCGCGTCGTCTTCGTGGACGACGGCAGCCGCGACCGCTCCTGGGCCCTGCTGACCGGCCTGGCCCGCCGCCATCCGAACGTCCGCGCGATCCGGCTCAACCGCAACTACGGCGCGCACCTCGCCATCTCGGCCGGCATCCAGTGCGCGGACGCCGACGCCATCGTGGTACTCGCCGCCGACATGCAGGATCCGCCGGCCGTGATGGCCGAGCTCGTGCGGCGCTGGGAAGAAGGCTTCAAGGTGGTGTGGGGCGTGCGGGCCGCGCGCCGGCGCGAGGCGTGGCACCGCAAGGCGTTCTCGCGCGCGTTCCACTGGCTGGTCCGCCGCTACGCGCTGCCCACCTATCCCGCGCAGGGCACCGGCTCCTTCTGCCTGATCGATCGAGTCGTCGCGCGCAACCTGACGACGATGCACGAGGACTTCCGCACGATCTTCGGCCTGGTCGCCATGCAGGGCTACGCCGCGGCCGAGGTGCCGTACGTGCGCGAGGAGCGTACCCGCGGCCAGAGCGGCTGGAGTGTGCGGCGCATGATCCACACGGCCATCGACGTCTTCACCAGCTACTCGCACCTGCCCGTGCGCGTCATCACGTGGATCGGCGTGCTCTCCTGCGCGCTGGCGTTCACCGGCATTGTCTACCAGCTCGCGATCTATTCCCTCTACGGCAGCGTGCGCGGCTGGACGATGCTGTTCGCGGCCGTGTGCTTCTTCGGCGGCGTGCAGACGCTGGCGCTCGGCATCCTCGGCGAGTACATCTGGCGGACCTTCCACGAGGTCAAGCGCCGGCCGCTCTGGTTCGTCGAGGACGCCACTTTCGAGCTGGAGCGCGCGCGCTCGTGAGCGCGCCGATGCCCACGCTGGCCGGGCTGCACGGCGCCGACCAGCGTCGCCCGCTCTACTCCCGCTTTCCTGCGCTCTACTTCGCGACCCCCGCCTGGGTGAAGCGCGCGGCCCGCTCGGCGTTCGCCGCGCGACAGGGCCGCATCGAGCGGCTGATCGCGCGCTATCTCGACGTGCTGGAGCGCGCGCCGGAGGGTGACGGCCGCCCCGTGCCGCTCGTGCTCACGCACGACGTGGACACTGGCGAGGGCCTGGCCACGCTGCCGCGCCTGCTGGCCGTGGAGGAATCGCTCGGCCTGTCCAGCCTGACCTTCGTCGTCACGCATCGTTACGCGTGGGCGCGCGAGACGCTCGCCTCGTGGGCCGAGCGCGGTCACGCCTTCGGCGTGCACGACACCACGCACGACAATCGGCTCGCGTACCTGGAGCCGGCGGACGTCGAGCGGCGCATCGCGCGCGCCCAGGCGGCCCTGGGGCCGCTCGACAGCGGCGCCTTCCGTGCTCCCGCGTTTCTGCGCTCCCCGAGCCTCTACGAGGGCATGGCGCGCCGGGTGCGCGTGGACTTCTCGACGAGCGACTCGGCGCTCGTGTGGCCGCACCCCGGCGACGGCCTCGGCAGTCCGTTCCCGGTTAGTCATCGGAGCCTGACGGTCGTGCCCACGACGCTGCCGCGCGACGGTGAGCTGCTGGCGCTGGGCCTCGATCGCGCGGCCACGCTCGATCTCTGCCGGCGCAAGGCCTCGCAGCTCGCGCGCGTTGGGGCGCCGGCGGTGCTGCTCACCCACCCGGATCCCACGTTCACCGACACCGCGCGCCGGATCGACGCCTACGGCGAGCTGCTCGCGTGGCTGCGCTCGAGCGGGCGCTTCCAGCTGACGGCCCCGGCGGACGCGCTGGCCGAGCTGCAGCGTCGCGCCACGTGCGAGGTGGCGGCGTGAGCGCCGCGGCGCTCAGCGCGGCGCTGCAGCCCCATCGTTATCTCTGGCCGCGCGACGATCTCGCGGCCACCGGCTGGAAGCGGACCACCGGCGGCATGTGGCAGCGGCGGTTGCCGGAGTCGGACGCGGCGGTGGCCGCGGACAGTCGCTGGCCCGCGCTGTTCCCGTCGCCCGTGTGCCTCGTCACCGCGGCCCACGGCGCGGCGATGGTGCTCGAGCGCGTCGTCGGGCCCTCGATCGTCAACCGCTTCCCCTACGTGCTGGCGCTGTCCTTCTGCGTCGAGCCGCTGTCCGACCGTCACTACGCGCGCCGCGCCTTCACCACCGTCCTGGAGGCCGGGGGCGGCGCGGCCGTGCAGCTGCTGCCGCCGGGTCCGGCGCTCGACCGCGCGCTGGCCGCCATCGAGACGACGCCCGAGCGCGAGACGTCGGCGCGCCTCACCCGGAGCGGGCTGGCCACGCGCCGCGCGCTGACGAGCGCCGCGCCCGTCTTCACCGACGCCTACCTCGTCTACGAGGGGCGCCTCGTCCGTCCGGGACGCGACTTCGAGGGCCAGCCGATCTATCCGCAGCCGTGGCTCGATGTCGGCAGCCATCGCGTGTACTTCCTCGAGGTCACGGCGATCCAGCTCCGCCGCGACATCGCCGAGGGCCGCAGCCAGATCCGCTGGCGGAGCCTGCCCGCGTGGTCGCCGGCCGCGGTCACGCGAGCGGCGCCGCGCACGAAGGCCGCGGGCCCCGGCGCCGGCTACCAGAAGCCCTACACGCCGCACTACGCGTTTCCGTCGGCAGGCACGATTGCGTTCGAGGCCGACGAGCTCGCCGACGGCATGGCCGTGAAGCGCCTGCCGTCCGAGAAAGCCGACCAGGTCGAGGTGGATAACGACCGCGCGCGCTGGCCGTGCTTCTTTCCCTCGTCGGTCGGAATGATCACGACGTGGGCCGCCGACGGTCGCCCCAACCTCATGCCGTGCGGCTCCACCACGGTGCTGAGCCGGCAACCGCTGGTCATCGCGCCGTGCGTGGGCTATGCCGCCATCAACGAGCGCTACGCGCCGCGCCTCACGCTGGAGCTGATCCGCAAGAACCGCGCGTTCGGCTGCGGCGTGCCGTTCATCGGCGAGCGCATCGTGGAGGCCATCAAGTACGCGGGGAACGTCTCGTGGCAGGCGGCCGGCGACAAGGTCGCGCAAGCCGGGCTGGTCGTGGCGCGCGGGGGGCCGGCGCCGGTGCTGACCGACCTGCCGGTGCACTTCGACTGCGAGGTGGTCGACGAGGTTCGCCTGGGCACGCACGTCATGTTCCTGGGCGCGGTGCGGCGCATTCGCGTGCGGCGCGACGTGAGCGCCGCCAACCCGCTCGAGTGGTGCCCGTGGGCCGACGTGCGGCCGGTCGATGGCTGACGCCGCTCGCCCCACGTTCATCATCGGCGGCGCGCCGCGCTCCGGCACCAACTTCCTCTGCCACGCCCTCGACCGCCATCCCGACGTCTACATGGCGAAGCCCTACATGCCGGAGCCCAAGGTGTTCATGGGCGCCGAGCAGACGTGGCCGGTCTACGCCGCCCGCTACGCCGAGCTGTTCGCGCCCGCCGGCGGGCGCCGTGGGCTCGGCGAGAAGACCAGCTACTATCTCGAGAACGAGGCGGCCTGCCGGCTGATCCAGCGCCATCTGCCCGAAGTGCGGATGCTGTTCGTCGTGCGCGAGCCGGTCGGACGCGCCTACTCGAATTATTTGTGGACGAAGAAGAACGGGCTGGAGACGCTCGGCTTCGACGAGGCGCTGCGACTCGAGGGCCGGCGGCCGAGCCCGCTCCCGCCCGAGCGCGACTACGCGCGGCCGTACGACTACCTGCCGCGCGGCCGCTACGACGTCTTCGCCGAGCGCTGGTTCTCGGCTCTCGGGCGCGCGCGCGTGCGCTTCCTGCTCTACGAGGACCTCGTCGCCAGGCCGGAACCCGTGCTCGCCGACATCCAGCGCTTCATCGGCGTCCGGGCGGCGCCGCTCGGCGCCGACGACCTCGGCGTCATCAATTCCGCGCGGGAGATGGGACCGCCCCTCGAGGCCGGCCTCGAGCACACGCTGCGCGAGCGCATGACGGCGTCGGTACGACGCTTCGCCACGCTCACCGGGCTCGACGTGAGCGTCTGGGGCTATCCCGGATGACCGGCGCCAACCCGGAGATCCTCGCCGGCCACACGTTCACCGTTCCGCCCCACCGCCACAATCGCGTCGTCGAGACCGTCCTGCAGTACGTCGATCCGGCCCGCGCCTTACGCGTGCTCGATCTCGGCTGCGGCACCGGCCTCAACACGCTGGCGCTGGCGGACGTGCTGCCGCGGGCGACGGTGACGGGCGTCGATCTCTCCGCGGCGAGCATCGCCGTGGCGGAGTCGACGCGGCGCCGGCATCCGGCCGCCGACCGCGTCACGCTCACGGCCGCCAACTACCTGGTCTTCTCCGGCGGTCCGTACGAGGTGATCGTCTCCGAGAGCGTGCTCTATGCGATTCCCGCGTCCGACGAGGCGCTCTTCGGCAAGATCGCCGGCGATCTCGTGCCGGGCGGGCTCCTCGTGTACACGATGCCCACCGGAGCCCTCGGCAATCGGCTGCTGGTGGGGCTGCGGCGAGGGTTGCGGAAGATGCGCGGCCGCGCGAGCGATCGGCTGCTGCTCGGTATCGCGCGGGTGCTCCACGGCGGCCGCTACGACGACGCGCTGCTGCGCGAGCGCGTGCCCTACATGTACGTCGTGCCCGATCGCTACGACACGCGCGCGCTGCACGCCAAGCTCGCGGCCCTCTGGAGCTTCGAGATCCTGACCACCGCACCCATCCGGCGCGCCTCGCCCGCCCAGCTCGGCCACCGGCTCGTGGCCGTCCGGCGCCGGTCGACCTAGACGACCGAGAGCACGGCCTCGATCACGCGGTCCTGGTCGGCCGCGGTCATCGCGTGGTAGAGGGGAAGCACGATCGCCGTGCGGTTCGCCTCGTTGGTCGCCGGCAGCGGCACGCGCAGGCGGGTCTTCTTGTAGGCGGGCTCGCGGTGCGCGGCCATGACGCCCCGCCGGGTGGCGATCCCCTGCTCCAGCAATCGCTGCATCAACGCGTCGCGGCTGACGCGCGCACCGGGCAGCAGGCGCAGCAGGTACGTCTGGTAGTTGAAGCCCACGTCCGGGGCGACGTCAGGGATGGCCAGCGCCGGATGCTTGGCGAACGCGCGATCGTAGCGCGCGCCTTGCTCCTGCCGTCGCGCGATGAATTCCGGCAGGCGCCCGAGCTGGACGAGGCCGACCGCGGCTTGCAGATCGGTCATCCGGTAGTTGTAGCCGACCTCGCGATACGCCTCGATCACGACCTTGCCGGAGGCGTGCCGGGCGAAGTCCGACATCGACACGCCGTGATGACGAAGCGAGCGCAGCCGCCGGGCCAGCGCGCGGCTGCGCGTGACGATCATCCCGCCCTCCCCGGTCGTCACCAGCTTTCGCGGGTGGAAGCTGAACACGGCGACGTCCGCATCCGCACCGACCGGCCGGCCGTTCACCTGCGAGCCGATCGCGCAGGCAGCGTCCTCGATGAGCCTCACACGGGCGCGCCGGGCCAGCCGGCGGAACGCGGCGACGTCGGCGGGAAGCCCGACCTGGTGGACGAGCAGGATCGCCTTCGTCCGGCGCGAGATCGTCTTCGCCGCCGAGGCCGCGTCGAGGTTGTAGGTGGCGAGGTCGATGTCGGCGAAGACGGGCGTGGCGCCCGCGTGCGCAACGGCGTTGGCCGTCGCGATGAAGGATAGCGACGGCACGATCACCTCGTCGCCGCGGCCGATGCCGAGCGCGTGCAGGACGAGGTGCAGGCCGGTCGTGCACGAGGACACCGCGATCGCCTCGAGCTGGCCGAGCGCCGCGGCAAACGCGCGCTCGAACTCCGCCACGCGCGGCCCCTGCGTGACCCAGCCGCTGCGCAGCGCGGCCACGGCGGCCTGCTCTTCCTCGATGCCGAAGTGCGGTCGACTGACCGGGATCATCGCGCTCACCAGTTGCGCACGACCTCGTCGCGCAGGCAGGCGGCGGGATCGGGATAGGTCTCCCGGAACCACGCCACGTAGCGCGCCAGCCCCTCCTCGATGGACACGGGCGCCTCGAACCCGAGCTCGGCGCGCGCGCGGGAGACATCGGCCCAGTGGCGGCGCACGTCGGCCGGCCGTGCCTCCGTGAACTCGGGCGACAGCGTGGGATCGATCGCCTTGGCGAGCAGCTCGGCCAGCCGGCGCACCGTGACCTCCTCGCCGCGCGCCAGGTTGAACACGCGGCCCGTCGCCTCGCGCACCGAGACCGCCGCCACGAGGCCGCGCACCGTGTCGCCCACGTAGGTGAAGTCGCGCGTCTGCAGCCCGTCGCCGAAGATCACCGGCCGGCGTCCGTTGAGCAGCCGCACGGTGAAACGCGGGATGACCTCGCCGTACACGCCCTCGAAGTGGGCGCGCGGGCCGTACGTGTTGAACGGCCGCACCACGATGGTCGGCAGCCCGAACGAGCGCGTCATTGCCTGGGTGTAGAGCTCGCCGGCCAGCTTGGTGGCGCCGTAGACCGTCGTCGGCTCCAGCGGATGGTCCTCGGTCATCGGCACCTTCACGCCGCTGCCGTACACCTCCGAGGACGACACGTACACGACCCGGCGGGCGCCGTGGCGCCGCGCGGCCAGCAGCACGCGCAGCGTGCCGTGGCTGTTGACGCGATGCACGTCCTCGGGGTCCGACAGCGAGAGCCGCACGCACCGCGTGGCCAGGTGCATGACGGTGTCCGCGCCGGCGAGCGCGTGGTCGAGCGCACGCTCGTCGCACACGTCGCCCTCGACGACCTCGACGCGCGTGCCCGCCGCGGCCAGGTTCTCGCGGCGGCCGGACGAGAAGTCGTCCAGCACGCGGACCCGGGCGCCGGCCGCGACCAGTGCGTCGACCAGGTGGCTGCCGATGAAGCCGGCGCCGCCGGTGACGAGGACCGCGCGCCCGGCCAGCGCGCTCACGCGCACGCCTCGATGGCGTCGCACACGCGATGGACGGCGTCGTCGGTCATCTGCGGATAGATCGGCAGGCTCAGCACGCTGCGGGCGGCGGTCTCCGCCACCGGGAACGCGCCCTCGGCGTAGCCCAGGTCCGCCCAGGCGCGCTGCCGATGAATCGGCACGGGATAGTGCAGGCCGGTGTCGATACCGCGCGCCGTCAGCGCGGCTCGCAGCGCCTCGCGCCCGGCGCAGCGCACGACGAAGAGATGATAGACGTGGCTCTCGGCCTCGGCCGGCGCCGGCAGACACTCGAGCGCCTTCACCTTGCCGAGCCGCTCGTGATAGATGGCGGCCAGCGCGCGCCGGCGCGCGTTCCACGCCTCCAGCCGTCGCAGCTTCACCGACAGCACCGCGGCCTGCAGCGCGTCGAGCCGGCTGTTGTAGCCGACCAGGTCGTGGTGATAGCGCTCGCCCTGGCCGTGATCGCGCAGCCGCGCCACGCGCGCGGCGACGTCCGCGCGCCGCGTGACGACGGCGCCCGCCTCGCCGGCAGCACCCAGGTTCTTGGCCGGGTAGAAGCTGAACGCGGCGGCGTCGCCGAAGGCACCGGCGCGCCGGCCGGCGCGGCAGGCGCCGTGGGCCTGGGCGGCGTCCTCCAGCAGCGCGATCGCGCGCGTCGCGCACCAGCGCTCGATCGGCTCCACCTCGACGAGGCGCCCGTAGAGATGCACGGGAATCACCGCGCGCGTGCGCGACGTGCGCGCGCCGTCGAGCGCGGCGACGTCCATCACCAGCGTGTCGGGACGGACGTCCACCAGCACCGGGCGGGCGCCGGCGTGGACGATCGCCTCCACGGTCGCCACGAACGTGTTGGGCACCGTGACGACCTCGTCGCCCGGCCCCACGCCGAGCGCGCGCAGCGCCAGGTGGAGGGCATCGGTGCCGTTGGCCACGCCGACCGCGTGGGGCGCGCCGCAGAGCGCGGCAAACGACGACTCGAAGCGCGCGACGGCCTCGCCGCCGACGAAGGCGCCCGAGGCCATGAGGCGCTCGATCTCGGGCAGCAGCTCGTCGCGCACCTCGCGGTACTGGGCGGCGAGATCGACGAGCGGCTGGCGGCTCACAGCGTGCGGATGGCGCGCGCCGGGTTGCCGGCCACGACCGTGCGGGCGGCCACGTCGTGGGTGACGACCGACCCGGCCCCCACGATGGCCTCCTCGCCGATCGTCACGCCGCACAGGATCGTGGCGCCGGAGCCGATGGAGGCACGGCGCTTCACCAGCGTGGGCTCGCACGTCCAGTCGCCGTCGCCGGCCAGCGCGCCGCCCTCGGTGGTCGCGCGCGGGAAGCGGTCGTTGACGAAGATCACGCCGTGGCCGACGAAGACCTCGTCCTCCAGCGTGACGCCCTCGCAGATGAACGAGTGGCTCCCGATCTTGCAGCGCCGCCCCACCACCGCGCGCTTCTGGATCTCGACGAAGGGGCCGATGCGGCTCTCGTCGCCGATGCGGCAGCCGTAGAGGTTGACGAAGTCGGCCACGCGGACGTCCTTGCCCAGGACCACGTCGGGCGCGATGGCCTTCACAGCTTCACCAGCTGGCCGGCGTGGCGCAGCGACCACTGGGCCGCCTCCAGCACGCGGACGCTCTCCACGCCCTCGGGGCCGCCGGTCAGCGGCCGGGCCCGCGTCTGCACGCACTGCACGAAGTGCGCGCACACGCCCGCCAGCGCCTCGCGCCGATCCACGCGCGGTGACCACATGTCGCCGATGCGATAATCGCGCAGCAGCGCCGGCCGATCCTCGTCGAAGACGACGCCGCGGTCGTAGACCTTGATCTTCTCGTCGGGCTCCAGGTCGTCGTAGAGCAGCATCTTGCGATCGCCGACGATGATCGTCTGGCGAATCTTCACCGGCGAGATCCAGCTCACGTTGACGTGCGCCTGGGCGCCGCCGTCGAGCCCCAGCGTGAGGTGGGCCACGCTCTCGAGCCCCTCGCCCAGGTGACAGCCGCCCGTGGCCTGCACGGTGAGGAACCGGCGGCGCACCAGGTACTGCAGCAGCGCGATGTCGTGGATGGCCAGGTCCCACATCACGCTGACGTCGCTCTGGAAGAGCCCGAGGTTGATCCGCAGCGAGTCGTAGTAGCGGATCTCACCCAGCTCGCCGGTGTCCACGAGGTCGGCGATCTTGCGGACGGCGCCGGCATACACGTACGTGTGATCGACCATCAGCACGCGCCCCTCGCGCGCGGCCACCTCCACCAGCATCTCGGCCTCGGCGCCGGTGGCGGCCAGGGGCTTCTCGATCAGCACGTCCTTGCCGGCCTTCAGCGCGGCCAGGCCGAGCTCGTAGTGGGTCGAGACGGGCGTGGCCACGACGACGGCATCGACGTCGGGGCGGGCGATGAGCTCGGCGGGATCCTCGAAGAGACGCACCGCGGGGTGGCGCGCGGCGACGGCCTCGCGGCGGTCCGCGCGCCGGTCGGCCACGGCGGTGACGCTCACGCCGCGGATCTCGCCGAAATTGCGGGCGAGATTCGGGCCCCAGTACCCGAAGCCGATGAGTCCGACCCTCAGAGCCACGGCCCAACCAGTATAGGGGTGGGGCCCCGCCGGGCCGTCAGCCCTTGATGACCCCGATCGGCTTGAGCCGGGCCACCCGCGTGGAGATCCCGAAGCGGTGGACGACGTCCACGACTTCGCGGACATCCTTGTAGGCCTCCGGCATCTCCTCGGCCAGCGCGTCCCGGCCCGTCGCCCGCGCCACGACACCCCGCGCCTCCAGCTCCTGGTCGATGCGGCGCCCCCGGGCGGCGTTCTTGGCCGCCGTGCGGCTCATGCGGCGCCCGGCGCCGTGGCAGGTGGAGCCGAAGGTCTCGCGCATCGCCGCCTCGGTGCCGACGAGGAGGTACGAGTAGCGGCCCATGTCGCCGGGGACGATGACCGGCTGGCCGGGAAAGGCGCGCGTGGCACCCTTGCGATGGACGATCAGCCGGCGGCGGCGGCCGTCCACCTCGTGCTCTTCCTCCTTGGCGATGTTGTGGGCCACGTCGTACACGACGCGCATGGCGAGGTCACGCGGCGAGCGGCCGAGGACGCGCTCGAGCACGTCACGCGCCGCGTGCGCCAGCACTTGCCGGTTGGCGAAGGCGAAGTTGGCCGCCGCGCGCATGGCGCCGAGATAGTCGGCGGCCTCGGGCGAGTCGATCGGCGCGCAGGCGAGCTGCCGATCGGGCACGCTGATGCCGTACCGCTTGAGCGCGGCGCCCGTGGTCTTCAGGTAGTCGGTGCACACCTGGTGGCCGACGCCGCGCGAGCCGGTGTGGATCATCACCGTGAGCTGGCCCGCGCGCACGCCGAAGCGCGCGGCGGCTTCCGCGTCGTAGATCTCCTCGACCACCTGCAGCTCGAGGAAATGATTGCCGGAGCCGAGCGAACCCAGCTGGCGCAGGCCCCGCTCGCGCGCGTGCGGCGAGACGGCATCGGACCGCGCGCCGGCCAGCCGGCCCTCCGACTCGATGTGCGCCAGGTCCTCGCGCTCGCCGTACCCGCGCGAGGCCGCCCACGCCGCGCCGTCCTCCATCACGGCCGTGAGCTCGCGCGGCGTCAGCGACACGGTGGAGCCCGCGCCGACGCCGGTGGGGATCGTCGCGTACAGCGCGTCCACCAGGTCGCGCACGCGCGGTGCGATCTCCTCGGCGTCGAGGCCCGTGCGTAGCAGCCGCACGCCGCAGTTGATGTCGAAGCCGATCGCGCCGGGGCTGACGACGCCCCGCTCGGCGTCGGTGGCCACCACGCCGCCGACCGGCAGCCCATAGCCCTGGTGGATGTCGGGCATGGCCAGCGAGGCCTTGACGATGCCGGGCAGCGTGGCGCCATTGGCGATCTGCTCGAGCGAGGCGTCGCTGCGGATCGCTTCCATCAGCGCGTCGTCGGCGACGACGAGGCCGGGCACGCGCATGCCGCGCCCCTTGTCCTGCGGCACGCGCCAGAGATAGGGCGACACGCGTTCGACGTGCATGGGCTTATTGTAACGACGGGCGACACGCCCGCTCGAACCGCTACGTACTTCGGGCGGTGGCGGCGCGGCGGCGGCTCCAGGCGAGGCCGACGATCGCCACCAGCACGCCGACGAGGCTGGCGAGCTGGGCGACGCGGAAGGGCCCGAGCCAGAAGCTGTCGAGACGGATGCCTTCGATGATGAAGCGTCCGATCGAGTAGAGCCCGATGTAGGAGAAGAACAGCGCGCCGGGCTGCGACTTCAGCCGCGGACGGAGCCAGAAAATCAGCAGGAGGAACACGCCGAGGTCCCACAGCGACTCGTAGAGGAACGTCGGGTGGAAGTACTCGTACTGGGTGAACCCCGGCGGGCGGTGCGGCGGCGAGATGTAGAGCTTCCACGGAAAGTTCGTGGGCATGCCGAACGCTTCCTCGTTGAAGAAGTTCCCCCATCGGCCGATGGCCTGCCCGATCGCGAACGAAGGGGCCGTGACGTCGAGCCCGCGCAGGATCGGCACGTGCCAGCGCCGCGCGAGCCAGATGCCGACGAGCGGACCGACGATGAGGCCGCCGTGGATGGCGAGGCCGCCTTCCCACACGGCGAAGATCTTCTTCGGGAACTGGCCGTAGTAATCCCAGTGGCCGGCCAGGATCGACCACTGGCCGATCGTGATGATGTCGTCGGCCGGCAAGCCCTCGCGCCGCGCCTGCCGGTGACCGATCCAGAGGCCGACGACGATGGAGAGCGCCATCAGGATCCCGTACCAGCGAATGACGATCGGGCCGATCTGGAAGGCGATGGCGCCCGGCGAGTGCATGTCCGGCTGAGGATAGCACGCACTCCGCGGGCCGGTGCTATCCTCTGGCGCGATGGAGCGTCCGCGCGTCGTGTTCCTCGGCACCGGAGGCGCCCTCAACCCCGAGCGCTACCAGGCGGCCATGCTCGTGCAGGCCGCCGGGACGTCGTTCCTGCTCGACGTGGGCGGCGGCCTCGGCGTGGTGCGGCGCCTGCTCGCCTGCGAGGTCGATCCGCTCAGCGTTCGGCACGTGTTCCTGAGCCACCGGCATCTGGACCACGTGGGCGGGCTCGAGCCCCTTCTCATGTACATGTTCTACGCGGCCTATCGCACGGGCGCGCCACCGCCGCCCGTCGACGTTCACGCGCTCGCGGCGAGCTCCGCCGCCATCCGCGCGTCGCTCGCCGCCGCCGACGCCTCCGCCGATGCGGTCTTCGGCGAGCGGCTGAAGTGGCGAACGCCGGCGCCGAACTCGAGCGTCGGCGTGGACGGCGGGGCGACGCTGACGCTGGTGCCCGTCGATCATCTCCCGCCCGGCGGCGAGGCGGCGGCGTGCGTGGTGAGCGCCGGCGGCGCGCGCGTCGTGTACAGCGGCGACACGCGCCCGTGCGAGGCGCTCGTCGAAGCCGCGCGCGGCGCGGATTTGCTCATCCACGAGGTCGGCGGGACCGACGCACGCGCCGAGCTACTTCATCGCGTGGGCCACTCGACCGCGGCCGACGCGGGACGCGTAGCGGCGAAAGCCGGCGTGCGCGCGCTCGCGATGTTTCATACACCCGCGCCGATGTGGGTCTCGCCGGAGGACATGCTCGCCGAAGCGCGCCGTCACGCGCCAGGTGTGGAGGTGTTCCTCAGCGAGGATGGAATGCGCTGGGAACCATGAGCGGCAGAGCCACTTGCTGTGGGACCCACTCGAACAAGCGCGGCGCCATCGAATGCTAAGCACGTCACAGGCCCACGTGAAGATCCGGAGGATGTCCTCCGAAGCATTGGCGAACGAATAGGCCGGTTAGTCTCGCCCAGCCACGATGCGCCGGTGGCGGCAGCCATCGGAGTCGAC
>QHRW01000142.1 GCA_003220265.1 Candidatus Rokuibacteriota bacterium | reverse complement strand
TCGTTAACCGACGTGCTTCAGATCGTCGCGGAGCGGGCGCGGGGGGAAGCCGTCGCTCGTCGCGCCCCGGTGGAGCCGTGGCGCGCCTCGTTAACCGACGTGATTCAGTCGTTAACGGACGTGATTCAGATAGTGGCCGGGGCGGGTGCGGGGGTGAAGCTGTCGCTGACGGCTTCGCGGACAGGGGCGAGGCGGAGGGTGGCGCCGGCGGGGCGGCGCTCGAGACCGAGGGCGCGCTGGACGGCCACGACGAGCTCGAAGTTGAGCGCGTGGCCGGCGTTGCGAGCGATCACGTGACCGAGGAGCGGGCGGCCCAGCAGCGCGAGGTCGCCGATGAGATCGAGCACCTTGTGGCGCACGAACTCGTCGCGGTAGCGCAGGCCGTTGAGCGTGCCGCGCTTGCCGACGACGATGGCGTTGTCGAGCGAGCCGCCCAGCGCCAGGCCGTGCTTGCGCATGATCCCGAGGTCCTTCAGGAAGCCGTAGGTGCGAGCCGGCGCGTAGTCCTCGATGAAGGACTGCTCCGTCGGCACGCACGAGAGCGCCTGCATGCCGATGGCCGGATGATCGTTGTCGAGCGTGTAGCTGATGCGGAACTGGGCGGCCGGCACGATCTGGAGCCACCGGTTGCCGCCGCCCACGTGGAGCGGCTGCGTGATGGTGATGGGCCGGCGGCGCGCGCCCTGGGTGGTACGGCCCGCAGTCGCGAGCAGCGCGACGAAGGGCTTGGCGCTGCCGTCCATCGCGGGAATCTCGCTGCCGTCCACGACCACGTCGAGGTTGTCGATGCTGAGGCCCGCCGCCGCGGCCATCAGGTGCTCCACGGTCTGGATGCGGGAGCCGTTGTGGCCGAGGGTCGTCGCGTAGTGGGAATCGACCACGCTTTCGGGCGCCGCCGGGATCGGCTCGCCGCCCGCACCGGCTCGGAACACGATGCCGGAGTCGGCCGGCCCCGGGGACAGGGTCACCTTGACCCGCTTGCCCGAATGGAGTCCGACGCCCTCGAGTGAAACCGCCTTCCGGATGGTCTGCTGTCGCATGCTACCCGTGGTATGAGCACGTAGGGTGCCACTAGATCGAAGACTTTATAAACGATTCAGAATCAATGAGTTGAGCTCTCGACGCGAACCCGGCGGGGCCGAAACCGTCCCTCCGATGACACGGACGAACGTGCCCACAGTCTCGTTTATGAGACAGGGCTCATGTTAGACGTCGACGATGATCCGGGCCTCGTGCACCCCGTCTCGGACGCCGATGGCGACCGTGTGGTAGGTGGCCCCCTTCACCACCGTGCCCAGGTGATGCCGGGCCGGGTCGATCGGCTCGCCCCGCAGCAGGCCATGGGCGAGCGTATCGCTGCAGACCGTCATCTCGACCTCGCGGACCACGAAGCCTTCGATGTCGTGCACGTACAGGCACTCGTCGATCCACGCCACCAGCAGCGATTCCGGGCCGTCGGCCTGGGCCCGCACCTCGCGCTGCTCGCGCGCGTCGACCTCGGCGGGCTCGACGAGGAGCGCGAACACCCCGAGCGTCGCCTGGGCGAACGCCGCTGCGCGCGTGTCGCCCCACGCGCGCACGCCCACGTCGGCCTCGACCTCGAAGTGCTCCCACCCCGCGCTCATCGCAGGTCGCCAAAGCGCGCCTGGAGGAGGGCGACGACGGCGGGCCCGGCGGTCTCGGTCCGTAGGATCCGCGGGCCGAGCGAGGTGACCGTGAGGGCGTGCGTGCGCGCCGCGTCGACCTCGGCCGGGGACAGGCCGCCCTCGGGACCGACCACGAGCAGCGCCGAGCGCGCGGCGCGCATGTCGCCGAGCGCCTGGGCCAGGGGCACACCGCCGCCTTCCCAGAAGCAGAGCGCGAGGTCCACCGGGTCCTTCGCGGCCAGCCACTCGACCAGTGGTCGCGGCGCTTCGACCTCGGGGATGACGGCGCGCCCGCACTGCTTGGCGGCCTCGCGCGCCACGCGCTGCCAGCGCCGCGCGCGCTCACGCCAGCGTCCGGGCTCGAGGCGCACGATCGTCCGCTCGCAGAGGGCGGGTCGCACGCGCGCCACGCCGAGCTCGGTGGCCGCGCGCACGATGGCCTCCATCTTGTCGCCCTTGGGCACGCCCTGCACGAGCGTGATGGCCAGCGGCGACTCGGGTGTGCCGCGCTCGGCGGCGAGGACGGTGCCGGTGGCGGCCTCCCCGACGGTGTCGAGGCGCACCGTGTAGTCGCGGCCGGCGCCATCGGTCGCCACCACGGTGTCGCCGGGGCGCAGGCGCAGGACGCGGGCGAGGTGGCGCGACTCGCCGGCGTCGAACGTCACGCGGCCGTCGACGACGCGCTCAGGCGGAAGCGTGAAGCGGCGCATGACGGAGGGCGAGGCTCGTCCACCCCTCGAGGTTGCGGGCGGCCTCGCGCCGGAAACCGTGGACGGCGAGCGCGCGGGCGACGTCGTCGGCCTCGGCGTCGAGCAGGCCGCCGGCGACCAGGATGCCGCCCGCGCCGACCAGCGTCGCGTAGCGGGCGGCGAACACGCGATGCGCGGCCGCGAGCAGGTTGGCGAGCACGAGCGGCGCGGGCTCGGCCGCCAGCGTGGCCACGTCCGCGATCGACGCGTGCACATGGTCGGCCACGCCGTTGAGCGCGGCATTCGACGCGGCGGCGGCGATCGCGTCGGGATCGCTGTCGCAGGCCAGCACGCTGGCAACGCCCAGGCGGGCCGCCGCGATGGCAAGGATGCCGGAGCCCGTGCCGAGGTCGAGCGCGCGCGCCGGCTGCTCGACCGCAACGATCGACTCCAGCAGCTCGAGGCAGCCGGCCGTGGTGCCGTGGTGGCCGGTGCCGAAGGCGCGGCCGGGCTCGATCGTGAGCACGAGGCGATCGCCCGCGGCCGGCGTCTCCCAGGGCGGCGCGATCAGCAGCCGCTTGCCCACTGCCACGGGGCGGAAGTGCTCGCGCCACGCCGCCGCCCAGTCGGCGTCGGCCAGCGACGTCACGCGGGCGTGGGGACCGGCCGCGAGGCCGAGCGCGCGCAGGCCGGCCACGTAAGCGTCGATGCGCACGGCGAGCGCGTCGATGCCGGCGCTGACGGGAAAGAACGCGCGGAGTCGCGCGGGCCCGGCCGGCAACGCTTCCTCGACGACGCCGACCGCGCCCTGCTCCCAGAGGAAATTGGTCAGCGCCTCGGCCGCCTCGTCGCCGACGTCGATCACGGCCTCGACGTAGGCGGTGGAGCCGGCTGCCGTCGTCACCCGAGGAGCTTCTTCATGCGCTCGAGGAAGGAGGTGGCCAGCGGTCCCTTTTCCTTCGAGGCCGCATCGAACGCCTCCAGCGCCTCGCGCTGCTTGGCGTTGAGCTTCTGCGGCACCTCGAGCAGCAGGCGGTAGACGGCGTCGCCCTGGCCGCGATCACGCAGGTGCGGCATGCCCTTGCCGCGCAGGCGGAGGAGCTGGTGCGGCTGGCTGCCGGCGGGGATCTTGAGGGTCGCGCTGCCGCCGAGCACGGGGACGTCGAGCTCGGCGCCCAGCGCCAGGTGCGCGAACGAGACGGGCAGGTCGCAGTAGAGGTCGTTGCCGTCGCGCGCGAACATCGCGTGCTCGCGCAGGCGCACGAGCACGTAGAGATCGCCGGGCGGACCGCCGTTGAGGCCGCCCGAGCCCTCGCCGGTGAGGCGAAGCTGCATGCCGTCGTCGATGCCCGCCGGGATCTTCACGCTCAGCAACTTCTCCGTGCGCAGCCGGCCCTCGCCGCGGCACTCCTTGCACGGGCTCTTGTTGATCTGGCCCTCGCCGTGGCAGCGGGGACAGGGCCGGGCCACCGTCAGGATGCCGTGGCTCGTGCGCACCTCGCCGCGACCGCCGCACGTCTCGCAGGTGACCTTGCGGGTGCCCGCCTCGGCGCCGCTGCCGTTGCACGCGCCGCACGACTCGAGCCGCGGGATCTGGACCTTCGTCTCGAGGCCGGCCGCCGCCTCTTCCAGCGTGAGCTTCAGCTCGTACTGGAGATCCTCGCCGCGCGCGGCGCGCGTGCGCCGGCCGCCGCGCCCGCCGCCGCCCAGGAAGTTCTCGAAGAGATCCTCGAACAGCGAGCCGAAGCCCGCGTCGAAGCCGGAGCCGCCGCCGGTGCCCGGCGCGCTGCCGAAGCGGTCGTAGTGCGCGCGCTTGTCCGGATCGGACAGCACGGCGTACGCCTCGTTGATCTCCTTGAAGCGCTCCTCGGCCTGCTTGTCGCCGCGGTTGCGATCGGGGTGGTACTGCATGGCCAGCGACCGGAACGCCTTCTTGAGGTCGGCCTCGCCGGCGTCCTGCGAGACGCCGAGGACCTCGTAGTAGTCGCGGGCCACCTTAGGCGGCGTCCTCGTCGGGCGCGGCGGCCACCGCCACCAGCGCGGGGCGGAGGACGCGGCCGTTGAGCAGGTAGCCGGCCGCCGTCTCGTGCACGACGGTGTCCGGCGCGGAGTCCGCGCTGACCACGCGCGCGATCGCCTCGTGGCGGGTGGGATCGAAGCGCTCGCCCACCGCGGAGTAGCGGCTGAGCCCGGCCTTCTCCAGCACCCGGAGCAGCTCGCGCTGGATCAGCTCGATGCCGTTCAGCACGTTACCGCCCTGGCCGGCGGCGCGGGCGGCGGCCAGCGCGCGGTCGAAGTTGTCGAGCACGGGGATCAGGTCGCGCAGCAGCGTCTCGTTGGCGTACTTGACGTAGTCCTCGCGGTCGCGCTGGCCGCGCCGGCGCAGGTTCTCGGTGTCGGCGAGCGCGCGCAGCAGGCGGTCCTGCTTGTCCTGGAGCTGGCGCTTCAGCTCTTCGAGCTCGGGCTCGGCGACCTCGTGCGGCGTTTCGTGCGGCGTGGCGTCGTCCATCGCTGGAATTATAGCAGCGGGCCCCGCGGAGCCCGCCTCAGGAGGGCAGGTAGAGGTCCTGGCGGACGCGCGAGAGCACGTCGGTCACCTGGCGGGCCGTCTCGTTGACCACCGAGATGACCTCGGGGTATGGCAGCCGCCGGGGCCCGACGACGCCCAGGATGCCGAGCACCTGGTCGCGATACATGTAGGTCGAGGTGATGAGGGTGCACTCGCGCATCTCGCTCACCGGATTCTCGTCGCCGATGGTCACCCGCACGCCCTCGTCGGCGGCCAGCGAGGTCATCAGCTCGGCCAGCCGCTCCTTCTGCTCGAAGGTGCGCAGGAGCTGGCGCGTGGTCTCGATGTCCCAGAACTCCGGGTGATCGAGCATGTTGATGGCGCCGCTCACGTAGAGCGTGCGGCCGCGCAGCATGGCGACGATCTGCTCGGTGACCCCCCGCGCGCGCGTGTGCAGGGCGTCGAGCGGGTCGTCGGGGGCCTGCTCCATGGCGACGATGGCCTCCACGGTGCGGTCGCGGAAGCGGCGTGTCAGCTCGCGCGCGACCCGGCGCACCTCGTCGGCGCCCAGCGGCGGCTCCAGCGTGATCTCGCGCACCGTCATCCAGCCGGCGTCGGTGACGATGACGGCGAGCGCGCGATCGTCCTCGAGCGGCATGAGGTCCACGCGGCTGATCGTCGTGTGCTTGAGCGGTGGGGCCAGCAGGAGGCCGGTGAGCCGCGAGGCCGACGACAGGTGGGAGGAGGCCTGCTCCATGAAGCCCTCGATGCCGGCCCGCCGCGGGGCGCGCGCCAGCGCGCCGTCGCCCGAGCGCTGTGCGGGCGGGAACGACTCGACGTAGAACCGGTAGGCCTTGTCGGTCGGTACCCGGCCGGCGCTCGTGTGCGGCTGCGCGAGGTAGCCCATGTCCTCCAGATCGGCCATCGCGTTGCGGATCGTGGCCGGCGACAGGTGCGGGAAGTGCCGCTTGACGAGCACCCGGGAGCCCACCGGCTCGGCCGAGTCGATGTACTCGCGGATCGTCGCGATCAGGACGTCACGATGGCGGGCATCCATCCCTTCTCTTGTACTGGCCGCGCCGGGGCGAGTCAAGGCGACGGGCTTCGCTAGAATGCGCCCGTGCCGTCCATCGACCCGCGCCTCCTCACCCTCCTGGGACGCGTCTGGCCCACGATCCCGTCCGTCATCGTGCGGGCCGACGCGCTGGGCTTCTCGTGGGCGGCCATCTCCACGCCGTTCGTCCACCGCGAGGGCGAGCGCATGATCGCGCATGTGGGCGTGATCGAGCTGCCGCTGGTGATCGGCGGCCGCCAGCGCATGGTGGGCTCCATCCACGCCGTGTGCACCGATCCGGAACGCCGCGGGCGCGGGCACGCCAGCGCGCTCATGGAGGCCGCGCTGGCCCACTGCCGCGTGCGCTACGGGACGGTCGTGCTGACGACGCTCATCCCCGAGTTCTACGCGCGCCACGGCTTCCGCACCGTGGCCGAGCACGCCTTCACGCGCCCGGTGTCGCCGCCGGAGTCGGCGGGACCGGGCCGTGCGCTGACCACCACGCCCGACGACGCGCGCCTGCTGCGCCGCCTCCTGGCGCGACGCGCGCCCGTGTCGCCGCGGCTGGGGACGCTGGAGACCGGCACGGTCTTCGTCTTCGCGCTCCTGCTGGGCTGGGGCGACTTCTCGCGCGCGCACTACCACGCCGGGCTCGACGTGGTCACCGTGCACGAGGTGGTCGGCCGGACGCTGGTGCTCTACGACGTGGTCGGTACGGAGATCCCGCCGCTGCCGGCCTTGCTGGAGGCGATCGGCGCCGACGTGGACCGCGTCATCACGCTGTTCGTGCCCGACCGCTTCGCCGAGAGCTTCACGCCCGAGCCGTGGGATCGCGCGCGCGCCCAGGCCCTCGGCGACGGCGCCTTCGCCGGCCTCATGGCGCGCGGCCCGCTCACCACCGGCAGCGCCGCCTTCATGCTGCCGGCGCTCTCGCGGACCTGAGGCTCAGACGTACTGCTGGCCGATGAGCTCCGCGACGAGGGCGGGCTTGTCCTGGCCCTCGATCTCCACGGTCATCTCGGAGGTCACGCGCACGCCGCCGGTGATGTCCTCCACGTTCTTGATGCGCTGGCGCAGGCGGATGCGAGCGCCGGCCGGTACCGGACTGATGAAGCGCACCTTGTTGGAGCCATAGTTCACACCGCGGCTGCGCTTCTTCACCCGCGTGAGCGTGGCGGCCAGGCGGGGCACCAGCGAGAGCGTGAGATAGCCGTGCGCGATCGTCTTGCCGCCCGGCATCTCCTTCTTCGCGCGCGCGACGTCGACGTGGATCCACTGGTGGTCGCCGGTGGCGTCGGCGAACTTGTCGATCATCGGCTGGTCCACGGTCATCCAGTCCGACGGGCCCAGCTCGCGGCCGATGTGCTGCTTGATGTCCAGCGGAGTCTCGAGCTCGAGCATCGCGCCTCCTCGTTCACCAGCGGGGGATAGGGGTCAGGAAGTTCTCGCCGATCTTCACGCGGCGCACGCGGCCATCGGTGTCCAGCTCGAACACGACCGGCTCGCCGTTGGCGCCGAAGCCGTTCCGTGTCTCCAGGCGAAACGTGTGCTCGCCGGCCGGGTGCAGCCAGGACACGGTCAGCATCGGGTCCGGCTGCGAGGGGTCGAGCATCGCCAGGCGTCCGTCGACGACCAGCACCTGAGCATCGCCCCACGAGTTGCGGTAGCGCCCGGCGTAGCGCTCCCAGCCGCCCGGCGGCGCGTCCGGCGCCGGGGCCACCACCTTGAGGATCGCCGGCGCCACCCAGTGGAAGGCCTTGTCCGTGTACTGCAGCGGATTGCCGTCGTCGGCGTTGGTCAGCACGACGACGCCGATGCGCTCGGCCGGGCAGAGCTGCACCTGCGTGCGATAACCGCGCAGCGCGCCGCCGTGGCCGACGTAGGTCTTGCCGTTCTGGCGGAGGATGCGAAAGCCGAGGCCCCAGCCCGCGGCCCAGTCGGGCTCGACCCAGTGGGGCCGGTGCATCTCGCGCAGCGTGCTCGCCTTCAAGATCTGGGCGCCGCCGGCGGCACCGCCGCGGAACTGCAGCATCGCGAAGCGGGCGAGGTCGCTCACGCACGTGGTCATGTTGGCGGCGGCGGTGATCCCGCGGCCGTCCGTGTGCGGCGCCGGCGTGCGCGGGCTGCCCGGCAGCCGACGCGTGTAGCCGACGGCGAGGTCCGGATGATCGGCGGCCGGTGTGGCGACGAACGTGCGCTTCATGCCTAGCGGCTCCAGCACGTGCTGCACGACGTACTCGGCGTAGGGGCGGCCGGAGACGGCGGCCACGACCTCGCCGGCCAGGGTGAGACCGAGGTTCGAATACTTCCACTCGGTCTCCGTCGGCAGCGCGGCGCGCTGCTGCGGCAACCGCTCGCGCACTTTCTCGACGGTGGGGAAATCGCCGTCGGTCCAGTAGGGAAAGCCGGCCTCGCGCGGCAGCCCCGCGGTGTGCGTGAGCAGGTGACGGATCGTGATCACCGGCGCGTCGGCGTGCGGCTGGCCGATCGAGAACCACGGCAGGTGCCTGGCGATCGGATCGTCGAGCTGCAGGCGGCCGGCGTCGCGAAGCTGCAAGACGGCCGTGCTCGTGAAGAGCTTGGTGATCGAGGCGATCCGGTAGAGCGTGTCCGGCGTGGCCGGGCGATCCGGCTCCAGGCGGGCGCGGCCGAAGCCGGCGGCCCACACCAGCTCCTGGTCGTGCACGATCCCGATCGAGAGTCCCGGCTGGTCGGCGTAGGCCATCTGCGCCTCGATCCACGCCGACAGCAGATCGACGGCGCTGCGAACGCCCGGGTCAGCGAGCAGGCTCATCCTGCATCCGGTGACGCGCCGCCGCGATCTCCTCCTGGACGCCCTCGGCGCCGCGGAAGACGCGATCGGCCTTGCGATACCAGTACTGCGCGTTCTCCATGTCGCCCTCCAGCGTGTGGACGATGCCGTGCAGCCAGGCCGCCAGCGGCGACGTGTGCTCCTGCACGATCGCGTGCGCGTGCTGCCAGTCGCCGGCGGCGAGCAGGTCGAGTGCGCGCCGCAACGCTTCTTCACCGCCTACCATGCGTCCTCCCCTCGGTGACCTTACAGACCGAGAGATCATCCACGAAGTTCAGGCCTCTCGTCCACAGGTGGGGATGGGGGGCCATTGACGGGCCCCCCACCTTGTCGTTCGGGCTACTTGCCGACGGTCGACCGAATGCTGCCGAGGTGCTCGTCGATATGGCTCGAGAGGATGCCGGCCATCTGACCGGCGCTCATCGGCGGGGCGCCGGAGAACACCGCGCTGCTGCGATCGAAGGCCGGGTCGTCGATGGAGCGCAGTAGCGCCGCCGCCGCCGCGGCGTTCTTCTTGTGCAGCGCGACGGTCTCCGCCTTCGTGCAGCTGGCGAAGTCCTTGGCGTGCTGGGCGTTCATCTGATGGAGGCCTTCCATCGGCATGTTCGGCCCCGCCTTGCCGTCGGCCAGCAGCTTCAGGATGCCGCCGATGCCCTGGTGAGCGGACGCGATGTGATGCGCCGTGACACCGACCGGCCACTTCTCGGCCGACGTCACCTTCTTCCAGTCGGCATCGCTCAGCTTCTCCATGACCGCCGTGGCTTCCTGCACCTTCGCTTCGAACTGCTTGGCGAACGTCTCGCCTCGACCTCCCATGACATCCTCCCCCTGGTTATGTGGTGAGCACCATCTGCGTCTGCGTTGTCAGCGACAGCAGCCGGCCGCCGCCGTCGGTCACCCGTGTCTGCCAGACCTGCGTGCGCTTGCCGCGGTGAAGCGGCGTCGCCTCCGCGCGCACGACCCCGGGCCGGCCGGCCGCGAAGAAATTGGTCTTCGACTCCAGCGTGGTGGTCGACGCGCCCGGCGGCAGGTTGATGACGGTGGCCGCCGCGCCCACCGTGTCGGCGAAGGCCATCAGCGTGCCACCATGCAGCGCGCCGCCCACGGTCGTGAGGTCCTCGCGCCATGTGAGCTCGGCCACCACCCGCTCGGGGCTCGCCTCGACGAAGCGGATGCCCAGCAGGTCGCTCAGCGTGCCCTTGAAGCGCTCGGTGATCGTCACGGCGTCGAGCCCCATTCCTGCCACCTCCCCGATGACCTCCAGTTATATACCCGCCATGCTGATGGCCGCCCCGCCGCCTGGCAATTACCTGCCGGGTAATTTCCGGCGCGCGGGCGGCGGTGTAGAGTCCCCGGCATGGACGCCACCGCGCCGCTCGACGAGGTCGGCTTCGGCCCGCTGCTGCGGCGCTGGCGCACGCGCCGGCGGCTGAGCCAGCTCGACCTCGCGGTGGAGGCCGGCGTCTCCACGCGGCACCTGAGCTTCATCGAGACGGGCCGCGCGCAGCCGAGCCGCGAGATGGTGCTGCTCCTGGCGCGTGCGCTCGACGTGCCGCTGCGCGACCGCAACGACCTGCTGACGATGGCCGGGTACGCGCCGATCTATCGGGCGACCAGCCTGGAGGCCCCGGCCATGGCGCAGGTGCGCCGCGCGCTCGACTTCATCCTGCGCCAGCAGGAGCCGTACCCCGCGCTGGTGCTCGATCGCCACTGGAACGTGCTGCGCGTCAACGACGGCAGCGCGCGCGTGCAGGCCGTCTTCCTCGATCCCAAGGCGGTGGCGGAGCTGGGGCCGCCCAACGCCATGCGGCTCATGTTCCACCCCAGCGGATTCCGGCCGTACATCGTCAACTGGGAGGCGACGGCGGCGTCCCTGATCCAGTGGCTGCATCGCGACGCGGTCAGCGGCCGCGGCGACGACGAGACGCGGCGGCTCCTGGACGAGCTGCTCGCCTATCCCGACGTGCCGCGCCAGTGGCGCAGCCTGGACCTCGACGCCTCCACGGCGCCGTTCCTGCCCATCGAGTTCGCGCGCGACGGCCTGCGGCTGCGCTACTTCACGACGCTGACCAGCCTCGGCACGCCGCACGACATCACGCTGCAGGAGCTGCGCATCGAGTCGTTCTTCCCGGCCGACGAAGCGACCGAGGACGCCTCGCGGCGGCTGACCGCCCGCGCCTGATCGTCGCGCGTTCGCCGCGGCAATTTCGCGTTGCCGCCATCGTGGTGTCACGGACGGCCTCTAACGTCTCCGCCCGGTAGCAACTCTCACATTTTCTCGCACGAGCAAGGAGGCCGTATGCCGCGCCACACGCTGACCACCGCTGTTCTCGCCGGCTGGCTCGCCCTCGGCGTCACGAGCGCCGGGGCCCAGAGCCTCACCCCTGTCCCGAGCGCGAATCCCAAGGCGCCCGGCATCATCGCACCGAACGTGCTGTCGGTGGAGTTGGAGCAGGTCCTCCGCGCGACCGGCTCGATGCTGCTCGAGAACCCGCAATCGCCCGCGAAGTATTACGGATACAACGACGACAAGCCGAACCTGGTCCCGCTGCCGCCGCCGGCGGCCCCGGGGGAGGCCCACAAGACCGAGCCCGACAAGAACACGTACCTCGTGCTGCGCGGCCAGCGCGGCGCCGACCCGAGCTTCGATTACGGCACCCGCTTCATGTACCAGGGCCACGAGTCCGGCGTGGGCGGGCAGGGCTACATCACCCGGATCAACCTCGATGCCGACGTCGCGCACCGGGTGACGCTGATGGCCACCAAGGACGTCGCCGGCAACCCGCTGCCGGTCTTCGACGGCTCCACCTGGTACCCCTGGGCCCAGCGCCTGCTGTTCACGGCCGAGCTCGGCAACCAGGGCGGGGTCTGGCAGGCCACGCTGGACGTGCCCTCCGCCGCCGAGGACATCTCGGGCGTCACGGGCCGCGGCGGCTACGAGGGAATCCAGACCGACTCCGCCGGCAACCTGTGGATCGTCGAGGACGTCGGCGGCCCGACAGGCGCCGTGAACAGGCAGGCCCGTCAGCCGAACAGCTTCGTCTATCGACTGGTGCCGTACAACACGCGCGATCTGAAAGCCGGCGGCAAGCTTCCAATCCGGTCCCGGACGTCGACATCCTCTCGCAGGGCGTCCGCGCCCTGCACACCTACGGACTCGTCTTCGAGACGCGCTGGATCACGATCCACGACACGGCGGTGGACGGCAGCACGCCGTTCGACGCCAATCTGCTCGCCAAGGGCAAGGGCACGCCGTTCAAGCGCCCCGAGAACGGGATGTTCCGCCCCTCGACCAACTTCGGCGAGTTCTTCTTCACCGAGACCGGCGACACCAACGCCCTCACCCAGGCCGGGAGCACGTTCGGCGGCTTCGGCGCCCTCTTCAAGGTCTCGCAGCGCCGGCCCTCGGACGACAACGGCACGCTGCGGCTCTTCTTTCTCGGCGACGTGGCGCACACCGGGCTCGACAACCTGGCGTTCCTGACCAAGGATCACCTGGTCGCCGTGGAGGACGCCGGCGACGGGCTGCACACGCAGCGCAACGCGCTGGACTCGGCCTACCTGTTCGACGCGCGGACCGACTATTCGAACCCGGCCAACCAGCCGATCCGCATCCTGGCGCAGGGACGGGACGCGTCGGCGACCATCGACGCCCACACGCCGGGCCTGGGCAACGACGGCGACAACGAGATCACCGGCTTCCACGTGTCGGACGGCGATCCCACGCCCAACGGCATCCTGGGCGCCAGGAACCCGCATCCGTTCGACGGCAAGTGGCGCGTGTTCTACACGCAGCAGCACGGCGACAACAACACGTGGGAGATCATTCCCAACCCGCACGTCGCCGAGGGCGTCAAGGGCGGTCAGGACAAGGACGACGAGGACTAGCGGGCGCCCGACCGGAGGGGGCCGGCCGCGGCTCCCTCCGGTTCCTCAGACCAGCTCGACGAAGAGTCCGTCGGACACGAGGAAGCCCGCCTCGGTCAGGACGACGTGGTCACCCCGCTCGGCGAGGATGCCGGCCTCGCGCCAGGCAGCGACACGGCGAGTGAGCGCAGCGTCGCCGGCCATACGTGCGTCGAGCCAGGTGCGGGGAATGCCGTCGGCGAGGCGCAGGCCCAGGATCAGTCGCTCGCCCAGCTGCTGGCGGGGCGTGAGGCGTTCGGAAGTGTCGATGGGGAGCGCGCCGTCTTCGAGCGTCGCGCAGTAGCGCGCCACCGGCTTCACGTTGCCGTAGCGGACGTCGCCGACGAAGCCGCAGCCGCCGGGCCCGCACGCCAGGTACTCGGCCGCGCGCCAGTAGATCTGGTTGTGACGCGAGCGGAACCCCGGCCGCGCGTAATTCGAGATCTCGTAGTGCTCGAGCCCCCGCTCGGCCGCGGTGCGCGCCAGCGCCCAGTACTGCTGCACCACCGCGCCCTCCGGCGGCAGTCCCTCGACGCCCGTCGCGGCCCACACGCTGCCCGCGTCCAGGGTCAATCCGTACGCCGACAGATGCTCGGGCTGCCAGCCCAACACGCCCTCGACGCTGCGCGTCCACGTCGCCGCGGACTGATTCGGCAGGCCGTACATGAGGTCCACGCTGACGTTGTCGAAGCCCGCCCCGCGCACCGCCTCGAACGCCGCGCGCGCGCCGCCCGCATCGTGCAACCGCCCCAGCACCGGCAAGATCGAATCGTCGAGCGACTGCACCCCGAGACTGATGCGATTGACGCCCGCCGCCCGGTACGCCGCCAGCTTGTCCCGCGTCACGCTCTCCGGATTGCACTCCACCGTGACCTCGGCATCTGCCGCGAGAGCGAAGCCCGCACGGACAGCATCGAGGATGGCCGCCATGTCGTCGGCGTCGAGCAACGATGGCGTACCCCCTCCGAAAAAAACTGTCTCTAATGAAATGCTCGACGCCCATCGCGCAGCGGCAAGGAGTCGGACCTCTTGCAGCAGTGCTCGGACATACCTCCGCATCTCACTGTCTTGCTCGAGCGGAGCCGTATTGAACGAACAGTAATGGCACCGCTTGGTACAGAACGGAACATGGATGTACAGCCCAAGCCGCTTGCTGCGCGGAGTCGTCTGGGCGAGCACGCCAAGGGTAGCGTCGCCGGGCGCGGGGTGGGCCGGGTCCGCCGGCCCGTTTCCGTGACGGATTACTGTGCCAACCGGATCGAAGGAATCACGCCCCACGGTCTACGCGACGCGGGTCTAGGGGATGTATCGCCCGAGCCGCCACCACCGCAGCCAATGGCGGTCGCTGTCCCAGGACCAGTAGATGAGGAAGGCCTTGCCCTTGATCTTGTCCCGCTTCACGAAGCCCCAGTAGCGCGAGTCCTGCGAGTTGTCGCGGTTGTCGCCCATGACGAAGTACGACTCGGGCGGGACGACGAGCGGCTCGCACGCGTAGGCATAGCCGCAGAAGGTCGGGATCGCCGCGTGCCCGAGCGGCGTGGGGTTCTTGCGGACGTAAGACTCGTCGAGCGGCTTGCCGTTGATGAACACCTGCTGGCCGCGCACCTGCACGGTGTCGCCGGGCGTGCCGATGATCCGCTTGATGAAGTCGCGCTTTTCGTCCTGCGGGTACTTGAAGACGATGATGTCGCCGCGGTGCGGCGGCCGCAGGGCCGGCAGGCGGTACTCGGTCATCGGCATCTCGGGCCCGTAGAGGAACTTGTTGACCAGGATGTAGTCGCCCACCAGCAGCGTGTCCATCATGGAGCCCGACGGAATGGTGAAGGCCTGGACGATGAGCGTCCGGATGACGAGGGCGAGGAGGATCGCAATGGCGATCGCCTCGACGTACTCGCGCAGGACGGACTTGCGCCGGCGCGGGACGTCGATGGGCGGCGCCGTCCCCGGCTGGCCGTTGACGGTCGTGGCCGGGTCCGCCGTCGCTCTCGGGGTCGTGTCGGTGACCCGCGGCTCGTCCATTCTCAGCTCTTCAGCACCGTCAGGAAGGCTTCCTGCGGGACCTCGACCCTTCCGACCTGCTTCATGCGCTTCTTGCCTTCTTTCTGCTTCTCCAGCAGCTTCCGCTTGCGCGTGATGTCGCCGCCGTAGCACTTGGCGGTGACGTTCTTGCCCATGGCCTTCACCGTCTCGCGGGCGATGACGCGGCTGCCGATGGCGGCCTGGATGGCCACCTCGTAGAGCTGGCGCGGGATGACGCCGCGCAGTTTCTCGACCAGCGCCTTGCCGCGCTCGTAGGCCTTGTCGCGATGCACGATGATGCTGAGCGCGTCGACGGGGTCACCGTTGAGGAGGATGTCCAGCTTCACCAGGTCGGACGGGCGAAAGTCGGCGAACTCGTAGTCGAAGGAGGCGTACCCCTTCGAGATCGACTTCAGCTTGTCGTAGAAGTCCACCACGATCTCGGCCAGCGGGAAGTCGAAGCGGATGTGCACGCGCTTGCCGAGGTACTCGAGCGACTTGTGCTCGCCGCGCTTCTCCTGGGCGAGCTTGTAGATGGCCGTCATGAACTCGGTCGGCACGTAGACCGACGACGTCACGTACGGTTCTTCCATCTGCTCGATGCGGTCGGGCGTCGGCAGCTTCGAGGGGTTGTCGATGTCGAGCACCTCGCCGGCCGTCGTCAGCACCTTGTACTGCACGGACGGCGCGGTGACGATGAGCGACAGGTTGAACTCGCGCTCCAGCCGCTCCTGCACGATCTCCATGTGGAGCATGCCGAGGAACCCGCAGCGGAAGCCGTAGCCCAGGGCCAGCGAGGTTTCCGGCTCGTAGTTGAACGCGGGATCGTTGAGGCGGAGCTTCTCGAGCGCGTCGCGCAGCGCCTCGTAGTCCGTGTCCTCGATCGGGTAGAGGCCGGCGAAGACCATCGGCTTGGCGTCGCGGTAGCCGGGGAACGGCTCGGCGGTCGGGCGCAGGGCCTCGGTGATGGTGTCGCCCACCTTGGCGTCGGCCACGCGCTTGATGGCCGCCGTGATGTAGCCGACCTGGCCCGCCGACAGCTCCTCGACCTGCCGCATGTCGGGGCTGAACACCCCCACCTGCGCCGCATCATAGGTGCGCCCGTTCGACATCATGAGGATCTTCGTGCCCGGCCGCACGCGGCCGTCGGTGAGCCGCAGGTAGATCACGACGCCCTGGTAGGAGTCGTAGAAGGAGTCGAAGACGAGGGCTTTCAGCGGCGCGTCGAGATCGCCCTTGGGGGGCGGGATGCGCGCGACGATGGCTTCCAGCACCTCCGGCACCCCGGTGCCGTGCTTGGCCGAGATGGCCAGCGCCTCGGTGCCGTCGAGGTCGAGCGTCTCGGTGATCTGCTCGCGCGTGCCCTCGACGTCTGCGGCCGGCAGGTCGATCTTGTTGATGACGGGGATGATCGTCAGCCCGGCGTCGGCGGCGAGATAGAAGTTGGCGAGCGTCTGCGCCTCGATGCCCTGGGCGGCGTCGACGATCAGCACGGCGCCCTCGCAGGCCGCCAGCGCGCGCGAGACTTCGTACGAGAAGTCGACGTGGCCCGGCGTGTCGATGAGGTTCAGCGTGTACTCCTGCCCGTCCTTGGCGCGGTAGAGCAGGCGCACAGTGTGCGCCTTGATCGTGATGCCGCGCTCGCGCTCGAGATCCATCGAGTCGAGCACCTGATCGACGGCCTTCTTGGCGTCCATGGTGCCGGTCAGCGACAGGAGCCGGTCGGCCAGGGTCGACTTGCCGTGATCGATGTGGGCGACGATGGAGAAATTGCGAATGCGAGACAGGCTCATCGTCGTCAGTCTAGCACGTCGCGTCACACGCTCCGGTGGACCGCGGCGGTCAGCGCGGCAGCCGGCTGCGCTCGGCGACGACGGCTCCCGACTCCAGGACGACACCGGCGCCCACCTCGGCGTGGGCGCCGAGGCTCACGTCGTCGCCCAGCACGCAGCCGGCGGCCACGGCCTGCTCGCCGAGGCTCACGCGCTCCCAGAGGATGGACTCCGTGACGCGCGCGCGGGGCCCGATCCGGCAGCCCCGGCCCAGCACGGCGTGCGAGCCGACCACGGCCCCGGCCGCCACGTGGGTGCCGTCACCGATCACCGCCGGCGGCGCGATGGCCGCGCCGGCCGCCACCTCGGTGCCCTCGCCCATCCAGACGCCTTCCCGCACCTGGCGGCCCGGCGGCGACAGCGCCGCGCGCACGCGCCCGTCCAGCATGTCGAGCTGGGCGGCGCGATAGACGGCGGGGCTGCCGATGTCGCGCCAGTAGCTCTCCGCGACCCAGCCATAGGCGGGGACGCCGTCGCGGATGACGGCGGGGAAGAACTCCCGCTCGATCGACACCGCGCGCCCGGCCGGGATGCGGGCGAGCAGGGCGGCGTCGATGAGATAGACGCCGGCGTTGATCGTGTCGGTGGTGATCGGCTCCTCGGCCGTGGGCTTCTCGCGAAAGCGCGCGAGCCGTGCGTCGGAGTCGAGCTCGACGAGGCCATACGCGCGCGGGTCGGCCACCCGGGTCAGGAAGATGGTGGTGCGCGAGCCGCGCGAGTCGTGAAACTCCCGCATGGCGGTGAGATCCGCATCGGTCAGCACGTCGCCGTTGAGGACGAACACCGTGCCGCGCGCGAGATCGGCCGCGTTCCGCACACCGCCGCCGGTGCCGAGCGGCTCCGTCTCCACGACGTAGCGCAGGCGGACGCCGAGGTGCTCGGCCTCCCCCAGCGCCTGCTTGACGTCGTCCACGCGGTACGAGCAGGCCAGGATGACGTCGGTCACGCCGTGCTGTCGCAGCAGCGCGAGCTGGTAGGCCAGGAAGGGCCGGCCGAGCAGCGGCACCACGGGCTTGGCGCGCGCCAGCGTGAGCGGGCGCAGGCGCGTGCCCTGGCCGCCGGCGAGGATGACGGCCTGGGTGGCCGTCGCTACGCGCCCGGTGACCAGGGCTGGGCCTCGTTGATCAGCATCACGGGGATGCCGTCGCGGATCGGGTAGGCCTTGCGGCAGGCGCGGCAGATGATGCGCGTGTCCTCGAACTGCAGATCGCCCTTGCACGCCGGGCACACCAGGATGGCCTTGAGCTCGTCGTCGATCATGCCTCCACCCCCTTCACACGCTCGCGGAACCACTCGAGCGTCAGCTTGAGTCCTTCGTCGGTGTCAACGCGCGGCTGCCAGCCGAGCAGCGCCCGCGCGCGCGAGATGTCGGGCTGCCGCACCTTGGGGTCGTCCTCGGGCAGCGGCCGGAACACGATCTCGCTGCGCGAGCCGGACAGCCGGATGATGCGCTTGGCCAGCTCCAGCAGCGTCAGCTCTTGCGGGTTGCCGATGTTCACCGGCTGGCTATCCCCACGTTGCATCAGAAGCCACACGCCGTCCACCAGATCGGAGATGAACTGGAAGGAACGGGTCTGCGATCCATCGCCGAACACGGTCAGGGGCGCACCGGTGAGCGCCTGCGTCATGAACGCGGGAATCGCGCGCCCGTCGTTCAGCCGCATCCGTGGTCCGTGCGTGTTGAAGAACCTGGCGATGCGCGTGTCGACGCGGTGGGTCCGGTGGTAGGCCATCGTCATGGCCTCGGCGAAGCGCTTGGCCTCGTCGTACACGCCGCGGGGGCCGATCGGGTTGACGTTGCCCCAGTAGTCCTCGCGCTGCGGGTGCATCAGCGGGTCACCGTACACCTCGGAGGTGGACGCCAGCAGGAAGCGCGCGCGGCTCGCGCGGGCCACGCCGAGGGCGTTGTGGGTGCCGAGGGCGCCCACCTTCAGCGTCTGGATCGGCAGCTCCAGGTAGTCGCGCGGGGAGGCGGGGCTGGCGAAATGCAGCACCCAGTCGAGCGGGCCGTCCACGCCGATGTACTCGGTCACGTCATGCCGGACGAACCGGAAGCGCGGATGGCGCTCGA
>QHRW01000028.1 GCA_003220265.1 Candidatus Rokuibacteriota bacterium | reverse complement strand
GGGCGGGGGCGGGCGGGTGTGGGGGCGGTGGGGGGGGCGGAGGAGTCGGGGGATTCGGTGATCTTGAGCTGGACGGTTTTGCGGGATTTCTGGCGGATGAATTCGAGGGGGACCGTCGTGTTGGGCTCGGCGTCCGAGGAGAGGCGCTGGAGGTGGTGGTAGTCGTCCACTGAGGTGCCGCCGAACTTCACGATGACGTCGTTGGCCTGCAGGCCGGCGGCCTCGGCCGGGCTGCCGGGGTGGACGCGGGCCACGATGGCGCCCCGCGTGTCGGACAAACCGAGCGATTGGGCGAGCTCCGTCGTGAGCGGCTGCAGCGAGACGCCGATCCAGCCGCGCATGACCTTGCCGCGATCGATCAGCTGCGAGGTGACGCGCTTGGCCATGTTGGCGGGAATGGCGAAGCCGATGCCCTGGCCCGTCGCCACGATCGCCGTGTTGATGCCGATCACCTCGCCCTTGAGGTTGACGAGCGGACCGCCGGAGTTGCCGGGGTTGATCGAGGCGTCGGTCTGGATGAAGTTCTCGTAGGTCGCGATCCCCACGTCCGCGCGGCCGGTGGCGCTCACGACGCCCACCGTCACCGTCTGGTCCAGGCCGAACGGGTTCCCGATCGCGATGGCCCACTCGCCCACGCGGAGGTTATCGGAGTCCGCGAGGGTGGCCACCCGCGCCTCGCCGTCGGGCTGGAACTTCACGATGGCCAGGTCGGTCTTGGCGTCCGTGCCCACGATGCGTCCCGGGAACTCCTGCTTGGACGGCAACTTCACGATCACGCTGTCGGCGCCGCGGATGACGTGGAAGTTGGTCAGGACGTAGCCGCGCTTGTCGATGATGACCCCGGAGCCGAGCCCCGGCTGGCGGAACTCCTCGCGCCGTCCCGGCCCGCCGTGACCGAAGAACTGGTCGAAGAAGTCCTTGAAGAAGGGGTCGTCGCTGCCCGGCCCGGGGATGACGGGGGTACGCCGGCCGCGCGAGACCTGCACCGTACCGATATTGACCACCGCAGGTCGAACGCGCTCCGCCACGGTGACGAACGCGGCTTGCAGGGCGTCGGCCGCGCCCACGGGTGTCGCCGCTGTCGCCTCGCCTCTCGCCCGGGAGCCCTGGGTCCAACCGTAGACTCCGAAACCCAGGCCTGCTAAAGCGAAAAGGAGGCCGGCCGCCAAGATCGCCTTCGCTGCCTGGGGTGTCATACGCCCATCTCTGCCCCCGAAACTATTGCAAAATTACGCAAAAATCCGGCCTTTTTCCTTGACCCTCGAAACGTGAAAAAGGGACAATACGACATTGTACGAATTCCGTCCAGCCACAACCGTTAAAGGTCCAATTTGTCGGGCCTTAAGTCTCGTGCTCGTAGTCTGTCTCCTCACGCCGTCGCTCACCATCGCCCAGCAGCCGGGAGCGGCGCCGCCGCAGCAGCCGCAGCCCCAGCAGGCGCCGCCGACGCCGTTTCCGACCGCGCCGGGCGCCCGACCGGCCGCGCCCCTCGTCGCCGTCCCGCTCCGGAGCGCCGCGGGTCCAGACTACCGCCTCGGCAACGGCGACGTACTGGACGTGCTGATCGCGGGTCGCCTGGACGTCACCCGCCTGCAGGTCATCGTAGATCCCGAGGGCAATGTCAACATCCCGCCGCTCGGCAGCATCGAGGTCGGCGGCCGCACGCTGCTGGAGGGCAACCGCAAGATCGGCGAGCGCGCGCGGGCGCTGTTGCGCTTCGCCGACGTCAGCATCGCGGTCTCCTCGCCGCGCGTGTTCGACGTGACCGTGTCCGGCGAGATCGAGCGTCCGGGCACCGTGCAGGCGCAGGCCACGCAGCGGCTGCACGAGCTGGTCCTCAACGCGGGCGGGATCACGCCCCGGGGCAGCGCGCGCCACGTCCAGGTGTCGGCGGGGGCCAGCACCCGGGAGGTCGATCTGCTGCGTTTCGAGCTGCGCGGCGATCTCACCCAGAACCCCTACGTGGTGGACAACATGCGCGTGCACGTGCCTCCGCGGGCGGCCGCCGTCACGCTGGCCGGCGCCGTGCGGCGGCCCGGCGACTACGAGCTCGGCCCCGACGGCTCGTTGCGCGAGGTGCTCGACCTCACCGGTGGGCTGGCCCCGGGCGGTGCCGGCTCCGACGCGCGCCTGACGCGGATCGGCCCCGAGGGCCGCAAGGAGACCGTCTCCGTCGACCTGCGGACCATCCCCGAGGTGCCGCTGCAGTCCGGCGACACGATCTTCGTGCCGCCGCTCAGCGTGATCCAGGACGTCGTCGAGGTACGCGGCGCGTTCATCGGCGTGGTCGACAGCAGCAAGACGGTGACGGCCGGCAAGCCCACCATCGTGCAGCGCTTCGAGCTGGCCCAGGGCGAGCGCGTGCGCGACGTCGTGGTGAAGGCCGGCGGCGCCGCCGCCTACGCCGACCTGCGCCTGGCCTTCGTCGACCGCTCCGGCCAGAGCGGCCCGCGCCAGCGCGTGCCGATCGACCTGCAGCGGCTGCTGGTGGAGAAGGACGAGAGCCAGAACGTGCTGCTGCAGAACGGTGACGTCCTCACGCTGCCCGTGGTCGAAGACAAGGTCTACGTCGTGGGCGAGGTGAAGGCGCCCGGCGCCCAGGACTTCCGCCCCGATCTCACGCCGCGCGAGTACCTGGCGCTGGCGGGCGGTCCGAGCAATCGCGCCAAGGTGAAGAACACCACCGTCACCTTCCGGAACGGCCGCACGTACGCGATGGCCGAGGCGCCGCCGCTCGAAGCCGGTGCCGTGGTCACCGTGCCCGAGGTGGCCGTGAAGTGGTACCAGGACTACCTGCTGATCGCCCAGACGATCGCCAGCCTGATCACCGCGTACACCGGCATCTACGTCCTCTTCAACGGTCCGCTGAACAACAACAACTGATCATGTACGAGGCGTACTGGCAGCTCACCGAACCGCCCTTCGACAACTCGCCGAACCCGAAATTCTTCTACCTCTCGCCCGAGCACGAAGAAGCCCTGGTCCGGCTCGTGTACACGGTGCGCCACCGCAAGGGCTGCGGGATGCTCACCGGCGAGTACGGCTGCGGCAAGACCACGCTGTCGCGCGCGCTCATCCAGCGGCTGGAGGCCGAGCGCTACGAGATCGGGCTGCTGACCAACCCGAGCTGGAACAACGTCGATTTCCTGCGCGAGACCCTCTACCAGCTCGGGCAGGAGTCGAACCAGAAGAACAAGCCCGAGCTGCTCCATCAGCTCTACGACGTCTTCTTCCGCAACTTCCGTGAGGGCCGCGACACCGTCGTCATCGTGGACGAAGCGCAGCTCATCGACGACGACGCCGTGTTCGAGGAGCTGCGCCTGCTGATGAACTTCCAGACCGACGATCGCTTCCTGGTGACGATCCTCCTGATCGGCTCGCCGGAGCTGTCGGCCAAGGTGCGGCGTCTGAAGCACCTCGACCAGCGCATCAGCATCCGGTACCACCTCAACACGCTCGATGCGACCCACACCGCCAACTACGTGGCGCACCGCCTGGCCATGGCCGGCCGCACGGCGCCGATCTTCACCGAGGACGCCATCAAGCTGATCTTCGACTTCACCCGCGGCACGCCGCGCGAGATCAACAATCTCTGCGACGTCGCGCTGCTGGTGGGGTACACCAAGCGGGCCCAGGAGATCGGCGACAAGACGGTCGCGGAAGTCATCAAGGACATGGTGGGGGTGTCCTGATGGTCCGCATGAGCGACCTCGTCCGGGGTCTCGCGAAAGACCCGCCGCCGCGTCCGGCCGAGCCCGCCGCGCCGGAATCGCGCGCCGCCGAGCCGCCGTCCACGCCGGCGAAGCCGGCGCCGTCGCGCACGCGCACCAGCTACGGCGGGCTGCCGGGCGAGGCGTCGCCCGCGCCCGCCGCCGAGCCGGCGCGACAAGAGGCGCCGGGCGAGGATCCCCAGCACGTGTTCGGCGAGCTGCAGGAACTGCTGGGCGAGGTCCGGGCGCTCGTGCGCGGCGCCGGCCCGTTTCCGTGGGATCGCCTGCAGTCGATCCTGCAGCGGGTGGTCGTCTCGCTGGAGCGCTCGTCCGATCTCTTCTGGGTCGCCAACAACCCCGCGGCCCCGCCCGGCGTGGACTACCTGGCGTTCCACCAGGCGCGCGTGGCCGTGATGGCCATCCGCATCGGCGCCAACAGCGGCTACGATCGCTCGCGGCTGGTGGCGCTCGGCATCGCCGGCGCGCTCATCGACGTGGGCCTCTGGCAGATGCCGGAAGGGATCGTGCGCCGCGCCGACGCGCTGGCCGGCGACGAGCTGACCGCGTTCCGCTCGCACCCGCGGCTGTCCGCGGAGGCGATCCGTCGCTGGGGCGCGCCCGACGAGCACATCGCGCAGGCGGTGCTCGAGCACCACGAACGCGAGCAGGGCCAGGGCTTCCCGCAGGGCCTGACGGGCGCCGCCGTCGATCCCGACGCCAAGATTCTCGGCCTGGCGGATCTCTACGCCGGCCTCACGGTGCCCGCCACGTCGCGCCCGCGGCTGCGCCCGCACGAGGCCGTGCGCGAGATCGTGAAGTCCCGCCACGAGGCGTTTCCCACCACGCTGGTCAAGGCGCTGCTCTCGGAGATCTCCGTGTTCCCGCCCGGCACCGTCGTGCGGCTCAACACGGAGGAGATCGGCCGCGTGGTGGCGGTGAACCGCAACCACCCGCTGCGGCCCCGCGTGGAGATCATGGCCGACTCGAAGGGCCATCGCCTGCCGGCGCCCAAGGTGATCGACCTGTCGGAAGCGCCGTTTCTGTACATCACGGGCCCGGTGACGGAGGCGAGTCGCTAGATGGCCCAGTACGAGATGAACCTCCGCGACTACTGGCTGATCATCCGCCGCCGGCGGCTGATCATCATCGCCTCCACCGTCCTGGTCATGATCTTCAGCTTCTGGTTCTCCAAGCAGAAGGTCCCGGTGTACCAGGCGACGGCCGCCGTCAAGTTCGAGCAGTCGGTGGCGCTGACGGGCCTGCTCGTGGAGGTGCTCTCCTACAACACCGGCGACAACATCGAGACGCAGGCCTCGCTCATCAAGAGCTATCCGATCCTGGAGGAGGTCGCGCGGCGGATGGGACGCCTGCCGCGCACGGCCAGCGGCGAGCCGGTGCGCGAGTCCAAGACCTACGCCTCGACCCTCGAGAGCCTGGCCGGCAAGCTGCGGACCAACCGCGTGGGCGGCACCAGCATCCTGGAGGTGACCGCCACTTCGACCAACCCGGTGGAGGCGCGCGACCTCGCCAACACGGTGGTGGAGGTCTATCGCGACTACAGCAAGTCCAACCGCAACGGGCGCATCACCGAGGCCCGCAAGTTCATCGAGAGCCAGCTCAAGGAAGTCGAGGGCCGCGTGCGGCGGGTCGAGGAGGAGATGTGGGCCTTCCGCGACGCCAACCGCATCATCTCGCCGGGCGCCGAGTCCTCCATGCTGGCGTCGCTCTTCACCCAGGTGCGGGGTGACATCGAGAAGGCCCGCCAGCAGCGCATCGAGCTGGAGCAGGTCCAGCAGCGGCTGGAGCGCAGTGACCGCGCCAGCGTGACCGACCGCGTGTACATCGACACGCAGAATCCGGCCGTGGCGCGGCTGCTGGCCACCCAGAGCGACCTCATCCTCGAGCGCAACAACCTGGCCCTGGAGGTCACCGACAAGCACCCGCGGCTGCAGGCGATCGACGAGCGCCTGCGCGAGGTGCGGCGCGAGATGCGCCGCGAGGTGGGGGCCCAGATCGCGCTGCTCCGCAACCGCGAGGAGATCCTCGGCCGCCAGCAGGCCGAGCTGCTCCAGCGCAACCGCGAGGTGCCGGCCGTCGAGCTCAGCCTGGCCCGGCTGCAGCGCGACGCCAAGGTGAACGACGACCTGCTGACGCTGCTCAAGACGCGCCACCAGGAAGCGCTCATCAAGGAGTCGGAAGGCGTCGAGGAGGTCAGCATCGTGCGCCCGGCCAACGAGCCGTCGGCGCCGGTCGGCAGCGAGACGCTCAACACCGTCCTCGTCGGCGGCCTGCTCGGCCTCATGCTCGGCCTGGTGCTGGCCTTCGTGCAGGAGACGCTCGACACCTCCATCGGCACCATCGAGGACGTCGAGACGTACCTCGACGTCCCCGTGCTCGGCATCGTGCCGCACATCGATCCCCGGGAGACGATGCAGCGCCTCATCGAGCGGCGCCCCGGCCTGGCCCAGATGGACGCCGAGGCCCTGCAGAGCCACGCGCTGCTCATCACCCACTTCGATCCGAAGTCGCCGGTGGCCGAGGCCTACCGCACGCTGCGCACGAACATCCAGTTCGCGCGCCAGGACCGCGGCGGCAAGGTGCTCGTCGTCACCAGCCCCACGCTGCAGGAAGGCAAGACCACGACCATCGTCAACCTCGCGCTGACGATGGCGCAGAGCGGCCAGAAGACGCTGCTGGTCGGCGGCAACATGCGGCGGCCCAGCATCTACCGGTTCTTCGGCATCGAGCGCGAGCCGGGCCTGAGCGACATCCTGGTCGGCAACGCGCGCTGGCGCGACTGCATCCGCACCGTGGCCGACATCCTGATGGGCCGCTTCGAGATGGAAGACATCATGGCGTCGCCCGGCCTCGACAACCTGCACATCATCGAGGCCGGCCCCATCCCCGCCAACCCGTCCGAGCTCCTGTCCACCGAGGCGATGACGACGTTCCTGCGCGAGGTGAGTGCCGAGTACGACATCGTCCTCATCGACACGCCGCCGGTGCTGCCCGTCACCGACTCGGCCATCGCCGCCGCCAAGGCCGACGGCGTGCTGCTCGTCTACCAGGCCGGCAAGGTCGGCCGCCTCGTGCTCAAGCGCGCCAAGGCGCACCTGGAATCGACGCGGGCCAAGGTGTGGGGCGTCGTCCTCAACGACGTGCAGACGGAGGTCTCCGGCTACACGTACACGCACTACTACACGCACTACTACGGCGAGGAGACGCCCTCGCCACGCGAGGGCGGCTCCCTGCAGCGCGCCTGGGACGCGCTGCGCTCGCGCGTGGGCGGCGGCCCGAGCGCGCCCACCTCGGCGCCGATCGCCACCGAGCCGCGCGAGTCGGAGCGCGAGCCGGAGCGCGAGCCGGAGGAGGAGTTCGTCGTGGCCTCGCCGGACGAGCAGCCAGCGCAGCCGCGCTCGGGCTCGCGCCATCGCCTGTTCGGGTTCCTCGTCCTCGGCGGCCTGGTCGCCATGTTCGGGACGGCGGCGACCGCCTGGCAGCTCGGCGCCTTCGGCGGGCAACGGCCGCTGGCGATGCTGCGCGAGCGCCTGGGCATCGGAGCCGCGACGCCGTCACGCGCGAGCACGCCGACCAAGCCCGCGACGAGCGCGCCGAGCCCGCGCCCGGCGCCGTCCGCGCCCGCGCCCGACGGCAAGCCGACCACCGCTGTCACGCCGCCTGCGGTGCCGGCGCCGAGCGCCCCGGCCGGTTCGGCGCCGGCGCCGACGTTTGCAATGCCGGCCGCGAGCTCGCCCCCGGTGCCACAGGTGAAGGATGTGCCGGCACCGCTCACAAAGCCCGGGACGGCTGTCGCGCCGCCGACGGTCCCGAGGGTCGCGCGGCCGGTATCGGCCGCACCCGTCGCGCCATCGACATCGTCCCCGAGCATGCCGCTGGCGCCGACGCCGGCGGTCGCGATGCCCGCGCAAGAGTCACCGCGCGCGGTCACTCCGGTGCCGACCCCGCCCGCCGCGCCGTCGGCGCCGCGTCCCGTGGCGTCGTTGACGACGCCGCCGACGCCGGCCTCGGCAGCACCGGCGCCCGCGGCGCCGGCCGCCGCCGCGCCTGCGATGTCTGCGTCGCTGGCCGCCTCACCGGCGGCGCCCGCAGCGAGACCACCGGCGCTCGCGGGACCGATCGCCGTCGCGCCGTCGGCGAGCGTCCCCCGAGCAACCGCGTCGAGAGGATCGTTCGTCGCGCCGGGTGTCACGCCGCGCTTCGCGCTCGAGTTCGGGCCGTTCTTCGCCGCGGCGGACGCCGAGCGCGTGGAGCGGCAGCTCACGCAGGCCGGTCTCCCGACCGTGCGCTTCCGCCAGCAGACCGGCGGCGCGCTCTACGCGGTGCTGCTCGAGCGCATCCCCGGCGCCGCCGAGGCCCAGGCGCTCGTCGGCACGCTGCGCGAGCAGGGGCACGGCGAGGCCGTCGTGCTGCGCCAGGATCCGCCGGTGATCCGCGTGAACGAGCCGTTGCCGCTGCGCCGCGCGGTCGAGCTGGGCGAACGCCTGCGCGCGGGCGGGCACGAGGTGCGCGTGGCCGCGCAGCCGGGCGAGGCCGTCGCCTTCACGATCCGGCACGGCAATTTCCCCTCGAAGCGCGAAGCCGACGCGAGAGCGGAGGAGCTGGGGCGCCTGGGCCTCGTCTCGCAGGTCGTCCAGGTCCGGTAGCCCTCGATGCGACAGGGATACTCGGGCCCGGCCGCCGCGCCGGTGCTCGGCAACGTGCTCATGGTGGCCATCGTCGTGGCCGCCGCCTACGCGCTCTCCCAGGGCCTGACGCGCGCCTCCTTCGGGTACACGATGGGCGCGCTGGCCGCCATCACGCTCTTCGCCCTCGTCTTCGTCCGCACGGACTTCGGCCTCTACGTGGTGGTGTTCTCCATGCTGCTGTCGCCGGAGTTCGGCGCCAGCGGCGCCGGCATCGCCGAGGGCCGCACCATCATGGTGCGCAGCGAGGACTTCATCCTGATCGTGATCGGGCTGGCGTGGCTGGCCAAGACGGCCGTCAACAAAGAGCTCGGCATCGTCGCCAAGACCCCGCTCAACCGTCCCATCCTGTTCTACGTGGTGGCCAACATCGTCGCCACGCTGCTCGGCTACCTGATGGGCAACGTCAACGGCATGAGCGGCTTCTTCTACGTGCTGAAGTACGTCGAGTACTTCGTCGTCTACTACATGGTCGTCAACAACGTGGAGGACCGCGACCACGCCCGCCGGCTCGTGATCGCCGCCTTCCTCACCGCGGCCATCGTGAGCGTGGTCGGCATCGCGCAGATTCCCTCCGGCGAGCGCGTGTCGGCGCCGTTCGAGGGCGAGATCGGCGAGCCCAACACCTTCGGCGGCTACCTGCTGTTCATGATCGCCATCGCGGCCGGCGTCGCGCTGGAGACGCATCGGCTGCGGTTGCGCGCCATGTGCGTGGCGCTCATCGGCCTCATGACGCTGCCGTTCGCCTTCACCCTGTCGCGCGCGTCCTACCTGGGCGTGGTGCCGGCCTTCCTCGTGCTGGCGTGGTTCACGCGCCAGCGCAAGTTCATGGTCGGCCTCGTGCTGCTGCTGGTCGTGTGCTCGCCGATTCTCACCTTCGTCGCGCCGACGCCAGTCACGCAGCGCATCCTCTATACCTTCGAGCCGGAGCGAGGCCAGGCCACGGTGCGCCTGGGCCGCCTGGCCCTCGACCCGTCGACCTCGGCCCGCCTCATCTCGTTCCGGGCCGCCCTGGAGGGCTTCCTGCGCCGGCCGATCTTCGGCTACGGCGTGACGGGCTTTGCGTTCATGGATGCGCAGTACGCGCGCGTGCTGGTGGAGACCGGCGCCGTCGGCCTGCTGGCGTTCCTGTCGCTGGTGTGGGCGGTGCTGAAATCGGGGATGGCGTCCTTCCGCGGTCTGGGTGAGCCTGAGGATCGCGGCCTCGCGCTCGGCTTCGTGGCCGGCACCATCGGGCTGCTCGTCCACGCCATCGGCTCCAACACGTTCATCATCGTGCGGATCATGGAGCCGTTCTGGTTCTTCGCGGGCGTCATCGTGATGCTGCCCCAGCTCGAGCACGACGCTCTCTCGCCGCGCCAGGCGCCGGCCGCGGCGCCGGTCCGGGTGCAGGGGCCGCTACGGCTTCCACGGTGAGCGCCTCGCCGAGCGCCCGCGCCGTCTCGGGCGACCGGAGCCGGCTGTTCCTGACCGCGCTGCTCGTGTACGCCGTCTGCCTCAATCCGCTGCTGGCCAATCCGATGACGTGGAGCTCGCTCGACGCCGCCGTGTCGCTCGTGGAGACCGGGCGCTGGCAGGTGGTCCACGGCGCGCTCTACGGCGACATGGACGTCGCGCGGGCCGGCGAGCGCGCGGTGCTGGGGCCGCCACCCGGCCTCGCGGTGACCCTGGTGCCGCTCTACCTCGCCTGGCGCAGCGTCGCGGGGCCCATCGCGACGCGCGAGGCGTTCCAGGCGCTCCACGTCGTGGCCACGCTCGCGATCGCGGCCGTCGCCTCCGCGCTCGCCGCCGGCGAGGTGGCGGCGCTGGCGGGCTGGCTCGGCGCCTCGCGCCGTGGTCGCCTGTGGGCGGCCGTCCTGTTCGCGTTCGGCACGCCGGCGTTTCTCTTCGCCACGCGGCTGTTCAAGGAGAACGTGGCGGCGCTCGTCCTGATCGCCGCCTTCAGGCTGGCGGTGATGCCGGGCGCGTCCGGCCGACGTGTGGCGGCCGGTCTGCTGGCCGGCGGCGCCGGCCTCGTCGCCTACCCGGCCGGCCTGCTGGCGCCCGGCCTGGCGCTCGTGGTCGCCGTGCGCGACGGCGGCCGGCGGCTCGGCGCCTTCGCGCTCGGCGCGCTCGTGCCGCTCGTCGCGCTGGCCGCGTACAACGCCGCGCTCTTCGGCCGCCCGTGGCGCTTCGCGTATGCCAGCTACGTCAACCTGCCGGAGGCGGCGCCGAGCGTCGGCTGGCAGTGGCCGTCGGCGAGCGTGCTGCTGAACTCGCTCGTGCACCAGCGCGAGGGGCTGCTGCTCTACTCGCCGTTCCTCGTCCTCGCCGCCTGGGGCTTGCGGCGTGCGTGGCGCGAGGGCCGCGGCGCCGAGGCCGCGGTGACGGCGGCGTTCTCGCTGACGCTCTGGCTCCTCAGCGCGGCGTGGCTGGCGCGATTTCCCACCTCGTTCACCGGGGCGCGCTATCTCTTCGCCGCCGTGCCGCTGCTGGCCGCCTTCGCCGGGCCCGTGCTCGAGCGGCTCGATGCGCGACTGCGCTGGACGCTCGGCGCCGCCTCGGTGGCCCTCACGTACCTGGTCGTCCAGGCCGGCCACATTCCCGAGCCCGCCGCGCTCGTCTACGCCGCCAAGACGTTCGTCTCCGGCGGGGGGCTGCCCGTGCTCTTCAAGGAGACGCTGCCCGCGTGGCTCGGGATCGAGACGCTGCACACGATGGTGGCGCGCGGCGACGTCTCGGCGCGTGACGTCCTCGCACTGCTTGCCACGCCGGCCGGCTGGCGGCTGGCGCTGGGCCAGGCGCTGGTCGTCACGGTGGCGGCGGCGACCTTCGCGGGGCTCGCGCTGGCCCTCCGCGCCGTGTGGTCGCCGCCGCGGGCGCCGCTGACCCCGGCCGCCGAGCCGCTCGCACGATGAGCGTCAGCCGCACGGTGCGGATCGGCGCGGACTTCGCCGCGATGACGGGCGGGTGGATGGTCCGCGTCGCGCTCGGCCTCGTCGTCTCGGTACTGATCGCGCGCCACCTGGCGCCCGCCGAGATGGGACGCTACGCGTTCCTGATCTGGCTGGCCGGGCTGCTGGCGGTGGCGCTGAGCCTCGGATGCCCGACGACGGTGACACGCTACACGGCGGAAGCGCTCGGCGCCGGCCGTCCCGGCGTGGCCGGCGCGCTGCTCGGGGTGGTCGTGCGCTGGCAGGCCACGCTGGCCCTGGCCGCGTCGGCCGTGATGGCCGCCGCCGCGCTGCTCGTGGCCACGCCCTGGCGCGTGCCGCTGGCGCTCACGGCGCTGAGCCTGCCGTCGCTGGTGCTCCACGGCAGCGTGGCGGCGTTTCTCTCGGGCCTGCAGGCGTTCCGCCGCCAGGCGTTGCTCGGCGTGGCGACGCTGGCGCTCCAGATCGCGCTCTTCGCCCTCGTGGTGCTCGTCGACGGCGGTGTCGCCGGCTTCGTGCTCGCGCACGCGGTGGCCAACGCCGCCGGTCTGGCGGCCGTGGCGGCGCTGGCGCGATCGCACGGCCGCGCCGCCGGCGCGCTGCCGGCCTCGCCGCTGACCTCGCCCGCGCGAGCCGAGATGCTGCGCTACGCCCGCAGCGTGAGCGCGCTCGTCGTGCTGGACGCCGTCGTGTGGCAGCGCACGGAGGTCGCGTTTCTCCAGTGGATGTCGAGCCCGGCGGAGGTCGCGTTCTACGCGCTCGCCTTCGGCGTGGCCGCGCAGGTCGCGCGCATCCCGTACCAGGCCTCGCTGGTCCTCTTTCCGAGCTTCCCCGCGCTGGTCGGCGGCGGCCGCGTGGCCGAGCTGGCCGCCCTGCATGCGACGGCGACGCGGTACCTGGTGCTGCTCGGCGCGCCGCTGGCGATCGGCCTCGCCGTGACCGCGCCGGGCCTCGTCCATCTGCTCTGGGGCGCGGCGTATGCGCCGGCCGGCCTCGTGCTGGCGGTGCTCGCCCTCGGCAGCCTGGTCGCGTTCGCGGCGGGCGCCAGCCCGGCCGTGCTGCACGCGCTCAAGCAGCAGGACCGGTTGCTGCGCCAGGGCCTGCTGGCCGCCGCGGTCGATCTGGCGCTGGCCGTGACGCTGGTCCCCCTGGCCGGCGCGCTGGGCGCCGCGCTCGCCAACGTGGCCGCGCAGGGGCTCGGCAGCGTGCTCGCGATCCGCGCCGCGGTGAGGGCGGCCGGCGCCGCCGTGCCGGCCGCGGCGCTGGCGCGCATCGTGGCGGCCGCTGCGCTCATGGGTGCCGCCGCCCTCGTCCCTGTCGTGACGTTCGGTGGCGGCGCGGGACTGCTGATGGCGATCGTCGTCGGCGCGCTCGTCTATCCGCTGGCGCTCCGCGTGCTGCACGCCTTCACGACCGAGGACCTCGATCGCCTGCGCGCGCTGGTCGAGCGGCTGCCGGTGCCGGCGCGCTCCCGGAGCCTTGCGCTGGCGGGCTTCCTCTGTGGCGAACCCTCCAGGGCCGGCAGTCCATGAAGGATGCGTCGCCGTCGATGACGATCATCATTCCCACGTATCGACGCGAGGCGCCGCTGCGGCGCTGCCTGGCCGACGTCCTGGCGCAGCGCCATCCAGCCTTCGAGGTGCTGGTGGTCGATCAGAGCCCCGAGCACGAGCCGGCCACGTGGGCGGCGCTGCGCGCGCTGCCGCCGCACGCCCGGCACGTGCGGCTGGCGCGGCCCAGCGTGACCGCGGCCGTCAACGCGGGCGCGCGCCTGGCCAAGTCGCCGCTGCTCCTCTTCCTCGACGACGACGTCGAGATCCGCGAGCCGGACCTCCTCGCCCGTCACGCGCGCCACTACGACGATCCCACCATCGCGGGCGTGGTGGGCCGCATCGTGAACGCCGAGGGACGGGGCGACCTGCCGCGGCCCGCCGCCACCGGTGCGCTCGGCTTCCTCGAGGTGAACTTCGACCATCCGCACGCGATGGACGTGCCCACCGCCGCCGGCGCCAACATGTCCTTCCGGCGCGACGTGATCGATCGCCTGGGCGGCTTCGACGAGCGCTATACCGCCAATGCGTTCCGCTGGGAGACCGACTTCAGCGTGCGCGTGACGCGCGCGGGCTACCGCATCCGATACGATCCCGAGGCGCGCGTCGTGCACCACTACGGCACGCCGGGCGGCTGCGACAACGAGCACCTGCTGGCGCGCACCGCGGCCTCGCACGCCTGGTACGTGCCGTTCTTCCGCAACAACGTCTACTTCGCGCTGAAGCTCCTGGCCGGGGGCGATCGCGCGCGCTTCGTCTGGCGCCTCTACCGCGAGCACCTCCTCAACCGCGTGTTCCTCGGCGCCGGCCCGGCGTTCCTGGCCCGGCGCCACGCCGCGCTGGCGCGGGGCGCCGTCGAGGGATGGCGGGCGTGGCGCGCGGCGCGCGCGGGGTCCTGACGGTGCGCATCCTCGTCGTCACGCCGATCCTGCCGTACCCGGCCGACTCGGGGACGCGCATCCGCCTCGCCCACGTCGTGGCGACGCTGCGGCGACGTCACGAGCTGACGCTGCTGTCGCTGGAGGCTGGCGACGCGGACGCGGCGTCTCGCGCGCTCGGCATCGCCGTGCGCGAGGCGCCGGCGCGGACGCGTCGCGGCCTGGCCGCCGTCAGCGTGACGCCGGAGACGACGGCCGCCATCTGGCGCACCGCCCACGAGACGCGCGCGGACGCCGTGCACCTGCAAGGCACGTTCGGCGCCGCCGCCGCGCGCCTGCACCGCGAGCGGCCGGCCGTGCCCGCCGTGATCGACGACGGCTGCGTCTATCACCTGAGCTATGCGCGCGCGGCGCGCCTGGCGCCCACGGCGCGTGAAGCGCTGCGCGGCCGGCTGCGCGCCTGGCGCGTGCGCCGGCTGGAGACGGCGCTGGCGCGGCGGGCCGACGCCGTCGTGGCCGTGTCCGAGGACGAAGCCCGGCTGGTGCGTGGGATGGCGCCGGGCTGCCGGGTCGCCGTCGCGCCCAACGGCGTGGACGCCGGCGCCGTCAGGCCGACGCCGCCGGGCGACGCGGTGCTCTTCGTCGGGCTGCTGAGCTATGCCCCGAACCGCGACGCCATGGAATGGTTCGCGCGCGAGGTGCTGCCGCGCCTGCCCGCCGAGGGGCCGGAGATCCTCGTGGCCGGCCGCGAGCCGGGGCCGGTGCTCGAGGCGCTCGCCGCGCGCCAGCCGCGGCTGCGGCTGCGCGGCTTCGTCCCGGACCTGGCGCCGGTGTACGCGCGCGCCGCAGTGTTCGTGAACCCGATGCGCGGCGGCGGCGGCACGCGGCTCAAGATGCTGGAGGCCATGGCGGCCGGCAAGGCGGTGGTCTCCACCACGATCGGCGCCGAGGGAGTCGCGCTCACGCCGGGACGTGACGTCGTGATCGCCGACACGCCGGAGACATTCGCGGCGGCCGTGAGCGCGCTGCTGGTCGATCGCCCGCGCGCCGAGCGCCTGGGCCGGGCCGCGCGCGCGCTCGTGGAAGCGCGCTATCGCTGGGAGGCGTGCCTGGCGCCGCTCGACGACCTCTACGCGAGCCTCGGCCGGCCGGGGACGGAGCGATGACGCCGCGCGTGTCGGTCGTCGTGCCGGTGCGGAACGGTGCGCGCACGCTCCCGCGCACGCTGGCGGCGCTCGCCGCGCTGGAGCCGGCGCCCGACGAGCTCGTGTTCGTGGACAACGGCTCCACCGACGACACGCGCGCGCGGCTCGAGGCCTTCGCCGCGACGGGCCTGCGCGCGAAAGTCCTGGTGCTCGGCGAGGCTCGCCGTGGGGCGTCCGTCGCCCGCAACACCGGCACCCGCGCCGCCACCGGCGAGGTCATCGCCTTCACCGACGCCGACTGCTGCCCGCGCCGCGACTGGCTCGCCGCGCTGGTCGCGCCGCTGGCCGACGCCACGGTGGGCGCCGTGGCCGGCCGGCTGCACTCGACGCCGCCGGCCGGCGTCGTCGAGGCCTTCAGCAGCCTGTTCACGTTGCAGCTTCCCGCCGCCGCCGCGCGCCACACGCGCTGGACGCCGTGGGCCGGCGGCTTTCCGACGGCGAACCTGGCCGTGCGCCGCGCGCTGCTCGAGCGCATCGGCGGCTTCGACGAGTCGGTGGCGATCTACGGCGAGGACTACGACCTCTGCGCGCGGCTCTACGCCGCCGGCGCGGCGATCGTCTACACGCCGGCCGCCGGCGTCGAGCACCAGCACCGCGTGACGCTGGCGTCGATGCTGCGCCAGGCCTTCGGCTTCGGGCGCAGCCACGCCTGGCTGATGCGCCGTCACGTGCCGCGCGGGCTGTGGCTCGATCTGCCGCGCGTGTCGCTGGCGCGGCCGGACTTCCCCGTGGCGCTCTGGATCGACGCCGGCGCGCCGGACAAGAAAGCCCTCGCGCTGCTGGCGCTCGGCCTCGCGTGGCGCCCGCTGCTGATCCTGGTGCCGCTGTATGCGGGCTGGCTCTGGTGGGACGTGAGCGGGCGCGCGCGGGCCCGCGGCCTCGCGGTCTCGTGGGTCGGGCGCTGGGGACTGGTCGGCTGCCTGCTCGCCAAGGCGGCCGCGATGACGGGCGGGCGCTGGTGGGGCTCGCTCCGGTATGGCCGTGCCTGCCTCTGAGCCGCGCGAGGCGCCGACGGTCTCCGTGCTGATCTGCACCAAGGACCGGCGCGACGACGTCGCCCGCGCGCTGGCCTCGCTGCGCGCGGCCGGCGTCGAGCGTGCCGGGGTGGAGATCGTCGTGGTCGAGGAGACCGCGCGGCCGCAGCCGATTCCCGGCGTGCGCTACGTGCCGCTGCCGCCCGACGGCCGCGGCTTCGCGCACGTGCGCAATCGCGCCGTCGAGGCGGCCAAGGGCAGCCTGCTGGTCTTCGTGGACGACGACTGCGAGGTGGAGCGCGGCTGGCTCGACGCGCTGCTGGCCCCGATGGCCGATCCCGCCGTGGCCGGCACCGCCGGCGCCGTGCTCGTGCGCGACTGCAACGCCGTGGGGTACGCCGAGAACATCCTCGGCTTTCCCGGCGGCGGCCTGCGCTATCTCGCCGCCGCCGGCGGCCGCGTGGTGCCGACGTCGTTTCTGTCGACGTGCAACTGCGTCTACCGCCGCACCGCCGTCGAGCGTGTCGGCGGGTTTCCCGCGCTCGCCGCGCTCGGCGGCGAGGACAGCCTGCTGGCCGAGCGCGTGAGCGCGCGCTGGCCGTGCCGCTACGCGCCGGGCGCCATCGTCTATCACAAGCCACGGCAGCGGCTGGCCGCCATCTTCCCGTGGTTCGTCCGTCGCGGCCGCGCCGAGCTGCGGATCCTGCCCGCCAAGGCGCGCCCGGCGGCCGTCGTGCTGGCGCTCGTGCGCGGCTCCACGCTGCTGCGCGCCGCCGCGCTCGGGGCTGTCCTGGCCTGGCTGCCGTGGCCGGTGGCGCTCACGCTGCCGCCGGCGCTCGCCGTGTACTACGCGGCGCTCCTGAGCCGCTTCGCGTTCGCGTGGCGCTATCCCACGCACCGGCGCGGCTTCTGGCTGGCGCCGCTCGTGCGGGTCGTGGCCGACGCCGGCGCGGAGGCCGGGCGCCTGCGCGAGGCGGCGGCGGCGCTGCGCCGCTGGTGGAGGGCCCGGCCGTGAGCGGACGCCCCGGCATCTCCGTCGTCCTCATCACGCGCAACGAGGCCACCCGCATCCGGACGTGCCTCGACAGCGTCCGCTGGGCGGAGGAGATCGTCGTCGTGGACCAGCACAGCGGCGACGGCACCGCGGCGATCTGCCGAGAGTACGGCGCCCGCGTCATCGCGCGCGAGATGCGGGCGGGCTTCGGCGAGCAGAAGAACTTCGCTCTCGCCCAGGCCACCCAGCCGTGGGTGCTGAGCCTGGACGCCGACGAGGAGGTGACGGAGCCGCTGCGCCGCGAGATCGAGGCGGCGGTGGCCGCGCCCGCCGGGTGCGTGGGCTTCAGCATGCCGCGGCTCACGTCGTATCTCGGGCGCTTCATCCGCCACTGCGGCTGGTATCCGGGCGCGGTGCTGCGGCTGTTCGAGCGCGGGTGCGGCCGCTTCACCGACGCGCTCGTGCACGAGGGCGTCGAGGTCGACGGGCCGGTGGGCGAGCTGCGCTCCGACCTGCTCCACCGCAGCTACGACTCGCTCGCCGACCACGTGCGCAAGCTCCTGCTCTACACCGCCTACGACGCGCGCATGCTCCAGCAGCGCGGCGAGCCCGTGAGCGGCCTGGCCGGCGCCTGGCGTCTGGCCGTGAAGCCGCCAGCCGTCTTCGTGCGCAAGTACGTCCTCCAGCGCGGCTTCCGCGACGGCTGGCACGGCTTCGTGCTGAGCGCGATGTCCGCGCTCGTGGTGCTCGTCAACCACGTTCGGCTCGCCGAGCTGACCGGCCGGCTGCCGGTCACGCCGCCGCCGACGCCGTGGCTCGAGCCCGAGCCGCCCACCGTGCTGCTGATGGCCAACTTCGCCGACCTCGTGGGTGGCGGCGAGGAGAGCCTGCTCGCGCTGGCCGCACGCCTGGATCGCCATCGGGTGCGGCCGATCGCGACCGTGCCCGCCGAGGGCGAGATGGCCGACCGGCTGCGCGCGCTCGGCGTGCCCGTCACCGTGCTGCCGCTGCCGCGCCTGCGCCCGTGGAGCGCGGCCGCGATCGGCTTCACGCTCAAGCGGCTCAACCGGCTGCTCGTGGCCGAGCGCGTCGCGCTCGTGCACGCGCACGGCGGGCGCGGCGCGGTGTACGCGGGGCTCGTCGGGCGCAACACCGGCACGCCGCTCGTCTGGCACGCGCGCATCGCCGATCCCGACCGGTGGCTCGATCCGCTGCTGGTCCGCCTCGCGCACACGATCATCGCCAACTCCGGCGCGACGGCGTGCCGCTTCCGCCGCTGGCCGCGCGCGCGCGTGACCGTGGTGCCCAACGGGGTCGATCTCGGCCGCTTCACGCCGCGCCCCGCCGATCCCGAGCTGCGCCGCACGCTCGGCCTGCCCGCCACCGGCCCCGTCGTCGGCTATGTGGGCCGCCTCGAGCGCGGCAAGGGGCCCGACGTGCTGCTGGCCGCCGCCGAGCTGCTCGCGCTCAAGGTCCCGTCGGTCACGCTGCTCGTCGTCGGTGATGGCCCGCTGCGCCTGCCGCTGGCGGCACGGGCGGCGTCCGCCGGCGTGCGCGCCGTCTTCACCGGCCAGCGCGGCGACATCCCCGCGTTGCTGCGGCTCTGCGACTCGGTCGCGGTGCCCTCGCGGCAGGAGGCCTTCGGCCGCATCATCATCGAGGCGATGGCGGCGCGCGTGCCGGTGGTGGCGAGCGCCGTCGGCGGCATCCCGGAGGTCTGCGCCGACCGCTTCACCGGCCTGCTGGTGCCGCCGGAGGATCCCGATGCGCTGGCCGCCGCGCTCGCGGCCACGCTCACCGACGCCACGGCCAGCACCTCGCGCGTACGCGCGGCGGCGGCGGACGTCGCCACGCGCTTCGACATCCGCGTGCACGCCGCGCGCGTGCACGCCGTGTACGACGGCGTGCTGCAGGAGACCCGCCGGTGAGGCGCGACTGGCTGCCTGCGGTCGTCCTCTCCGCGCTCGGCATCGCCGTGCGCCTGCTCGTCGCCACGCGGCGCGACGGCATCGAGGTGGACGGCATCCTCTACCTCGCCAACGCCGCGGCGCTCGCCCACGACCGCGTCGCCTTCAACCCGGTCCACCAGCCGCTCTACTCGCTCGTCCTGGCGCCCATCGTGGCGCTCGCCGCCGATCCCGAGTGGGCCGCCCGCGTCGTGGCCGCTGTCGCCGGCGGGCTGTGGGTCGTGCCCACGCTGTGGCTGGCGCGCGAGACCACCGACGCCCCGGTGGCGTGGCCGGCGGGCCTGCTCGTCGCGCTGATGCCGGCCGCCGTGGAAGCCGGCACGCGGGTGCTGCCCGACACGCTGCTGGTGCTGCTCGTCGTCACGACACTGGCGGCGGCGATGTGGGCGGCGCGGACGGCCTCGCCGCTGGCCGCGGCCGTCACCGGCGCCGCCGGCGCGCTGGCCGCGCTTGCGCATCCGGTCGGCGTGGGCTTCCTCGCGCTCGCCGTGGCGCTGCTGGTGCTGGCGCGGCGCTGGACGCCGCCGGCGTGGCCGGCGCCGCGGCCGCTCGTCTCGGCGGGCGCGGTGGCGCTGGCCGCGCTGCTGGTGCTGGGCCCGCAGATCCTGTTCGTACGCCAGCTCACCGGTGCCTGGAGCTGGACGGGCAAGCGTCTCGGCTACACGCTGACGTTCTCCGAGCACGTGGGGGCCGAGCGGCCCGTGGCGGCGGCGGAGCGGTTGACGGCCGAGGTGCGCTCCGAGGACGCGCCGCCCAGCATGCTGGCCTACGCGTGGCGCAGCCCGGCCGAGCTCGTCAAGCGTGTCGTCGTCAACCTGCACCTGGTCGACAAGTACACGCTGCCCGGGCTGCTGCAGTCGGGCGGCCTCGTGCTCATCGCCTTCGGCTTCGTCCACCTCCGCGTGCGGCGCAATCCGCCCGAGTGGGTCCTGCCCGCCGCGCTGGCGCCGCTGGCCGGCCTGCTGCTCTTCAACGTGGAGAGCCGGTACTTCGTCCCTGCGATCCCCGTGCTGGCCATCATCGCCGCGCTCGGCGTGGTGCGGCTCGGCCGCGCGCGCGCGGCGGGCGAGGCGCGGCGTCGCGTCACGCCGGACGCCGTCGTGCTGGCCGTCGTGCTGCTGAGCTTCGTGCCGTGGCTGGCGCGCCCGTGGTTCCGCGAGGACCCGAGCGGCGTGGACAAGACGGCGGGGCGCTGGCTCGCCACCGCCGGCGTCGGCCCGGTGTTCCTCGGCCGCTATCCGGTCATCGGCTACTACGCCGGCGCGCGCGCCATCCCGCTCGGCGCGCTCGCCCTGGACGAGGCACTGGCCGCGGGCCGCCGCCAGGGCGCGCGCTTCCTCGTGGTGGACAGCGAGCGGCTGCCGATGATCCGCCCCGACCTCCTGCCGCTGCTGGCGGGACCGGGACGGGCGGACATGCGCCTCGTGAAGGTCCTGGAGGACCGCGCGGGCCGGCGCGTGCTGATCTACCGCATCGCGGGGGACGCGTGAGCGCGCCGCTGCGCGTGGGCATCGACGGCCGCGAGCTGCGCGACGGCGTGCGCACCGGCATCGGGCGCTACGTCATGGAAGTCGTGCGCGCGGCCGCCGGGCGCGGCGTGGAGTGCGTCGTCTACGGCGATGGCGCCACGCGCCTGCCGCCGGCCGCACCGGGCGTGCGCCCGCGCGTGCTCGCGAGCGCCTGGACGCAGTGGTGGGACCAGGTGGCGCTGCCGCGCGCGCTGGCCGAGGACCGCGTGGACGTGCTGCTCTCGCCCTACTACAAGCGGCCGCTGCGCGCGCCGTGCCCGGCGGTGATCACGATCCACGACCTCTTCTTCATCGGCTATCCGGGCCGGCGGCGGCCGCTCTACGACGGTGCGATGACGGCGCTGGCGCGCGTGTACGCCTCCGGCGCCGCGGCGATCGTGACCGACAGCGAGCACAGCCGGCGCGCCATCGCCGCGCGCCTGGGCCTGCCGGCGGCGCGGGTGGCCGTGATCCCCGTCGGGCTGGGGCGCGAGTTCGCGCCGTCGATGCCGAGCCCCGCCCAGCGCGAGCGCTACGGCCTCGGCCCGCGCTATGCACTCTACGTCGGCAACTTCCTGCCGCACAAGAACGTGACAGGGCTGCTGCGCGCGTGGGCGGCGCTGCCCGCTGCGCTGCGCGCGACGCATCGCCTCGTGCTGGCCGGCGGCGATCGCGCCCGGCGTCCCGCGCTGGAAGATCAGGTGCGCGCGCTCGGCGTGGAGGCGAGCGTCGTCTTTCCCGGCCTGGTGGCCGACGAGGACCTGACCGCGGTCTACGGCGGCGCCGCGGTGCTCGTGCTGCCGTCACTCGAGGAGGGCTTCGGCCTGCCCGCGCTGGAGGCGATGGCGTGCGGCGCGCCGGTGATCGCCAGCTGCCGTGGCGCGCTGCCCGAGGTCGTCGGTGACGCCGGTGTGCTGGTGGATCCCGAGGATCCACGCGCGCTGACCGCGGCGCTGGCACGCGTGCTCGGCAGCGACGCGGAGCGCGCCACGTTGCGGCAGCGCGGGCTCGCGCGCGCCGCCACGTTCACCGCCGAGCGGACGGCCGGGCGTGTCGTCGATCTGCTGGAGACGACGGCGGGCCGGCGGCCGGCGCTGAGCGAGAGGGCCGGCTGATGTGCGGCATCGCCGGCATCGTCGGCGGCGCGCCCGGACGCCCGACGCTCGAGGCCATGCTGGCCGCGCTCGATCACCGCGGCCCCGACGATCGGGGCACGTACCTGGGCGACGACGCCGCGCTCGGCATGACGCGGCTGGCGATCATCGACCTCGTCACCGGCCGCCAGCCGATGACCAGCGACGACGGCAACACGACCCTCGTCTGCAACGGCGAGATCTACAACTTCCGCGCGCTGCGCGCCGAGCTCGAAGCGCGCGGCCATCGCTTCCGCACGCGCAGCGACACGGAGGTGATCCTGCGGGCCTGGGAGGCCGACGGCGAGGCCTGCGTCGAGCGCCTGCGCGGGATGTTCGCCTTCGCCATCTGGGACGCGCGCCGGCGCACGCTCTTCCTGGCGCGCGATCGCGTCGGCAAGAAGCCGCTCTATTACTGGCAGGGCGGCGGCGCCTTCGTCTTCGCCTCCGAGATCAAGGCGCTCTTCTGCCATCCGGGGCCGGGCCGCGCCGTGGACTGGACGGCGCTGCATCACTACCTCGCCTACGGCTACACGCCGGCGCGACGCTCGGCGTTCGCCGGCATCGTGAAGCTGCCGCCCGGTCACACGGCCACGCTGACCGGCGGCACGCTGAACCTGCGCCGCTACTGGGACCTGCCGCCCGCGCCCGCGGAGGCGGCACGCGCCGACACGCCCGAGCTCCACGAGCGGCTCCGTCACGAGATCCGCGAGGCCGTGCGGCTCCGGCTGGAGAGTGACGTGCCGCTGGGCGTGTTCCTCTCGGGTGGCGTGGACTCCAGCATCGTGACGGCCAGCATGCGGGAGGTCACCAGCGGCCGCGTCGCGACGTTCTCGATCGGCTTCGGCGCCGCCGCTTCCTCCTGGGACGAGCTGCGCTTCGCGCGCCAGGTGGCCGCGCGCTTCGGCACCGAGCATCACGAGGAGATCCTGGAGCCCAAGGCCGCCGAGCTGGCCCCGGTGATCGTGCGCGCGTTCGACGAGCCGTTCGCCGACTCCTCGGCGATCGCGACGTTCGCGGTGGCCGCCGCCACCGTCCGCCACGTCAAGGTGGCGCTGTCCGGCATCGGCGGCGACGAGACGTTCGCCGGCTATCCGCGCTACCTCGGCCTCGCCGTGTCCGAGCAGTGGGCCCGCGTGCCGCGCGCGCTGCGCCGCGCCGCCGGCGCCGTGGCGATCGCCGCGCTGCCCGAGTCGTTCACGAGCCGCAACCTGCGCGACTGGGTGGTGCGCTTCGCCGCCGGCGCCGAGCGGCCGCTGCCCGAGCGCTACTTCGCGTGGACGCGCTTCTTCGATACCCCCGCGCTGGCCGGCCTCGCCACGCCGGCCCTCCTCGCGCGGCTCGACGGCGATCCCGACGCCGAGGGGCGCACGGCGTGGCGCGGCCGCGGCCACGGCGCGGCCATGGACGGCGCGTTCCGGGTGGACCTGGCGACCTATCTGCCCGACGACCTGCTCGTCATGGCCGATCGCATGACCATGGCCAACTCGCTCGAGCTGCGCGCGCCCTTCTGCGACCACCGCGTCATCGAGACCAGCCTGGCCATCGCGCCCGCGCTCAAGACGCGCGGCTTCCGGCTCAAGGGCCTGCTCAAAGCGGCCTACGCCGACGTGCTGCCGCGCAGCGTGCTGGCTCATCGCAAGCAGGGCTTCATGATCCCGCTGGCGCGCTGGCTGCGCGGCGACCTGCGCCCGCTGGTCGACGACCTTCTGAGTCCTGAGCGGGTGCGCGCGCGCGGGCTCTTCCGCGTCGAGCGCGTGCAGGCGCTGAAGCAGGAGCACCTGGCCGGCCGCCGCTCGCACGCCGACCGGCTGTGGACGTTGATGATGGCCGAGCTGTGGCTGCGCGAGTACCTCGACCGTGGCGGCGACTGGAGGCTCGCGTGAGCCGGCTGCGCGTGCTCACGGTCTCCGACGTCTCGGCGCTGAGGCTGGCGGGCGGCGCCGAGCGCGTGCTGTGGGAGGCCGCGCGGCGGCTGGCCGGCCGCGGCCACGCCGTGCGCATTCTCAGCCGGGCGCCGGCCGGCGTCGCGCCCGGCGGCGCGCGGCGCGAAGGCGTCGAGATCGTCGAGTTCGCTTCCAGCCGCCGCTCACCGGCCGGCTTCCTGCGCAGCGCGGTGGCGGAGGCCCGGCGCCGCGCGGCGCCGCTGCTGGCCGAGGCCGACGTCCTGCACGTGCACCAGCCGCTGTCGGGCTACGGCGTCCTCACCTCGCCGCTCGGCCGCCGCCGGCCGTCGCTGTATACGTTCCACTCGCCGGCGCCGCTCGAGTACCGCTCGCGCCGGCGCATGACCGCGCATCACCTGGGCGGGCTCACCGGCGTGGCCGGCATGGTCGCGCTCTGGGCCATCGAGCGCGCGTGCCTGCAGCGCGCGACGCGCATCCACGTCCTCAGCGACTTCTCGGCCACGCTGCTCTGGAAGCTCTACCGGATCCCGGCCGAGCGCATCGTGAAGATTCCGGGCGGCGCCGATCTCGCGCGCTTCCGCCCCGCCGCCGACCGCCGGCGGCTGCGCGCCGAGCTCGGCCTGCCGCTGGACCGGCCGCTCCTGCTGACCGTGCGCAACCTCGAGGCGCGCATGGGACTCGACGCGCTGCTGGGCGCGATGGCGATCGTCGCGCGGCGCTGGCCCGACGTGCACCTGCTGATCGGCGGCGCCGGCTCGCTGCGCGAGACACTCGAGAGCCAGGCGCGGGCGAGTGGTCTCGACAAGCACGTCACGTTCCTGGGCTTCGTCCCCGAGGACGACCTGCCGCGCTACTACCAGGTCGCCGACGCCTTCGTGCTGCCCACGCGTGAGCTGGAGGGCTTCGGCCTCGTCACCGTGGAAGCGCTGGCGTGCGGGACGCCCGTGATCGGCACGCGCGTCGGCGCCACGCCGGAGCTGCTGGAGCCGCTCGATCCCGGGCTCCTGTTCCGCGCCGACGGGCCCGAGGCGATGGCCGACGACCTGCTCGCATTCCTCGAGCGCCAGCGGCGTGATCCCGTGGCGGCCGCGGCGCTGCGCGCGGCTTGCGCGCGTCATGCCGAGGCGCGCTACGGCTGGGATCACGTGGTGACCGGCCTCGAGCGCACGCTGGCAAGCCTGGTCGCGGGCGCCGCGCCGGCGGAGGCCGCCGGCGAGGCGTGCGAGGCGTGCGGCGGGCCCATGCGCGACTCCGCGCTGCTCTACGCCGGCCGTCGCTATCGTCGCTGCCCGCGCTGCCGCGCGCGCCGCGTGGCGGCCGTGCCCACCGCCGTCGAGGTGCAGCGCGAGTACGAGGTGCGCTATCCACGCCGGTTCCCGCCCGCGCTGATCGAGTCGCCCCGGCGCGAGATGCTGCATTCGCTCCTGGAGCACGTCGCCGCGCGTGCCGTGCCCGGCCGCCTCCTCGACGTCGGCTGCGGCGGCGGCCATTTCATGGCGGCCGCCGCCGGGCACGGCTGGACGATGCTCGGCACCGATCTCTCGCGCGAGGCGTGCGCGGCCGCGCGCCGCGTGGCCGGCGCGCCCGTCGTGCAGGCCGAGGCCGAAGCGCTGCCGTTTCGTGCGTCCACCGTCGATGCCGTCGCCCTCGTCAACGTGCTCGACCACACCACGCGTCCACTGGCCGTCGTGCGCGAGGCGGCGCGCGTGCTGCGCCCCGGCGGCCTCCTGATCGTGCGCGTGCCGAACGGCGCCTTCCACGCCGGCTGGGCCCACGCGCTCGGACGGCTGGGTCCGGGCGTGCGCTGGCGCGGATGGGACGCCTACCCCATCCTGCACGTGTTCGCCTTCGGCCCGCGCGCGCTGCGCCGTCTCGTCGAGCGGGCCGGCTTCGACGTGGTGGACACGCTGAACTCCGCGCTGGCCAGCCCCGCGCCGGGGCGCGCGGCGTCCGCGCCCGCCGCGCTCGCGCGAGCGAGCGCCGCCGCGCTCGCGCGAGCGAGCGTGCGCGCGCTCGCGTGGACGGGTGCCACCGTGGTCGCGGCGGTCTCGGCTGGCCACTGGCTGATCGGGCCCTCGATCGAGATCTACGCGCGCCGGCGCGACGAGGCCGCGCGGTGATCACCGTGGCCCACGTCATCACGCGCCTGACCCTCGGCGGCTCCTCCGAGAACACGGTCTCGACGATCGAGGCCCTCGAGCGCGCCGGCTACGTCAACGCGCTCGCCTACGGGCCGGAGTCGGAGGCACCGACGGTCGAGGATGCGCGCCGTCGCGGCTGCCGCATGATGCCGGTGCCGTGGCTCGGCCGCGAGGTCCGTCCCGCGCACGATCTGGCCGCGGTGCTGGCGCTCGTGCGTCACTTCCGTCGCCTACGCCCGGCGCTCGTGCACACGCACACGTCCAAGGCCGGCTTCGTGGGCCGCCTGGCCGCGCGCCTCGCCCGCGTGCCGGCGGTGATCCACCAGCCGCACGGTCACGTCTTCTACGGCTACTGGAGCCGGCGGCGCACCGCGCTCTTCGTGGCGCTCGAGCGGCTGGCCGCGCGCTGGACGGACACGCTGGTGGCGCTGACGCCGCGCGAGGTGGAGGAGCACGTCGAGCGCGGCATCGGACGCGCGGCGCAATGGCAGGTGGTGCCGAGCGGCGTGCCGACTGCGGCGCTGCGCGCGGCGATGCCCTCGCGAACCGCGGCGCGCGCCCGGCTGCGGCTGCCGGCGGGCGCGTTCGTGGTGGCGGGCGTCGGCCGGCTGGTGCCGATCAAGGGCTTCGACCTGCTGATCGAGGCGCTGCCGGAGATCGTGGCCCGCGTGCCCTCCGCCCGCGTGGTGCTGATCGGCGATGGCGAGGAGCGGGCGGCGCTCGAAGCGCGCGCGGCCGCCCTCGGCGTGGGCGCGCGCCTGCACGTCACCGGCGCCGTCGGCGACGTCAGCGGATTGCTCGCCGCCGCCGACGTGCTGGCCGCGCCCTCGCGCAACGAGGGCATGGGACGCGTGCTCGTGGAGGCGATGGCGATCGGGTTGCCGGTCGTGGCCACGAACGTGGGCGGCATCCCCGACGTCGTCGTGGACGGCGAGTGCGGACGCCTGGTGGCGCCGGGCGACGCGGCTGCGCTCGCGGACGCCCTGGCCGACCTCGGCGGCGACGAGGCGCTGCGGGCCAAGCTGGGCGCCGGCGCGATACCGCGCGCGGAAGCGTTCTCGACCGACGTCGCCGCGGCCGCCATGGGGTCCATCTACGATGGCCTCGTGCGCGCCCGGGGGCTCCGCCGGTGACGCGCGCGGCGCTGCTGCTGCTGCTGCTGCTGGCGCTCGCGCTGCCGGCCTCGCCGGCGGCGGCGCTGGAGCGCGTCCGTGGCGTGGTGCACGTGCACTCCGACCTGAGCACGGGCGATTTCTCCCTCGAGGGGCTGGTGGGCCTGGCCGATCAGCAGGGCATCGGCGCGCTGTTCCTGTCGGAGAACTTCCTGGCCCGCGTGGATTACAGCCTGCCGCCCTTCCGCGCGCTGACGCGCGTGTCGCGCGGCGAGCGCACCGTCGGCGATCCTGCGCGCTACCTGGCCCGGGTGGCCGAGGTGCGCGCGCGGCTGCCCCACGTGCTGCTCATCCCGGGCGTCGAGGTGGTGCCGCATTACTACTGGACGGGATCGCCCTTCGCGCTCGACATGACCGTGCACAACGTCCAGAAGAACCTGCTCGTGTTCGGGCTCACGGACCCCAGGGCGCTGGCCGCGCTCCCCGTCGTCGGCAACGGGCAGTCCGGCGCGTACACCGTGCAGTCGATCGCCGACGCGCTGCCGAGCTTGCTGGTGGTGCCGGGCATCGTCCTGCTCGCGCGCCGGCGCACCGTGCGCCAGCGGCTCGGGCGCGGCGCCGTCGTGGTGGTGCAGCGCCGCGCGTGGGGGCTGGGCCTGGTGCTGTGCGTGCTCGGTGTCACCGCGGTCGTGCGCGGGTGGCCGTTCACGAGCGACGGGCTCGGCACCGCGCGCGACCTGGGCGCCGCGCCCTACCAGGCGCTGATCGATCGCGTGGACGCGCTCGGCGGCGTCACGGTGTGGTCGCTGCCGGAGGCGCGCGACATCGGCGAGCAGCAGGTCGGGCCCGTCCGCGTGTCCTGGCTCACCGAGCCCTACGCCGACGACTTGCTGCGCACGTTCCGCTACACGGCGTTCGGCGCCGTCTACGAGGACACGAGCACGTTCGAGCAGCCCGGCGGGAGCTGGGATCGGCTGCTCGGCGAGTTCGTGCGCGGCGAGCGCAGCCGCCCGGCGTGGGCGCTGGCCGAGTCCGCGTTCCACGGCCACACGGCGGGCAAGCAGGTGGGCCCGATCCAGACGGTGTTCCTCGCGACCGAGAAGTCCGACGCCGCGGTGCTCGATGCCTTCCGCCGGGGACGGATGTACGCCGTGCAGCGCACGCCCCAGCTCGGCCTCGACCTCACCGAGTTCTCGGCGACGGCCGGCGACGTCACCGTCGGCATGGGCGAGACGCTGCAGGCGCCGGCGGGAACGCCCGTCGAGGTGCGCATCGCGGTCGACGCCAGCGACGGCGGCCGGCACGACGTGCGCGTGAGCCTCATCCGCAACGGCCGGATCGAGGCGCTCGAGCGCGGCGCCACGCCGCACCGCAGCGTGCGCCGCGAGATCGCCGACGGCACGCCGCTCGTGCTGCGCGTGGAAGCGCGCGCGGCCCAGGCGCAGCGCGTGCTCTCCAATCCCATCTTCGTGAAGCCATGACCATGGCCGTGCGAGCCGCAGCCGCAGGCGAGGCGAGCCTGTGAGAGTGGCGATCCACCAGCCGCAGTACATGCCCTGGCTGGGCTATCTCGCCAAGTGGGCGGCCGCCGACGTGTTCGTGTTCCTCGACATCGTGCAATACGAGAAGAACGGCTGGCAGAACCGCAATCGCATCAAGACGGCGGCGGGGCCGCGCTGGCTCACGGTGCCCGTGCACGCGCGCCTCGGCACGCCGATCGCGGCCGTGGCGGTGGATGCGGCGCAGCCGTGGCGCGAGCGCCACCGGCGCGCCATCGAGGACGCCTACGCGCGGGCCCCGTACCTCGCGCGCCATCGCGACGCGCTCGGCCGGCTCTACGCGACGTCGTGGGAGCGGCTTACGCCACTGGCCGTCGCCAGCGCCGAGTGGTTGGCCGGGGCGGTGGGGATCTCGACGCCGGCCCGGCTGGCCTCCACGCTGAACGTCAGCGCGAACGACGCCACCGAGCGCCTGATCGCCATCTGCCGCGCGGTCGGCGCCGACACCTACCTGGCCGGGCGCGACGGCGCGCGCTACATGGACCCCGACGCCTTCGCGGCGGCCGGCATCGCGGTGCGCTACCAGGACTACAAACACCCGGAATACGCGCAGCTCCACGGGGAATTTGCTCCGTTTCTCTCGGGCCTTGACCTATTATTGACCCACGGCGATGACGCTCTGGGCATCCTGCGCAGGGGTGATACCTGGTCGCCGCACCCACCGACCTCGAGCGACTGAATGAACGCCCAGGCCAACGACATCACGACGTGTCGAGCGCGGGCTTTGCCCGCGCAACCCTGTCCTCGGGGGAGGCAGGGAGGAGCACGCCAGAGGCGTGCGACGACCGTCGGAAGGGGGGCGGAGCCCCCCTCCGAGTCCAAATGAACGTGCTGGCGATCGGCGCGCATCCCGACGACATCGAGTACGGGTGCGGCGGCATGCTGACCAAGTACGCCGAGCGCGGGCACGACGTCTACTTGTTCGTCGCCTCCGACGGGGCGCTGGGCGGCGACGGCGCCGTGCGGCGGCAGGAGCAGATGGACTCCGCGCTCGTGATCGGCGCCCGCGACGTGTTCTGGGGCGACTATCCCGACACCGAGATCCCGCTCAACCGCGAGCTGGTCGTTCGCCTCGAGTCGGTCATCAAGAAGGTCAAGCCGCGCATGATCTTCGTGCACTACTTCGACGACACGCACCAGGACCACCGCAACCTCGCGCAGGGCACGATGTCGGCCACGCGCTACGTGCCGAACTTCCTCTTCTACGAGGGGCCGACGACGCAGAACTTCAATCCGAACTGCTTCACCGACGTGGAGAAGGTGCTGGACAAGAAGCTGGCGTGCCTGGAAGCCCACCGCTCGCAGGTGGCCAAGACGAACATCGAGGACCTCACGATCCTCCAGCTGGCCGTGTCGTGCGCCAACTTCCGCGGCATCCAGGCGCGCGTGAAGTACGCCGAGGCCTTCCAGTCGGTCCGGCTGCTGTTGAACCTCTGATTCCGCATTCCCGTCCGACCTTCGACGAGAGCGATGCCGAGCGCGTGGCGGCCGTGATCCGCCGCGGCTGGGTCGCGCAGGGCCCCGAGGTCGCCGCCTTCGAGCGCGAGCTGGCCTCACGCCTGGGCGTGGCCGACGTGGCGGCCGTCAGCTCGGGCAGCGCGGCGCTGGAGCTGGCGCTGCGCGCGCTCGACGTCGGGGCCGGCCACGAGGTCATCATCCCGAGCTACGTGTGCGACGCGCTCCACCACGCCGTGCGCCGCGTGGGCGCCACGCCGGTGCTGGCGGACGCGGATCCGGCCACGCTGTCGCTCTCGGCCAAGGACGCCGAGGCGCGGCGGACACCGCGCACGCGCGCGCTCATCGTGCCCCACGCGTTCGGGCTGGCCGCCGACCTCGCGCCGTTCCTCGCCCTCGGCGTGCCCGTCATCGAGGACTGCGCGCAGGCGATCGGCGCGCGCTTCGACGGGCGTCCGGTGGGCGCGGCCGGCGCGCTGGCCGTCTGCTCGTTCTACGCCACCAAGCTCCTGACCACGGGCGAGGGCGGTGCGGTGGCTGGACCGGAGGCGCTCGTCGCGCGCGTGCGCGACCTGCGCGACTACGACGAGCGCGAGGATCTCTCGCCGCGTCTCAACGCCAAGCTGACCGACCTCGCGGCCGCGCTCGGCCGCAGCCAGCTGGCGCGCTTCGACGCCTTCGTCGCCCGCCGCCGCGCGATCGCCGCGCGCTACCGTGCGCGCCTGGCCGGCACGCCCTGCGCGCTGCCGCCCGAGGTGGGGCCGCGCCACGTCTTCCATCGCTTCGTCGTCGAGCTCGAGCGCGCGCCGGAGGCGGTGCAGGCGGCGCTGGCCGCGCGCGGCGTGGCGGCGCGGCGGCCGGTGTTCCGGCCCGCGCACCGCGCGCTGCGCCTGACCGGATTCCCCGAGGCCGATCGTCTCTGGCAGCGGGCGCTCTCGATCCCGTGCTATCCGACGCTGACCGACGGCGAGGTGGACGCCGTGGCGGCGGCGCTGCGCGAGGCGCTCGCGTGAGCGTGACGATCGACCGGCAGGCGGCGCCGCAGCCGCTCGGCACGGCCGCCGCGGGCCGCGCGCTGCTGCGCGGGATGCTCGTCCTCCTCCTGCTGTTGCCCGGCGTCCGGCTCCGCTTCCAGGCTGCCGGCCTCGGCTGGGCGTACCTCGCCGCGCTCGCGTGGACGCTGGCCTTCTTCGCGGTGCCGGTGATGCGCCGGCTCGCCTTTCTGCTGGGCGCGCTGGACGTGCCGGCCGCGCGCAAGGTGCACGCGGTGGCCACGCCGCTGCTCGGCGGCGCCGCCGTCTACGCCGCCTTCGCGATCACCGTGCTGTTCAACTTCAACTTCTCGCGCGGCCTCAAGGGCGTGGCCGTCGGCGCCACCATCGTCGTGACCCTCGGCGTGCTGGACGACCTGTGGGACCTGCCGGCCACGGTGAAGCTGGCCGGGCAGGTGGCCGGCGTGGCGGCGGCCATCGCCTACGGCGTGACGCTCAACGTGGTGCCCAACTGGCTGCCCGCCGCCTTCGCGCTCAACGTCGTCCTCACGCTGCTGTGGTTCCTCACGGTGACCAACGCCGTGCAGTTCCTCGACGGCATGGACGGGCTCGCCGCCGGCCTCGGCGTGATCGCCGGCCTCTTCTTCAGCCTCACCGCGCTGCAGACCAACCAGCCGTTCCTCTTCTTCCTGGCCGCCCCGCTGGTGGGCGCCTGCCTGGGCTTCCTGCCCTACAACCTCCGGCCCGGCGGCGCGCGGATCTTCCTGGGCGACTCGGGCGCCAGCTTCATCGGCTTCACGCTGGCGGGCTTGGCGGTCATGGGAGAATGGGCCGACGACGACCCGTTGGTTGCCTTGCTGACGCCGGCGCTGATCCTGGCCGTGCCGCTCTTCGACATCGCGTTCGTCGGCATCGTGCGCGTGGTGACCGGGAAGGTGCATACGGTGCGCGAGTGGCTCGCCTACACGGGCAAGGATCACCTCCACCATCGCTTCGAGGCGCTCGGGCTGACGAAGGCCCAGTCCGTGCTGCTGATCTACTTCATCGCCGGCACGCTCGGACTCTCGGCCATCCTGCTCAAGCAATCGACGAAGGGCGAGGCGGCGGTGATCCTGATCCAGGCCGCCTGCGTGCTGGCCATCATCGCGATCCTCGAGGGGATCGGGCGGGGACGGCCGCGCGAATGATGACGCCGCGGCAGGCGGTGGCGCGGCTGGCCGCGCTGCTGCCGCACGACGAGTCCCCGTGGCGGGTCGCGCTGGCGCTCGCCGTCGGCGTGTTCATCAGCTTCACGCCCTTCTGGGGCTTCCAGACGCTGCTCGCCCTGCTCGTGGCCACGCTCGCCCGGCTCAACCGCACGGTCACCGTGGCCGGCACCTGGATGAACCTTCCGTGGTTCGCGCCGTTCATCTACACGGGCGCCGTCAAGCTCGGCGCGTGGCTAATGCCCGAGCTCTCGGGCCTGGCCGGCATGTCGGTGTGGCTGCTCCTCGGCAGCACGGCGCTCGGCGTCGCCGCCGGCGTGCTGACGTGGATCGTCGCCTTCAGCATCATCCGCGCACGGCGCAAGCGCCGCCGCGACCGCCCCGCCGAGCATTCCCGCCACGCGGCCTGAGCCGTGACGGCCGCCCTCGAAGAGCTGCTGGGGCGGTGGACGATGCTGGAGGCCGCCACCGCGCACCTGATCGCCCGCCTCGCCGCCGTCGCGATCACCGGGGCCGTTCTGCTGTTCGCCTATCGCCTCGTCGTGGGGGTGATCGCGCGGCTGCTGCGCGACCGGCCGGGCCACGAGGCGGCGCGGCTGCGCACGTTCGCCTCGCTGCTCACGAGCCTCACCCGCTGGGTCGTCGGCTTCGTGGCGGTCGCCATCGTGCTGCGCGAGCTGGGCGTGGACGTGCTGCCCGTCCTGATCTCGGCCGGCGTGCTCGGCCTGGCCATCGGCTTCGGCGCCCAGGCGCTCATCCGCGACGTCATCACCGGCTTCTTCCTGCTCTTCGAGGGACTGATCCACGTCGGTGACGTGGTGCAGGTGGGCAGCAGCACGGGCACCGTGGAGTCGATCGGGCTGCGCATCATGACGCTCCGCCTGGACGACGGCGCGCTGCGCGTGATCCCCAACGGGCAGCTCACGGAGTTCACGACGTACGGCGCCGGCGGCGTGCGGGCCACGGTGGACGTGCCGGTCTCGCGCGACGTGCCCCTGGACCGGGCCATCGAGCTGCTCCGCCAGGTCGGCGAGGCGTGGGCGCGCGAGTCCGGGGCTGCGCTGGACGCGCCGCAGGTCCCAGGTATCATTGGATTCAGCGGAAGTGACGTCGTCCTCCGCCTCACCGTGCGGGTGCCGCCCGAGCGGCGCCTGGCCGCCGAAGCCGAGCTGAGACGGCGGATCAAGACGGCATTCGACCGCGAGCACTGGTCGCCCTTCGGCGCCGCCGGATAGGAGCCCCTCGATGAGGGTACGCAAAGCCGTCTTCCCCGCTGCCGGTCTCGGCACGCGATTCCTGCCCGCAACCAAGGCCCAGCCCAAAGAGATGCTGCCGCTCGTGGACAAGCCGACCATCCAGTACGTGGTCGAGGAGTCGGTTGCCTCGGGCCTGGACCAGATCATCATCGTCACCGGACGCAACAAGCGCGCGATCGAGGACCACTTCGACGCCGCCTTCGAGCTGGAGTACTACCTGAACGACCGTGGCAAGACCGAGGAGCTGAGCCAGATCAAGACGATCTCCGAGCTGGCCGAGGTCTGCTACGTGCGCCAGAAGGAGCCGCTCGGCCTCGGCCACGCCATCCTGGTGGCGCGCGCGCTGGTCGGCGACGAGCCCTTCGGCGTCTTCCTGGGCGACGACATCATCGGCGGCGCCCGGGTGCCGTGCATGCGGCAGCTCCTGGACGTCTACGAGAAGTACGACGGGCCCGTCATCGCCGTCGAGCGCGTGCCGCGGGAGCGCATCCACCAGTACGGCGTCATCGCCGGCAAGAACCTCGACGGCAACGTGTGGGAGATCAGCGACCTCGTCGAGAAGCCGAAGGCCGAGGACGCGCCGAGCGATCTGGCGATCATCGGCCGCTACGTGCTGACGCCGGACCTGTTCGAGATCCTCGCCGAGACGCGCGCGGACAAGCGGGGCGAGATCCAGCTCACCGACGGGCTCCGCACGCTGCGCAAGAAGCGGCCGATGTACGCCGTCGAGTTCGAGGGCAAGCGCTACGATACCGGCGACAAGCTCGGTTTTCTGAAAGCGACCGTCGAGTTCGCGCTCGCGCGCCCTGACCTGGCGGACGCGTTTCGCACGTACCTCAAGACTCTGCGTTTGTAACGCCCGAGGCGTGCGCGCGGCGCGGGCTCGCGGCGGGGGCCGGCGGGGGCCGGCGGGGGCCGTCGGACCACGTGGAGGCCGCCCGCATCGACATGGTTGTGGCTGGATTCCATCGACGCGGTGCGCCCGGTCCTGCGCGGCCGAGGCGGCCGGAGGGAAACGGGTCCGACAACCCCCACCAACCCCCGGCGCGAGCCCGCCCCGCGCGCACGTCTCACCGCTCCAACCTCTGCGCCCCACGTTCGCTTTAGGTCCCGCCGGGTCAGTGACGGCCCGACCGCGCCTACCGTGTTCGACCTCTCTCCGATTTCAGGCTGGCGGCTTGGCCTGGACGATAGCGCCGGACCTTAGGAGAAGGTCGATCTCTTGTTCGGGGAAGCCGGCTTCGCGGAGGACGCTGACGGTGTGTTCGCCGATTCCGGGGGGCATGCGGGGCGGGACCTTGTCTTGTCCCGAGATGGAGATGGGGCTGTTGACGGTGAGGGTGGCGCCGGCGGTGGGGTCGTCGAGGGGGATGAGGGCGGCGCTGGCGAGCATTTGGGGGTCTTTGGGGATGTCGTCGAGGATGGCGACGACGCCGAAGGCGACGGCGGTGGCTTCGAGGATGGGGCGCCATTCGGGCCAGTCGCGCGCGGCGAAGATCTCGTCGAGGATCGCCGTCAGCGCGCGGGCGTTGGCGCGGCGGGCGGCCTGCGTCGCGAAGCGCGGGTCGGTGACCAGGTCCTTGCGGCCGAGGGCGGCGGCGAGCGGCTCCCAGCGGCGCTCGTCGGCGGTCAGGCTCAGCAGGAACCAGCGGCCGTCACGGCAGCGATAGAGGTGCGCTCACCGACTCCTCGCGCGGCGGGCGCACCGTCGTGCGGGCGCCGCAGAGGATGCCCTGCACCTGGATCGCGTTCCACCAGAGCCCGTTGGCCATCAGCGAGGTGGACACCATCGTGCCGCGGCCGGTGCGCTCGCGCGCGTACAGGGCGGCCATGATCGCGCCGAAGAGCGACATGCCGGTGGGGTGATCGCCCATGCCCGGCAGCGAGCGCGACGGCGCGCTGTCAGGAGAGGGACGCACGAGATCCATCAGGCCCGTGCGCGCCCAGAGGGCCGTGCTGTCGAAGCCGGGCCGCCCGGCCTCCTCGCCGGTCTCGCCGTAGGCCGTCACCGAGGCGTAGATCAGCCTCGGATTCAGCGGCGCGAGATCCTCGTAACCGACGCGCAGCCGCGGGCGGGCGTCGAGCGGCACGTTGGTGACGAACACGTCGACGTCGCGCACGAGGCGGTGCAGCACGCGCTGGCCGTCCTCCGTGCGCAGGTCGATGGCCACGCCGCGCTTGCTGCGGTTGTCGACGATCCACGGAAAGTTGTAGGGGCTCGGCGGATAGCCGGCATTGCGGATGCGGTACGTGTCGCCTGTGGGCGGCTCCACCTTGATGACGTCGGCGCCGAAGTCGGCCATGACGGTCGCCGCCACGGGCCCCGCGATGAAGCTGGCGGCGTCGATCACGCGAATGCCCTCGAGCAGCCGGGGCGCGGACGCCATCGCGCTCAGCCGTCCTTCTCGCCCTGGCCGACGAACCAGCTCGCGCGATTGGCGAAGAGCACGTTGAAGCTGGTGAGGCTGCCGTAGCAGCGCGTGATGTAGCCCTGCAGCTCGAGCTTCTCCTCGCCGGCCAGCGAGGGATGGCTGTTGATCTTCTGCTCCAGCACCCGCAGCCGGTCGCGGATGCCCACGAGCTTCTTGAAGAACGTCTCGATGGGAATGTCCTTGGCCTGGCCGTCATCGCGCCCCGACACGAGCTTGAGCGTGCCGCCGACCCAGCGCTTGCCGAGCTCGAGGTCGACGTCGAGCCAGCCGTGATCGCCGAGCACGCCGCGCACGGCCTGCACGATGCGGTCGAGCTCGGGATCGCCGCGGCCGTCCTGGGCCTCGAGGCCGTCGAAGGTGAAGGCCACCGTCTTGGCATCGCCGCCGGGAAACAGGATCACGTAGCGGTCGTCGTCGTAGGCGACCACGCGCCCGCGGCCGAAGTCGCGATGGCGGACGATGGCGCCGAGGCCGAAGCGCGGGCGCTCGCTCATGTGCCGATCCCCAGCAGCTCCACCTCGAAGATCAGCGTGGCGCCGGGCGGGATCAGGCCGCCGGCGCCGCGATCGCCGTAGGCGAGGTTGGCGGGAATGACCAGCTTGCGCTTGCCGCCCACCTTCATCGAGCCGACGCCCTCGTCCCAGCCCTTGATGACGTGACCGCGCCCCACCGGGAAGACGAGCGGCTCGCGGCGGTCGTGCGAGGAGTCGAACTTCTTGCCGTTCTCGAGCCAGCCCGTGTAGTGCACGCGCACCGAGTCGCCCGTCGTCGGCTGCGGCCCGGTGCCCTCGACGAGATCGAGGTAGCCGAGGCCGGACGGGGTCTTGGTCAGCTGCTGCTCCATTGAGTGCCTCCAGGCGGTCAGTGAGAGCGATCGGGCAGGGAAGTCACGTCGGGCTCGAGGTCGAGCTCCAGCAACTCGTTGTGCCAGTTGAAGGCGGCGCACTGGGTCGTGCGCCACACGAGCTCCTCGAGCTGGCGGGGCGAAAAGCGAGCGGCCAGCCGGTCGAAGAGGCGCCGCCGCAGCCGGTGAACGACGCGCGGATGCACGCCCGCCGGCGGCGCCTGCAGGCCCGCCCAGACCACGAAGCGCGCGAGGTCGATCACCAGGCTGTCGTCGGCGTCGAAGCCGGCGTAGCCCTCGAAGCCGTGGTCGTCCGCGAGCGGAGTGCCGGCCAGCGCCGTGAGCGTCGCGAGCTGAGCGGGCGCGAGCCCGGCGCCGAGCGCGCGCGGGCTGTGATGGGCCACGCAGTAGTCGCAGCGCGTGGCGTTGGAGACGACGAGGATAGCGATCTCGAAGTGCCGCGCCTCGACGGGGCTCTCCTTCTTGAGCGCCAGGAGCTGGCCCCACACGTGGCGGAACAGGATCGGCGAATGCGCCATCGTCGCCCACGAGTTGCGGAAGTCCGGATAGGTCTTCTCGCACTCGTCCCACAGCGCGTGTAGCTCGGGGGCGATCTCGTCACGCGTCAGCGGTTTCAGGAGCGCCATGCTCAGGGCAGGAGACTGGCGACGGCGATCGCGCGATCGGGCGCGATCAGCGGCGCAACGCTCGCCGGCGGCCGTAGGGTCTCGAGGCTTCGATACCGCCAGCCGTATCGCGCCGCCGCCGATTCTTCGGGTTCCCGGTGAACCTCGACCGTCTCGTGGACGAGGTCGACGATCCAGTATTCTGGCACGGTGGCACGGGCGTACAGGCTGGCCTTGTATTCGTGATCGATGCGGTACGAGGATTCCGCCACCTCGACGATCAGCAATGGGTGCGATGGATGGGCATCCAGGTAGTTGTTCGGATCCCTGGGCACAACGAAGACGTCTGGCTCCGGCTCTGAGAGATCGTCCAGGGCGACGGGCAGCTGCGAGTCGATCTGCCACGTTTCGCCCAGCGTCCGGCGCAAGACGGCGAGCACTCGTCGGATTGCTGCCGAATGTCCGGTGCCCTGCGGCTCGCGAACGACGAGCCAGCCGTCGAGCAGCTCCAGGCGCTCGCCCGGCTGGAAGACGCCGAGGTCGACGAGCCGGTCGTACTCGACGCGCGTCCAGCGGCGAATGGCGGTCTCCGGCAGCGCGGTCGCTCTCATGAGCCGTGAGCATACCGGGCCGGCGCCATGCCGGCAACGTGACCGATTGTGTACGATGCGGGGCGTGAGCCCACCCAGGCACGTGATCGTCTGCGGCGCCGGCGTGGTCGGCGCGAGCGTCGCCTACTTCCTGGCCCGGCGCGGCGTGGCCGTCACCGTGCTCGAGCGCACGGGCGTCGCGTGCGCGGCGTCCGGCAAGTCCGGCGGCTTCCTGGCGCTCGACTGGTGCGACAACTCACCGCTCGGCCCGCTGGCCCGCGCCAGCTTCGCGCTCCACGCCGAGCTGGCCGGCGAGCTCGGGACCGACTACGGCTATCGGCGCATGGACACCTTCATGCTGTCGGCCCGCGAGCAGGGCGCCGTACGCGGCGGTCATCGTGTCACGCCGCCCGGCTGGATCGACGGCGCGGGCGTGGTGACGGCCGAGCTGGGCTCGACCGAGACGACCGCGCAGGTGCATCCCGCGCAGTTCACGACCGCGCTGATCGAGGCGGCACGCGGACACGGCGCCGGGCTGCGCATCGCGGTGGTGGAGGACCTGGTGCAGCGCGACGGCGCCGTGCGCGGCGTGCGCGTCGAGGGCGAGACGCTGGAGGCCGACACGGTCGTGCTGGCCATGGGCCCGTGGACGGGACGGCTCGCGACGCGGCTGAAGCTGCCGCGGATCTACGGGCTCAAGGGCTACAGCGTGACGCTCGAGGCCGCGGCTGTCCCGGCTCACGCGCTCTTCCTCGACTACCGTACGGCCGACGGCCGTCATCTCGAGCCGGAGGTCTTCCCGCGGCCCGACGGCACCGTGTACGTGTGTGGGATGCGGGATCACCAGCCGCTGCCGGAGTCGGCCGAGGGCGTGGAGGTGAGCGAGGCCGCGTGCGACGTCCTGGCCGGCGCCGCCGCCCGCGTGGCCACGACGCTGGCCGCCGTGCCGATCATGCGGCGCGCCGCGTGCTACCGGCCCGTCACGGACGACGGCCTGCCGCTGATCGGCCGGGTGCCCGGCGTCGAGGGCGCCTACGTCGCCACGGGCCACGGCCCCTGGGGGATGCTGAATGCGCCCGCCACCGGCCTGGCGCTGGCCGAGCTGATCGCCGACGGCTCACCGAAGCTCGTGGACCTGGACGCGTTCGATCCCGCGCGCTGACACAGACTGGAGGACACGCATGGCAAGGCTGACGCCGATCACCAGCAAGGAACAGGTCCCCGCGAAGCATCAGACGATCGTCGATTCCATCGTCGTGAGCCGCGGCGCGCTGCAGGGACCGTTCACGATGTTCCTGCATTGCCCCGAGCTGGCCGGGCGCGTCGCCCATCTGGGCGCGTTCGTGCGCTTCGAGGGCGCGCTCGACATGCGCGTGCGCGTGCTGGCCGCCATGACGGTGGCGCGCGAGCTGGACGCGCTCTACGTGTGGGGCGCCCAGACCGGCGCGGCGCGACGGCTCGACGTGCCGGACTCGACGATCGCGGCCATTCGCGAGCGCCACTCGCGCGGGATCCCGCCCGAGGACGCGCAGATCGTGGACGCCACGCGCGCGCTGCTGCAGAAACACCGCGTGGACGACGCCACCGCCAAGGCGCTGCGCGCGCGCTTCGGCGACGAGGGCTTCATCCAGCTCACCGGCACCATCGGCTACTACGCGATGCTGGCGATGACCGTCAACGCCTGCGAGCTCGAGCCCGGCCCCGGCGCGGACGTGTTGCCGGCGTGACGTTGCATCATGAAAATATTGACATCGAGATCATGATCCGATAACGTCGAACATCATGGCACGGCCGCTACAAGTCTATCTGGAGGAGCGAGATCTGGAGCGTCTGGAAGTGTGGGCGCGCGAGCGGGGATGGACGAAGTCGCAGGCGATTCGTGTCGCCGTTCGCGCGCTGACGCGTCCCGTCGCCAAGGACCCCGTCCTCGAGCTCAGCGGTGACATCGACGGTCTTCCCGCCGACCTGAGCGCGAACTTCAAGCGCTATCTCAACGAGACTTACGTTGCCGAGCCGCGGGCACCGTACCGGGCGCGCCGTCGCCGTTCCCCGCCGACTGTTCGTCGATAGCGGCGCCTGGATCGCGCTGCGCAGCCAGCGCGATCAGCACCACATCGAGGCGGAGCGCCTCTTTCATGAGGCGGTCCTTCGTCGGGTCGCGCTCTTGACCACGAATCTCGTGATCGAGGAGACGCATCGCCTGACGCTGTTCCGGGCAGGTCCCGAGCCCGCGTTCCGCGCGCTCGATCGCATCGATGCCAGCCCGAGCGTAGCCGTGCGTTTCCCGGACGCCGATGATCATGCCGCCGCTCGCCGCTGGCTGGAGCGAATGCTGCCCAGACCGATCACCTACACGGACGCGGTGAGCTTCGCGGTGATGGAGGCCAACGGCTGCCAGCACGTCCTCGGCTTCGATGAGGACTTCGCTGCCGCCGGCTTCACCGTCTGGCGCGGGGGACCGGCGTGATTACACGACGCCGTCGGCGCGGAGCTGCTTGATCTCGTCGGCGCCGTAGCCCAGCTCGGCGAGGATGGCGTCGGTGTGCTCGCCGAGCATCGGGGCGCGGTGGCGGAAGGTGCCCGGGGTCTCGGAGAGATCGACGGGCGTCGGCGCCAGCGGCGCGGGGCGGGGGAGGCCGGGATAGTCGCGGTCGGCCAGCAGGCCGGCCGCGCGGATGTGGGTGTCCTCCAGGGCCTGCTGGGGCGAGTAGAGCGGGCCGGCCGGGATCTGCACCTTCTCCAGCGCGGCCAGCGCCTGCTCGGTCGTGCGCTCGGCGGTCCAGCGCGACATGCGCTCCGAGATGATCTCGCCGTGGTCGCCGCGCGCCAGGTCGTCCTTGAAGCGCGGATCGGTGAGCCAGTGCTCCTCGCCCATCAGGCGGGCCCAGCGCTTGTACATCGGGCCGCCGATCGCGTAGGCGATGATCCAGCCGTCGCGCGTGCGAAACAGATCCGACGGCGCCGAGGTCTGGCCACGGTTCACCGTGGCGATCCGGTCGGCCTTGATGACCTGTTGCTCGACCAGCGTGGGGTTGTTGAACGCCACGGCCGTGCGCAGCAGCGCGCCCTCCACCTTCTGGCCGCGGCCGCTCTTCTGCCGCTCGATCAGCGCCGCCAGCGTGCCGAGCGCGGCCAGCGACGCGGTGCCGCAGTCGACCCAGGCGACCGCGGCGCGCAGCGGCTGCTCGGGCGTGCCCGTGAGATAGGCCGAGCCGCACATCGCCTGGCCGATGCCGTCGAAGCCGTGCTTGTGGCTCCACGGGCCGCCGGCGCCGAAGGCCGTGACCGTGGTCAGGATGATGTCGGCCTTCACGCGCCGCAAGCTGTCGAGGTCGAGCGCCAGGTGGCGCAGGACGTCGGGCGGCAGGTTGGCCACGACCACGTCGGCCGTGGCCACCAGCCTCTTCACGACCTCGCGCCCGCGCGCTGAGGCCGGGTCCAGCGTCATCGCGCGCTTGTTGCGATTCATGACGAGGTACATCGCGCCCACGCCGTCCTCGCCCACGGGCGCCACCCACCGATCCTCGCCGCCGTCGCGCCGCTCGATGCGGATCACGTCGGCGCCGAGGTCGGCCAGCAGGGCCGCGCAGTACGGCCCGGCGATGTAGCGCCCGAAGTCGAGCACCCGGATGCCGGCGAGGACGCTGTCCATGGCTAGTCGAACATCAGCACCGTGCGCGCCACCTCGCCGGCCTTCATCGCGCGGAACGCCTCGTTGACGTCCTCCAGCCGGCCGCGGCGCGTGATCATCTCGTCGAGCTTGAGGCGGCCCTGCCGATACAGCTCGACATAGCGCGGCATGTCCACCTTGAAGCGGTTGCTGCCCATGCTGCAGCCCTGCACCTTCTTCTCGCGCAGGAAGGATGGGCCGTCGAGCTCGATCTTCTGGCCGACCGGAATCATGCCGACGATCGTCGCCGTGCCGCCCGGCCGCAGGCACTCGAAGGCCTGCTCCGCGGCCTTCTTGAGCCCGATGCACTCGAACGAGTAATCGACGCCCGGCCCCGTGAGCTCGCGGATGGCTTTCACGGCGTCGGTCTTGGCCGCGTTCACGACGTGGGTGGCGCCGAGCTGCTTCGCCGTCTCCAGCTTGTGATCGTGAACGTCGACCGCGATGATCATGCGCGCGCCGGCGATGACCGCGCCCTGGATGGCGGCCAGCCCGACGCCCCCGGTGCCGTAGACGGCCACGGTCGTACCCGGTTCCACGCGCGCGGTGTTGAGCACGGCGCCCACGCCGGTCGTCACCCCGCAGCCGATGAGCGCGCCGCGGTCGAGCGGCATGTCGTCGCGCACCTTCACGAGGCCGCTGTCGTGCACGAGCATCTGCTCGGCGTAGGACGAGAGGTTGGCGAACTGGTTCACGGGCGCGCCCTTCCAGGTGAGCTTGGGCGGCTCGGTCGTCGCGCGCACGGGCCGGCTCTGGCAGAGGTGCGTGCGGCCGGTCAGGCACCACTCGCAGTGGCCGCAGAAGACCGACAGGCACGCGATCACGTGATCACCCGGCTTGAACTCGCTGACGTGCGGGCCGACCGACTCCACGATGCCCGCGGCCTCGTGGCCCAGGATGGCCGGGGCCGCGAACGGGTAGAGGCCCTCGATGAAGTGCAGGTCGCTGTGGCAGACCCCGCTGGCCACCGTGCGCACCAGCACCTCGCGCCCGATGGGCTTGGCGATGTCGACGTTCTCGATCGTGAGCTCCTTGTGCGGACCATGGAACACCGCAGCCTTCATGAATCCCTCTCTTGGGCGGGGGAACCCTAGGAGGGTTCCCCCCTTCCCATCTCTTGGGTGGGGGCACCCTTGGAGGGTTCCCCCCTTCCCCTCCGGAATTGCGGTCGACCGTTTATTAAGGGCGGCCTTTGCGGGCGATGAATTCGGGGAACGCGGCCTCGGCCTTGGCGCCCCTGGCGACGTTGAGCGTGTAGTGTCGCTCGTTCGACCACTGCTCCTCCAGGGAGCAGCCGAGATCCTGCAGGAGCAGCTGCTTGACGCCCATCACGGACTCGCGGCGGTTCTTGGCGATCATGGTCGCCAGCCACATCGTCTTGGCGCGAAGCTCCGCGCACGGCACGAGATGATTGAGCAGGCCGATGCGCTGCGCTTCCTCCGCCTCGACCACGCGGCCCGAGAAGAGCAGCTCCTTGGCGATGGGCCACCCCACCTGGTTCGGCAGCGTCCAGGTGCTGTTGATGCGGCCGTAGGCGGCGGCCAGGAAGCGGAAGCTCGAGTGCTCGCAGCCGATCCGCATGTCGAGCGACGAGGCCAGCACCGCGGCGCCACCGTAGGCGAGCCCGTTCATCATGCCGATGGTCGGCTTGGGGCAGGCGCTGATCTCGTAGCTCCCACGCGCGCGGACGGCGTTGCGGGCGTCCAGCTCGGCCTGCGTGTAGCGGCGATCGTCCTCCCGCTGCTCGTGGATGTCGCCGCCGGCCGAGAAGGCCTTGGTGCCCGCCCCCGTGATCACGAGGCAGCCGACGTCGTCATCCGCGCTCAGGCGCGTGACGGCGTCGTGCAGCTCGGCGCTGAGCTGCTGGCTCATGGCGTTGAGCTGCGCGGGCCGGTTCATGGTGATGATCGCCACGCCTTCCGACTTCTCGACGAGAACGCAATCGGCCATCGCTACCTCCCACCGAGCTCATCCGTCCCCGCCCCGGGCGACGTGCGGTGTAGCATACCCCAGCAAGGAGGCCGCCCCATGGATTACGGCCTGTTCACGATGCCCTCGCACCCGCCCGAGCGCGGACTCTACGACGGCCACCAGTGGGACCTGCAGCAGCTGCGCTGGGCCGACGAGCTCGGCTTCAGCGAGGCGTGGATCGGCGAGCACCACACGGCGCCGTGGGAGCCGCATCCCGCGCCCGACCTCCTGGTGGCCCAGGCGCTGATGCAGACCTCGCGCATGCGCATCGGGCCCGGCGGCTTCCTGCTGCCCTATCACCACCCGGCCGAGCTGGCCAATCGCGTGGCGATGCTCGATCACCTCGCGCAGGGACGGCTCAACTTCGGGGTGGCGGCGAGCGGGCTCCCGAGCGACTGGGCGATGTTCAACGTGGACGGCAACGCGGGGCAGCACCGCGAGATGACGCGCGAGGCGCTCGACGTCATCCTGCGCCTGTGGGGCGACGAGCCGGAGTTCGAGCACAAGGGCAAGTACTGGCACGTGACCAAGACGGGCACGATGCTCGACACCCTCAAGCCTCACATCGTGCCGCTGCAGCGGCCGCATCCGCCCATCGGCGTGGCGGGCGTCAGCAAGGGCTCCGACACGCTCAAGCTGGCCGGCGAGCGCGGCTTCTGGCCGATGAGCCTCAACCTCAACCCGGCCTACGTGGCCAGCCACTGGGAGTCGGTGGAGATCGGCGCCGCCCGCACCGGCCGCACGCCGAAGCGCTCGGAGTGGCGCCTCGTGCGCGAGATCTTCGTGGCCGACACCGACGCCGAGGCGATGCGGCTCTCGGCCGGCGGCATGATGGGCCGCCAGATGCGGGAGTACTTCCTGCCGCTCCTGGCCTCCTTCCAGTTCACCGAGTTCCTGAAGCACCGGCCGGACGTCCCCGACTCGGACGTCACTCCCGAATACTGCGCGCGCCACAACTGGCTGGTGGGCTCGCCGGCCACGGTGACCGCGCGGCTGCACGAGATCTACGAGCAGGTGGGCGGCTTCGGCACGCTGCTGCTGTTCTGCTTCGACTACGCGGACGAGCCCAAGGCGTGGCGCCACTCGATGGAGCTGCTGGCGCACGAGGTGATGCCGAAGTTCAAGGGGCTGGTCCCGCGCTGACCCTCGCCCGGCTGCCGCGCCTCAATCCCCGCGGAGCTTGTCCAGCACGTCGGCGTCGAACGTGAAGTAGTCGCAGGTCAGCTCCTCGCCGACCTGGATGTCGCGGGCGGCCACCGTGGGGCCCTCGCGGCCGGGCAGGTCGTACGTGTTGGGCTGATCCGAGTGGTTGAAGAAGCGGGCGTCGTCGGCGCAGAGGACGTACTGGCCGGTCTCACGCTCCCGATGGCAGTACTTGAGCATCTGGACCTGGGCGGCCGCCGGCAGCCGCTGGACCTCGTCCGGGTTCACGTAGACGTCGAACCCCGGCGTGAACTCCCAGATGACCGTCCCCTTCGCGATGAACTCGTTCGCGAAGATGCCGATGCCATGAATCGGGCTGGGACCCAGTTGCGTCTTCACGAGCAGCATGCCGTCGCCTCCTGTCAGACGCCGAGATAGTACTTCTTCACCAGCTCGTTCTCGCGCAGCTCGCGCGTGTCGCGGCCCTCGAACTCGATCTTGCCGTGCACGATGATGTAGCCACGATCGGCGATCTTGGTCGCCTGGTTGAAGTTCTGCTCCGCCATGAGCACGGTGAGCTGGTACTGCTCCTTGAGCTCCTTGATCTTCGCGATGACCCGGGAGACGAGGATGGGCGCCAGCCCCACCGACGGCTCGTCCACCAGGAGGATCTGCGGGGAGGACATGAGGGCGCGGGCGATGGCCAGCATCTGCTGCTCGCCGCCGCTCATGCTGCCGGCCAGCTGGCGGCGCCGCGCGCGCAGCACGGGGAAGGCCTCGAAGCAGAAGGCGAGGTTGCGGGCGATGCCGGCCCGGGCCTGGGCCCGGTAGGCGCCCAGCAGCAGGTTCTCCTCGACGCTGAGCTTGGGGAAGAGCCGCCGGCCCTCGGGCACCAGGGCGATGCCCAGGCTCACGATCTCTTCGGTCGACTTCCGTGTGAGATCGACGCGCCTCCCCTCGCGTTCCAGGAAGATCTCCCCGCCTGCGGGAGCGACCATGCCCATGATGCACTTGATCAGCGTGGACTTGCCGTTCCCATTGGTGCCGAGCAAGGCCACGGTCTCGCCCTCGCGCACCTCCAGCGAGACACCATGCAGCACGCGCACGGCGCCGTAGCCGGCCTCGACGGCCCGGACCACGAGCCTATTCCCCAAGGTAAGCCTTCTCCACGGCCGGATTGCGCACAATTTCGTCGGGGGTCCCCTCGGCGATCCGCTCCCCGGCGTCGAGGACGACCACGCGCTGGGAGAACCGCATGACGGCCCGCATGATGTGCTCGATCATGATGATCGTGATGCCCTGGGCGTTCAGCCGGAAGAGGATGGCCAGGATGTCGTCCACCTCCGCGCTCGAGAGGCCCGCCATCGCCTCGTCCGAGATGAGCAGCTTGGGCCGCGCGGCCATGGCGCGGGCCAGCTCCAGCTTGCGCATCTCGATTTGCGTGAGCCCGGCCGGCCGCAGGTGCGCCTTGGCGTCGAGCCCGATCTCCTTCAGGATCTCCCGCGCCTCGGCGCCCCCGCCCTCGGACCGGGCATGCCCGGCGTACTCGAGCGGGATGCCGAGGTTGTCGAGCACGCTCATGCTGGTGAATGGCTTGGGGATCTGAAAGCTCCGCGCGATGCCCAGCCGCGTGCGCCGGTGCGGCGGCAGCCCGGTGACGTCGGTCCCGTCGAAGACGATGCGCCCCTCGTCGGCGCGCAGGGAGCCGGCCACGCAGTTGATCAGGGTGGTCTTGCCGGAGCCGTTTGGCCCGATGAGGCCGAACCGCTCGCCGGCCTTCACGTGGAGCGTCACCCGGTTGAGGGCCGTGAAGCCGCCGAACCGCTTGACCACGCCGTCCACCTCCAGGAGTGGGTTCGCCATGGCCCTCAGCGCCCCCGCAGCCGGCGAACGAGGCCCACCAGACCCTCCGGCGCCAGCACCACGAAGGCCACCAGCACCACGCCCACGATGAGGAGGTTCAGCTCGGAGGAGATGGTCACCGTGGCCACCTGGGAGGCCGTGCCCAGCAGGACGGCGCCGACCACCGGCCCCACCCAGCTCGTGGTGCCGCCGATCATCGGCATGGCGAGGGCATTGACCGCGTAGTCGAGAGCGAAGGCCGAGTTGGGCTCCACGAACGTCACGTAGTAGGGGAAGGGCGCGCCGGCCACGCCCAGGAAGAAGCCGCTCACGGTGGTGGCGAAGAGCTTGAGCCGGAGCGTGGGCACGCCCATGCACTCGGCCGCCTCCTCGTTGTCACGCAGGGCGGCCAGGCCGCGGCCGATCCAGGATCGCTCGATGAAGCGCGCTGCCAGCACCGCCACCACCGCCAGCGCCACCATGACCGTGAACAGGAAGGTCACGTAGCTGCCGAACGGCGGGCCGCTCGGCCGCAGCACGCTGATCCCGCGCGAGCCGCCCACGTACTCCCAGTTGATGATCATGGTCTGCAGCACGACCGACAGCGCCAGCGTGGCGATCGAGAAGAAGGTGCCTCGCAACCGCAGCGTGAGATAGCCGATGCCGAGGCCAAGGAGCGCGGCCACGAGGCCGCCGGCCACGATCAGCACCGGCAGCGGCGCCTTGATCGAGCGGATGAGGAACACGGCCGCGTAGGCGCCGAGCGCGAAGAAGGCCGGCGTGCCGAAGTTCACGTAGCCGGCGTAGCCGCCGAGGATGTTCCAGGCCGTGGCGATCACCACGTACTGCAAGATCACGTAGCCGGCGAAGTAGACGTAGGGGTTCACGCGCAGGCTGGCCAGGCCGATGCCGGCCGCGATCACCGCGATGCCCACCAGCACGCTCCAGCCCATCCGCGTCATCTAGCGCCCGAAGAGGCCCGCGGGCCGCACGGCCAGCGCGAGGAGCAGGATGCCGAAGGAGACGGCGAGCGACCATGACGGGCCGAAGAACGTGGCCATCAGGGTCTCGGCCACGCCGAGGATCACGGCGGCCACGAGCGTGCCGCCGATCGAGCCCATGCCGCCCAGCACGGTGATGGCGAACATGCGGCCGATGTAGTCGCGGTCGGTGGAGGGGATCACGGGCGCGATCGTGACCAGCAGCGCACCGGCCAGGCTGGCGGCGGCAATGCCGATGCCGAACGCGATGGTCTTGATGTGGATCGGGTTGGCGCCCATCAGCCGCAGCGCCCCCTGGTCCTGGGACACCGCCATGATCGCGCGCCCGTAGAACGTGCGGCCGAGGAAGACGTAGAGCGTGAGCGTCATGGCGAGCCCGACCAGGCACGGCACCAGGTAGCGGTACGCGACGCCGACGCCGCCGCCGAGGTCGATCGACTTGCCGACGTAGGCCGCCTGGGCCATCCGGTAGTCGACGCCGAAGCGCATGCTGAGGCTGACCTCGATGATGAACAGGAGGCCGAAGAAGAACACGAGCCCGCGCAGCGACTCCTCCCCGCGCCGCTCGAACGTCGCGTAGTAGACACGATAGACGCCGGCGCCGATCAGGTAGAAGAGCGGCGTGAGGGCGACGCCCACCACGATCGGATCGACGCCGTACGCGCTGTTCAGCACGTAGGCGGCGTAGGAGCCGGCGATCAGGAAGGCTGGCTGCGCGATGTTGGCGATGTCGAGCAGGCCGAAGATCAGCGACACGCCCAGGCTCACGGCGGCGTAGAAGCCGCCGAGCAGCAGTCCGGCGACGACCGCGTTGGCCAGCAGGTCCCAGGAGAACAGGGAGCGCTCGCGCTAGTTCTTGGCCGCCGAGTACGGGTAGATGATGGTCCCGCTCTTCAGCTCGTCCGGATAGAGCACGATCTTCTTGCCGGGGCCGCGGAACTGCTCGATGGTCTCCTTCTCGCTGGCCATCGGGCGGATCTTCTGGTACTGCACCATCAGCGTGCGGCCCTTGGCCCACTCGCCGTTCTTGCCGAACTTCACCTTGCCCACCACCGTGCTGAACTCGCTGGCGCGGATGTAGTCGGCGATCTTCTGCTGGTCCAGGCCCTTGCTGCCCTCCACGGCCTGGCCGAGCACCTGCATCAGCGCGTACGAGTACGGCGGCAGGTAATAGCCGAGGGGATCGACGCCCGCCTTCTCCGCCCGCGCCTGGTAGTCCTTCAGGAACTCCTTGATGCCGGGCATGGCCAGCATCGTCGACTCCGGCGCCCAGAAGTCGTAGTTCACGACGCCGTTGAGCATGGGGCCCATGCTCTGCATCACGCTGGTGAACTGCAGGCCCACCATGCCGCCGCCGTAGATCTTCGGCGAGAGCCCGACCTCGTGCGTCGCGCGGAGCATCCCGACGGAGTCGGGCGGGTACGACGCCACGAAGACGATGTCGGGGTTGGTGGCCTTGATGGCCCGCACGATCGGCGTGTAGTCCACGGTGCTGGGCGGGTAGTTCTTGTCGTAGACGATCTTGAAGCCGAACTTCTTGACGAGCTCGCGCGCGCCCACCATGGCGTTCTGCGGATACTCGGCGTCGGCGCCGACGAGCGCCACCGTCTGCGGCTTGGGATTCTGCTTGGCGGCCAGCTCGAAGAAGCCGATGGCCGTGCTGGTCTGCGGATCCGGCCCCGCCGGCTGGATCTGGAAGTAGTTCGGGTACTGGTACTTCTCGTTGTTGGCCAGGCCGAACATTCCGATGATCGTGAGCTTGCGCTCCATGGCGATCGGCATCAGCGGCGCGATGAGGTTGGTCCCGTAGCCCGAGATGATCAGGTCGACCTTGTCCACGTCGAGCAGCTTCGTGTAGATGCCCGGCACCGTGGAGGGGTTGGTCTGGTCGTCGTAGAAGACCAGCTCGACCGGCCGGCCCAGGAGCCCGCCCTTCCGGTTGACGTCGTCCTTCCAGATCTGGACGGCCAGCAAGGCCGGCTTGCCGTTGGCGGAGAGCCCCCCGGTGAGCGCCATGCCGAAGCCGATCTTGATCGGGTCGGCGGCGCGCGCGGTGAAGGCGCCGGCGCCGGCCAGCACCAGGGTCACGGCGATGGCGGCGATCAGGGCCCATGTCAGCGGCCGTCTCCAGGGGGTCATCGCATCCTCTCTCTCTGCGCGCAGGATGGCGCGCCGATCGTTCGCGGCCCAAACTGCGCCAGGGCCTCGGGGTTGTCAAGGCCGCGCTTGGATTAGTATGGGCGGACCGGAGGCCGGCCCCATGAGGATCGTTGCGCTGCTCGTCGTGCTCGCGCTCGCCACCCCCGTCACGCCCGCGCTCGGCGCCCCCGAGGGCACGCTGACGTGGGGCCTTCACGTCACGCTGGCCGCCAAGTGGCTCGACCCCAGCGACACCGAGGCCTTCATCAACCCCTTCATGGTCCTCTACGCCGTCCACGACGCGCTCGTGAAGCCGATGCCGGGCGGCGACAACACGCCCTCGCTGGCCGAGTCCTGGTCGGCCTCGAAGGACGGCCTCACCTACGAGTTCGTCCTGCGCCGCGGGGTGAAGTTCCACAACGGCGACCCGGTGACGGCGGAGGACGTGAAGTTCTCGTTCGATCGCTATCGCGGCGCCGCCGCCAAGGTGCTCAAGGAGCGCGTGCGCGAGGTGCAGATCGTCGATCCCGGCCGCGTGCGGTTTCAGCTCAAGGAGCCCTGGCCCGACTTCATGACCTTCTACGGCACCTCGGCCACCGGGGCGGCGTGGATCGTGCCCAAGCGCTACGTGGAGAAGGTGGGGGACGACGGCTTCCTCAAGGCTCCGATCGGCGCCGGCCCATATCGGGTGGTGAGCTTCACGCCGGGCATCGACCTCGTCATGGAGGCCTTCGAGGGCTACTGGCGCAAGACGCCGTCGGTCAAGCGCCTGGTGTTCCGCAGCATGCCCGACGAGACGACGCGCGCCGCCGCGCTCAAGGCGGGCGACGTGGACATCGTCTACCTGCTGAGCGGGCCGACGGCGGCCGACGTCAAGCGCACGCCTGGGCTGCGGCTGGTCGCCGCGAAGCCGCCCGGCGTGCCCTATCTCGACCTGCCGGAGCAGTGGGATCCCAAGTCGCCCTGGCACGACCGGCGCGTGCGCCTGGCCGCCAGCCACGCCATCGACCGGGAGGGATTGAACCAGGCCGAGACGCTCGGCCTCTCGCGGCCGACCGGCGGGCTCATCCCGCGCGTCCTCGACTTTGCGAAGGTCTACGAGCCGCCGCCCTACGACGCCGCGCGGGCCAAGCAGCTCCTGGCCGAGGCCGGGTATCCGAACGGCTTCGACGCCGGCGACCTCACGCCCTTTCCGCCGTTCTTCTCGATGGGCGAGGCGCTCGTCAACTACCTGCAGGCGGTCGGGATCCGCACGCGCATGCGCACGATGGAGCGCGCCGCGTTCCTCTCGGCGTGGCGCGAGAAGAAGCTGCGCGGCGTCATCATGGGCCTGGGCGCCCCGGCCGGCAACGCGGCGACCCGCATCGAGGTCTACGTGACGAAGAGCGGGATCTACTCCTCGGGCGTGGTGCCGGAGATCGAGGACCTCTTCGCGCGGCAGGCGCGCGAGCTCGATCGCAAGAAGCGCGAGGCGATGCTGCACCAGATCCAGCAGATCATGCACGACCGGGTCCTGCACGTGCCGATCTACGAGCTGGCCTTCCTGTGGGGCGTGGGGCCGCGCGTCGAGGAGGCGATGGTGGACGCCATCAAGGGCTTCTCCTACTCCGCGCCCTACGAGGACCTGAAGGTGAGAGCGAGATGATCATCGAGCGCCTCGACGTCTACCGCGTGAAGGTGCCGCTGGCGTTCGTGTGGAAGACGTCCTACGGCGATCAGCTCCACACGGACACGATCCTCGTGCGCATGGAAGGCGGCGGCACGTACGCCTGGGGCGAGAGCTGTCCGCCCTACGTGCCCAACTACTCGGCCGAGCACACGGTGGGGACGTTCCACACCGTGCGCGAGCACATGGCGCCGCGGCTGATCGGGCAGGAGGTCGCCTCGGTGGACGACCTGCTCGGCCGCCTCGACTTCGTCAAGGGCAACCAGTTCGCCCGCGCGGCGCTGGAGATCACGTGGTGGGTGCTGGAGGCCAAGCGCCGCGGCGTGCCGCTGCACGTGGCGCTCGGCGGCAAGGGCGCGCACGTGGCCGTCGGCGCCGACTTCGGCATCCAGGACTCGCTCGACACGCTCATGCGG
>QHRW01000189.1 GCA_003220265.1 Candidatus Rokuibacteriota bacterium | reverse complement strand
CGAAGATCGCCTCTTCCTCGCGCGGGTGGCTGTGCATCACGGTCGACTGGCCCGGCTCGTAGCAGGCGATCTCCGACCAGAGCTGGTCGGACTTGAACAGCATCTTGCGCACGCGCTTGTCGCCCGCGAAGGCCTTCAGCGCGTGCAGGTCGAAGACCTGTGCGACGCCGGTGGTGGTGGCGGCTGCGACTTCGTCGTCCATGTGCTCCCCCGCGCTTCCCCGAAAGCGGGCCTAGTGTAACCCCATCGCGCAGGCTCGTCCGGATGGACGATTTCGGCCCATGACCCGCGCGGAGCCGCGGCTAGAAACCACCCGGGCCGTCCGCGCCGGGGCGCCAGGACCGCCGGGGATTCGAGAGGTTACGAGGCTGGTACCGCCCTTGCCTTTAGCGGGGGGCATGGTGGACACGATCATCCGGGTCACGGTGATGGCGGTGCTGACGCTGGCGCTGCTCAACGCGCTCCACGGAACGAGCGTGCTCGTGCGCCTGGCCCGTCAGCTCGCGCGCCGCGCGCCGCACGGCGGCCTGATCTTCTGGCTGCCGGCCTTCGGCTCGATGCGCGACGTGCGCATCTGGATCGCGCGCTGGCGCGGCGTGCTGGATTCGCGCGATCCGGCGCTGATGGCCGTGCGCGTGGATGCGCGCACGGTCATCCGGCGCCACGTCCACCTCACGATCCTCGCCCACACCTGGGCCGTCGCGCTCGCCGCGGTCGCCCCGAACCTCGTCTAACGGCGGGGATCGGCGGAAATCAGTCCTGGTTCACCATCAAGCGGACGGTCACGCGGCGCTGCTTGGCGTGCTCTTCGTTCGTCTTGCCGTTCAGCGGGCCCAGACCGATCGAGTGCACGCGCGGCATCTCGGTGCCCTGCTCGATGAGATAGCGCCGCACTGACTCCACCCGCCGCTGGCTGAGGCCGATGTTGTAGGCCTGAGGCCCGGTGGGATCGGTATAGCCCTCCAGGTCCACCGTGAGGTTCGGATTCGTCTTCAGATCCTTCACGATCTGGAGCAGCGCCGTCTGGGCGCCGTCGGTCAGGTCCCACTTGTCGAACGCGAACTGGACGTGGACGGTCTCCACGAGCTGGCGCTTGTGGCGCGAGGTCCACAGGCGTGACAGCCGCTCGTTGACCTCGTCCGCGCGCGAGTACGCCCCGTCGGCGCGCGTCCGCGCCTCGCCGGTGGCCGTCTCCACGCTGCCCAGCTTGGTCTCGATCAACGTCACCTTCTGGCCCTGCGCGCCCATCTTCTGGTCGATCTCGACTTCCTTCTGCCCGACGAGGTTCTTCACCCAGTCCTTCGTGGCACACCCGCTCGCCAGTACGAGGATCGCCGGTACCACCGCCATCCGCATCACAGCCCGCATGACTCGCCTCCTGTTGCTCCTTGAGCAGCCCACTGCAGGAATGGCCTTCGGACGCGCCGCGGGTTGCAACGAGCAAGCCAGCGCGGAAACACGCGCCATTGTGTGTGCGCGCCTCGCGGGATACCGAGTCTGGTGACAAGCGGCCGACACTGCGAGTCAGCGCGTTGACGTGGCGAACGGTGCTCAGCGACAGAGCGAGAGCGGCCGACCGGGCTCGGCGGCCCGCCAGTCGGCTTCGCTGACGAGGTACCAGCGGCCGTCCTGGCCCAGCACCCAGTACTCTGGGACCACGACGTCCCGCCGGTCCTCCACCACAGCGCCGGTGCCGCCGGTGCGGACGCCGCGGGACTCGGTCCGGACGCGGGTACGCTCCTCCTTGCGCTCGACCACCACACTGACCGGCGTGCAGGCAGCAGAGGCGCAGCCCTGGACCAGCATGGCGGCCGCGAGCAGGAGGGTGAGGCGCATCGGAAGAGATTCTCCCACGGGGATGCCCGCTTGACATCGGGGATGTTTGAGCAGAGAGTGACGCGCACCATGCCAGCCAGCGTGAGAGCGCCGCGTGTGTACGAGCAGATCGTCGCTCACATCGAACGCACGATCTACGAGGGGCGGCTGCGGCAGGGTCAGAAGCTGCCGCCCGAGCGCCAGCTCGCCCGTGATCTCAAGGCGAGCCGCGTCGCCGTTCGCGAGGCGCTGCGCACACTGGAGTTGCGGGGCCTCGTCGAGGTGCGCCAGGGCTCGACGGGCGGCTACTTCGTGCGCGAAGCGGACGACCGCCCGCTCGTGCGCGACTTCGCCACGCTCTTCCGCCTGGGCCGCGTCTCGCGCGCGCAGCTCATGGAGGCGCGCCGGCTCATCGAGCCCGAGGTGGCCTTCCTGGCCGCGCTGCGCGCGACCGACTCCGATCTCAAGCACCTGGTGGCGGCCGTCGAGCAGCGCGACACCGAGGCCGCGTCCGGCGGCGAGCCGCGGCGCTTCGATCTCGAGTTTCACCGCCTGCTGTCCGATGCCGCTCGCAATCCGGTCCACGCCGTGATCACGCACGCGCTGATGGCGCTGGAGGCCGAGGTGATCGTGCCGCACGTGCAGATGACGGGCGCCGACAGCGCCGAGGTGAACGCCGCCCACCGGCGCATCCTGGAGGCCGTCAGCGCGCGCAAGGCCGGCGAGGCGCGCGTGATCATGGCCGCGCACATCGAAGAGGTGCAGGCGAGCCTGGACCGGAGCGCCGCCTCCGCGTAGATTCGGGGGCGGGATGAAGACCCTCCTCCG
>QHRW01000190.1 GCA_003220265.1 Candidatus Rokuibacteriota bacterium | reverse complement strand
CGCGAGGCGCTGGTACTCCTCGCTCGCCCGCGTGAACCAGCCGGTGAGGCCGGGCGAATGCGTCATGGCCATGGCCGCCACGATCTCAGCCACGCCGCCCCTCCAGCCGCTGCTGCAGCGCCAGCGCCTCGGCGGTCTGCTCGGGGAACGCCCGCTTGTAGCATTCCAGCGTCTCGCTGCTGTTGCTGTTCTGGGCGTTGCCGAAGAACAGGCGCAGGATCTGCGGGACATAATATTGATGCACGCCCAGGTCCATCAGGCGCC
>QHRW01000109.1 GCA_003220265.1 Candidatus Rokuibacteriota bacterium | reverse complement strand
CCGCGCATCCGACAAAGCACCAACGCCGGCCATGCTCCGGGCTTTCAAGTCGACGCGCCTGCCATATACTGCAGGGTGAGCGGAGGTGTCGCGAAAGCCGCGTGAACGCCGTGTGGGCACTCCTCAAAGAGACCTTCTCCGCGTGGCTGGACGACAGGGCGCCCCGCCTAGGAGCGGCGCTGGCGTACTACACCGTCTTCTCACTCGCCCCACTGCTGATCATCGTGATCGCGATCGCGGGGCTCGCGTTCGGGGAAGCGGCGGCGCAAGGCCAGATCGTCGAGCAGATCCAGGGGATCGTCGGTCCGGACGGCGCCAGGACCCTCCAGACCATGATCGGCAACGCCCGGAACCGTGCTTCGGGCATCCTCGCCGCCGCCATCAGCATCGTCATGCTTGTGGTGACCGCGTCGGGCCTCGTGGCCGAACTCAAGGATTCGCTGAACACGATCTGGGACGTGACGCCGGCGCCGGGCCGCGGCGTGACGCGCATCCTCAGAGACTATGTCTTGTCGCTCGCCATCGTCCTGGGCATCGGCTTCTTGCTGCTGGTCTCGCTCGTCTTGAGCGCAGGGCTCGCGGCCATCGGCAAATTCTTCGCGAACTTGCTGCCCGGCACGATCTATACCGTCTACGCTTTGCAGGCGATGAACCTCATCTTGTCGCTCGGAGTGATCTCGCTGCTCTTCGCCTCGATCTTCAAGTTCCTGCCGGACGTAGAAATCGCGTGGAACGACGTCTGGATTGGCGCGGCTGTGACGTCGCTGCTCTTCACCATCGGAGAGTTCCTGGTCGGCCTGTATCTCGGCAAGACCAGCGTAGGGTCTCCGTACGGCGCCGCCGGTTCCCTGGTGGTGCTCCTGGTGTGGGTGTATTACTCGGCGCAGATCCTGTTCTTCGGTGCCGAGTTCACGCACGTCTTCGCGAAGCGATACGGCGCGCGCTCGGGTGCGGGGCTTGCAAACGCGCGGGCATCCGCCGGCCCCGGCCGCAGGGACACGCCCTGACCTCGGGCTGGCCGACGCCATGAAGCTCTCGGCCAAATTCGCCCGACAAGAAAGCGAAGAGGCGCATCTTGCCCGTATCACGCGCAGGCGCGTGCCAGATGATCGAGCAGCCGCGATCCGTCGAATGCTGAGTATTTCGGACACGTCGGCCGAGGGCCCACGCCGAGCGACTGAGGCGGCTGCCAGCGGGGCGCTTCCGGGTAGCGGAATGCTTCCCTGTCCTGACTGTAACCGGGCTTTTGCATTGCCGATGCACCTCGGACGGCACAGAAAGGCGAAGCACGGTAGCGCGGCCGCCTAGGACGACCGACACTATTACAAAAGCGCGTGGCGGACCGTAAACGCGGGTTCGAATCCCGCCGGGGTCACCACTTCAGGTGTGGAAAGGCCAGCAGGCAGAAGCGGCGCGTACGTCCACTTCGCCTTGAAGCGGTAGCCGACCCGCTCGCCCTCATCGAACGCCTCGCACTCGAGCCGCCCGACCAGTAGCCGGCGCAGGATCTGCCTGGTCTTCGCGATGTCAGCTCGTCGAGAGCGTCGCGGTTGCCGGACTGGATCTGACGCACGAGTCCGCCGTCGTCGCGGTCCGTATGGTCTCCCTCGGCGAGGGGGTTGAAGACCGTTATCATCGACGACGAGTGTGACAGAAGCCCCCTTGACCTTCCAGTCACTAGAAGGCCTATCCTCGCCGAGTTGAGGCAGGAGAACGGCGGACGATGCCAACCTTCACTATCGGTCAAGTTGCCAAGGCAGCCGGTGTCGCGGCAAGGACAATTCGTTACTACGAAGAGATCGGGGTCTTGCCGGTACCGAAGAGGATGGGTTCGGGTTATCGAGAGTATGACCAAGCCGCCGTGCAGCGGGTCCGCTTCGTTCGCCGGGCGCGATCGCTTGGCTTGCCGCTTCGCGAGCTGAAGGCGCTCGGGAGCATGCTGAGCGACGGACCACGTCCCGCTCTCCGTCCTCGGCTGATCGCGCTCGTCCGCGCGCAGCTCTCGGCCGTGAAGCACCAAATCGCCGATCTCGAAGCGCTCCAGGGGGAACTGGAACAGGTCTTACGGCGTCCTCTCGCGTCGGCCCGCCAGCCTGGCCGCGAGGGCTGCCGCTGTCTCGAAGCCAAAGGGTGACCTCGCACATCGCAGCCACCCCGCGCGTACCGATCGCGGTCTTGGCGGCGGCCTTCCTCTTCAATCTCGGCCAGGGCGTTCTCCGCCCTTCGATGCCGCTCTATCTGCAGCGGGCGTTTGACGCGAACTACCGGATGGTCACGCTGATCCCGGTCGTGTTCGGCGTGGGGAAATGGGTCGCCAGCTTGCCGACCGGATACCTGCTGAGTCGTCTCGGTCGACCGCTGATGATCTGTGGGCTTCTCTTGATAGTGGCCATTGACGTCGCGAGCGCGACCACGTCGAGCTTCGGCGCGTTCCTCGGATTGCGGGCGCTCGGCGGTGTCGGCTGGGCGATGTTCGCAACAGTGGCGACCACGGCGATGGTCAATCTACCGGCCGCCGAGCGCCGTGGACGGGCCGTCAGCTTGTTGTTGATGAGTGAAACGTCCGGCCTGCTCGTGGGCAGCGCCGGGGGCGGCTGGCTCTATGAGCAAGCGGGAGTAACGACCCCGTTCCTCTTTGAAGCCGCCTGCATGGTCGTCGCCGCGGTCGCCGTCGGACGCTGGGCGGCGCTCGGTGCTGATGAGGCGACTACGCCGCAACGACCACAGGAGCGCCGCTTGCTGACAGAGGTTCTCCGTACACCCGGCGTAATCCTCATGGGTGTGACCAACGCCGTCTTGATCGCCATCCAGACCGGCACCCTCGTCTTCCTCTTTCCCCTCTATCTGCTAAAGCGCGCTGGTGTAGGCCCGGAAACGGTTGGCCTCCTCGTCAGTCTGAGCGTATTGGGTCGGCTCGCGGCGCTCTGGTGTGGGGGCAGCCTTTCAGATCGGTGGGGCCGCCTGCGCGTTCTGACGCCCGGCCTGCTCATCTATGCCGCGCTGCTTGGGAGCATGGCTCTCCTGACGCATCCGACGCTTCTCAGCGTCTGGAGCTTTGCGATTGGCGCTGCCGCCGGGCTGGTGGCGGCTGTGCCGACGGCGCTCATGAGCGACCTTGTGCCGCGCGCACTACAGGGCGTCGCAATCGGTTGGCTCCGCATGATGACTGACGGCGGCCAGATCCTCGGTCCACTGGCGATGGGTTTCCTCGCGGATGCCATAGACCTCTCCGCTCCATTTCTCTTTGGGGCCGTGCTACTGATGGCGACAGCCTGGCAGTGCCGTCGCCGAGTCAGTGCCATGTCGGCCGCCATCACCGTTGAAGAACGTGAGCGATGACGACAGAGAACGGGCCGGTGATGTTCGTCGCCGCGCATCCAGATGATCCTGAATTCCTGGCGGGCGGTACCGTTGCGCGCTTGGCCCGCGATGATCGCGAGATCACTTACGTGATCGTGACCAGCGGGAACAAGGGATCGAGCGACCGCGGCGTCACATCGGAGCAGTTGGTACCGATTCGAGCGGAGGAGCAGCGGCGAGCTGCTCGGGTGCTCGGCGTCGAACGGGTGGAATTTCTCGGCTACGAGGACGGCGAACTTACGGACACACGCGATCTAAGGCGTGACATCACCCGTCAGATCCGCCGGTGGCGGCCGGACTTGATCATCACGCTGAACCCGCAGCGCACGTACACGAACTTCCCCGCCTGGCATCGGGACCATCGGACTACCGGCCGCGTCGTGCTCGACTGCGTCTATCCGCTCGCGCGAGACCACCTCTCTTTTCCCGAGCTGCTGCCGGAGTACGAACCTCACCTAGTCCGCGACGTGTATGTCGTTCAGTGGGAACGGCCGGGTCTCATCGTGAATATCACGGACACCATGGACCTGAAGCTTCAGGCTATCCGCTGTCACGCGAGCCAGGTCGGCGATTTCAACACGGTCGAGACTCGCATTCGGAACCGCGCGGCTACGCTCGGGAAGGACAAGGGCTACGCGTGCGCCGAGGGCTTCGACCACATCGTCGTGCCGGGATAGAGCCATGGGCAAGGCCGCGAACAAGGAAGGAGCGTCTAGCCCGGAGGGCTAGACTGACTTCTCACTCTCCAAGATTTGCTTGACCGTCATGCGCTTGCGGGAGGGCAGTCGTTCGGCAAAACTCAGCTCGCGTTATCAGGGGCTGATGCGTCAAGGCTCGCAACGAAGCAGCTCCCAGACGGTTCGCGACGTAGGTACCGCGCATCACCGCCGTGTCGGCGTGCGATCTGGCGGACCAGCGCCAGTCCTAATCCGCCCCCCGGGTTATCCCGGGCGCCAGCGAAGCGGCGGAATGGTCGGAAGACATCCTCGCGCTCCGCGTCCGGGATGCCTGGCCCATGGTCGCTGACGCGAATCTCCGCCGTGCCAGCGGCGCGGCTGACGCGCACTTCGATCGGCGGCGCTCCGTGGCGTCTCGCGTTCTCCAACAGGTTCCTCATCATCCGGCGCAGCAGGCGCGGGTCTCCACGGACCGTGATCGGCTGGCCCTCGAGCTCGGCCTCCTCATAGCGCGAACACTCCTCGCTCGCGAGCGCCAGCAGATCTACCTCTTCGTCCGCTTCCCGCCCCTTCACGACGTCCAGGCGGCTGGCCAGCAGAATCTCGTCGATCAATGCGTCGAGTTCGGCGATGCCCTGCTCGACATCTCGCTTGCGCTTCGAGTCCGCGCTCTCCTTCATCAATTCCACGGCCATGCGGATGCGCGTGAGCGGCGTGCGCAGCTCGTGCGAGGCATGGGCCAGGAGCGATTTGTGGGCGCCGACCAACTCCTCGATGCGGCCGGCGGCGCGGTTGAAGCTCTCGGCGAGCCGCGCCACCTCATCGTGGCCTTCGACCTTCACCCGAGCCGAGAGGTCTCCGGCGCCGAGCGACTCCACGCCCGCCTGCAGACGCTCCAGGCGTGCCGTGAGACGGCGCACCACGGGATACGCCCCGACCCCCACGGCGAACGCAATCGGAACAAGTGGGAAGAACAAGGGGAAGCCCGGATGCCAGCGGTCGCGCGGCACCCGGGCGACCAGCCACCGGCCGTCGGGCAGATGGATCGTCCCGGCGGGGGCGTTGCCCCAGTGGCGCAACCAGCCGCCTCGGTCGCGGCCCGCGCTCGGTAAGGTTAGCTGCTCGCCGACGGTAGCAAGCAGCGAGCGATCGGCGGCGAACAGCGCGACGTCCGCCCGCAGATTGCCGGCGAGCTTTTCGAGCGCCGCTTGTTGCTCGGCCTTCGGCGCTCCGGCGGCGGGCAGGATGTTCTGCGCGAGCGTCGCGGCCACTTCGAACGCGTGACCCGCGGGGCCGGCATCGCCGAACTGGCGCCACACGAGGCCCGAGCACACCGCAAACACCGCGAGACTGACGAGGACGGCGAGATAGATACGCAAATAGAGCCGACGCATCAGTCCTGCTGCTTGGCGAACACGTAGCCAGCCCCGCGCACGGTAAGAATGCGACGTGGCCGCTTCGGGTCATCCTCGATCGCCGCGCGGATGCGCGAGATATGAACGTCGATCGACCGGTCGAAGGCGTCCAGCGGCTCACCCTTGACGAGGTCCATCAGGGCGTTCCGCGACAACACGCGCCCCGCTTTCTCGGCTAGCGCGACGAGCAGCGTGAACTGGTGACCCGTGAGGCCGCGTTCGGCGCCGTCGAGCCGCGCGACTCGGGCGTCACGATCGATCTCGAGTCGGCCGAAGCGCAGCGCGTTGCCCGGGCCGCCGGGCTGACGCCGCCGCAGGATCGCGCGCAGGCGCGCCAGCAGCTCTCTCGGTTCGAACGGCTTGGGAAGGTAGTCGTCGGCGCCGATCTCCAGGCCGACGACGCGGTCCATCGCCTCACCTCGTGCGGTCAGCATCAGGACCGGTATGTCGGACTTCAGACGAAGCTGCCGACACACCTCGAGTCCGTCCATGTCGGGCAGCATGAGGTCGAGCACCAGTGCATCATACGGTTCGCGCGTAAGCCGCTCCAGCCCGGCGCGGCCTTCCGCGGCGACTGCGACGCGAAAGCCGGCCTCGCCAAGATATTCGGACACCATCTCAGCGAGCCGGCCATCGTCTTCGATCAGCAGGATGCGCGGCCCCACGCCCCTAGCTTACCCGCGTTGGCCGCGCCAGCGGGTGAGGCGCTCGGCCAGCTGCTCGCTCTGTTCTCAGCTTGGCACGCAGCGGCAAGAGGTCCAGGGCCGCGCCCTTCACGATCGCGGCGAGCTGCTGCTTCTGCGCGTCCGTGGCATCGATCTCGACGTATAGGTGCGACGCTGGAGCACATCTCGATCGTGCGCTCAGCTACCGTGGGCGAACGCCCTGATGCCGATGTCGGTCCCCAGGTCCGCACTGACCGTCGCGGTTGCCGCACTCCAGAAGAAACGGCGACGCGGATTGCCCCACCTGAGTATGAGGTCTGGGTCACGGCTGCTGCTCCCTCTCGCGGGGCGTTGGAGAACGTCTTCCGCCCCGAAAGGGTGCGCGGCTCAGGTAAACCCCGTGTGTCCGGCACGTAAAGTTAGGTAAAGCTATCGGGGCTGCCGAGGCCAGAGCACTCCCACCGCCCGACCCGAGTCGCTCTCGTCCGTTGTTACGAATCTTTACGTTCGAGACATACGCCCTTCACGGTGCTGCGTGCATATGGTCGCGAGGAGGAACGAAGCTGATCCACTGGGAGAAGGAGCTCACGCGGCCGCGATCAGCTGAGCCGGGAGCGCCACCACACGGTCTGTGAACACCAATCGGTTCCAGGAGGAAGTCACATGAGAATTTCATCCCAAAGAGCGCGAGTGGCAACGCTGATGATCGTCACGAGCCTGATCGGCGGATCGCCGGCAGCTGCTCAGGAGCAGAAGACGACGCGACCGACCGTCGGCGAGGCCCACCAAGGCATGAGCCTCACGCCGATGGAACTCACCTGGACGGCCGGACCGCCGATGCTACCGCCTGGCGCCAGCATGGCCCTGATTGAAGGAGGGCCCAACAAGCCCGGTCCATTCACCTTTCGTTTGAAGTTCCCGGCCAACTATCGGATACCGGCCCACTGGCATCCAAGAAAGACGACAGTGACGGTGATCTCGGGCACCTTCCACATGGGGCATGGCGATAAGCTCGATACCGCGAACGGGAAGGTGCTTCCCGCTGGAAGTATCTTCGAGATGCCGGCAACGATCCATCATTTCGGCTGGGCCAGCGAGGAGACGATCATTCAGCATCACGGGATCGGGCCCTTCACGATCCAGTACCTGAACCCTGCGGACGACCCGCGACAAAAATAGAATGGCGAACGCGATGGAAGCCCGGTAACGACCCTGCCGCCCTCATCGCGCGACGATAGGGTTTATGTCGCCTAACACGCGAGGAGAACTGCCATGGAGCGGCACATGACGGAACGGCTGAACGTGGGGGGATGACCGCGAACTCCCACCGCGCGCCGATGAGGCGAGTGGGCCATTGAGGCAGCCCGGCGTTGCTTCGAGAGCGACTAAAGTCCCTGCAGATCGAAAGCTTGCTCATCGCAAATGGACCAACTTAAGCTGAAAGAGCCGTGAAGGTCCACGAGGCAGGCCTTTCCAGCGACCTCCAGGGCTCCATTCTGAAGCCGGCTGAGCCAACCGGCTGGGGCGTCGTTGTCCTGGCCGGGTCAAGCGGAAGGGTCGACGTTGCACGCGCCAGATTGTTTGCAGGGCTGGGGGCCGTATGCATCGCCCTTCGTTGGTTCGGTGGTGAGAGACAGCCGCCTGGCATCTGTGAGGTTCCGCTGGAAGTCTTCACGCGGGCGACCGACCGGCTGATCGAAGAGGGCGGCGAGAGGGTTGCGTATGTGGGGACCTCGAAGGGCGCCGAAGCCGCCCTGTTGATCGCCGCCGATGATCCCAGGGTCCGGGTGGTTGCGGCGATCAGCCCCTCATCTGTTGTTTGGGCGAACATTGGCCCTGGCATCGACGGAGTCGCGTGGCCTCAACGATCATCATGGACGCGTGACGGAGTTCCGCTGCCTTTCATCAAATATGATGAAACGTGGCGACCGGAGAGGCGCGAAGGATTGGTAACGTATCGGAGCCTCTACGAACGGAGTCTGCAGATGGGTGCAAACAATTTGTCCGCCGCGACGATTCCGATCGAGAAAGCTCGAGCGAAAATTATCCTGGTTGCGGGTCGTGACGACGCGCTTTGGCCATCCGACGTGTTCGCCAAATCAATAGAGGAACGACTCGCATCGGCCGGCAAGAGTGCGACATTGATTCAGCATCCCAAGGCCGGGCATCGTCTGCTCTTCCCGAGCGAAACAACTCCTCGGTCGATTCAGCATGCACAGGGCGGCAGTGATGAGGCGGATGCGGAACTCGGTCGCTCGGCTTGGGACGCGATATCAGCTCTTCTTCGGCAGTGATCGCCGTTCACTCGGGTGCACCTCGGACAGCGATACGCGCGCCGTCAACCTAAAGCGAGCGGGTCCCACCGGGGGCTGGAACTACCTTTCGTGAGAGCGATGGAATCGTGCTGCCGTTCGCGCCATGGCTGACACCTCTTCTGAATCAGGTTGCGCACGATCGGCCGCTGAAGCAAGATCGTCACCCACGACACTCACTGAGCGCGCGGAGACGGCGGGATGGTCAGGTGTCGAGGAATGCGCTTAGCGAGACGAGAAATCGAGGAGGACGTCATGCTGACTCGGCGAGCGTTCACGGGTTTCGTGTCATGCGCGATCTGTGCCATTACGTCTGACATTCTTGTTACCGAAGCGGCGGCCCAAACGACACCGCCCGCAGGGACGTCTGGCGTCACTCGAAAGATTTTGTCGCAGACCGATGGCCCGGCGCCGGGGTATGTGACGGTCCTTGTGGAAGCGACCATCGAGCCCGGAGTGGCGGTCGCCCGGCACACGCATCCTGGAATCGAATCCGCCTATGTCCTGGAAGGCGGCTTCGAGCTTCCCATTCAAGGTCAACAGACCCGCACGATCAAACCGGGTGACGGCTTCCAGATACCTCCTGAGACACCGCACGCTGGAGGTCAGCCTGGCAGCGCCAAGAGTCGTCTTCTCATCACCTATGTCGTGGAGAAGGGGAAGCCTCTGGCGTCTCCAGCGTAACTATCGAGACATTCAATACGGACGTCTCGGGTGGGCGCCGAGGACGAAAGAGGCCTGGAAGAGCACCTCGTCGAACGACGTTTCGCTGCGGATGATCTCGGCAGAGCCGAAGCGCCGGGAGCGATCGGTGTGCTTGTAGGCCAGGCGGAACCTGAGAAACTCCGACAGAATGAATCCGACGTAGGGCTCGATCGCCCACTCGGCGCCGGAACGCCCGTCCGTCGCCTGCGTCCAATCGTACCGCACGCCGCCGAGCCATTTCTGCCACGGCTGCAGCTCGACGAAGGCGTACCAGCCGTGGCGGCGGCCGGTGCTCTGCTCCTCCGTAAAGATGCCGTCCCCGTCGGGGTCGCCGAACGCCAACGGGCGCCGGGCGAGGCCCCACACCGTCTCGCCGGCCAGCGTGAGCAGCGGATGTCGCCAGTTCTCGGGCGTGTAGGTGTACTTCAGGTCGGCACCCACGATCGTGTTGCGGCGCGAATCGAGGCGGACACCGTCAAAGCCTCTCGAGGTCGGGCCGTTCGCGCCGGAGACGCCGAGCTGGATCACGCTCGGGCCGCCCAGCTCGAGCAAGGTGCGCAGTCGAGCGGTCAGCAGCGGGTCCCGGAGGCTTTGGCGGCCAAAGGCAAGGTCGTTGTCGCCGTTGAACACGCCGACGAGCGCCTCGAGACGAAACGGCAGGTCCGCCGTAATCGAGGCCTCGAGGCCCTTTTCTACCAGCCCGTTCTCGCCAAAGAAAGCGACGAGGACGTCCGGCCGATCGATCTGCGGCAGGTCATGGTCGTGACGCTCGTTGAGTAGCCCGAAGCGGTTACGAACCTTGCCCAGCTTCACCTGGACGCCGAGCGGAAGCGTGGGCAGCGTGAGGTGAGCTTCGGCCAGCTGCGCGATGTCGAAGTCGCTCGAGAGCTCACTGCTGACCACGCGCACTTCCGCGCGGGCGTACGGGTCGATTTGTCCGAAGAGGTTCAGCTCGAGCTCGCGCGCGAAAAACCGGTTCTCACGGCGGGCGAACGTGCCGACGTTCGCGCGGTCCACCCGGTCCTGCACCAGGTTGCCCACGAAGTCACCGGCGACCCCGATGTCGAAGAGCAGCACGCCCGCGCCGCGAGTGGTGGCGAGAGCAAACGGCTCGCGCGGCCGCGCCAGGTCCATGAGCGTCGGCTCCGAGGTCCCGGCGGCATCCCGTGGCGGACGGGCTACCGTCGCCGGCGGCGTCGACTCCTCCAGCCGGCGCAGCCGCTCGGTCATGACCTCGAGAGCCTGTTGATAGTCCTGCTGCGCACGCTGGAACTGCTGACGCATCTGATCCAGCTCCCGTCGAAGCGTGTCGATTTCCTGCCCGGCTACGGGCAGCGCCAGAACGACGATGACGACGAACGGTATCAGCGTGAGCAATTTCCGCATGGGTGTCCTCCTGGGCGAAGTAGGAAGCTTCCCGAAGCCCGCGCGGCAGAAGGTACGGCGAGAGCGCTTGGGTTGCAATGACCAAGCTGCTCCTGCTCTGGAGAGAATGTTCCGATCTGTTGGGCTCTTATGACAAGATGGAGGCTATTAACGCGGACGACAATTCGAGCACGGCTCCGTTCAGGTATACGCCGTGGTGAGCGGCGAGACGAGTGCTCTGCGGCACGACCCGTCGCCCCCGTGGAAGGGGTTGCTCGCCCTCTTCACCGTCGCGTCATTCATCGAGACGATGTTCTGGGGCCAGGTCATCGGATTCACACCGCTCTACCTGGCGCAATTGGGCGTTGCCTCCAATGACATCGCCTGGTGGACCGGTTCCGCCGCAGTCGTCTCCATGGCCCTCGGGCTTCCATTCTTGCCTCTTTGGGGCGCCCTGGCCGATCGCTATGCACGCCAACCCGTTATCGTCAGATCTTTTGCGGCCTATCTGATCGCCGGGCTGCTCACATTCTTGGCGCAGAATGTCTGGATCTTCATCCTCGGCCGTGCCGTCATGGGGTTCTCGTTCGGCAACAGCGGACTCATGATGACCACGCTTTCCGAGCGGGTTCCGCGACAGCGTCTGGCCCTTGCCTTCTCGATCATGAACGCCAGTGGCCCCATCGGCGCATTCATCGGTCCGATCGTGGGCGGCTCGATCGTCGACGCCGAAGGTGTGGGTTTTTCAGGGTTGGTGCTGGTCGATGGTGTCTTGCTCCTGGCAGTCATCGTCGCACTGAGTATTGGCTATCGTGACTCCTTCGTCCCGACTGATACGCGCCCGCTGCTTCACATGGCTGTCGATGCTGTGCGTGTCGTGCGCGCGTCTCCAATGCTTCCACTTTTCCCCGCCCTGTTTCTTCTGTTTACCGGGTGGATGTTGGCCAACACCTTCGCGCCCATTGCGATAACGTCGCTCTACCGCGGGTCCGACCGTGCCACCGCGGTAGGACTTGTGCTTGGCGGCGGCGGCTTGGCGACGCTGATCATCGCCCCGACCATGGGCGCGATGGCTGATCGCCTCGGTCACTGGCGTGTGCTGATCGTGGGCGCCGTGCTGGAGACGATACTCTGGCCGTTACCAGCATTCGCGCCGACGTTCTACGCGTTTGGCATCGCGTGGGCGGTGGTATCGGGCGTGGCCTCCGCCGTCTTCGCGGTGTCCTTCTCTGTCTTGTCGAGTTCCGCTCGGCCCGAGATCCGCGGCCGCGTCATGTCGTTCGCCTATGTTCCTATCAATGTCGGCTTCATGGCCGGCGCCGCTTTGGGGACGCTGGTGACCGCCGCCGATGTCTTCACGATCTTCCCGGTCACGGCGGCCGTCACGGCGCTCGGGGCCGGCGCACTGGTCTACGCGAGCCGCCGCTTGCGATCCACCCCCAGCATGTTGACACGCGAGTTCGCGGACGCCGGATGAGCGTGGATCGGCCGCCGAGTGAGCGACTGATCGTGGGGCCGTCTCGGAGAAGCCCCGGGACGATGCAGCGTCTCTTCTGGCCATGCTGGCTGCTCGCCTCGGTGACGACGGGGCTCGTCGCCGGGTTCATGCTCGGTCACGCGCTGATCCTTGGCCGCTTCCTCGATTGGATGCTCGCCACCGACGCGCGCCAGTTCGCCGCCATGTATCCGACCTTCGCGCGCGCGGCCGGCGCGCGAGGCCTCTGGGTCTTCTACGCGATCTGTGGCATTCAGGTTGTCGCTGCCCTCGCGTTACTCGCACTGTCGGTCGGCGCCAGATCTCACCGTCTGGGAGCCGGTATCGCCGCCAGTGCCGCTGTTCTCTGGATCATGGTTCACTACGGTTCGGGCTTCGGTGCCATCGAAGCGGTGGTGCTGCGCAGCACGACCCCCGTGTCCTCCGAATTGGCGGCGGGGTTCCGAGCCTTGAACGCTTCCGTGCATCTCCTGCACGCCTCGATTCTCCTTGTAGGGTTGGGAGCGCTGCTCGCGATGCCACTCGTAACCGGGCGATCCCGCGACCCATCGAATGCCGGTGACTAGCCGTGCCCGATCGAGAGGACGTTGCCGCGCGAGGATTCTGCGCATGAGCACGAACAATTTGGAGCGCCGCGAGCTTTCGGGCTAGGGTTGAGCGACGCGCGTGAGGAATGTGGTCGCAATCGTGTCATTCCTGTTTTTGCTGGCGACGCCGGCCCTGGCCGCTGCGCCCGAGACGGTGTTTCTCGAGGAGCTGACGTGGCCGGAGCTGCGGGCACTCGTCGACGCGGGCACCACCACGATCATCCTTCCGATCGGTGGCACCGAGCAGAACGGACCCCACATGGCGCTCGGCAAGCATAACGTGCGCGTGCGCACACTGTCCGCGCGGATCGCACGAACACTTGGTAACGCGCTGGTCGGGCCGGTCATGGCGTACGTGCCGGAGGGCGGCGTCAGCCCGCCGACCGGCCACATGCGTTTTCCCGGGACGATCACGGTACCCGACGACGTGTTCCGGCGCGCGCTGGAGTCGGCCGCGCGCAGCGTCAGGCTGCATGGCTTCCGCGACATCGTGTTGCTCGGCGACCATGGCTCGACGCAGGCCGGGCAGAAGGCGGTGGCGGCGCACCTCAACCGCGAGTGGGCCTCGACACCGGTCCGTGTCCACGCGATCGAGGCATACTATCAGGCGGCGACGGCGGGATTTCGCGATCTCCTGCGGGCGCGGGGCTACCGGCCGGACGAGCTCGGCGAACACGCCGCCCTGCCGGACACGGCGCTGATGCTGGCGATCGATCCCGGCCTGGTGCGGCCGTCGCCGCCCGAGGCCCGCGTGCCCGGCGCCGGCACCGGCGCCGATGGCGACCCGCGGCGGGCCAGCGCCGAGCTCGGCCGGCTTGGCATCGACCTCATCATCGAGCGTACGGTGGCTGCGATCCGACGCTCGATCAGTCAACGCTGAGGAAGGACTCATGCGATCGCTCAGTCGCGCGTGCTTTCTGGCCGTGATCCTGGTCGCCGGCGGAACATGTCCGATGGCCGGCGCGGCCACCGCTGTCGTGACAGTGCCGGGGATGCCGAGCGTCGTCGACCCGAACAATCTCTACAGCGAGACGATGCCGGACAAGGTGAGCCCGGCCCTCGCGACGATGCCCGTACGCGTCTACGTGCCGCATCTGAAGTCGAACGACGTCTACGTCATCGATCCGGCGACCCTGGCCGTGGTCGATCGCTTCAAGGTCGGTACGAATCCGCAGCACGTGGTGCCGTCGTGGGATTTGACCACTCTCTGGGTGACCAACAATGCCGAGGGCCGCACGGACGGGACGCTGACCCCCATCGATCCGGTGACCGCGAAGCCCGGCAAGCCGGTCGCCGTCGACGATCCGTACAACATGTACTTCACGCCGGACGGCCGCTCCGCCGTCGTCGTGGCGGAAGCGTTCAAGCGCCTCGACTTTCGCGACCCGAAGACGATGGCGCTCCAGGGCTCGATCTCGGCGCCGCGATGCGCGGGGATCAACCACGGCGACTACTCGATCGACGGCCGCTATCTGATCATGACCTGTGAGTATGCCGGGCGGCTGGCCAAGATCGACTGGAGCGCCCGCAAGGTGCTGGGGTACCTCACGCTGCCGGATCATGGCATCCCGCAAGACATTCGGGTCAGCCCCGACGGCGCGATCTTCTACGTCGCCGACCTCCGGGCCGGGGGTATGCACCTCATCGACGGCGACGCGTTCAAGCGCATCGGCTTCATCCCGACCGGCATCGGCACGCACGGTCTCTATCCGAGCCGGGACGCGACCAAGCTGTACGTGGCGAACCGCGGGTTCCCGAGGATCGGCGGCAAGCGCGGCGCCGGCAAGGGGAGCGTGGCGGTGATCGACTTCGCGACGCGGAAGGTCGTGACCACGTGGCCGATTCCCGGCGCCGGCAGCCCCGACATGGGCAACGTCAGCGTTGACGGCAAGCACCTGTGGCTCTCCGGCCGCTACGACGACGTGGTGTACGTCATCGACACGACGACCGGCGAGGTGAAGAGCATTCCGGTCGGGCGCGAGCCGCACGGGCTCACGCTGTGGCCGCAGCCGGGTCGCTATTCCCTCGGACACACGGGCAACATGCGCTGAGGGACGGCGGCGAGCTGCCGCCGTCCCATTCGCGGGCTACCTCAGCGCACGAAAACCTCAGTCGTCGTCATCTCCCTTTGGCGTCCCGTACACGGCAATGCATCCGGTCAGGCAGTTCGGGAAGACGTTGTTGGCGGGCAAGGGGACGAAGACATGATTGTTATGCGGATTGACGGCCACCGAATGCGCGGTCCCGCGGGGGGCAGGCGCGCTGGCCGGCGTGTTGAACGTCGGCACCACCTGTACGAGGTGTTGGCTCTTGGCGTCGATGACGCCGAGGACCGGCCCCGCCGGATTCGCGCGGGAGGCCGTGTAATAGCGCCCGTCGCCGGAGTTGAACCAGACCTCGTCCGAGCCGCCTACACCGGGAATCTGCGAATCGATCTTGCCCGACTTCGCGTCCATGATGATCTGTTGCGGGGCGGCAGTGTTCACATCCGCCGGGGTCCACGGACCGCCCAGCGTGTCGAAGACCACGCTGCAGCCGAGAAGGAGGTCCTGCTTGGGCCCGAGCGCGAGGCCGGCCGGCTGGCAGAAATCCACCGGGAACTCCGGCAACACTTCCACGCCGGTCTTCGGATTGATTCTCGCGACGGCGCCGTGCTGGCCGGTGCCGCCGGGACCGTTCACCTCCGGGATCGAGACGTAGAAGAGCCCGGTCGTGGGATTCCACACCGGCTGCTCGGCGCCGTTCGTCGCATCCGTGAAGGTGATGCGCTGGCCGACGGTGAGGTGGCCGTTCGCCTTGTTGACGCTGATCAGCGTGGCGAACGGCGGCGAATCCGCGTTGTTCACCACCAGGAGCACGCCGCCCTTGGGGTCGTACGCGAGCTCGTCCGACCGCAGACCCGCCGCGCCGCCCGTGGAGACGGCATCGGCGATGGTGTCGGTCTGGAGATCGATGCTGACGACCCGGCTGTTGGCGTCGGTCACGAACAGCCACCGCCCGCCGACCACCACACCGTTGGGGCCAGACGTGTCGTTGCTCCCGGTGAATCCTTTGAAGTTGCCCGAGATCTGCTTGATGAAGGCATCGTGCCTGGCGTCGATGACATCGATGACGGCGTTGGACCGATCCGCCAGGTAGTACCGCTGCGTCTCCGGATCGACCCAGCTGATGTCGAAGACCACCATCATGCTGGAGTTGCTGGCGACGTTCGGCGGAATCGGAATGGTGGAGAGTAGCCTGATCGCCCTGTGGTTCGCCTGCGACTCGTCCGCCTGCAGCACGCCGGCGCTCAACAGACCCGCAGACAGGATCACTGCCAGGATCCACGCATAGGTCTTCATTGATGGGTCTCCTCCCGTTGTCGTTCTCCTGGAGAAATCGACCGAGCGGCCGTCAGAAGGTGACGGGAGGAGCGCGAGGAGGGCCGGGGTGGTAGGTGCGCGGCTCTCCAATCGTCGCGGGACGCTCGACGATGTTCTCGGCGACCGCGTCGGAGAGGCCGAGGAGAATTCGGTCGGTGGTATCGAGGAAATGCAGGTTCGAGGTCAGCAGCAGGATGACGTCGTCGTAGTCGCCGTCGTCCCAGAACCCGGGGATGCTGGGATCGACAGGACTTCCGTGCGCGAGAGGCGTCAGCAGGAGCAGGAGGACGCCCAGCGCGACGGTGAGGAACTTCACGGCCGCGACACTACCCCACGGCTGTCATCTTTACAAGTGACGAGGCTTCAATACAGGCCGGCGAGATAGTGGCCGAGGTCGTCGACGTCCTCCTCCGAGAGCGTCTTCGAGACGCTCGCCATGTTCCCGGCGTCGTTCGTCCGCGTTCCCGACTTGAAGTCGCGCATCTGCTTGACGATGTACTCGTAGTGCTGACCCGCCACGCGCGGGATCTCGTTCTGCCCCATGAATTGCTTGAGGTGGCACATCGTGCACAGCGTCTCCGCGGCCTTCTTCTCGCCCCGCGCGGCCTTCTGGGGATCGGGGTTGAACGCGGTCGCGAGCGGCTTCTGAGCGGCAAAGAACGCGGCGAGGTCGAGCGCGTCCTGCCGCGACAGGCTCGCCGCAAACGGATCCATCAGGGGATCTTGGCGGCGCCCCTCCTGGTAGTCCCGGAGCTGGAGATAGAGGTAGCGCGCGGTTTGACCGGCGAGGATCGGAAAGAGCGGGACCGTCGAGTTGCCGTTGGGGCCGTGACAGGCCTGGCAAGGCGCCGCCTTCTCGCGGCCGGCCTCCACGTCCTGCCCCCACGCCGCCTGCGCCGCGACGATGACGAGTGTCGCCAGCACGAGCGGCGCGACCGCGCGGCCTGTCAACCGGAGGGCCGCCGCCCGGCGGCCCTCCGGCAACCGCGGACGCCCGGCCTAGTCAACCGTGAACACGAACACGCTGTTGCCGCGCTTGAAGTCGATCTGGGTGTTCCCGCCGCATCCCATCGCGATGTGCTGTTTCCCCCCGACCGTGTAGGCGACCGGCATCGCGTTGGCGCCGGCGCCGCAGTTGAACGTCCACAGCTTCTTGCCGGTCTTCGAGTCCAGCGCGTTGAAGCTCCCGTTGCCCTCCCCGAAGAAGTACAACCCGCCGGCCGTGGCCAATCCGCCGCCGATCAGCGGCTGCTCGGTGTCGTGCTTCCAGGCGACCTTGCCGCTGTCGATGTCCACTGCCGCCACCCGACCCCACTGCTTCTCGGCCGGGATCACCTTGAAGGCGCCACCGAGCCAGAGCTTGGAGCCGCCCGGGTATTTCGCCGTCTCGACGTGGTAGGTCATCGGCTGGTGCAGGTTGAGGGCGATGGCCAGCCGCGAGCTGGGGTCGAACGACATCGGGGACCACTCCACACCGCCGTTGGCGCCGGGCAGCATGCGCGCACCGCTGGCGGTCGGCAGAACCCACATGTTCTCCTGCGGAATCATCGTCTCGGAGAAGCGGATGAGGTTGCAGTTGGAGCGGTCGTGGACGTAGACGTGCCCGGTCTTCCCGCCGTGGATCACGCCGGGGATCGTCTTGCCGGCCTGATCCTTCACGTCGACGAGGATGGGCGGGCTCACCGCGTCCAGGTCCCACACGTCGTGAGCGACGTACTGGAAGTGGCACTTGTGGGCGCCCGTGTCGAGGTTCACCGCCACGATCGAGTCCGTATAGAGGTTGTCGCCCGGCCGCTCGGCGCCGTAGAGATCGGGTGAGGGATTGCCGACGACGAACCAGATGGTGCGCGCGGCAAGGTCGACCGCCGGGTTCATCCACACGCCGCCGCCCAGCGTATGCCAGAACGAGCTGTCCTTGGCGAACTGCGCTTTCTCGGCGGCGATGTCGCGCTTCATGTTCCGGCCCGTCGCATCGTTCACGGCCCAGACGCCTTCGTGGCCCTTCTCCGGGATCGTATAGAACGTCCACAGCAGCTTGCCGTCGGCGGCGGAGTACGCCTTCACGAACCCGCGGATCCCGTACTCGCCGCCGTTGGTCCCGATCAGCACCTTGTCGTCGACGACGGTCGGCGCCATCGTCTCGCTGTAGCCCTTCTCGGGGTCGGCGATCTGCGTCTCCCACAGACGGTCGCCGCTCTTGGCGTCGAGCGCGACGAGCTTGGAATCGAGCGTGCCCATGAAGAGCCGCCCGCCGGAGACCGCCACGCCGCGGTTGTTCGGTCCGCAGCAGAACGTGGTCACCGGCCCCATCTTGTGCTTGTAGTGCCAGTGCTCCTTGCCGGTGGCGGCGTCGACCGCGTAGACGTGGTTGTACGCCGTCGTCAAGAACATCATGCCGTTGACGACGATCGGCGCGGTCTCCATCGACTCGACGACCTCGGTCTGCACGACGAACTTGACCCGCAGCTTGTCGACGTTTCCGGTGTTGATCTGGTTGCCCGGGTAGTAGCGGAGCTGCGCGTAGTCACCGTTCGTGTGGAGCCAGTCCTGCGACTGGCGGCCGGCGGCGGTGAGCATCGCCTGGGTCACGTTGACCCCTGCCGGCATGGTGGCGGCGGCGGTGCGCGGCTGCTCCTTCATCTCCGTGGCGCAGCCGCCGACGAGGACGATCAACGCTGCGGCGGCAAGCAGGCACTGCGCGGACTGGGCGAAGATTCTGTGCTTCATGCGTGCCCCCTTTGGTTGACCGGCGGACAAGAACGCGCACCGGCCGATGGCGCGGTATCATAACCGCGGCTTCCGCGGTGAGCAACAACCACCGACACGCAACGATGACGACCTTCCGCCTTGGCCTGCTCGTCCTGAGCCTGGCCATCATCCCGGCCGGCGCGGCGGGGCAGCAGCGCAACATCAACTTCGACCTGCTCGTGGCCGCCCGGGCCGGGAAGGAGGCGGCCGTGCGGGCGCTGCTCGACCAGGGCGCCAATCCCGACGCCCGCGATCGTGTCGGCGACACGCCGCTCAACATCGCCGCCCGCACCGGCCAGCCCGCCATGGCGAAGCTGCTCGTCGAGCGCGGAGCGAACGTGAATCTCGCCAACCTGGCCCGGGTGACACCGCTGATGAGCGCGGCGTTCGGCGGCCACGTCGAGATCGTGAAGATCCTGCTCGAGCGCCAGGCGGACCTCGCCCCGGTCGACCGCGTGCAGAAGACGGCGATGATCTACGCGGCTGGCAACGGCAACGCAGAGTGCGTGGAGCTGCTGCTCGACGCCGGCATCGACGTCAATGCCCGCTATGCGAACAACGGGACGGCGCTGATGTGGGCGGCGGCCTACGGCAAGGTCGAGACCGCGAAGCGTCTCCTCGCGCGCGGCGCCGACGTGGTCGCCCGCGACGATCGCGGAAAGACGGCGCTCGCGATCGCGATGGAGGAGGGCCGGGTGGAGGTGATCAGCGTCCTGCGCGCGGCGGGTGCCCGCGAGTAACCCGCTCGCCCATCCAGAGCGCCGCCGCCGCCGCGGCCACATAGGCGACGGTGCCGCTCCAGAACGCGGTCGAGATCCCGGCCGAGATCGAGATCAGGACCGCCGCCAGCGATCCCAGGACGGAGGCGACTCCGTTGACCGCCCACAGCCATGGCGTCGCCGCCGGCGCCCGTGATCTCACCATCTCGAGGCCGCGGGGAAAGACCATGCCCATCGCGAATCCGATCGGCGCCACCGCGGCGACGGCCAGCGTGATGCGCCACGGCGTGGGGAGAGTCCAGAGCGAAGGGATCGCGATCGGCGTCAGCGCGCCGAAGGCGGCAAGCACCGCCGGGGTGACCATGATGGGGGCGGCCCGCGCGAGGCTCGAGCCGCCCGTGGGCCAGCGGCCGACGGCGAAGCTCCCCATCCCGCTCGAGAGGAGCAGGGCAAACAGGACGACGACGAGCCCCAGCGTCGGGTGACCGAGGACGACGGTGAGCCGTTCGAGCTGGGAGATCTCGACGAGGATGTACCCGAGCCCGATGGCGGCGAAGAAGGTCGCATCGGCGACGGTGATGGCTCCGTGCTCGGGATGGCGCCGGCGGACGGCGATCACGCCGGCGAGGCACGCGATCGTCAATCCCGCCGTCAGCGCGAATCCGCCCACCAGGACGAGGACGGCGGTCGTGTTGAACGACACGTTGCCCTGGTCCGTCGCCGTGAAGCGGAGCGCTCGTCCGAGCGGCACCGTGTGGAAGAAGAATGGCCGGTCGTCGGTCGGCGGGGAGATGTCGAGCGCGGAACGGGCCACGACGCCGCCAAGCCTCTCCGGCGACGCGAGGTCGGCCAGGATGGGATCGGCGATCGCCTGCGGGTCGAGGAGCACCTCGAATCCCAGCCGGGTGGCGAGCTCGCGCACCGCCGCGAGATCGCGGTCCGAGAACGGCTGCCGCGCGACGAGCAGCGTGCCGACGCCGACGGTCGTGGGATAGCGCGGGTCGGCTCCGCGCTCCGTCCTGACGAGCACCATGTGATCGCGGGGCCGGGAGACGCCGGACTCGAGCAGCGACGTGGTGCCGAGCGCCACCAGGCGCCAAATCTCGGCGGGGAACCGATGGAAGTGCCAGCGCGAGAACGTCAGGATGCCGTCCGGCGAGAGGCGATCGAGAAATGTCCGCCAGGCCTCCACGGTGTAGAGCGAATGCTCGGTGAGCACGTACGCTCCGGCCGCGCTGGCCGCAAAGGTGTCGATGAACGAGACCTGGATGATGTCGAAGCGCTGGTCCAGCCGCGCCACGTAGCTGCGGGCCTCGTCGTTGACGAACTGCACCGACGGCCGGCGGTCGAGGTGGCCCGTGTACGCGCCGAACACGTGGTTCAGCGCGTCGAGGATCGCTTCGTTCACCTCGACGGCGACCACGTGACGCTGGCCGAAGGCCAGCGCCGAGAGAACGTCGCGGCCGCCGCCGGCGCCCACGACCAGCACGCGGCCGTCGCTGCGCAGGTAGTGGGCGAGGTTCGTCACGTCGTAGCGGAGGTAGTCCAGCGCGGCCGGGGAGCCGTCCAGGCGCGTGAGCACGGTGTCGGCGATGGCGTCGATCGAGAGGAGGAGCTGCCCGACGTGTCGCGTCGGCCGGTAGGTCGGGCTGAGCCCCCATCCGAACGGGGGCGAGGTGGCCTCGAGATCGCCGGAGACGCGGATGCGCGAGTAGCTGTTCCAGCGCTCGTACAGAGTCGGACCGCGCTCGTACCCGCCTTTCACCCACGTCAGCCGGAGCCAGGACGCCGCGGTGCCTCCGAGCGCGAGGGTGGCCGCGATGAGCACCAGCGCGGCGGCGAGAGCCCGTCGCGCGCCGGTGGCGACGGCAAACGCGCCGGCGCCGGCGGCGGCGAGGGCGGCCACCAGGAACACGGCCGCCGGCGCGTCGGCGATCTTGAGCGCGCCCACGGTCGCGAGACAGCCGCAGGCGGCCCCCGCCAGGTCCGCCGCATAAATGCTGGACACCGGGCCAGGCAGCCGCGTGAGCGCCAGGCAGATGCAGACACCGCTCGCCACGAACGGCACGGCGATGAAGGCATAGGTGATCAGGACGGACAGCAAGCCGGCGGTCGTCAGCGTCGGCACAACCGGAATGGCCAGGTGCAGAAGGAATGTGGCCGGCACGCCGATGGCGAAGAACAGCGCGGACGTCGCGAGGTGTCGCGGCGCGGCGGCGGCGCTGAATGTCCGCGGCCGCGCCTGCACGAGGACGGCGCCAAGCGTCATGCCGAGCAGCGCAGCCGCGACGGCCAGGAACGCGAAGTGGTACCACATCGTGACGCTGAAGATTCGCGTGAGCAGGATCTCGTACATGAGTGTCGCCGCTGCGACGGCGAAGACGCCGGCCAGGACGGCGGCGCGGCGGCCGCGTGTGCCCGGGCTCATGAGCGCGACGCACGGACGAAGTGATATCCCGCGTGCTCCGCCGGTCGTCCGTCGAGATCGAGCACGTAGAGCCAGCGCCCGTGCGCCAGCGGCAGCTCGCGCAGACCCGGTGGGCGCGGGATCGTCGGGTTCCAGAAGTCGACCATCCACACGAGGTGTCGCACACCGGGCTCGAGGACGATTCGATCGTCCGGCCATGCGGCCATCGAGGTGAGCCGTGCCGAGTCGAGATAGCCCGGGGTCCAGGGCGAGAGTCGCAGGTGGCAGGTTCGAAATTCTCTCAGGTAGTACGTGGCGTGGCGGAACCAGGGATAGGAGCGGGAATTCCCCAGCTCCACCACGATCACGGTATCAGCGGGGGCGAAGTGGCGCCGAATTGCCTCCGTGTAGGCGGCAATCACCGCTTCGCCTTCGCGCAGGCCGCGCACCGTGTGGGGCCACAGCCGGTAGCGATACCTCGCGGTGAGGTCGGCGAGCTGTCGCTCGAGCCAGGGCGCGCCGGCTGCGACCTCGGGCACGCGCGCGGGCCCGGCGCCGGTCACGAACGCCACGTGCGCGAGCGCGATGCCGCCGAGCACGAGCCCCGCGACGACACGGCCGCGACGGCCGATTCGCGGCGCGGCCAGGGCACCGGCGAGGACCGGCGCGATCAAGATGTAGAGGGCGGGCAGGACGGCGAGGAGATACCCGTACTGGCCGAAGTGAAGCCATAGATAGACGACCAGTGCGGGCAGCGACCATGCGAGGAGGAACCATTCCCGCGATCGGAATCCCGAGCGTACGGCGCGAGCCGCGGCCCAGACGACCACCGGCACCAGCAGCCCCAGGCCGAGGACGGCCGCCTCCGCCAGCGCCCGCGCGTTGCCGAGCCAGGCCCCGGCCGGAGCCATCACGGTCGTCGCGCGCACGGTGGAATCGTAGAGCTCCGCGGACGCGCGAAGGTACGCGCGCAGTCCGCCCGCCACGTGCAGCATCGGGACGAGCCACACGGCGGTGGTGAGGGCCATGAGAGCGCCGCCCGCGATGAGCGGGGCGAGCCGCCTCATTCCGGCCCAGCCCGTCGTCGCCCAGAGGGGAAAGAAGAGCGGAAGAAGGGACTGGCGCACGCCGCCGGCCAGCCCCAGGCCGACGGCCGACACCACGACGGCGCGGGCCCGTCCACAGCGAGCCGGCCACGCCAGCATCGCCACCATGGCCGTCAGCGCGGCCTCCACTGCGTAGGGGAGCCCCACCTCACCGTAGAACCAGAACAGCGGGCTCGTGGCGAGTCCGATCGCCGCCACCGCGGCGGCGAGCCGCCCGTACATCATCCAGGCCAGCCGGTACACGAAGAAGACGGCGGCGCCACTGGCCGCGACGGACAGCCACACCAGACTCGCGGTGGCGTCCCCGACGAAGGCGTCGACGATCCGGGCGGCGGCGACGTAGAGGATGTAGCCGGGGGGATGAGGCCGATGGGCGACGACGTCATAACGCTCGAGCGCGAGGGCGAACTGCACCGCATCCCAGGTCGGCAAGAGGTGCGCACGCAAGGGGATGCGGCTGACAACCGTGGCGAGGGCCACGGCCAGCCCGAGGACGAGATCGCGCCGGGGCATCGTGACGTCGACGGCGTCCGACGGCACGCCGAGGGGTGATGGTGACATCGACGCCCGTGAGAGTAATCCAGAAGGCGAGGGTAGGGGAATGGCGCATCGTCATCACTAGCCCAAAGGATCGGACCGATGCGGCATCAGGGGCTCGTTTGTTCAGCCCAATAGATAACTAGAGCGTCCGCGCCACCAGCGCGGCGCCGGCCACGAACAGCGCGGCGGCGATGATCCGCGCGGCGGTGGCGGACGCCAGACGAAGGTGGGCGCGATGACCCACCCACACCCCCGCCCAGGCCACGGGGAGCAAGGTCGCGACCGCGAGCCAGAGCGTGGAGGAGACGAGGAGTCCGGCGAACGCGAAGGCGACAACGCGCAATCCCACGTTGAGGATCACCATCTGCGAGATGGTGGCGCGCTGCGCATCCGGCTCCGCAATGCGGCCGGCGAGGTACATCACATAGGGCGGACCGCCCATGCCGAACAACGCTCCCACGAGGCCGCCCACAACGCCGGCGGGCACCGCCCACAGCCGGCTCAATCGTCGTCGCGTGTCGCGACGGAGCATCAGGTTGACCGCGTACACGCACACGAACACGCCCAGGGCCAGGAGGGTGGTGTCGCGCGGCAGCCGCAGGAGCAGCGTGACGCCCAGCGTGAGTCCGAGAAGCGTGAAGGGCACGAGCGTCACGAGCTCGCGGGAGTCGGCCTGACGGCGCGTGTGGAAGCCGAGCGCGAGCGCCGAGCCGAGATCGAGGAGCGCGGCCAGCGGGAGCACGAACGGCACGGGAAGGAGGTGGACGAGCACGGGAATCGTGATGGGCGAGGCGCCAAATCCCGTGATGCCGAACACGAGGTACCCGACGAAGATCACGAGCGGCACGAGCAGCAGCACGTCGTGAGGGAGTGTCACGCGGCACCGACGGACACTATTGCACGTCTGACTGCGGACGACCTCGCCTTGGACTATGATCGGCCCCGGGCACCGGCCCCCGGAGGTTGCGATGGCCGACCGGTACGACACGCAGACACTGGGGCGGCTGCCCCAGCGCGCGGCCGAGCGCTGGGGCTCGCGCGAGGCGCTCGCCTTCCAGGGACGGCGCTGGACGTTCGACGAAATCCACGCGCGCGTCGATCGGGTTGCCAAGGGCCTCCTCGAGCTCGGCATCGCGCCGGGCGACAAGGTCGCTCTCTGGATGGTGAATCGCCCCGAGTGGATCGACGTCATGTTCGCCGTCATGAAGATCGGCGCCGTCCTCGTTCCGGTGAACACGCGCTTCCGCACCGACGACATGGCGTACGTCCTCGGCCAGTCGGACGCGGCGGCGGTGATCCTGGCCGAGCGCTCGGGGCCGATCGACTACCTGACCATGCTGCGCGACGTCGTGCCGGCGCTGGGCGCGCGTCCCGACCCGCGCTTTCCCTGCCTGCGTCACGTCATCGCGCTCACGGACCGAGCCCGCACCGACACCGTCGATTGGAACGGGATGCTGGAGCGCGGCCGGCGCGTGGGTGACGAGGCCCTCCGGGAGCGCGCGGACCAGGTCGATCCCGAGCAGGACGCCTTCATGTTCTACACGTCGGGGACCACCGGGTTCCCCAAGGGCGCCGTGCACAACCACCGCCTGATCCGGAACACGTGGGATCACGGCGACCGCATGGGCATCACCGTCAACGACGTGATCCTCATGTATCTGCCGCTCTTCCACGCCTTCGGCTTCATCGAGGGACCGATCATGTCGATGATCCGGGGCGCCCGCGAGGTGCTCACCGAGACGTTCCATCCCGACCAGTGCATCGAGCTCATCGCGAGCGAGAGGGCGACGATCATCCACGGGTTCGACACGCACTATCAAGCGCTCCTCGATGCCCAGGAGCGGAAGCAGCGCGACGTCTCCAGCGTGCGCACCGGGATTTGCGGGACGGGGATGTCGAGCTCCATCCCGATCGCGCGCCGCGCCCGGCAGACGTTCGGCAATCTCATGACCGGTTTCGGCATGAGCGAGGTCGGCATCGGCGTGACCTTCTCCTTCCTCGACTCGACGGAGGAGCAGTGCGTGGAGGCCAACGGCTACCCGGGCGCCGGCTACGAGGTGCGCATCGTCGATCCCGAGACGGGCGCCGACCAGCCGGAATCAGTGCCCGGCGAGCTCCTCGTGCGCGGCTACATGGTGACGCGGGGCTACTACAAGAAGCCGGAGGAGACGGCGCGGGTCATCGACGCCGACGGGTGGTTCCACACCGGTGACATGGCGGTCATGCGCCCCGACGGCCACATGCGCTTCGTGGGGCGCTACAAGGACATGCTCAAGATCGGCGGTGAGAACGTCGATCCCATGGAGGTCGAGGCGTTCCTGATGAGTCACCCCGCCATCGCCGTGGCGGCGGTCGTGGGATTACCCGACACGCGGCTGTCGGAGATCGCCGTGGCGTTCGTTCAGCTTGCCCCGGGCTGCGTGCTGGCCGAGCGCGACGTCATCGAGCACTGCCGCGGGCGCGTGGCGAGCTTCAAGATTCCGCGTCATGTCGCCTTCGTCGACGAGCTTCCGATGACCAGCACCGGCAAGGTGCAGAAGGTCAAGCTGCGCGAGCGCGCCCGGGCCGAGTGGCCCTGAGGGGAAGGGGAACACCCATGCGAAATCCATTCGTTCGCATTGCCATCGCCGCCGTGTGCTCGGCTCCGCTCCTGTGGTCGTCCCCCTGAGCAGAACGGAGTACCTCTACTTCAACGGAAGCGTCGACGGCGGGTTCATCCAGGTCTCGACCATGATGTGATCCGCGCGTAAGGCCGGTGGCCGTCCGGCGTCCTCTTCGGGCGATGGTAACCCGCGTGGCGCGGCACGGGCATCGGATAGCGGTCGTGATGGTCGTCGCCATGGCGATCACGGGGTGCGGGCCGGCGACGGCGCCGTCGATGACGCCGCTGCGAATGCAGTCGGCGGCCGAGCGCGAGCGCGATCGCGCCGAGTGCGAGGCCTATGCGCGCGGGAGGGCGCCGTCGCGCCTGGAGCCGTTGCGCGAGATGCTGCTGGTGCAGGGGCTCGGCGTGGCGATCGGCTCCGTCGTCGGCGGGATCGCCGTGGGAGCGCGGCGGGGGCAGCTGCAAGGGTCGGTCGGGCCCAACGCCACGACGGATCTGCTCATCATCGGAAGCGCGGCGGCGCTGGGTCTCGTCGTCGGCACGCTGGTTGGCCTCGTGCGGGCCGAGGGTACGCGGCAGGAAGGGACGGACATCTTCGCAAAGGTGTTCGCCGACTGCATGATGGAGCGCGGCTACCGCTGAACGTTCATTCGATCCCGCGGTAGGAGCCGGGCGGGACCGGCTCCAGTTGCTTGTCCCGCGTGTAACCGCGTGACGTGAGGCAGGCGCGATAGGCCTCGACCTGGACGATGCCCTGCTGGCGCATGCTTTCCGTCGGGCTGGCCTCGCGTGCGCACTCCAGGCTGTCGCGGCTGAACTGTTCCGGCGTGGCGCCGGGCTTCGTCCAGTAGTAGCGCGCGCAGCCGGCGAGCCCGAGCAGGGCCACCGCGAGAAGGACGGCCTTCACGGCGCCACCTTGATCGCGGTGCCCCGGCACTTGATCGACGTCCAGCAGTTCTTGCCCAGATCGAACGTGCCCGGGGTGTCGCAGAACACGTTGGCGAGGCCGTTGGCTCCCAGGCGCGAGGCCTTGAAGTGGAGCTGGTCGATGGCGTCCTGGTTGGTGGCCTTGGGATGCGACAGGCCGAACTGGCACGACGTCGCCTCGAGATCCTTGATCGCGGTGTAGCTGGCCGGCAGCTCGGAGTACTGCTTCACCTCGGCGCGGGCCCGCGCCCGCACGTCGTCGTCGAGCCGCAGGACCTCCACGAACGGACTGCAGGCACCCGCCAGCACGGCGCATCCGATCACGAGCGCAAGGCGTTCCACACGACGGCTCATCGTCAAACCCTCCTGGTGCGGTCATGGGCCCGCACAATACGACGGGCGACGCAGCGCCGCCTTACGCGCGGGCTCATCGCGGATGGCCGGTGAGCTGGAAGGCGGCCCAGTAGAACGGGTGACTGTGCTGCCGGAAGATCGCCAGCTGGGCCGCGCGCAGGGCCTCGATGGCATCGGCCGCGGCGAGCCGATCGTAGAACTCGGTCATCAGCTCGAGGGTGGCTTCGTCGTCCACCTTCCACAGGCTCGCCACCACGGCCCGGGCGCCCGCGTAGAGCAGGCCCCGGGTGAGGCCGATGACGTCGTCGCCGGGGTTCAGCGTTCCGAGTCCGGTCTCGCACGCACTCAACGTGACCAGGTCCGCGTCGAGACGAAGCGAGAAGATCTCGTCCACCGTCAGCACGCCGTCGTGCTGCTCGTCCCGTGCGAGCAGCAGCCCCGACGTCAGCGGCGCTCTCGAGTCGAAGCGGCTGTGGGCCGCCACGTGCAGGTGGCTGTGGCGCGGCGCCAGGCTCCGGAACGCCGCCTCCGTGGCCTCGCTGCCGACCAGCACCGTGGCAACCGGGAAGCGCGCGGCCACCGCGCGCGCCTCGCGCGCGGCATCCGGCAGCCGGTGTCCGGCCAGCTCGGGATCGCCGAGGGCCAGCAGCGCCTTGGTCGGTGCGGCCGCGCGCGCCGCCAGATAGCCGAGCACGCTCGCGCTCGGCAGGTAGCGCACGCTGTAGCGCTCGATCAGGTAGCCGTCGCTGCCGCTCAACGCATTGAAGGGAAGGTAGTGGAGGACCCCGTAGGGGACGACGGTCACGCGTGATCCCGTCAAGAGTCCCGTGATTGGCCGCACGAGCCGATCGAACAGCTTGCGGGCGTGGGGGCCGACGTCGGACGAGCGCGGGTCCTCGAGCGTGGTGCGGAACGCCGCGACGTCGTCGAGCAGACCGTTCCCGTCGAGCTTGACGATGTCGAGACGCTCACGGGTGACGACGAACGCGTACAGGCCGGCGTCGTGGACGTAGTACTCCAGCAGCACCTCCTCGGCCCCGAGCTGGCGCTGGATCTCGCCGGCCTGGACGGCCGTCACGGTCACCAGCGAGGTCAGCTCGGGCCCGAACTCCTTGACCTTGTCGTGCAGCGAGACCAGCGCCATGCTGCGCCGGCCCGCGTGCTCCGACGGCGGCGTCGAGCCCTCGGCCCGGCCGGCGGCCTCGATCATGTCCAGCTCCGCCAGCGTCGATCGGATCTCCTCGCTGCGCTCGCCGCCCGCGGCGAAATTCTGCTTCGCCGCCAGCAGATCGACCAGGGCGCGCGAGCGGGCGCGCTCGACGTATTCGAAGGCGCGGGCCCAGGCGCCGTCGGCGATCAGTCGCGCGATCAAGCGCCCGTACACCGCCTGCTTGTCGGCGACGTAGCCGATCTTGCTCGCCGCCGTGTTGATGGAGGAGCGCTGGCGCTCGATCACCTCGACCGCCTTCGCATAGAGGTCCCGAGCGGTCGCCGCCTCGCCCTCGGCCTCCGCGATCCGCCCCCGGTCGAACAGCAGCGCCCAGTGGATGTCGCCGATGTCGGCGCTGGCCGGATTGCCCAGGAGCCGGTCGTAGATCTCGCGCGCCTGACGCACGTCGCCGGTCTCGTGCAGGCTCTTGGCGAGGACGAACTCCTTGGGCAGCGTCGACCACACGAAGACGCTCTGGCCGCGGACCGCCGCCGTCGTGATCCAGTCCACGAAGGACTGGAAGTGCTCGGCGCCGATCTTTCGCACGGTGGCCAGGCTCTTGTCGTACTGCCCGAGCGCCATGTACGTCCGCGCCAGGCCCGTGAGCTTCTGGTTCTGCAGGAAGGTGGTCGACAGCGCCTCGAGCTCGGCGGCGGTGCGGAGAGCGGCCGCGCGATCACCCCGCAGCGCGTGGGCCAGGGCGAGCAGGCTGAGTGCGTGAACGTGGAAGCCCACCTGCAGGTCGCGGTCGTGCGCGATCCTCGACGCCCGGGCCGCTTCGCCGACGGCCGCCTCGTAGCGTCCGAGCTCGATGAAGGCTTCCGCGCGGAGCAGGTGTGGCATGGCCGACATGTCGCGCTTGCGCCAGCCCCAGATCTGCGGCACGCCCCACCGGTCGAAGGTCCACGTCCAGGCGTCCTCGTCGCCCTTGGCGACCCGCGCCTGGAGGCGATCGAGGCAGGCGAAGAGCTTCGTGTACTCCTTGAGCCGCGCGTGCGACTCGCAGCGGATGGCCAGGCGGCCCGTCAGCGAGGTCGTGGGATGCGTGCGGCCTTCCTCGGCGAGGCTGAGGGCCTCGGAGTATCGCCCGCGCATGAGCGCCACTTCCGCCGGCGCGAGGCGCTCGACCACGCCATACGTGCAGCCGGCGGTGATGAGGATGCTGCCGACGAGGAGAGAGAGCGGCGCCTTCACCTGGCCGTGCGACCGGCCCAGATCGCGAGGACGCGGTCCCGGACGGTGAAGACCGCCAACCCCCGCGTGGGATAGAACCAGACGTTCAGCGCTTGCAGGCCCTCGACGGCGGCCGGGCGGCCGTACAGCCGCTCGAGCCGAACCAGCGAATCGCCCGGGCCCAGCCCTTCGCGCGTGGCCGCCCGGGCGGATCCGAACGCCGCCACGGCCTCGACGACGTCCCCGCGAATGGCGGCGAGGAGCCCCTGGGTGGGAGAGATGGTCAGCGTGAGGTCGTCCTCCGATCGGCTGCCGAGCGGCACGGCGAGCGTGCGGAAGCGCGGGTCGCCCAGCCGGGCGTGCACACGCTCGAGAGACATGCCGGGGGCGAGGCCGTCGAACATCTGGACGGCATGCACGGTGCGATCGGGCGCCGGTAATTTCGCGCGCCAGGCCTTGGCGTCCTCGGACCTGGTCTGCAGACGCGCCAGGTTTTCGATAATCTCCGGGCGGCCAGGTTCCAGGTCGAGCGCGCGTACCCAGTCCTCTTCTGCGTGCCGCGGATCCCTGGACAGCGCGCGTATGATGCCGCGGTTGTTGTATGCGGAGGCGAGCCTGGGCTCCGCCTTGAGCGCCCGCCTGACGAAGGCGCTCGCGAGGTCGATCTCGTCGAGGTCGAGGTACGCCGTCGCCAGATTGTTGAGCGCGGGGGCATAGCCGGGATCGGCGTCGACGGCCTGCTTGTAGAGGGTGACCGCCCGATCCATGCCGTGGACGAACGCGGGATCCGGCGGTGGCGGACGATAGCCGAATCCCTGCTCTCCGCGTAACCGCAGCGCACGGGTCATGGCGTCGAGCACGAGCATGTGCTGGAAGGGACCGGGCAGCGCGTGCGCCAGCGCCTCCTTGTGCCACGCCACGCCGGCCAGCGACAGTACCTCGCGAGCCGGGAACACGGCCACGAACTGCTCCAGTACCCGCGCAGCGTCGAGATAGCGGCCGGTGCCGAGCAGCAGGAGCCCGAGGTGAAAGACTTCGAGGTGCGCCGCCACGTCGGCGAGCTGCTCGCGGACAGCATCGACGCGGGCCCGGGCCGCCGGATGAAGCCCGTCGGGCCTGAGAGCGGCGGCGATCTTCTGGAGGATCGGGATCGCCGCGGTGGGCTGATAGCCGGCCAAGGCTGCGAAGAGCACGCCGAGGCGATCGGCCTCGAGCTCCTTCTCTTGATAGACCGACGCGTGTTCCGCGGCGATAGGTAGATCGGGGGGCTGCCGCGGCGGCAGCGCAGCGTGGTGCTCGCGCAGCAGGTGCGCGAGCTCGTGGCCCACGACGAACGCCAGCGCGTTGTCGTCGCCGCCCGTGAGATCGAGCAGGCCCCGCGAGATCACGATCTGGCCGCCCGGCAGCGCCTGGCCCACGACCCGCGGCGTGTCGAGCACGCTGAGGTCGAGCACGAGGCCGGGCCGCCGACCCGCGGCGCGCACCACCTTGTCGAAGACGGCCCGCGTTCGCTGGACGCTCGCCTCGTCGAGCGGCAAGATGCCGTATCGATCGCCCTGGAGGCTGAGGGCGCGTCGCCCCTCGACCAGGGGTAGCTCGCGTGGCTGCGCAGCGACCATGACTGCCATCGCCACCAGGAGCAGCGAGGCAACCACCGCGACGCGCGCGCGGCTCATCGCGGCCTCAGCAACTCCTGCTGCAACGCCTGCGCGCGCTCCACGGCTCCGGTCTGCAGATACGCGTAGAGGAGATAACCCTTGTACGTGCGCTCGGCGGGCGCGAGCCGGGCGGCCGCCTCCAGCGGAGCCACGGCGTCGGCGGCATGGCCGCCGCGCAGCAGGACCACGCCGAGCCAGAACTGCGCCTCGTCATTCCGTGGATCCGCGGCGGCCGCCTCGCGCAGCAGGGGCAGAGCGCGCTGCGCGAAGTCCGGCTGGCCGTACTGCGCCATCGCGTCCAGGAATTTTTTCTCCGACGCCGGCGCCGTCACTTTCCCTACCGCCAGGCCGGGGTCGAGCCGCGCTCGATAGGCGGGCAGAGGGGGCGCTTGCGCGGCGCGCGTCGCGACCCCCTCGAAGTGCGCGACGATGCCGGGCTCCGGACTGCGGGTGGTGACGCGCCCCACGGCGACTCCGACGACCAGCACCGCGCCGAGCGTCGCCGCGACAGCGACGCGGCCTGGCCAGACGCGGAAGAGCTCCCGAAGCGCGACCGTCCAGCGGTGATCACTGCCTTCACCGAGCGGGTCGGCGGCTTCGAGGGCGTGGCTCAGCTCGGCAGGATCTTCCACCGGGCTCGGCGTCACGGAGTCGGCGGCGTGGCGCACGCGCGCGCGCAGGTGCTCGGCATCCAGCCGTCGCGAGAATGCGCCAAACGGCTCGGGGCCAGGTGTCACGACAGGCCGCCCTCGGGCAGCGCGCGCCAGAGCTGCTCCTTCGCTTCAGCCAGCAGCGTCTTCACCTTGTCGCGCTCCAGGCCGAGCCGCGTGGCGATCTCTGTCACGCACCGACTGTCCGTCCAGTACGCCTGGAACACGGCAGCGTGAAGGCCCGCGAGCCGCCGCGAGCCTTCGCTGACGCGCTCGCGAAAGCGCGCGTCGCCGCCCGCGAGGAAGGCGTCGAGGAAGGCCAGGCGGAAGTACCCGCGACAGCGTGTGAGCCCGACCTCCACGCTGTTCACCCGCACGCCGTCCTGGCGGGCGATCTCCTTGATCAGCGTGCCGTCGCGGTGGAACGCGAGCAGCCAGCGGCGACAGCGCTCGGAGATGCGCTCCAGCGCGCGCTGCACGCCGGCGTCGAGCTCGGGCCGGCCAAGGCCTTCGCCGGCCGTGGGCCATTCGACGAGATCGTCCAGCAGATCGCCGAGCACCCGCTCGTCGCCATCGGCGGTCACGATCGGCGCGTCGAGACTCCTCAGCCGCACGCGGAGGTTCACGGTGTCGGCGTACACGCTGCTCACGGTCCGATAGAGGTACCGGCGGAACTGCTCGTTGGAGCCGGTGTAGCGGCGGGCGGTCTCGTCGCTCGACGGCCTGAGGTGCGTTTCCAGCCTGGTGATGACCTCATCTACCATGTCCGGGACGTCCCCCACCACCAGCTCGCCGCTCGGGCGCCGGCCGAGTAACCAGAGGACACACTTGCGGATTCGCGTTCGGTAGTCTTCGAGATCGGCCTGGTCGGCCGCGCCGGCCAGGGCATTGAAGAGCTCTACCTCCGATCGAACGGGACGGCCCATCGACGCCAACCTTTCACCCGCCCGAGGGTGATGCGGACGGCCCGCGCATGTCAAGAACCTATCGACGTAAGGTTCGTTGCCCTCCACGGTCTGTTCGCCTGCCGAGAGGAGGGCACTCATGAATCCATCAGCGAAGAGGCTCGCATGGACCGGGCTCGTCGTCGCCGGCTTCGTCAGCCTGTGGCCGTCCCCCGCGCCCGCGGGCCACGAGGCGGTCGGTGTCTACGAGGACTGGCGAGGCTCGAGCACGCTCAGGTCGGATCGCTGGCTCGTGCGCGAGGACGGTCAGAACGAGGAGATCGCGCTCGGCATCCAGGGGCACCGGCTCACGATGCGCAACCGCCGGGAGGGCGCGACGGCCTCGGACGCGGGCTCGGTCGGCGGTGTGCAAGCGCTGCTGGCGCGCAACCTGTCGAACATCGACCGGATGGAAGCCGACCTCCGGGTGCGCAATCTCGAGGTCAGCGGGTGCGCGGCCAATCCCGGGCAGACGTTGGTCCGGCCGGCGTTGCTCGCCGTGAGCGCCTTCAACGACGGCACGTCGGACGCCGGTCAAACGGGCGACCACGCCATCCAGGTCCAGGTCAACGGACCGATCGACACGGTCGACGCTGCCAGCGTGCTCACCGTGCAGGCCAACGTCGTGCGGTGCCTGAACGCCGCCTGCACCATCGGCAGCAGCCCGGTCTTCGCCCTGGGCATCGCGACGCTGCCAATCTCGACGCCCTTCACGCTGCGCGCCGCCTGGGATCGCCCGAACCATCGCTTCCTCGTCGGCGTGAACGCCGACCCCGACGTCGAGCTGGCGTATGACGCCGCGCTGGACACCGCGAACGCCCGCGTTCCGTTCGCCAGCGTGCGCACGGCGGTGGTGACCGCGAACTGCACGGCAGGGCACACGACGGCCGACGTCGAGGTCGAGGTCGGCGAGGTGCGCACCAACGTCTCCGCGATCGTTCCCTGACTCTCAGACGAGGGAGGACACCCGTGAACACGACACTGACACGCTACGGGACGTTGATGCTGCTGGCGGCGATCCTGGTGCTCGGCGTCAGGCCCGTCGCGGCGAACGCCGACGGACTCGCGACGTACGAGGACTGGACGACCGCCGCCACCATCCGCTCCGACCGCTGGGTCGGCAGCAGCGACCTCGGGCACGAACGCCTCCGCGAGGTCCGCGGCGGCAAACTGCTGATGCGGTATCGCCGCGAGGGCGCCACGCTGTCGGACGTCGGGGCCACCGGGTTCTTCAGCAACCGGCTCAACTTCCGCAATCCGCTGCGGGTCGACGAGATGGAGGTGGAGCTCAACGTCCGGGACGTCAGCGTCACCGGCTGCCCGGCCAACGCCACGGCGTCCATCACCCGGGCGGCGACCGTCGATCTCAACCGGATCAGTGACCTCGCGCCGGGCACGCCGTCCGCCCCCGGAGACCTGACCGGCGATCACATCGCGCGCGTCGAGGTACGCCGGCTGTCCGACTCGACCGATCCCGCTGGTCTCCTGACCGTGCGCGCCCTGCTCTTCCGCTGCGAGAATCCAGGCTGTGCGTCGACCATGCTCGTCGGCGCTCCGGTCGTGCTGGGCCAGGTGCGCACGCACAGGTGGTTCCGCGTGCGGCTGATCTGGGATCCCAACGGCAACGAGTTCCGCGCCGGCCTCGACGACGATCCCGACGTCACGCTGCCCTATCCGCCGGAGGCGAACGCGCGGCCGGCGAACAACCCGCTGGCGGCGATCCGCCTGCAGCACTTGCCGGCCAACTGCACTGTGGCCTCCGGCGGGCCCACCGCCGGGGACGCCGCCATCGAGGTCGGAACCGTGCGGACGAACGCGTCCGCGATCATCCCATGAGCATTCGCTGCCGCGGCGGTCGCCTCGTGCGCGTGCTGCTGGCCGCCGCGTGCGTGGCGGCCGCCGGCTGCAGCGCGAGCCCGCCCGCCGGGCCCGGCCCGGCGCGCCCGGTGGGCGAGACGGCGCCGGCCTCGCGGCTGACCGCGTTCGAGTCGGAGGCAGAGCTGCTGAGCTTCGTGCGCAACCGCGCCCGTGCGCCGCGGGCCCGGTTCATGGGCTTCAGCGAATCCGTGAGCGGCCCGGCGGCGGCGTACGTCGCCGGCGCCGCAACGTCGGTGACGAACGTTCAGCACGCGGGCGTCGACGAGGGAGATATCGTCAAGGTGCACGGCGAGCACCTGGTGGTTCTCCGCCGCGGCCGCCTCTTCACGGTCCGTCTCGACGCCGATCGGTTGACACCGATCTCGACGATCGATGCCTTCGCGCCCGACATCGACCCCGGCCGCGCGTGGTACGACGAGCTGCTGATCTCGGGCGACACGGTGGTGGTGCTCGGCTACAGCTACGCGCGAGGCGGGACGGAGCTGGTGCTCTTCGACATCGACGCCCGCGGCACGCTCGCGTACCGGGCGACGTATCACCTCCGCTCGCAGGACTATTACTCATCGCGCAACTACGCCAGCCGGCTGATCGGCCAGCGGCTGATCGTCTATACGCCCCTCATGCTCGACGGCGACGGCGACCCGCGCAATGTCCTGCCGGCGATACGCAAATGGCACCCGGGCGCCGGCCGCTCCGAATTCGTCCCGATCTATTCGCCGCGACGCCTCTACCGTCCGCTCAGCGTCTCGCCACTGCTCGCGCTGCACTCGGTCGTCAGCTGTGATCTCGCGCAGCCGGAGCTCACGTGCGAGGTGACCGGTGTCATGGGACCGCCGGGCCGCGTCTTCTACGTCTCGCCGTCCGCGGTCTACGTGTGGATGACCGACGACTGGTGGAGCACGAGCGACGGCCCGTCGTGGCTGTACCGGCTGCCCCTGGATGGTGGGGAGCCCGGCGCCGCGCGGGTGTGGGGCAGTCCGGTCGATCAGTTCTCGTTCCTGGAAGATGCCGGTCACGTGAACGTGGTCGTGCGCGCGGAGGGGGCCGGCGAGGGCATGTGGCGCTCGGATCGGGCCCGGGGCATCCTGGCGCTGCTTCGCCTGCCACTCTCGAGCTTCGGCGATGGCCGCGACGCCGTCCCGTTCTGGCGGTATCGCATGCTGCCGGCGCCGGCCGAGACCGTCTTCCAGAACCGTTTCGTCGGAGCGTACCTGCTCTATGGCTCGGGCGACGGCTGGGGCCAGCCGGCGGGATCGTCGGCCGCTGCCCTCTACGTCCACGCGTATGCGCGGGACTCCGAGCCGGTGGCCATCGCGGTCGGCCACGCTGTCGAGCGCATCGAAGCGCTCGGCGAGGACGCGCTGGTCGTCGGTGCGGCGGCACGCGACCTCCACGTCTCGTCGATCCGCCTCGAGCGCCAGCCCGCCGTCGTCGGACGCTACGTCGTTCCCGGCGCGGCCCAGGGTGAGTGGCGGAGCCATGGATTCTTCTATCGTCCGGAGCGTCGCGGCGCCGGTATTGTCGGCCTGCCCGTCCGCGCCCGCCTGGCCTCGGGTGCGCCGCCCGCGGCCGTGCTGTTCCTGCGCAACGATGCCCTCGCGCTCGGCGAGATGGGGAGCTTGCACGCCGAGCGTCGCGGGACGACCGGTGACGCCTGCCGCGTGTCCTGTGTCGACTGGTATGGCAACGCGAGACCGCTGTTCCTGCGGGGACGGATCTTCGCGCTGCTGGGCTACGAGCTGGTCGAGGGCGCGCTCGCCGGCGGCCGTCTCGAAGAGCGGCGCCGTGTCGACTTCGCGCCGGCGGCCGCCGCTCAGTGAACCCTCACCACTGCATGAGCACTTGTGGCCGGCATGGCGCGACGTGGCATAATGACCCGCCATGAACAGCCGGAGCGCGAACGATGATCCTCGAGATCGCCACCACGCATCGGCCGGCGACTGACCTCGGCTACCTCCTCCACAAGAACCCGGCCCGCGTTCACTCGTTCGAGCTGCCGTTCGGGGCGGCACACGTCTTCTATCCCGTGGCGACCGCCGCCCTGAAGTGCCGCGGCCTCGAGTACCTTCGGCTGATCTACGGCCCGGAGTACACGGCGCCCGAGAACCTCGAACGCTTGAGGGCTCGCGGCCTGTCGGTCAAGCGCTCGCTGGCACTCCGCGAATTCGCCCTCGGCGTCGAGGCCCTCGAGCGATTCGTTCGCCGGGAGCCGCTGTACCGGGTCCACGAGTGCGTCTTCGGCGTGCTGGCCCTGGAGAGCGAGCCGGTCGATCCGAGGCTGTGAGGCTGTAAGGTTTCGCGACCGTCACGGTCCTCTCTCCGACATGGCTTTCCGCCTTCTGTCTGCGATCGTGGTGGTCGTCCTCGTCAGCGGCTGCGCGCATCGCGCGCCGGTACCCACGAAGCTCTCGCTGCGTCCCGATACGGAGCTCGGACCGATTGCGGTGCTCACGCACACGGGCCCGGTGCCGGCGCGCTTCGGTGGACCGACGACGCGCGCGCAAGGCGCCGCCAATCGGGCGCTGGAGTACACGGCGACGTCGATGTACGTCGGCGCGCACGACAGATCCGGCGTCGTGCTGTTCCTGGCGCTCCTCGCGTCGCCGGTGACGGCGACCATCGGGGCGATCATCGGAGCGACCGAGGGCGAACCGGCGACGAAGTCGCAGCCGGCGCGCGATGCCCTGGCCCGAGCGCTACTCGAGACGGATCCCGCCGCCGCCTTGCGGATGCGTGTGCTCGCGCTCGGCCGCGAACGTCTCGGCACGACGTTCGCCGCCGGTCGCGTCCCGGAGGACGCGCGAACGCTGCTGGAGCTCCGCTTGTCGGAAGTCCGGCTCGAGAAATGGGTGGTGGGCGGCAATGCCCTGGCGCCGAGCGCCGACCCCTTCCTCGTATTCCGCGTCAGGGGACAGCTTCGCTTGGTGCGGGTCGAGGACAGGACGGAGCTGTTCGCGCGGCCGCTCGAGCACGAAGGCGCGACCCGCGTGTTCTCCGCGTGGGCCGACGACAACGCCGCGAGCTTCCGCACGGCGCTGATGGAGGCGGTCGAAGCGCTGGCGGTCCAGATCGTCGAGGACACGTTCTAAGCCATGCGCGCACGAGGGATGCTCGCGCTCGCAGTGCTCGGAGTCACCCTGGTGGGCTGCGGCGCGGTGAAGTTCCAGTACAAGGATCGGCAGCTCGGCGCCCGGACCTGGGAGGTGCGTTCGACCGCTGTGTGGCCCGGCGCCGCTCCCGATCTCCGGCGCTTCGTCCTGTACCGCGCGGCCGAGCTCACCCGCGCGTTCGGCTATCGATACTTCGCGGTGCGCGCCTACAGCGGGGACGCGGCCGAGCATCGCTACTTCGCCGTCAACGGCCCCCGCCGGGACAGCGGCCCGTCGCCTTTTCCCGCTGTGACCGAGGAGTCCGAAGAGGCCGCCGTGCGTGCGCGCAACCGCTATCTGAGTACGGGCACGGATGCGAGAGTGCATGAGCAATACGTGAAGTTCCGCATCCTCGACACTGCCGAGATCGGCGACGGCTCGGAGGCCGTCGACGCGGAGCGCGTTCTCCGCGAGCTCCAGGCCTTCATCAACCGCCGGCGCTGAGATTGTCCCGCCGCGAACCCTGGGCGCGCTCAGGCAGTGAGGCGGCGTGGCGCGAGCGTCGTCGCGGCCACGTTGAACGCGCGCTTGACGAACGTCCGCACGTCCTGGGCGCCGGGCTCCTGGATGCGCAGCGCGGGCACGGCCGCGAGCACGCGCGCGAGCGCGGACAGCAGGAAGAGCACGTGGAGGTTGTTCCACGTCTCCCCGAAGAGATCGAAGCGCTCGGGCAAGGCTGACGCCAGGAGGCCGGCCAGCGCGGCGGCGATCGCGAAGCCCAGGCCGCTGGCCGCCGCGAACATCGCGAGATAGAACGGGCGCTCGCGCCCGGGCGAGAGCTTGACGGTCAGGTCCATGGTGGCGATGCCGTGGCCGCCCCACAGGGCGCCCGCCAGCACCACGTCGATCACCAGCGGCCACAGGAACGCCGGTGTGGCGAAGAGCCAGATGGCCGGCACGGCCGCGATGCCGAACGAGCAGAGGATCAGGACCGGCCGCGCGCCGAGGTGATCGACGGCGCGTCCCCACACCGGCGCCGAGATGATCCGCACCGTGGCGACCCCGACGCCGTAGAGCGCGGCGAGCGCGAAGCCGGTGCGAAGGTTGACCAGCATGTGCAGGGAGAAGAAGCCCGCCGACAGCGCCACCGCGCCGTTCCAGCCCAGCAGATATCTCAGGAACGGCCGCGCGCGAGGCGTGCGCGCGACCTCGAGCAGGACGCGCCAGTCGGTACGCTCCTGCGCGCCGGCGTGAGCGGGAGCGTGCTGGCGGTGGAGCAGGTAGATGCTGAGCGCGCCGGCCAGGCCGGCGACGGCGGCGAGGCCGCCGAGCGCGAAGCCCGTCCAGCCTCGCGGGCTCAGGCCGTCGAGGGCGACGGCCGCGCCCAGCGAGGCGATCGTGCTGGCGATCGAGACATAGACGGTGCGACGGCTGAAGAAGCGGCCACGGATGGCGCCGGGCACGAGCTCGCCGATCCAGGCGGTCCACGCGTTGTTGCCGATCACGCCGCACACCGCGGCCAGCGCGACCACGCCGACGAAGACGTGAAGGGCCGTGGGCAGCGGGAGCTCGACGAACGGCAGCGCCACCAGCGGAAGCCAGAGCAGCCGTGAGGCGCCGATGGCGGCGATGGCGACGGCCTTCGGTCCGAACGTCAGCGTCAGCCACGCGGCCGGCAGCTGGAGGACCTGGGCGGCGAGCGGCAGCGCGGCGAGGAGGCCGATCGTGAACGTGGTCGCGCCGAGGTGCAGCGCCCACGCGGTGAGGACTGCGCCACCGGTGCAGGCGCCGAACAGCTCGGCCATCGCGGCCTCGGCACACGAGGCGCGCAAGGAAACGCGAAGTCGAGAGGTCCTGAGGAGGCCCGCCTGGTGATCGGGGCGGGCCTCCCCAGTCACGATCAGCTCGCCCGCTTCATCGGCGCCCCGCAGCAGTTGGTGAACTTCGGCGAGGTCTTGCCGCACTTCGCACACTTGAACTGGTCCGCCATTCGGTGGTCACCCCCTTCCGGCGTCTTTGTTAGGTGGAACGGCGAGGCATGATTCAGGCCAAGCGAAAAGTGCTACGGGGCGCGGCAGTTCGGGATCGGCCGGACATTCTGTCTCGATCGCCCGGCGCATGCTGTCACGGACGTGCCGTCTGGTTTCTTGACATCGCGTGAGGCATTCGCTCCGAATCCCTGCGTGCCGATTGCCCGTCCCGCCGTCAACCTCTGTCCGCGCCGGTTCTCTCGCCGGTCAGGATCCATCCACGCACTTTCCCCGACAGGTCGGACACACGTTCGCGACGGCGCGTGTTTGCGCGACGGTGTTCGTTTCGGTACGACTGTTGCTGACACCGTCTGCCGTTCGACTGCTGGTCGAGGAGGGCGCGATGACCAAGGACGGCGCGGACCAGGGTGCGTGGGTGATCGAGCGGCGCCGCCACGCGCGGACGCCGGGGCCGTGGGCCGTCCGCTGGATCGTCGGCGAGTGCGAGTACATGGTGGTGCTGGAAACGCGCGCGCTCGACGCCTCCATTCACGGCCTGCGCCTGGAGGTTCCGCTGCAGGAATTCTCGAGGCTGCTGGTGCCCGGGCAACGACATCGGATCGAGATCCTCCTGGGCGGGTCGGGCAAGCGTGTGACGCGCGTGGCCGAGGTGCGCCACGTCAGCGAAACGAGCGTCGGCTTCTTCATCGAGGAAGCGCTTCCGATGGACGATCTCCTGCGCCATCCCATCGATCCCGACCGCGCCGCCATCAGTCACGTGCGGCACGACGAATCACGTCACACGACTGCCCCGGCCCGTCAGTCGGCGCCGACGTCGCCCTCGTAAGTCAGCGGAACCGTTGGTCCCCCGGTCTGGCATCCTCTCTGCACTACGAGGCCCCAGACACAAGCAATCAGGTTCAGAGACTTGGGGGATCTCGTCATGATGCAGCTCTTCTCTCGCCGTGGTCAGCGGGGCTTCACGCTGATCGAACTTCTGATCGTCGTGGCGATCATCGGCATTCTGGCCGCGATCGCCGTGCCGCTCTACGCCAACGTTCAGGCGCGGGCGCGCATCGCCAAGGCGCAGGCCGATACGCGGGCCATCGCCTCGGCCGTCAGCATCTTCGCCGCGCACTGCGGCGCCCTGCCGGACCCGGCGAGCAGCGCGGCCACCTGCCCGACGTCCAACGCCGCGCAGGCCGACAAGCCGCTGTCGCCCTCGCTGCTCGTGCAGCAGATCAACGCCCAGAACCAGGTGGGTGGTCCGTTCCTGAACTCGATGCCGACGCTGCCGGCCGGCTGGACGGGCAACGGCACGTCCTACCGCTACGACGCGGGCGCGACGGGCACGTTCCAGATGTGCGCTTCCGGTGACTCGACGGCCGCCAACTCGAACGGCGGCGCGACCTGCCCCTGAGGAGTTGTTCGGTCTAGTCGCACCACTCCCGGCGGCCGGCCTTCGGCCGCCGGGCTCGTTTTGGGGGACGCTCTAGCGACGCTTGTCGGGGCGCGACAGCAGCCACCAGTGCCAGCCGAAGTGCAGGACGAAGCCGAGCGCGCCGGCGCCCACCGCGATGAGGGTCACGCTCCACCACGACAGGCAGACCATCGGTCAGCGCACGCGGACGGCGGCGGAGGTCTGCAGCACCGCCGGCGGGGGGATGCACGGCAGGCGCACGGTGAAGGTGCTGCCGCGGCCGGGGCCGTCGCTGGCGGCCGTCACGCTGCCGCCGTGCAGCTCGATCATCCGACGGACGACCGTGAGACCGATGCCCAGCCCCCCGTGCGAGTGGCGCGAGCCGGGATCGCCCTGCACGAAGACGTCGAACATCCGCGGCAGGAGATCGGCGGGAATTCCGATGCCCGTGTCGCTGATGTCGAGCACGGCGTGCCCGCCCACCGTGCTCAGGCTCACGACGATGGAGCCGTCGCCCGGCGTGTACTTCACCGCGTTCTCCATCAGGTTGGTGACGACCTGGTCGAGCCGGAGGGCGTCGGCGTCCACCCACACGGGGCTCAGATCGAGCTTGAGCAGATGGCGTTCGAGCCGGCCGGCGGCGCCCAGCGTGGCCAGGCAGCGCCGGACGACCTCCGACAGGTCGGTGGGGCTTCGGTTGAGCATCACCTTGCCCTTCATGACCCGGTTGACCTCGAGGAGATCGTCGACGAGGCAGCCGAGATTCCGGGCCTGCCGGCCGATGACCTCGCGCGCCCGCGCGGCCGTCTCGTCGTGGCGGACGACGCCCTCGAGCAGGTGCGCCGCGCTGACGATGGCGGCCAGCGGGTTGCGCAGCTCGTGGCTGAGCACCGCGAGGAACTCGTCCTTGCCCCGGTTGGCGCTCTCGGCGTCGGCGCGGGCGGCCTGCTCGCGGGCGAGAGCGTCCACGCGCGCGGCTTCCGCGCTGCGCCGCGTGGTGGCCAGCCACGCCATGCCGAGGGCGACGGCGGCGAACACGGGCACGCCGATGAGCTCGTGGGCGCTGAACAGCGAGAGCGAATGCAGCGGCGGGATGAAGAAGTAGTTCATGAGCACGATGCTCAGCCCGCAGGCGAGCACCGCGGGGCCGAAGCCAGCAAACCAGGCGACGACGAGCACCGCGAGCAGGAACGGCGGCGAGTGACGCGGCTGGATCATCGGCCGCAGCGCGACGGACAGCGCGGTGACGGCGCTCGTCGTGGCCGTCGCGAAGGCGTAACGGATGACGGCGGAGCGAAGGCTGGACGCGCGCGCGCTCATCGGGCAAGCCCCACGATGGACACGGGGTAGTCTCCGTCCGCGACCGCTGCTTGGCAAGCGTTTGGTCGCGGCGTTAGCGTGAGGACGGCGCCGGGCCTCCGTTGCGAACGGCCTGAGTGACCGCCTGCGCCGACGGAAGGTCGGTGTCGCGCCAGCCGCCGCCCAGCGCCTGGATCAGCAGCGCACTGGCGGTCAGGCGACGGCCCAGGATCTGGACTGCCGTGACTTCATTGGTGAGCGCGATGGTCTGCGTCGTGACCACGTTGAGATAGCTGACGGTGCCCGCCCGGTACTGCGCCGTGGTCAGCGTGAGCGACCGCTCGGCCGCCGCCACCGCCTGGGCCTGCACGCGCGCCTCATCCTCGAGGATCCGCAGCGCGGCCAGGTCGTCCTCCACGCCCTGGAACGCGCCGAGCACGGTCTGGCGATAGTTCGCCACGCTGGCCTCGTGCGCTGCGCGGGCCCCCGCGGTCTGCGCCCGCCGCAGCCCGCCGTCGAAGACGGTCTGCGAGATGCCCGGGCCCACCGACCAGAAGCGGCTCGGCCACGTCAGCCACTGCGCGAGGCCGGAGCTCTCGAAGCCCGCGGAGGCGCTGAGCGTGATGCTCGGGTAGTAGGCGGCGATGGCGACACCGATCTGCGCGTTGGCGGCCGCCACCCGCCGCTCGGCCGCGGCGACGTCGGGCCGCCGCTGCAGGAGCTCGGACGGCACGCCGACGGGAATGCCCGGCGGCGGCGTGGTCAGCGGCGTGGTCGGCAGCGCGAAGCTGGACGGCGGCTGGCCGACGAGCAGCGCGATGGCGTGCTCGAGCTGCGCGCGCTGCACACCCACGTCGATGGCCTGCGCCCGCGTCGTCTCCAGCTGCGTCTGCGCCTGGGCCACGTCCACCTGCGAGGCCACGCCGCCCTCGTACCGTATCCGCGTCAGCTCCAGCGAGCGCTCGAACGCGGTCACGCTGGTGTCCAGCAGCTGCCGCTGGGCGTCGAGCGTGCGCAGCTGGAAGTAGTCGAGCGCCAGCTCGGCCTGCAGGCTCAAACGCGCGGTCTCGAGATCGGCCGCGCTCGCCTGGGCGCCGGCCTGGCTCGACTCCACGCTGCGGCGTACCTTGCCCCAGAAATCAGGCGCCCACGCCACGTCGATGGGAAGCTGGAAGAAGTTCGACGGGCCGCTCGAACCGCGGGTGCCCGTGCCCACACCGGTGCCGGTGGCCACGCCGGTGCCCGTCGCCGAGGTCAGCGTGGACGACGGCCGCTGGCGTGCGTAGCCGATGCCGACGGTGACGGTGGGGAAATAGGCCGAGCGCGCCTCGCGCACGAGCGCGGTCGCCTGCCGATAGGTCGCCTCCGCCGCCGCCAGCGTCTGGTTGGAGACGCTCACGCGCGCCTCCAGTGCCGCCAGCGGGGGATCGTTGAACGTTTCCCACCACGCGCCGCGTAGCGCGTCGTCCTGCGGCTGCGCGACCTTCCAGCCGTCGATCTCCTTGTATGCCTCGGGCGTCACGACGCTGGGCCGGACGTAGTTCGGACCGACGACGCAGCCAGTGACAGCGGCCATGACGACGCTCAGCAGGACAGCTCGCACGACGCGGCAGCGCATCACGAGGCGACGGCGCCCGGCGCCTCTTCAGCCGGACGGCGGCGCTCCACGGCCCGCACGCCGCTGACCCAGCGCTGCAGGCGATCGAGATAGAGATAGACGACCGGCGTGGTGTAGAGCGTGAGGAGTTGACTCACGATCAGCCCGCCCACGATGGCCAGGCCGAGGGGCCGGCGCAATTCCGAGCCCACGCCGGTGCCGAGCGCCAGCGGGAGCGCCCCGAGCAGCGCGGCCATCGTCGTCATCATGATCGGGCGGAAGCGCAGCAGGCAGGCCTGGAAGATCGCCTCCTCCGTGCTCCTGCCCTGCGACCGCTCGGCCTCCAGCGCGAAGTCGATCATCATGATCGCGTTCTTCTTCACGATGCCGATGAGCAGGATGATGCCGATGAGCGCCATCACGGTCAGCTCGGTGCGAAAGAGCAGGAGCGCGAGCAGCGCGCCGATGCCGGCCGACGGCAGCGTGGAGAGAATCGTGAGCGGATGGACGTAGCTCTCGTAGAGGATGCCGAGCACGACGTAGACCGCCAGCAACGCGGCCAGGATCAGGAGCGGTTGGTTGGCGATCGAGGCCTGGAAGGCCTGGGCCGTTCCCTGGAAGCTGCCCCGGATGCCGGCGGGGAGCCCGAGCTGGCGCGTGATCGTGTCGATCGCGGCGACCGCCTCGCCGAGCGAGGCGCGCGGCGCCAGGTTGAACGACACCGTCACCGACGGGAACTGCGCCTGGTGGCTGACCGCCAGGGCCGTCGCCGTCGTGTCGTCGCGCGTGAAGGCGCCGAGCGGCACCGGCACGCCGGCCGGCGAGCGGACGTAGATGTCCTTCAGCGTGTCCGGGCGCTGCCAGAAGCGCGGCGCCACCTCCATCACCACGTGGTACTGGTTCAGCGGCGTATAGATGGTCGAGACCTGCCGCTGGCCGAAGGCGTCGTAGAGCGTGGCGTCGATCGCCTGCGGCGTGAGGCCCAGCCGCCCGGCCGTCGTGCGATCGATCACCACCGACGACTGGCGGCCCTTGTCCTGCTGATCGCTGTTCACGTCGACCAGCAGCGGCAGCCGGCGCAGACGCTCGGTGACCCGCGGCGCCCACGCGTTGAGCTCGGCGACGTCCTCGCCCTGCAGCGTGTACTGGTACTGCGCGTTGCTGGCGCGGCCGCCCACGCGCAGGTCCTGGACGGCCTGCAGGAAGACGGGGGCGCCGGGGACGGCGGCCAGCTTGCCGCGCAGCCGCGCGATCACCTGGTCGGCCGTGAGCCGCCGCTCGCCCAGGGGTTTGAGCGCGACGAACATCCGCGCGGTGTTCACGGTGGCGCCGCCGCCGCCCGAGCCGCCGGTGAAGCCGATCACGTTGTCCACCGCGGGATCGTCGGTGATGATGCCGACGACAGCGGTCAGCTTGGCCTGCATGGCCTGGAACGAGATGTCCTGGGCGGCCTGGATGGCGCCGGTGAGCCGGCCGGTGTCCTGCTGCGGGAAGAAGCCCTTCGGCACGACGACGAACAGCCAGACGTTGACGGCGATCGTGAGCACCGCGATCGCCAGCACGCCACCCGGATGGCGCAGGACCAGGGCCAGGCTCGACTCGTAGCGCCGCCGCATCCACTCGAAGCCGCGTTCGCTCAGCCGGAAGAGGCGGCCGCGCTCGCCCGCGGGCTCCGGCTTCAGCAGCGTGGCGCACATCATGGGCGTCGTGGTGAGCGAGACGACGAGCGAGATCCCGATGGCCACCGAGAGCGTTACCGCGAACTCGCGGAAGAGGCGGCCGACCACGCCGCCCATCAGCAAGATCGGGATGAACACCGCGACCAGCGAGAGGCTCATGGACAGCACGGTGAAGCCGATCTCGCGGGCCCCGCGCAGCGCCGCCGCCAGCGGCGGCTGGCCCGCCTCGTGGTAGCGGGTGATGTTCTCGAGGACGACGATGGCGTCGTCGATGACGAAGCCGGTGGCGATGGTGAGCGCCATCAGCGAGAGGTTGTTGAGGCTGAAGCCGAGCAGGTACATCGCGGCGAAGGTCCCGATCAGGGAGACCGGCACCGCCACGGCGGGGATCAGGGTCGCTCGCACGCTGCGCAGGAAGACGAACACGACCAGCGTCACCAGCACGACCGAGATGACGAGTGTGCGCTCGACGTCGTGCAGCGAGGCGCGGATGGTCGAGCTGCGGTCGAGGACGACGTCGAGGTCGGTGGCGGCGGGGATGGAGGCCCGCAGCGCCGGCATCAGGCCGCGCACGCGATCGACGGTGTCGATGATGTTGGCGCCCGGCTGGCGGAAGATCACCACCACGATGGCCGGCTTGCGGTTGGCCAGCCCCGCGCTGCGCACGTCCTCCACGGAGTCGACCACGTCGCCGACGTCCGACAGTTGCACCGCCCGGCCGTTCTGGTAGGCGACGATGAGCGGGGCGTACTCGTCGGCCTTGAAGAGCTGGTCGTTGGCCTGGAGCTCCGAGGCCCGGCGGCCGTCGGCGAGCTGGCCCTTCGGCCGGTTGAGGTTGCTCGCGGCGAGCGCGCTGCGCACGTCCTCGAGACCGACCCCGTACTTGTTGAGCGCGAGCGGGTTGAGCTCGACCCGCACCGCCGGCAGCGCGCCGCCGCCCACGATGACCTGGCCCACGCCGGGCACCTGCGAGAGCTTCTGCTGCAGGATGCTGGAGGCCGCGTCGTACATCCGCCCGCGGCTGAGCGTGGTCGAGGTGAGGGACAGGATCAGGATCGGCGCGTCGGCCGGGTTCACCTTGCGATAGTTCGGATTGGTCGGCAGCGCCGGCGGCAGGTCGCCGCGCGCGGCGTTGATGGCCGCCTGCACGTCGCGGGCGGCGCCGTTGATGTCGCGATCGAGATCGAACTGCAGCACGATCGAGGTCGAGCCGAGGTTGCTCGTGGACGTCATCTCGGTCACGGCGGCGATGTGGCCGAACCGCCGCTCGAGCGGTGCCGCTACTGACGTCGCCATGGTCTCCGGGCTCGCCCCCGGCAGCGCGGCCGACACCTGGATGGTCGGAAAGTCCACCTGGGGCAGCGGCGCCACCGGCAGCAGGCCGAAGGCCAGCACGCCCGCGAGCGCCAGCGCGATCGTCAGCAGCGTCGTCGCGATCGGCCGCTTGATGAAGGGTTCGGCAATGTTCATGAGGGCCCCGGCAAAGCCGTGGCCCGTCTCGATTCGGCGTGGCGGCGCACGCGCCGCGCCAGGCGGTCAAAGGCCAGGTAGATCACCGGCGTGGTGTAGAGGGTGAGCATCTGGCTCACGATGAGGCCGCCCACGATGGCGAGGCCGAGCGGGCGGCGCAGCTCCGAGCCGACGCCCGTGCCGAGCGCCAGCGGCAGCGCGCCCAGCAGGGCGGCGAGCGTCGTCATCATGATCGGACGGAAGCGCAGCAGGCAGGCCTGGTAGATGGCCTCCACGGGCGGCTTGCCCTCGCCCCGCTCGGCGTCGAGCGCGAAGTCGATCATCATGATCGCGTTCTTCTTGACGATGCCGATCAGCAGGATGATGCCGATCAGCGCGATCACGCTCAGCTCGGTGTGGAAGACCAGCAGCGCGAGGATCGCGCCCACGCCGGCCGAGGGCAGCGTGGACAGGATCGTCAGCGGGTGGATGTAGCTCTCGTAGAGCACGCCGAGCACGATGTAGACGGCGGCCAGCGCGGCCAGGATCAGGAACGGCTCGCTGGCGAGCGAGAGGCGGAAGGCCTGGGCCGTGCCCTGGAAGCTGCCCTGGATGCTGGCCGGCAGGCCGAGCTCGCGCGTGGTCGTCTCGATCGCGCGGACCGCGGCGCCGAGCGAGGCGCCCGGCGCCAGGTTGAACGACAGCGTCACCGCCGGGAACTGGCCCTGCCGCGCGATGGCCAGCGGCGCCGTCGTGTCCTGCGTCCGCGTGAGCGCGCTCAGCGGCACGACGACCGGCTGGCCGCCGCTGGCGCCGCGCACGTAGATGTCGTGCAGCGCGGCGGCGCTGCGCCGGAAGGCCTGCTGCACCTCCAGCACGACCCGGTACTGGTTGAGCTGGGTGAACATCGTCGAGATCTGCCGCTGGCCAAAGGCGTCGTAGAGCGTGTTATCGATCGTCTGCGGTGTCACGCCGAGGCGCGCGGCGGTGGCGCGGTCGATCGCCACGGCGGTGCCGAGCCCTTGATCCTGCTGATCCGTGCTCACGTCGCGCAGCACGTCCACCTTCTGCAGCGCCTCCACGAGCCGCGGCGCCCACGCGTTCAGCTCGCGCGCGTCCGGGTCCTCCAGGCTGTACTGGTACTGCGTGCGGCTCACGCGGCTCTCGACGCTGAGGTCCTGCACCGGCTGCATGTACAGGGTGATGCCGTCGACGGAGGCCACCGCCGGCTGCAGCCGGCGGATCACCTCGCTCGCGCTCACGCCGCGCTCGGCCAGCGGCTTGAGGTTGACGAGGATCCGCCCGCTGTTGGGCGTGACATTGGTGCCGTCCACGCCGATGAACGACGACAGGCTGGCGACTGCCGGATCTTTCAGGATCGCGCGGGCCAGCGCCTGCTGGCGCTCGGCCATCGCCGGGAACGAGATCGACTGCGGCGCCTCCGAGATGCCCTGGATCACGCCGGTGTCCTGGATGGGAAAGAAGCCCTTGGGCACCACGACGTAGAGCACGACCGTGAGCACGAGCGTGGCGGCGGCCACGAGCAGCGTGGCGGGCTGATGCCCGAGCACCCAGCGCAGCGAGGCGCCGTAGCGCTCGATGACCGCGGCGAACATGCGCTCGGACCACCGGTAGAAGCGCCCCTGGCGCTCGGGCGGCGTGTGGCGCAGCAGGGTCGCGCACATCATGGGCGTGAGCGTGAGCGAGACGAAGGCCGAGATGATGATGGTGATGCCGAGGGTGACGGCGAACTCGCGGAAGAGGCGGCCCACCACGTCGGCCATGAACAGGAGCGGAATGAGCACGGCCACCAGCGAGATGGTCAGCGACAGGATCGTGAAGCCGATCTGCCGCGCGCCCTCGAGCGCGGCCTCCAGCGGCGCCCGGCCGGCCTCGATGTAGCGCGCGATGTTCTCGATCATGACGATGGCGTCGTCCACGACGAAGCCGGTGGCGATCGTCAGCGCCATCAGCGAGAGGTTGTTGAGGCTGAAGCCCAGCAGCACCATGGCGCCGAACGTGCCGACCAGCGAGAGCGGCACCGCCACGCTGGGGATGACGGTGCCGGCCGCCGTCCGGAGGAACAGGAACACCACGAGGACGACGAGGGCCACGGACAGCATGAGCTCGAACTGGACGTCCTCGACCGAGCCGCGGATGGTGACGGTGCGGTCCGTGAGCACGGAGACCTGGATCGCGGAGGGCAGCGAGGCCTGCAGCTGCGGCAGCAGCCGCTTGATGCGGTCCACGACGTCGATGACGTTGGCGCCCGGCTGCCGCTGGACGTTGAGGATCACCGCCGGCACGTCGTTCATCCACGCGGCCTGGCGCACGTTCTCTGCGTCGTCCACCACGTCGGCCACGTCGGAGAGCAGCACGGGCGCGCCGTTGCGATAGGCGATCACCAGCGGGCGATAGTCGCGGCTCGTCAGGAGCTGGTCGTTGGCGCCGATCACCGAGGCCTGCCGCGACCCGTCGAAGTTGCCCTTGGCCTGGTTGACGTTGGCGGCCGCCACCGCCAAGCGCAGGTCCTCCAGCGTCAGTCCGTAGGCCGCAAGCGCGGTCGGGTTGGCTTGCACGCGCACGGCCGGGCGCTGGCCGCCGCTGATGCTCACGAGCCCCACGCCCGGCAGCTGCGAGATCTTCTGGGCCAGGCGCGTGTCGGCGAGATCCTCGATGCGCGGCAGCGGCAGCGTCGTCGAGGTCAGCGCCAGCGCGAGGATCGGCGCGTCGGCGGGATTGACCTTGCTGTAGACCGGCGGCGTCGGCAGGTCCGGCGGCAGCAGCGAGAAGCCGGCGTTGATCGCCGCCTGCACCTCCTGCTCGGCCACGTCGAGCCCGAGCGTGAGGACGAACTGCAGCGTGATCACCGAGCTGCCGCTGGAGCTGGTGGACGTCATCTGGTTCAGCCCCGGCATCTGGCCGAACTGGCGTTCGAGCGGCGCCGTCACCGACGAGGCCATGACCTCGGGGCTCGCGCCCGGATAGAATGTCATCACCTGGATCGTCGGGTAGTCCACCTGCGGCAGCGCCGCCACGGGCAGCAGTCGGTAGGCGAGCGCGCCCGACAGCAGGATGGCCGCCATCAGGAGCGTGGTGGCGACCGGCCGCGTGATGAACGGCCGCGAGAGATTCACGACGCGGCCTGCAGCGTCACCGCCGCGCCGTCGCGCAACCGGTCGGCGCCGTCCACCACCACCTGCTCGCCGGCGGCGAGCCCGCTGTCCACGGCCACGTCGTCGCCGTCGGCGACGCCGGCGGTCACCTGACGCACGCCGACGGTGCGATCGGGCTTGACGACGTAGACGAACGAGCCGCGCGTGGTGCGCTGGATCGCCGCCGCCGGGACGATGGTCGCCCCACGCTTGACGTCGAGCAGCAGCCGGACGTTGACGAACTGGCTGGCGAAGAGCCGGTTGTCGCGATTGGCGAAGGAGGCCTTCAGCTTCACGGTGCCGGTGGCGGGATCGACCTGGTTGTCGATCGTCATCAGCGTGCCGGTGGCCAGCTTGCGGCGCTGCTCACGGTCGTACGCCTCCACCTCCATCCGCGCGCCGCCCTGCAGCCGGTCGAGGACGGCGGGAATGCTGTCCTCGGGAATCGTGAAGACCACGGCGACGGGCTGCAGCTGCGTGATCACCACGATGCCGTTGGCGTCGGCGGCGTGGATGATGTTGCCGGGATCCACGGCCCGCAGGCCCACGCGCCCGTCGATCGGCGAGGTGATGCGGCAGTACGCGAGCTGCACGCGGGTGCTCTCGATCAGCCCCTGGTCGTTCTTGACCGCGCCCTCGTACTGCCGCACCAGCGAGACCTGCGTGTCGAGCTGCTGCTGGGGAATCGCGTCCTTCGCCGCCAGGCCCGTATAGCGCCCGACGTCCACCCGGGCGTTGTCGAGCAGGGCCTGGTCGCGCGCCAGCTGGCCCTCGAACTGCGTGAGCTGGGCCTGGAACGGGCGCGGGTCGATCTCGGCCAAGAGGTCGCCGCGCTTCACCTGCTGGCCTTCCTGGAACGCCACGCTCATGAGCTGGCCGTCCACGCGGCTGTGGATGGTGACGGTGTTGAGCGGGGTGACGGCGCCGAGGCCGCCGAGGTAGACGCCCACGTCGCGTGTACGCGCGGGCGCCGCCACCACGGGGACGGCGCGGGCGGCGGGCCCGGTGGTGGATGCCGGTGAGCCCGCCCCGCGCGCTTTCAGCGCACCATACCCGCCGGCGACCGCAACGGCGCCGATGAGCAGCGCCGCCCACCACCACCGGAAGGCCGCCACGCTTACGGCGCCTCGGGAACTTCCAGTCGGTCTCCGCCGCTGCCCTCGAAGATCACGCTGGGCGGGACCGGACTCTCGACCTGCGTCGGGTCGTCCGGGCTCGGCTCCCGAAGCGTGGGGCTGGCCGCCGGCGCATTGGCTGGCTCGATGCTGTTCACGAAGGTGCGGCCGCCCTCGTGCGTGAAGTCGATCATCACGAGCTCACCCTCGTGGAGACGCGCGAAGACGTCCGGGTCGGTGACGAGCAGCTGGGTGCCGGTGCTCAGCACCACGATGTGCTGCTCGGGATCGAGCGAGAGGATGGTGCCGATCTCCTGCCCGGTGTAGTCGTCGTCGGCCGCCCGAGCGGCCCCCGCGCCGCCCACGAGGGCGAGGCCGAGCGCGAGCGTGATCGTGAGCGTCGTGCGCCTGCGCATGCGATGGTTCTCCTTTCGAGCGCGGTCGGCCGCGCCGCATGTCTCCGGTGTACCCGGGCGCGCCGGGCGCGAACGTTAAGAGTTCGACAAGAAGTGTGAAGGGGCGGGTCAGGCGGCGGCGGGCAGGGTCAGCTCGACGACGAGCCCGCCGTCCGCCGCGTTGGCGGCGCGGACGGTGCCGCCGTGCAGGCGGATGGTGCGATCGACGATGGTGAGCCCGAGCCCGATGCCGCCGGAGTTGCGCGGACGCGCGTCGCCCACGCGGTAGAAGGGCTGGAAGATGTGGGGCAGGGCCGCCTCCGGCACGCCGCTGCCGTGATCGCGCACGGCGATGCGGACGCGCGGCGATCCGCGACGTCCCTCGCGGCGCAGCCCGATCTCCACGCTGGTGGCCTCCGGCGCGTGGCGCAGGGCGTTGCGCACGACGTTCTCGACGGCGCTGCGCAGGAGCTCGGCGTCGCCGAGCACGAGCTCCGGACACGTCTCCACGATCTGCACGCGCCGGCCGCGGCCCTGCGCCTCGAAGGCGGCGTCCTCGGCGACGTCGCGCACGATGGCCTCGAGATCGACCACCACGCGCTCCGGCGTCAGCGTGCCGCTCTCCAGGCGCGCCAGCATCAGGAGCTGGCCGATCAGCGTGTTGAGGCGGTCGGCTTCCCGCTCGATGCGGTCGAGAACCGCCTGGTCGTCGCCCGCGTGCTGGCGCGCGACGCCGAGGGCGACGTTGAGCCGGGCCAGCGGCGAGCGCAGCTCGTGGGAGATGTCGCGCAGCAGTCGTCGCTCGGCCGTCACGAGCGTCTCCAGGCGCTCGGCCATGCGGTCGAAGTCGCGCCCCAGCTCCGCGAACTCGTCCGTGCGGCGGCCCATCGTGGAGCCGACGCGCACGCTCAGGTCGCCGCGCGCCAGCGTGTGCGTCGTCGATCTCAAGACTGCCAGCGGCCGCGTGACGTAACGGGCCAGGCCGTAACAGGCGGCGGCGGCGGTGACCAGCACGGCGAGCAGGCGCAAGGCCTGCGCGGTGGGCCCGTCGTGGACAAGCCGCATCAGGCCGACCGGCAACGTCGCCACCAGGACGTAGCGGCGTTCGCCGCCGATCGTCACGGCGCGCGCCTTGACGGCCGCCTGCCCGTCCGTGTCCATCTCCGTCTCCCCGGTGGCCAGCGCGCGCGCCGCCACGGCGGCGGCCTTCCGCGGCACCGGGTGGCCGGCCACGTCGTGGCCGTCGGCATCGAGCAGCACGGCGTGCATGCGCGTGGTGCGCTCGAGCTCCTCGAGGAAGCGGGCCACCTTGGGCGGGCCGTCGCGATCGAGGATCGCCACCGCCTCGCGGGCGCGGCTGCCCAGCGCGCCGTCGCTGAAGCGCTGCACGCGGATCTCGACGGGCGTGGAGGTGGCGGCGATGGTGAGCTCGAGGGCGAGGGCGACGAGGACGAGGGAGAGCCAGAACCAGAGCAGGATCCGCGCGAACACGCCGCGCATCATCGGCGGCGCGCCCGTGGCTCCGGGCGCATGGTGTAGAGATAGCCGACGGCGCGCAGCGTGGTGATCCGCTCGCCGCCGTCCGGCCGCGGCCCGAGCTTCTTGCGGACGTGGCTCACGTGGACGTCGATGGAGCGATCGAAGGGCAGCAGGCCCCGTCCCAGCGCGCCGCGCGCGAGGTCGTCACGCCGCACCACGGAGCCGGCCGCGCGCATCAACAGCTCGAGCAGCGAGAACTCCACGGCCGTGAGCACCACCGGCGCGCCGGCGCGCAGGACCACGCGGCGCCCGAGATCGAGCGTGACGTCGTCCACGCTGAGCTGCTCGGGCGCGCGGGCCACGCCGGCGTCGGCGCCGCCCTGGGTGCGGCGCAGGATCGCGCGGATGCGAGCCACCAGCTCGCGCGGGTTGAAGGGCTTGGAGAGGTAGTCGTCGGCGCCGAGCTCGAGGCCGACGATGCGGTCCACGTCGTCGCCCCGCGCCGTGAGCATCAGCACGGGGATCCGGGACGAGGCCCGGACGGCGCGGAGCACGTCGAAGCCGTTGAGTCCGGGCAGCATCACGTCCAGCACGGCGAGGTGGTAGCCGCCGGGCGCCAGGCGCTCCACGGCGCGGGCGCCGTCCGTCTCGCCGTCGAGGACGAAGCCCTCCCGGGCGAGATACTCGCCGAGCAGCTCACCCAGCTCGGCGTCGTCGTCGATCAGCAGCACGCGCGTCGTAGCGCTCGAAACGTCCGCAGGCCGTGTCGTGGTCATGCACCCGCCAGACGTTACGACGCGCCACCCGGCGCCGCGATTCACGCCGGCGGCGAGATTCGTGGGTAAGACTTTTCCTATGCCCGGGACTGCACAGCCTCCAGCGTGCGCTTCATGACGCGCGAGCCCGCCTCCATCATCTCGCCGACCGGCCCGGCGACCTCGTCGGGGAGCAGGTCGGCGATCCACACCAGGCGCGTGCGCTCGGCGCCCTCGGCGAAGACCTGGAAGGACGCGTTGTGGTGCGTGGAGCGCCCGCCGACGGCCGCGTAGGCCAGCCGGCGCGCGCCGTCGTCGAGTGTCACGATCAGCTCGCGGACGACCAGGCCATTGGCGAACGTCACCACGCGGGCGCCGCCCTCCAGGCGCGTGTCGGTGACGAAGCCCGGGGCCAGGCGCTCGTGGACGGCGCCGACGTCGCGGATGGCCTCCCACACGTCCTCGGCCCGCGCGTCCAGGCGGATCTCCTTGTGAATGGTGGCCATCACTCGGACTCCTTGCGGCGCCACTCGCGGATCTGCGCGGTGTGCTCGCGATAGTGGCCGGGGCCGGTGCCCTCGAAGAGCTCGCGCGCGCCCCCGCCGGCGGCGAAGTGCGCGTCGGGGACGGAGCCGGCCGCGCGCACGAAGTCGCGGTGGGAGGCGTCCAGCTCGGCCAGCACGTCCGGCATCTTCGCGCCGGCGCGATCCTGCACGAAGCGCGCGTTCCACGTGTCGAAGTCGTCGTAGGTGCCCGCCGGGTATGCCGCCTCGCCGCGAGCGACGCGGGCCAGGGCGGGCGTCATCTCGTGGTGCCAGCCGGAGACGTGGATGAGGATCTCGCGGATGCTCCACGTCCCCAGCCACACGCGGGTGAGCCGGGCGTCGTCCAGACCGTCGACCGCCTGACGCAGCTCGGAGAACGCCTCGTCGGCCTCGTGCAGTAGCCTCGCCTTGTCACTCATGGGATCACCTCCATGGGGGATGTCGTCGGCAAGCTGTGACCCCGGTCGCAGGGCGTTGTGAAACGCGCCGAGCCCGCGTAGTCTTCCCCTCCATGAAGATCAGCATGTTCCACCTCATGCCGCACCGGGAGCTGCCGCCCGACTTCGAGAAGCGCTACGACTCCGTCTGGGTGACGCCGCCGTGGCACGAGCTGGCTGACGCCAGGCGGGTGGGCCAGTACTACAACTGGACGCTCGACGAGCTGCTCTACGCGGCCAGGGCCGGCTTCGACGGCGTCTGCACCAACGAGCATCACCAGAACGCCTACGGCTTCATGCCGAGCCCGAACATCATGGGCGCCGTGCTCTCGAAGCTGACCAACGGCTCCAACGTGGCCATCGTGCAGATGGGCGCCACGCTGCCGACGTCCAATCCGCCGATCCGGGTGGCCGAGGAGTACGCGATGCTCGACTGCATCAGCGGCGGCCGGCTGGTGGCGGGCCTGCCGCTCGGCAGCCCGATGGACGTCAACTTCTGCTACGGCATCACGCCGCTCGAGCACCGCGAGCGTTATCGCGAGGCGTTCGCGCTCACGCTCAAGGCCTGGCAGGCGCGCGAGACGTTCGCGTGGAACGGGCGCTACTTCCAGCTCGCCCACGTCAACCTGTGGCCGCGGCCGATCCAGCAGCCGCACCCGCCGGTGTGGGTGCCGGGCTCGGGCAGCATCAGCACGTTCGACTTCGCCGTGGACAACGAGGTCTGCTACTGCTTCCTCAGCTACTCGGGCGCCAAGGCGGCGAAGTCGATGATGGACGGCTACTGGAAGGTGGTGGCCGACAAGGGCCGCGAGCCGAATCCCTATCGCGCCGGGTTCCTGCAGCTCGTGGTCGTCGCCGAGACCGACGCCCAGGCCGAGGAGAAGTACGCCCGGCACGTCGAGTACTTCTATCACAAGTGCCTGCACTGGCCGGTGCAGTTCATGTCGCCGCCCGGCAACCAGGACTACCGCAGCATGGTGGCCAGCGTGGCCAATCCGGTGCGCCGCGCCGAGGACGCCAAGAAGCTGCGCTATCGCGACTTCGTCGAGAAGGGCTACGTGATCGCCGGCAGTCCCGCCACCGTGCGCGACCGCCTCAAGGAAGAGGTCGTCAAGGGCCTGCACGTCGGCAACCTCATGGTGCTGCTGCAGATCGGCTCGATGCCGCACGAGCTGACGCTGGAGAACATCGACCTCTTCGCGCGTAAGGTGCTGCCCGCGCTGCGCGGCGAGTGGAACGACGAGGGCTGGGTCAACCAGTGGTGGCCGGAGCGGCTGCGGGAGGCGGTGCCGCAGCCCGCCACGGCCGGCGTGGGCGCATGACGCGCGAGCAGACGGTCACCGTGTGGCAGGACAAGGTGCGCATGCGCGTGCTGTCCGAGGGCGCCGGCCCGGCGCTGGTGTTCTTCCACGGTCCCTGGGGCCTCACGTGGGATCCCTTCCTCACCGAGCTGGCGCAGGCCTTCACGGTGCACGCCCCCGAGCATCCGGGCACGACGCCGGGCGCGCCCGACGACATCTATCACCTGGACGGGCTCTGGGATCTCGTCCTCTGCTACGACGAGCTGTTGACCGCGCTGAAGATCGACGCGGCCGTGCTGGTCGGCCACTCCTTCGGCGGCATGGTGGCCTGCGAGATGGCGGCCGCCTATCCGCGGCGCACGCGGAAGCTGGTGCTGCTCGACCCGATCGGCTTCTGGCGCGACAGCGAGCGCGTCGTGAACTGGATGACCGTCAATCCCGCCGAGCTGCCGGCCTGGGTGTTCCGCGATCCGAGCAGCGAGGCGGCGAAGCGCATGCTCGGGATCCTGGACGCTGCCTCGCCGCCGGAGGCGGCCGCCGCCGCGCGCGTGCGCCTGATGTGGGCGATGGGCGCGACCGGCAAGTTCACGTGGCCGATTCCCGACAAGGGGCTCAAGAAGCGCATCCACCGCGTGAGCGCGCCGACGCTGCTGGTGTGGGGCAAGGAAGACCGGCTGGTGCCGCCCGTCTACGCCGACGAGTTCGCGCGCCGGATCCCGGGCGCGCGCGTGCAGACCGTCGAGGGCGCCGGCCACGCGCCGCACGTCGAGCAGCCCGAGCGCGTCGCCCGGATGGTGCGCGAGTTCCTCGCGTGAAGGCGCGGACGCTCCGCGGGCGCGTGGCCATCGCGGGCGTCGGCGAGACGGCGTACTACAAGCACGGCCGGGCCCCGGTGTCCGAGTTCCAGCTCGCGCTGCAGGCGATCCTGGCGGCGTGCGCGGACGCCGGACTCGATCCGCGCGCGATCGACGGCTTCGCCTCCTACAGCAACGACCGCAACGATCCCTCGCGCATCGCCGCCGCGCTCGGCCTGCCCGAGCTGCGCTTCTCGAACATGCAGTGGGGTGGCGGCGGGGGTGGCGGCTCGGCGGCGGTCGCCAATGCCGCCGCCGCCGTGGCCGGCGGGCTCGCCGACTGCGTCGTGGTCTTCCGCGCGCTCGCCCAGGGCCAGTTCCAGCGCTTCGGCGCCGCGCCGCCCGTCGCCACCGTCTCGGGCGAGCAGGCGATGACCTTCCCCTACGGGCTCATCTCGCCGGCCCAGCGCTTCGCCATGCGCGTGATGCGCTACCTGCACGAGCACGACATCCGCCCCGAGGCGCAGCGCGCGATCGCGCTGGCCTCCTATCACCACGCGCAGGCCAACCCGCGCGCGGTGATGCACGGCCGCCCGCTCACCGCGGAGGCCTACGACGCCTCGCGCTGGATCGTCGAGCCCTTCCGGCTCTACGACTGCTGCATGGAGAACGACGGGGCGGCGGCGCTGATCGTGGTCTCGGCCGAGCGCGCCCGCGATCTGCGCCCGCGGCCGGCGTACCTGCTGGGCGCCGCGCAGGGCTCGGAGCACCGCAACGCCGCCCGCGCGCACAACGCGCCGCTCTACGCGACGTCCAGCTTCACCACGGTGGCGCCGCACCTCTACGCGATGGCCGGGGTGGGGCCGGGTGACGTGGACGTCGTGCAGAGCTACGAGAACTTCACGGGCGGCGTGCTGATGAGCCTGGTCGAGCACGGCTTCTTCACGGCGAAGGAGGCCAACGACGTCCTCGTCGTCGACAACCTGCTCGCGCCGACGGGCCGGCTGCCGCTCAACACCAGCGGGGGCAACCTCGCCGAGTGCTACATGCACGGCCTCGAGCTGGTGATCGAGGCCGCGCGCCAGATCCGCGGCGAGTCCACGAGCCAGGTGGAGGGCGCCGAGGTCTCGATGGTGATCTCGGGCCCGATGGTGACGCCGGTCTCGAGCCTCATCCTCGGCGGCGCGGCGACGGTCTGATGGCGCCGGCGGCGTCCTACCTGCCGGCCGGCTTGCCGGCGCCGGTGCCCGAGCCGGACGGGCTCGACGCGCCGTACTGGGCCGGCACGCGTCGCGGCGAGTTGCTGGTGCAGCGCTGCGAGCGCTGCCGCGCGTGGCAGTGGGGGCCGGAGTGGATCTGCCACGCGTGCCTGTCGCCCGAGGTCGGCTGGACGCGCGTGGACGGCCGCGGAATCATTTATACCTGGGAGCGCGCGTGGCATCCCGTGCATCCGGCGCTCCGGGAGCACGGGCCGTACATCGTGGTGCTGGTCGAGCTGGCGCACGCCGGCGGGATCCGGATGCTCGGCAACCTGCTCGGTGATCCGCGCCAGGTCGTGACGATCGGCGCGCCCGTCGAGGCCGTCTTCGAGCCTCACGACGACGCCAAGGTGCCCTTCACCCTCGTGCAATGGAAGGTCATATGAGCCTGCACGTCGACGTTCCCAACCAGTGGCGACTGCAATCGCCGGGTCACGCCGGCTGGACCCGCACCGCGCGCCCCGACGATCCGAACAAGTACTTCATCGTCTCCGCCGACTGCCACGCCAACGAGCCGTCGACCCTCTGGGCCGAGCGCATCGACAAGAAGTATCGCGAGCGCATCCCGCGCGTGATCACCGACGCCAGCGGCGTGATGTGGCGCGTGTCGGAGGGCCACCGGCCCGATCGCCTGCGCGTGAACGAGCTCGAGGGCGAGGACATGCTGCGGCAGAAGGCGGGCGCCGATCCGCGCGACCGGCTGCGCGACCACGACCGCGACGGCATCGACGCCGAGATCATCTTCCCGAACAAGGGGCTGTCGATGTGGGCCACGCCCGACGCGGTGTTCGCCCAGGCGCAGTGCCGCGTGTTCAACGAGTGGGCGTGGGAGACGTTCGGGCCCTACAACGACCGGCTCTCGCCCGTGGCCGCCATCGCCACCGCCGACCTCGAGGGCTCCATCGCCGAGGTGCAGCGCGTGGCCACGCTGGGCTTTCGCGCGCTCACGCTGCCGTGCAAGCCGGTGTGGGGCGCGCACGACGTCGATCATCCCAACTACAACTTGCCGGTGTTCGACCCGCTGTGGGCGGTCATCCAGGACACGGGCCTGCCCATCACGTTCCACGTCTCCACCGGGCGCGACCCTCGCGCCTCGCGCGGCAACGGCGGCGCCGTCATCAACTACGTCTCGCACTCGCTGTCGCCGACGATCGAGCCGGTGGCCAATCTCTGCGCCTCCGGCGTCTTCGAGCGGTTCCCGGGCCTGCGGTTCGCCACGATCGAGGCGGGCATCGGCTGGGTGCCGTGGATGCTCGACGCGATGGACGAGGCGTACCGCAAGCATCACTTCTGGGTGCGGCCCAAGCTCAAGCACCTGCCGAGCGAGTACTACCGCATGCACGGCTTCGCGTCATTCCAGGAAGACCGCGTCGGGCTCGCGCTGGCCGAGCGCTTCGACCTCGCCGACAGCTTCATGTGGGGCAACGACTATCCCCACCACGAAGGCACGTGGCCGCACTCGGCGGAGGCGATCGAGCGCACGATGAGCGGGCTCTCGGACGACTCGCGCGCGAAGATCCTCGGGCTCAACGCCGCGGGGCTGTTCAAGTTCGACGTCCGGAGATCACGCGCCGCGTCGTAGCCGCTTGCCCGGGTGTCACGGGGTCGGTCACAAACCGTCAGTCCTAGCACGGCTGCGGCTGGGCGTTCTCTGACCAGTCAGCCCCTATAATCGCTGTTAAATCAAGTTCTTGTGCCTTGGACCCCGGGGTCTGGCATCCCCGTTGCTCCCGCTAGGGCGCCCACGCTGACACGTTGGACCACCGAATGCGCACCCACACCATGCGCACCACCAAAGCTCCCCACCGCGGCGACGACGCCGGGCGACGCCGGCTTCTCGGCCTGGCCATGCTCGTGCTGACGCTCGCTGGGGGCTATGCGATCGCGCAGCGTGGGGCCGTACCGTCGCCGGGCGCCCTGGTGCAGTTCGCCGGGGACGCCGACGCCGCGGAGGACAGCGACGCCGGCGACGCGGTCCCGTCGCGGCCGACGACCGCGGAGATCATGGCGCACATCGAGGAAGTGGCGGCCCGCCACCGGGTGTCGCCGCGGCTCGTCGCCGCCATCGTCGCCGTGGAGTCGGAGTTCAACCCGAGGGCGGTGTCGCGGCGCGGCGCGCAGGGGCTCATGCAGCTCATGCCCGCCACCGCGGCCAGCCTCGACGTGCAGGACTCGTTCGACATGCAGGCGAACCTCGACGGCGGCGTGCGGCACCTGCGGGTCCTCATGCAGCGCTTCCACAACGACCTGCCGCTCGTGCTGGCCGCCTACAACGCCGGCGACCGCGCGGTGATCGCCTATCGCGGCATCCCGCCGTATCCGCAGACGCGGCGCTACGTCATCCGCGTGCTGCGCCGCTACGATCCGGCGGCCGCGCACGCGGCGGCCGCGCGCATCTATGGACAGCGCCCGACCGTGGTGGTGCCGGTGGTGGCCACGCAGGTCGTCTCGCTCGACTGGCCGCCGCCGCCCGCGCGCCCCATTGCGCTGGGCCCGTGGCGCGAGCGGGCGACCGTGCGCTGGGATTCGGACCCGGTCCGCGACACCAACAGCCCATAGGAGGCCCGGATGGTCGTGCCTGAACGGTGGCAGGAAGTGATCGCGCTGCTGCTGGCGCCCGTCGCCTGGGTGCCGCGGATGCAGGAGGCGCTGCTCGCCTTCTTCCTCAATCCGGCGCCGCCGTGGGTGACGACCGCCAAGTACGTCTTCCTGCTCTTTCCGGCGCTGCTGGCCGTTGGCGCGATCTGGGTCACGCTGCTCTCGCTCTACACGCTGCCGTTCCGCGCCGGCCGGGTGCGCTTCGCGTCGATGATGCTGCTGGCCTGGTGGGACGCCGCGCGCTCGGTGTGGCTCTACTGGGTCGGGATCGTCCGCGTGGCCGGCGTGACGGCGGGCTGGCTCGTGACCGTGGCGGCGCTGGTCATGCGGCTCGTCGTCGAGTCGGTGCGGCAGGTCGCCGCGCTACCGTTCAGGGTGACCGGCCGCCTGGCGCCGGCGTACTTCCAGCCCGGGGTGCCGTGGGTCGCCTTCGTGATGCTGCTGGCCTGGTGCGTGCTGGAGGCCACGGTCTTCACCCACACGATGATGCCGACGGTGACGGGCGTGCTGAGCGAGCTCTCGGGCGGGCCGGCTTCGCGCTTCACGGCCGCCCTGCTGTTCGCCTTCCTCCTCATGCTGGTGATGGGCAGCTTCGCCTGCCTGCAGACGCTGAGCGAGGCCGTGCGGCTGCGCGAGCTGAAGTTCCTGGCCCAGATCGTCGTGGTCGAGCTGCTCGTGATGTTTTTCGAGGTGATGTTCCTCTACCGCGAGTTCATCGACGCGGTGTCGCCGTGGATCGCGCGCGACGCCGGCATCCGCCTGGGCTTCTGGGCGACGATGCTCGTCGCCTCCTGCGGCTGGCTGGGCGTGCGGGGCGCGACGTGGCTCCTGTTCGCGCAGCATGGAGCGGCGCCGCTGCTCGCCTTCATCTCACGCCGCTCGCTCAAGGTCGACGACGCGCGGGCGCTGGCCGTGGCCGCCGTCGTGTCGCCCACGTGGTGGCGCGGCGCGCTGGAGGACTTCAAGCGCGAGCTGGAGTGGCTGCACGCCAAGGGCGACCAGCTCCTCGAGTACCTCGCCCTGCCGGTGCTGCAGCTCCTGGCCGCCGGGCTGAACTTCGGCATGATGATCATCGCCTCACGCCCGGCCTTCCAGCTCCCGTTCCGCACGCTCAAGGAAGTGACCGACACGCGCGACCTCCTGGCGGGCTTCCACCTCACGCCCGCGAGCAACCGCCCGCGCAGCTAGCGGTCGCGCCGGGCCCACACGGCATAGAGCGGATCGCCGTCCGGGCCCGGTGACCGGTTCTCCGTGCTCACCTCGGTCCAGCCGCCGGACGCCTCGAAGTAGGTCTGCACGAGCTGGACGTGCTGCGCGTCCGTGGCGGCGAGCCACACGGCCACGGCCTTGGTGGGAAAGCAGCGGTTGGAGAAGGACACCACGAACGGCGCGCCGGCCCGGAGCACCCGTGCGACCTCGCGGAAGAGCCGGACGGGCTGCGTCGCGTACTGGATCGATACCGCGCAAGCGGCGCCGTCGAACGTCGCGTCGTCGAACGGCAGGCGCGCCTCGCGGTTGACGTCGTGGACCACGTGGCGCGTGAGCTGCGGGTTGTCGGCCATCTCCGCGGCGTTCAACCCCAGCCCCACGACCTCGCCGGCGCGGAAGCCGGCCGGCAGGTGGCTGCGCCAGCTGCTCATGAGGTCCAGCAGCCGGCCCCCCGGCGGCAGCACGTCCGCGTACAGCCGGCCGAGGGCGGCGATAGCCCCGTCGTCGATGTGCACGACCCGGCGCGGGACGTCGTAGAAGCGCGCGTCGGGCGACTCGTCCTCCCGCTCGTAGGCGGCGGGCGGGAAGGCTTCCGTCAACCCTCGGCGCGGCTGATCACTTCACCCGTCTCGATGTCGAGGACGTCGCGCCTGGGGCCCAGCGTGCGCATGGCCTCGAAGCCGTCCTCGACCATGTCGCAGTAGAGCTCCACGCGGTTGCCGTCGGGATCGCGGAAGTACACGCTGCGCGACACGTTGTGCTCGACGGTGGACTCGACCGGGATGCCGAGGGCGCCCAGCTCGCGGTGGGCGGCCTGCAGCTCCGCGAAGCTGCCCACCTGCCAGGCCATGTGGTGCAGGCCGGGCTGCGTCGGATCCGGGGCCTCGCCGGTGGCGAGCTGGAAGAGCGCGAGCTCGTGGTGCTGGACGCCGAAGCTGAGGAAGACGGCGCCGTGCTCGTGGTCCTCGTGCGCCACCTTGAGGCCGAGGGCGCGGGTGTAGAACTCCTTCGATGTCTGCGCGTCGCGAACCTTCAGCACGATGTGGCCGAGCTTGCGGGCCTGGATCATCGCCGTGCCTCCCGGCGCCAGTATAGACCGATCAGAAATTAGCCATCGCGTAGGAAAATCCTTTCACGACTGGCAATGCGCCGCGCCGTGCCCTATACCGCTTGTCGATGGACGACGAGCTGCTGGCGTTCCTGCACGCGCGCGACGCGCCGTACTGCTTCCGCTGCCTCGCGCAGGCGTTTCCGCGTGGCAACGTGCGGCAGCGCATCGAGGCAGCGGAGCGGGCCGGCGCGCCGCTGATGATCGGCGAGGGACGCTGCGCGATCTGCGCGATCACCACGACGGTGGTGGCGTGGGTGACGGGCGATCCCGATCTCCTCCGCCAGAGTCGCGTGCGCCGCTGATGGGACTGGCCGAGCGCGGCGTGCTGCGAGGGAAAGTCGCGATCGTCACCGGCGCCGCCACGGGCATCGGCCGCGCGAGCGCGGTGCTCTTCGCGCAGGCGGGCGCGCGTGTCGCGCTGGCCGACGTTCGCGCGCCCGAGCTCGCCCAGGCCGTGGCCGCGGTGCGCGCGGCTGGCGGCGAGGCGGCCTCGATCACCGCCGACCTCGCCCGCCCCGAGGATTGCGCCGCGGTGGTGGAGGCCGGCGTGCGAGCCTTCGGCCGGCTCGACGTGCTGCTCAACAACGCCGGCGTGGGGACGATGGTCGTGGGCGGGACGGTGGAGAGCATCGCGCTCGAGCACTGGGATCTTGCCCAGGACGTCAACGTGCGCGCGATGTACCTGGTCGCGCGCGCGGCGGTGCCGCACATGCGCGGCGGCGCCGGCGGGGCCATCGTCAACATCGCGTCGGTCTCGGCCTTCCGCGGCTCGGTCGAGCGGCCGAGCCACGCCTACGCCGCGTCGAAAGGCGCGGTCCTGTCGCTCACGCGCGCGATGGCCGCGTCGTACGGCCGCGACGGCATCCGCGTGAACGCGATCTGCCCGGGCACCATCCGCACCCGGCTCACCGCGGACATCGTCGAGGCCGCCGAGCGCGCGGCCAAGGAAGGGCGCGGCATCCCGCTCGGGCGCGTGGGCGAGCCGGAGGACATCGCGCGCTGCGCGCTCTTCCTGGCCTCCGACGACGCGGCGTTCGTCTCGGGCGCCACCCTGGTCGCCGACGGCGGCGCCACCGCGGCCACGACCTGACCTCGGCCTACTGAGAGCGGGTTGACGAGGGCCGCCACGGCTGCGCCGGGGTGGCCCGAGCGTTCGGGGGGCTTGGGGGGCCCTTCGCGGCCCCGCCTAGTGAGAGCGGGTTGACGAGGGCCGCCACGGCTGCGCCGGGGTGGCCCGAGCGTTCGGGGGGCTTGGGGGGCCCTTCGAGGCCCCCCATTCAAGATTGAACCGCGCCCAGGACCAGACGCGATTCTGCTCGACCAGCAGTGACGACGTCGCGACCATCGCCTTGAGGCGCTCGACGGCGGCGGCGTCGTCGGGCGTGGCGCGCTCGATGTCGCGGGCGTGGGCGAGCTGCAGGTCCGTCTCGCGGAGCCGGCCGCTCTTGAGGCCATAGGTCAGAATGCGGCCGCCGCCGACGAGCGCGGCGCTGTGGCTCGTCAACAGCGCGGCCTGCGTTTCGGGGTGGCAATCGGCCACGATCACGCAGCTCAGGTCCGTCCCCATGAACGGCGACAGCCGCGGTGTGAGTCCGGTGAGCGCCAGGATCGTGGGCGTCAGGTCGATCTGGCTCGCCACCGTGTCGACGCGGCGCGCCCGGAAGCCGGTCGCGGCGCGCAGCCCGGGCGGCAGCCAGACGTAGAGCGGGGTGAGATGGTGGCCGAGCCAGCGCTCGTCGCTGGATTGGCCGAGCACCTCGTGGCGGCCGTGGTCGCCGAGGATCAGCACCAGCGTGTCGTCCAGCAGGTGGTCGCGCTCCAGCCCCGTCCAGAAGCGCTCCAGCTCGCTGTCCGTGTAGCGCAGCGTGGCCGGGTACCGGTCCCTCTCGCGCGCGAGCGCGGCGACGTCAGGGTGCGCGAGGGGCACGACGAACGGGTGGTGCATGCTCAGCGTGAGCGTGGTGAGGAAGAAGGGCTGCCCCGTGCGCTGCAGCGCCTCGAGGCGGCCGCGCACCTGGTCGAACAGCGCGCCGTCGGTCAGCCCCAGGCCCAGCCGCTCGGCCGCGGGCGGGAAGTTGCCCTCGTCGAGGAACTGGCGGATCCCGTTGCGGGCCAGGAAGAGGGCGGTGTGATCCTGGTGGTGGTCGCGGTTGTAGCCGATCACCATCTCGGTCGTGTAGCCGGCCCGCTTCAGGATCTCCGGCAGGCACAGGTAGTCGTTGGTGTAGCGCACCTTGATCGGCGATTTACCGAAACCCGATGCGTACGAGCACAGCGACGAGAAGAGCCCGTGATGGGTCAGCGTGCCGTTGGAGAAGAAGTTGTCGAAGACGATCGCCTCCCGGCCCCAGCGATCGAGGAAGGGGGACAGCTGCGGCCCCACGAACCGCCGGTCGAGGGCCTCGATGAAGATCAGCAGGACATTGAGCCGCCGGGTCGGCGCGGCGGGCGTGCCGTCGGTCGCGTGCACGAGCGGGAACTCGTCGGAGCTGAACACGGCTGCCGGCGCCACCGCGCGCCGCGTGAGGGCAATGGCCTCGGGCAGGGGCATGAGGCGCTCGGCCCGGGCCAGCATGTTCTGCTGGTCGGGGTTGAAGGTGAAGTACGCGCCCTCCGCCGTCTGCCAGATCGGGCTCTGCGCGAGCGCATAGTACGTCGTGCTGGAGATGCCCACGCGCGCGATGGCCAGCGGGCCTTCGTAGTGCAGCCCGGTCGCGCCGGCGAGGAAGCAGAGTCCCAGCGCGACGCCGCTGATCGCCGGGGCGCGCGCTCGCCACTGCGCCAGCGCCGGCGCCACGCGCCGCCGGAACAGCCACCACCAGCCGGCGATCACCGCTGCCTGCAGTAGCGCGAATGCGGCCAGGCGCCGGGTCCACTTGCCCGCATCGCCCAGCTCGGCGCGCGTCTGCTCGATCGCCTGGCGCGAGCCGGTGGTGGCCTCGCCGTCCGGCGTGGCGGCCGGCGCGCGCGAGAGCATCTCGTCCACGTACTCGAAGAAGACGGCGTCGAGATGCTGCCGGTTGTAGCCGTAGTAGCCCATGTCCACGGTGAGCACGAGCAGGAAGACCACGGCGAGCGCCCAGCACCACGCGCGCAGCGACGAGCGGAAGGAGGCGGCGACACCGGCCCCGTGACGCCGGCGCGGCACCAGCGCCAGCGGCGCGGCCACGATCACGGCGCCGAGGGCGGCGACGGCGACGGCCAGCGTGGCGAGGATCAGATCGGCGCGGGCGCCCGTCAGCAGCGTCAGGCCGAGGACCGCCGGCGTCGGCGGCTCCACGCGCGCGGCCTCGCGCAGGAGGAACACGCGCTCGGCGCCCTGGACGAGGAACAGCAGGATCCACCAGAAGACGAGGACGCCCATCAAGGGCTGTCGCGCTGGGCAGCCGCGTTGTAGTTGGCGTCGTACCACCAGCGCAGGTAGTCCTCGTACGTGATGGGCGGAAACCGCGGTGGATTCGCGGGCCCCTGGCACGTCGGCAGGCACGCGATGACCGTGTCGATGTCGGGCCCGAGGAAAAACGGGATCGCGTAGCGCGGCCGGCCGACGGGCGGCAGCGCGCGATGGGGCGTGGACTTGAAGCGCCCGTTCGTCCAGCGATGCAGCATGTCGCCGGCGTTCACCGCGAAGGAGTCCGCGACATACGGCACGTCGAGCCAGGCGCCCGACGGCAGGCGGAGCTGCAGGCCGGGGACGTCGGTCTGGGCCAGGAACGTCAGGAAGTTGGCGTCGGTGTGCGGCGCGATGCCGAACTGGTTGGGCTGGGCCTTCACGGGCGGGTAGTGCGACAGCCGGAACGAGAACTGGCTCTCCGCGAAGGCGGCATCGAAGTGCTCCGCCGCCAGCCCCAGCGCGACGGCGCACACGCGCACGACGCGCCGGCCGAGCGCGTCGACGGCGTCGGTGTAGGCCAGGACCGTCTCGCGGAAGCCCGGCAGGTCGGCCGGCCACTGGTTGGGGCCGACGAAGCGCCGGCCCGAGCGCGCCAGCGGATCGTCGGGCGCGCGCTCGCGCTTGGTGAAGAACGCCTCGTTGAGATCCGGCTTGTCGTTGGCGTTCACGTCGGAGGTCCACACGGCGTAGCGGCCCATGGCCATGTAGCCGTTGTTGTGCTCGTTCATGCGCAGCGCCATCTTGACGTCGTAGGGCTGCGCGTGGAACCGCCGGGCCTCGGCGAACGTGCGCTCGACGAGATCGCGCGGCACGCCGTGGTTGACGATCAGCAAGAAGCCGACGCCTTCGAGCGCAGCGCGCAGCTCGGCGGCCACGGCGTCGAGCGCGCCCGGCGCGCCGGCGAGGTACGGCCCGAGGTCGAGGACAGGCACGGTCGCGACGTCGGCGGTGGCGAGCTGGCTCATGTGCGGCACCTCCGCGCTCCTACTCTAGTCAAAAGGCCCGCGGCGGCCAACTCAGACGGCGCCGGAGTCGGCCAGCGGCGCGGCGTCGAGGTCCTCGAGGTGGGCGACGCAGTTGAGCAGGGCGACGCGCCAGGGCGCCGGGCCCTCCACGATCGTCAGCGACGTGTTCTCCCAGCGCTCGGGCACGATGTCGCCGGCCGCGAGCGCCAGGTGGCGGGCCGCCAGCGAGCGGCACACGAGGCCGTGGGTCACGACGGCGAGATGACCGGACTTCGCCGCCGCCAGCGCCTGCACGCGCGCCCACGCCTGATCGACGCGCCGGTGGAAGACCTCCCACGTCTCGCCGTTGGGCGGGGCATAGGCCGGCGCGAACATGTCGAAGCCGAGCTCGACGTAGGGCGTGCCGCGCAGGTCACCGAAGTTGCGCTCCTGCAGCAGCGGGTCGAAGGAGACGGGCACGCCGAGCACGCGGCGGAGCCGCTCAGCCGTGGCGGCCGCGCGCGCGAAGTCGCTGGAGACGATGTGGGCGATGCCCTCGCCGGCCAGGCGCCGGGCCAGCCGCTCGGCCTGGGCCAGCCCGCGCGGCGACAGCGGGTTGTCCGGATGCTGCACGACGCGGGAGGCGTTGCCGACGGTCTCGCCGTGCCGGATCAGGAAAATCGACATCGCGTCAGTGTACAGTGTCCCGGCGGAGGGCCACGATGACGCGTCTGCCAGTGATGGTGTCCCTGTCCCTGCTCGTCGTCGGCTGTACCACCCAGCTGTCGGCGCGCGTGCCGACCCTGGCCGGCGGCGCCACCTATCCCCAGGATCTCGACACCTGCGAGAACACGACGCCGCCGGGCATCGCACAGCGCGGCGAGCGCTTCGCCGGCTGCATGGTGGCGGCCGGCCACGCGGCCTGGGTGGAAGTCGCTACCGGCGAGGAGTTCCTCGTGCGCCAGAGCCGGCCGCACGACCGGAAGGTGGCCGAGGACGACGTGGCCGAGTGCTACAAGATCTCGAAGAACGAGTCGACCTTCGGCAACTGCCTGGGGCCGCGCGGGTACAGGATCCAGCGCTGGGACCCGCGGCTTCACCGGCGGTAGCGCGGCGTGGACTTCGGCGCCGCCATCTTCTTCACCGATTACTCGATCGGCCCCGCCGCGCTCGGCCGCGCCCTCGAGGAGCGCGGCTTCGAGTCGCTGTGGGCCCCCGAGCACTCCCACATCCCGCTCTCGCGCCGCTCGCCGTTCCCGCAGGGCGGCGAGCTGCCCAAGAAGTACTACGACGTGATGGACCCGTTCGTCACGCTGGCGGCGGCGGCCGCGGCCACTACCCGCCTCCGCGTGGCCACCGGCATCTGCCTCGTCGTCCAGCGCGATCCCATCCAGACCGCCAAGACGGTCGCCAGCCTGGACCAGGTCTCGGGCGGCCGGTTCCTGTTCGGCATCGGTGCTGGCTGGAATGCCGAGGAGATGGCCGACCACGGCACCGACTTCAAGACCCGCTTCGAGGTGATGCGCGAGCGCGTGGAAGCCATGAAGGCGATCTGGACCAAGTCCAAGCCGGAATACGGCGGCCGGTTCGTGAGCTTCCCGCCCATGATGACCTGGCCCAAGCCCGTGCAGAAGCCGCACCCGCCCGTGATCGTGGGCGGAGCCTTCCCCCACGGCGCGCGCCGGGCACTGGCCTTCGGCGACGGCTGGGTGCCGCACGCCCGGCGCCCGGCCTACGGCGACGTGCTGAACCTGCTCCCCCAGTTCCGGGCGATGGCGGCCGAGGCGGGCCGCGAGCCCGGCACCGTACCCATCACGGTCTTCGGCGTGGCCGAGGACGCCGACCTCATCGCGCGCTATCGCGACGCCGGCGTGGCCCGGGCCGTCTTCAACCTGGCGCCGGCCGGCCCCGACGAGGTGCTGCCGGCGCTGGACCGCTGCGCCAAACTTTTCACTCGCTAGCGCCCGTCTCCTGACACTGTCGGCGGCGAGCGTCTGCATCTGGACGTCCCCGCCGCCGAGCATCGTTACAACTACCCAAGTTTGCGTGAGCGCGCGATGCGGCTCGACGTTTGCTTACACGGGCCGCGCGCGGAGTGCAAATTCGAGGACCGGCCCCTCCCGGCCTGGGTGAGGTTATCGCTTGATGAAGTTTCGACTGCCGTCCGGACTGCTCGCGAACGACATCGGCATCGACCTCGGCACCGCCAACACGATCCTCTATGTCCGCGGCCACGGGATCGTCCTGTCCGAGCCATCCATCGTCGCCCTCGAGCGTGAGAAACGCACCCTGATCGCCGTTGGCCGGGCCGCCCAGGCCATGCTCGGGCGCACGCCCGGCAACATCGAGGTGGTGCGTCCCCTGCGCGATGGGGTCATCGCGGACTTCGACGTGGCCCAGACGATGCTGCATGCCCTCATCGAGCGGGTGCAGCCCCGCGGCAAGTTGCTCCGGCCCCGCATCGTGGTGGGGGTCAGCTCCGGTATCACGCAGGTCGAGAAGCGGGCCGTGCGGGAGGCCGCCATGCAGGCCGGCGCCCGGGCCGTCTACCTGGTCGAGGAGCCGATGGCGGCGGCGATCGGCGCCGGGCTGCCCATCCAGGAGCCGGGCGGCCATCTCGTGGTGGACATCGGCGGCGGCACCACGGAGGTCGCCGTCATCTCGCTCTCCGGCATCGTGTACTGCCAGTCCGTGCGCATCGCCGGCGACGACATGAACGAGGCGATCGCGCAGTACATCCGCAAGCACTACAACCTGCTGGTGGGCGAGCGCCGCATCGAGGAGATCAAGGTGACGCTGGGCGGCCACGCCGCCACCGGCGAGGGGCCCCGCACGGTCGAGGTCAAGGGCAGCGACCTCGTGGCGCGCGTGCCCAAGATCATCCGCATCAACGAGGACGAGCTGCGCGAGGCGCTCTACGACTGCGTGAACACGATCGTGGAGACGGTGCGCGTGGTCCTGGAGCGCACGCCGCCGGAGATCGCCGCCGACATGGTGGACAACGGCATCGTGCTGACCGGCGGCGGCGCGCTCCTCGTCGGCCTCGACGAGACGATCCGCAAGGAGACGTACCTGCCCGTCACCGTGGCCGAGAACCCGCTCTCCTGCGTGGCCCTCGGCCTGGGCAAGCTCCTCGACGACATCCCGCTCCTGGAGCGCGTGTCGATCTAGCTGGATGGGGGGCCTCGAACGGGCCCCCCAAGCCCCCCGGACGCTCGGCGCGGCCCGGCGGAGCCGGGGCGCGCCTCGGTAACCCGCGCAGACCTCGGCAGCCGTTCGCGCCTCGGTAGCCGTTCACTCTTTCAGCTTGATGTCCTCGTAGGCGGGGAACGCGTAGACCGGCACCGTGTTCATCGCGGGGTCGGCCACGCGGGGGCCGATGCCGATGAGGCCGCGCAGGTCCATGATCGGGGCGTACATCACCCGGTCGATCGTGAGCTGCTGGATCCGGTGCAGCAAGGCCTCGCGCTTGGCCACGTTGCGCTCGCGCCCCTGCTGCAGGAAGAGCTCGTCGATGTCGGGATAGCCGCCGTGCGCGTAGGCGCCCTTGGAGTACATGAAGGACTCCGCGCGCGTCGCCGCGTTGCCGGAGTTGCCCACGGCGGTGAGGAACAGGCCGCGCAGCTTCTTGTCGCGCCACGCGGCGTAGAACGCGGCGCGCTCCATCGGACGCATCCGTACCCGGATGCCCACGGCGTTCAGGCTGTTCAGCGCGGCGTCGGCGACGGTCGGGAAGCCGGGGATGGCCGTGAACTCGCCGCCGTCGAAGCCGCGCGGATAGCCGGCCTCGGCCAGGAGCTGCTTGGCCTTCTCGGGATCGTAGGGATGCGGCGGCACCTGGAGCGCGAAGTCCATCACGCGGGGCACGATGACGCCGGCCGGCGGGCAGAAGCCGAGACAGGCCGCCTCGTTGGTCGCCTTGCGGTCGAGCGCGAAGTTCACGGCCTGGCGCATCCGCTTGTCGTGCCACGGTGACTTGGGATCCCACTGCTCGGGGAACTCGATCCAGAAGATCGAGGCGTGCCGCGTGTCGGCCAGCGTGTAGCGCGAGTCGCGCTTGACCGCCTCGGCCTCCGGGCCGTCGAGGAAGAGCGCATAGTCGGTCTGGCCGCTCTTCAGCATCGTCAGGCGCGTCGTGCTGTCGGGCACGCTGTTGAGCGTGAGCCGCTTGATGTGGGGCGCGTGGCGCCAGTACCCCGGGAAGGCCTCCAGCGTGATGTCCACGCCCGCCCGCTGGGCGACGAACTTGAAGGGCCCGGCCCCGACGGGCTTCTGGCGGAAGCCCTCGGCGCCGACCTGCTCGTAGTACTTCCGCGGCAGCACGATGCCGGCGGCCGTCGCGGTGGTGCCGTAGAACGTCATGAAGTCCGGCCACGGCTCCCTCAGATGGAAGCGCACGGTGAGGGGATCGACCGCGTCCACCTGGCGCACGTGCGTCTTGAGCTCCTTGGCCGCCGCGCCCTGGTAGCGCTCGAAGCTGAACCGCACGTCGTCGCTGGTGACGGGGTCGCCGTTGTGGAACTTGAGCCCGCGGCGCAGCTTGAACTCGTAGGTGAGCCCGTCCGGGCTCTCCGTCCACGACTCGGCCAGGCTCGGGCCCATCTTCTGTCCCGGCAGCGGCCGCACGAGCGCGTCGTGGATGGCGTAGAGCACGCCGAACGGCGTGATCTGCGGCGGCGCCGTGGACGGATCGAGCCACGCCGGCGCCAGCGTGACGTGGAAGGACACGGTGAGCTCGCCGGCCGACGTCTGGGCGCCGGCCGGCGGGGCCGGCAGCGCGACGAGCGCCGTGAGGACGAGCGAGAGAACGAGCGTGGCCACTTGACTCATGAGGCCTCCTCGCCGGCTACGACGCCGGCTTCTTCACGAGCTCCACCGGGCCCTGCGGCTCCCAGCGGAGGCGCGAGGTGCCCGTGCCGGTCAAGCGATCCTCGGCGAGCCGGGTCAGCACGAGCTGCTCGCCGTTCTGGGTCAGGGCATCGATCACGAGGGTAAGGCCGCCGTTCCAGTCGCCGAAGCGGCCCTTCACGTTGACCGACACCGGCGCGCCGTTCGAGGGAAACGTGAGCACACCCGCCAGCGCCGGGAGGCCGGCGCCGGTCAGCGCCCACGGCCCCACGCTGATGCCGCCCTGCCGGGTCGTGCCGCCTTGCTCCAGCACGAGCAGCGTGACGGGCGCCCCGCCCCACGTGCCCTGCCACGTCCCGCGCAGGTCGGGAACCACGTCCTGGGGCTGGCCCAGCCGCGGCTCGGTGGCGCACGCGCCCAGGGTCAGCGCGAGGAGGACGACGAGCGTGCGCATCACCGGCGCCATCATACCGCGCGCCGTCTCAGCGGTCGGCGGCCGTCCGGCGCGTGCGCAGCCCGCGGGCGCCGAAGGCCAGCAGGGCGGCGGCGCCCACCGACAGCAGGCCGTCGAAGAGGAACGTGCCGGGCAGGCTCACGGCAGCGAGGCCGCCCGTCACCAGCGGGCTCAGCGCCGTGCCGACCTGGACGCCGAGGGCGAGCCAGCCGAAGGCCGCCCCGCGGTTGTCGCCCGGCACGATGAGCGCGCCGAGCGAGTAGGCCAGCGTGAGGGCGCCGCCCAGGCAGAAGCCAACGAGCGCGCGCAGCACGAGCAGCGTCGGCCAGTTCCGGCCGAGCGCCATGGCCGCGCACAGCGGGCCGCCGATCAGCAGCCCCAGCGTGAGCAGGCGGGCCGAGGGCACGTCGTGGGCCAGCCGCGCGACGAGGTTGGTGGACAGCGTCGCGGTGACGGCGGCGACCGAGATGATGGCGCCGGAGATGACGGCCACGCGATCGAGCTCGACCATCCGCGCGACCTGCAGCGGGACCAGTAGCGCCAGGCCGCGGTCGAGGAACTGGGCGACGATCAGCAGCGCCACGACGACGGGAAAGTGCGGATAGCGGAAGACGTCGCGCAACGGCAGTCGCGGGACCGACGGGCGACCGCTGGCGCGCGCGCCCGGCTCTACCTCGTGGAAGAGCACGATCAGCACGACCAGCGACACGGCGCACAGCGCGGCCGTCGCGAAGAACGCGTAGGGGATGCCCCAGTGCGAGGCGACGTAGCCGCCGACGGCGGGGCCCACCGCCACGCTCATGATCTGCGCGGACTGCACCATGCCGATCGCCGTGGGCACGTGGTCCTTCGGCGCCGAGACGCTGGCCAGCGCCATGACCATCGGCGTGAAGCCGGCGAAGAGGCCCTGCACGAAGCGCGCGGCGAAGAACTGCTCGACCGAGGTCACCATGCCCATGAGCGCGATGATGATCACGAACCCGCCCAGCGAGCGGATGATCATCAGCTTGCGCCCGAAGCGATCGGCCAGCCGGCCGAACCACGGGCCCAGCAGGCCCGACACGGCCGGGGTCACGGCCGCGCACAGCCCCGCCCACATGGCGACGCGCCGCGGATCCTCCACGCCGAGCTGGTGGATGTAGAGCGGCAGGAACGGCGAGCTGAACTGGAAGCCGACGTACGCGATGAAGACGATGAGCGTGAGCGCCCAGACGTTGCGCCGCCAGCCCTCCTCGCTCAGAGGCCCCGCCAGTAGCGGCGTCCTTCGAGCCGCACGATCCGCCCGAAGCCCGGCGCCTCGAAGTGGCCGGCCGCCACGACGATGTGCTCGCGCTCGAGCCGGTCGAGCAGCGCGCGGCGCGTCTGCCGCGTGAGGTCGGGATCCATGTCGGCGCGCGAGACCCAGTCGGGCTCCTGCAACTGCACCGGGCTGTGCGCCGCGTCGCCCAGCACGAGCGCGCGCTGGCCCTGCGAGGTGACCAGGATGCTCATGTGCCCGGGCGTGTGGCCCGGCGTGGGCACGGCCGTGAGATCGCGCGTCAGCGCGTGCTCGCCGTCCATGAAGTCGACGAGGCCGAGGTCGGCCAGCGGCCACACGCACGTGGGCGCGTTGGGAAACCGCTGCGGCTGCACGTCGGGCCGGTGGCAGGCGTCCCAGTCGGTGCGGCTGCACCAGTAGCGCGCGTTGGGGAACGTCGGCTTCCAGCGCGCGCCGTCGGCGGTGAGGTTCCAGCCGACGTGGTCGCGGTGCAGGTGGGTCATCACGACCATGTCCACCTCTTCCGGCCGCACGCCCTTGGCGGTGAAGTCGCGCAGCAGCTCGCCCCACGGCACATCCGGCGTGTCGGCGGGCCGCGGGCCGAGGCCGGTGTCCACCAGGATCGTGCGCCCGGCCGAGCGGATGAGGTAGGAGCCGAGGTTGAAGCGGACCTTGTGCTCGGCGGTCAGGTGCGACTCGTAGTCGCGCCAGCTCTCGCCCGGGATCGTCGGGAAGAAGTTGCAGAGGTCGAACTCGAGCATGCCGTCGGAGAGATGGAGGATCTCGACGTTGCCGATCTTGATCGTGTCGTTCGCCACGTCACGCCGCCTTTCGGACCGCGTCGACGCTCCAGGGGCCGGGGCCGGCCGCGGCCAGGTAGAGGAAGATGAAGCAGAAGAGCACCGGCAGCTCGCCGCTGTTCTGCAGCGGCAGCGGCGCGCGCGGCGCGTGGACCAGGAAGTACGCGGCCGCCATCTCGCCGGCGCAGATGAACGCGGCCAGATGCGTGAAGAGGCCGAGCAGGATGAGCGTGCCCCCCACGATCTCGATCACGCTGGCCGCGCCCAGCCGCGAGGCGAGCGGCACGGTGGCACCGGTGGCGGAGGCGGGGATCGCGAGGAGCTTCTGCGTGCCGTGCAGCAGGTACAGGGAGGCGACGACGATCCGCAGGACACTGAGGAGCTGAGGCGACCAGGCTTTGAGCACGATGGTTCCTCCTTGGTACCGTCGAGGAGAAGGATACCGCTAGAATCTCCGCTGTGGCAGAGTGGCGGAGCACAGAATGGTGGCGTTGAATCGCACGCGGATCCTGGCCGGCGCCCTCATCGGGCTGGTGGCCGGGCTCGTCGCGCTGGGCCTCGGGCAGACACCGCTGTTCGAGACGGGTGAGCGGCGCACGCTCGACATCCGCTCCCGGCGCTTCGCCGAGCCGCGGCGTGCCGATCCGCGCATCGTCGCGGTCGTGATCGATCAGCGGTCCCTCGACGTCATCGCCGGCTCGCGCGAGGCGGGTGGGCGCGAGCGGAGCTGGCCGTGGCCGCGCGCCTATCACGGCGCCGTCGCCGAGTACCTGTTGAAGAGCGGCGCGCGCGCCGTCGCGTTCGACCTGATCTTCAGCGAGCCGAGCCTCTACGCACGCCTGGGCGAGAGCGATGACGACCGGGACTTCGCCGAGCGGACGGCGGGCAAGCCGGTCGTGCAGTCGGTCATGTTCACGACCGAGCCGCCCGATGGCTCCGGGACGCCGCCGGATCGCGCGTGGCCCGACGGGCTGCTGAGCGATCGCGGGACCCGCCGGCTGGCCCGGCGGCCCGCCGAGCCCTTCAACAAGGCGACGCTGCCCGTGGCGCCGATCATCGGAGCTGCCGCGGCGCTCGGCTGGATCGGATTCGCGCCCGACGAGGACGGCATCTGCCGGTCGATGCTGCCGGCGGCCGCGTACGCGCCCGCCGGCAGCCGTGATGCGGTGGAGGTGTGGTCGCTGCCGTTCGCGCTGGCGTCGCTCCTCGGCCATCGCGTGGAATCCCAGCTGGGCGAGCCGGCGGCGGCTCACGTGTCGATGGACGGCCGTCGCGTGCCGCTCGACGAGGACGGCCGCTTCCTGCTGCGCTTCCACGGCGGCGAGGGCGTGTACCGTCAGTATCCCTACTGGCGCGTGCTGTACTCCGCCATCGAGGTCGCGGAGGGGCGGACGCCGCCGGCGGCGCGGCCGGAAGAGTTCCGCGACAAGATCGTGATCGTCGGGTCCACGGCGCCCGGCCTCCTCGACTTGCGGGCGACATCGGTGCGCGACGTGACGCCCGGCTACGTCATCCATGCCACCGCGCTCGACAACCTCCTGCACGGTGACGGGCTGGTGCGGCCCACCGTGGTGCCGCGCACCGTGGCGCTCCTGCTCTTCGCCACCCTGGCCGGCGTGCTGTTCGGCGCGATTCCCTCGCTGCGCGACAGCTCGCTGCTGGCAGTCGCGCTCGTGGTCGGCTACGTCGGCGTCGCGCTCTGGGTCTTCTCCTCCTTCCATCTCTGGCTGCTGATCGTCACGCCGGTGGTGGCCGTCGTGGCGGCGCACCTCGGCGTCACCGGCTATGGCTACCTCACGGAGGGCCGCGAGCGGAAGTTCCTGCGCGGCGCCTTCTCGCGCTACGTCGCCCCCGAGGTGGTGGACCAGCTCGTGAAGAACCCGGGCCAGCTCGCCCTCGGCGGCGAGACGCGCGAGCTCACCGTGATGTTCGCCGACGTGGCGGGCTTCACGTCGCTCTCCGAGGGACGCGCGCCGCGCGAGATCGTCGAGCTGATGAACGAGTGCTTCACGGCGATCACCGGCGTCATCCAGCGCCACGGCGGCACCGTGGACAAGTTCATCGGCGATGCGGTCATGGCATTCTGGAACGCGCCCGTGGAGCTGCCCGATCACGCGGCGCGCGCGTGCCGCGCGACGCAGGATCTCCTGAAGGCGCTGGTACGGCTCAACGTCGGCTGGGCCGCGCGCGGGCTGCCGGCCATCTCGATGCGCGTGGGGCTCGCCACGGGGCCGGCGCTGGTCGGCAACGTGGGCTCGAGCACCAAGTTCAACTACACGGTCATGGGCGACACCGTCAACCTGGCCTCGCGCCTGGAGGGCGCGGCCAAGGTCTTCGGCACGCTCAGCCTGATCGCCGGCTCCACCGTGCAGGCCGCGGCCAGCGCGGTGGCGTGCCGCGAGCTCGACTGGCTGCAGGTGAAGGGACGCTCGGAGCCGGTGCCGGTGTTCGAGGTGATGGCGGGCGAGCCGCCGGCCAGCCTGGTCGAAGCCTGGGAGCGCTACGCCGCGGGACTGGCCGCGTATCGCGCGCGGCGGTTCGACGAGGCGCGCGAGCATTTCGCGGCCGCGCTGAAGGCCGAGCCGGACGACGGCCCGTCGAAGGAGATGCTGGCCCGCTGCGACGAGTACCTGGTGACCCCGCCGCCGCCCGAGTGGCGCGGCGAGCACGTGCTGCACGCGAAGTGAAGTGAATCTCGCGAGGAGGAGCCAACGCATGAGGCGTACGACGATCGCCATTTCGCTGCTCGTGGGGACCGCGGTGACGGCCCCGATGGCCGCGGAGACGACGCGCTGGGTGGAGCGGACCAAGGTGGACATCCGGGCCGGCCGCGGCTCGTTCTACGAGATCGTGGACACCGTGCTCAAGGGCGAGCAGGTCGAGATCCTCAAGACGGAAGACAAGTGGGCCTCGGTGCGCACGTCCCGCGCCAAGACCGGCTGGGTGTACGAGGCCGCGCTGAAGGCGACGCCGGTCCAGCCGGGCACCTCCGACTTCCTCAAGGCGGCGCCGGGCGACATCTCGACCTCGCGCACGGCGGCCTCGCAGGGCGCCAAGGGTGTCTACGCCCAGGGGTATGCCAAGGAGAAGGGCTATGACTACGGCATCGTGACATGGGTGGAGACGCACCAGCCGGATGGCGCGCAGATCGAGGCGTTCCTGAAGGATCCGGGCGACAAGACGGGCGGTGCGCGATGAATCGCCGCGCGTTCTCGCGCCTCGCCCTCGTGCTCGTGCTGCTCCTCGTCGGCTGTGAAAGCGGCGGTGGTGGCATGACCCCCGGCAGTATCCTCGGCGCCATGACCCAAGGCGTCACCGGTGTGAATCCTGGCGACGTGCGCGGCGCCGCCGTGGAGATCGACGAGTCGGAAGAAATCGAGCTCGGCCGCTCCGTCACGGCGGCGCTCGGCTCGCGTTACAAGCTGCTGCGCGACGAGTCGCTGACCCGCTACGTTGCGCTGGTCGGCAACGCGGTCGCCGCGCAGTCCGAGCGGCCGGACATCCGCTACTACTTCGGCGTCCTCGATACCGACGAGGTCAACGCGTTCGCCGCCCCCGGTGGTTACATCTTCATCACCCGGGGCACGCTCGGCCTCATCAAGGACGAGGCCACGCTCGCCGGCGTGCTGGGCCACGAGGTTGGCCACGTCGCGCTCAAGCATCACGTCGAGACGATCAAGGACCAGAAGAAGACGGCGCTGGGCAAGGGTGTGGGGACCACGCTTGCGCAGTTCGGCGCGGGCTTCATCCCCGGAGTCGGCGGGACCGTCACCAGCGCGGTCGTGAATTCGCCGTTGATGAACGTGATCGCCGACGGAGCTGTGAATCTGACGCTCAAGGGTTTCAGCCGTACAGAGGAAGAGCAGGCGGACGGCGTCGGCGTCACGTACGCCGCGCGCGCCGGCTACGATCCCGCGGGATTGCGCGATTTCCTCAGGGCGGTGCAGGACAGCGGCAGCCAGCCGGCCAAGTCCGGCTTCCTGGCGAAGTTCACGTCGACGCACCCCGGCGCCGTCGAGCGCCTGAAGGAGCAGGACACGCAGCTCAAGACAGCGCCCGCAGGCGGCCGCCGCAACGCCGCGCGGTTCCAGCAGGCCGTGGCCGCCAAACCGGCGACGCCCGCCCGCTGAATCCTTCGGCCGCTCGCCGTCGTCTCATGCGTGGAGGTGTGAGGATGACGACGAAGACGAGCGCCATCGTGCACGTCACGGACGGCACGTTCGATGGCGTGGTGACCAGCGAGCGGCCGGTGCTGGTCGACTTCTGGGCGGAGTGGTGCGGGCCCTGCCGGTCCATTGCGCCCGCCCTGGAGGAGATCGCGCGCGAGCGCGGCGATCAGGTGACGATCGCCAAGGTCAACGTGGACGAGCAGCCGGGCCTGGCCGGACGCTTCGGCATCCGCTCGATCCCGACGCTGATGTTCTTCAAGGAGGGTGTGTTGCAGGAGACCGTGATCGGCGCCGTGCCGAAGACCGAGATCCTGAAGCGCCTCGACTCGCTGAAGTGAGGAGCGAACGGCCGAGGGGTTAGCGCCCCTCGGCCCGCAGCCGTTCCAGCCGCGTCTGCAGCCGCTCCACGCCGCCGCCCGCGAACTCCGCCACCTTCTCGCCGCCGCGATAGATCAGCGTGTAGGGCAGCACGTCCACCTCGGCCAGCCAGGGATTGGCGCGCTTGAAGGTGGCCAACCCGCCGCGGTCCAGCAGCATCTTGCCGAAGCGGACGTCGGCCGGCGCGGCCTGGCCGCCGAGATAGCCGTGCAGCTCCTCGGTGTACTCGTGGCAGTGCTCGCAGTCGCTCTTGCCGAGCATCAGCACCGCCCACGGCGCCTTCAGGAACACTTCCCAGTTGGCGCCGTCGATCGGTTCGAGCCGCTCGGTGGTCATGCGACGAACTTCTCGCCCTTCTTCCAGTCGGCCCCGCACAGGCCACCGGACTGCAGCGCCTGCGCCGTGCGCAACACTTCCTTGGGACTGCGGCCCACGGCCGTGTCGTTGACGTGATAGGCGCGGATGACGCCCTTGTCGTCGACGATGACCGAGGCGCGGTAGGCGACGCCGGCGTCTTCCTTGAGCACCTCGAACGCGCGGCTGACCGAGTGGTTGGTGTCGGCCAGCACCGGGTGCGTGATCTCCTGCGGGAACGTCTTGCGGTCCGCGAACCAGGCCTTGTGGCTGTAGAACGAGTCCGTGCTGACGCCGATCACGTCGATCTTGTCGTCACTGAAGTCGTTCAGGTGCTCCTGGAAGCCGCGGATCTCGGTCGGGCACACGAACGTGAAGTCCAGCGGGTACCAATAAAGGACGTGCCACTTGCCGGCGTAGTCCTTGTTGCCGATCTGCTTCTGCTCGCCCTTGTGGTAGGCGGTGCCCCGCCACTCGGGCTCCTTGCGACCGATCATACTCATCGTTCTCCTCCACGATTGCGATGCGCGCGGGGGCGCGCCCGCTTCTTCCATTCAGGATATTCCGTGCGGCAAGCGGGCGATTCGAGGGGCGTTACGGCTTCGCCGGAACGCCCCGAGCGTGTGGGGGTCTGGGGGCCATGTCGGGGCCCCCAGCTCTAATTCCGTGCGGCAAGCGGGCGATTCGAGGGGCGTTACGGCTTCGCCGGAACGCCCCGAGCGTGTGGGGGTCTGGGGGCCATGTCGGGGCCCCCAGCTCTAATCAGTCGACCGGGCAGCGCACCGGTGTGCTTACCGTCGCGCAGCAGCACCTCGCCGCCGACGACGGTGGCGGCGACGCCCCGCGCGCGCTGCACGAGGCGGCGGGCGCCGGCCGGCAGGTCGTGGGCGACCTCCGGCATCTCGGGCGCAATCGTGTCGGGATCGAAGACGACGAGGTCGGCCACGAAGCCCTCGCGCACGAGGCCGCGGTCGGCGAAGCCCCAGTGCGTGGCCGGCACCAGCGTGAGCATGCGCACCGCGTCCTCCAGCGTGAAGACCTGCCGCTCGCGCACCCAGTGGCTCAGCAGATGCGTCTGCAGCGAGGAGTCGACGATCTGCGAGACGTGCGCGCCGGAGTCGGAGAACGTCACCACCGCGCGCGGGTGCTTCATCATCGTCAGCACGTCGTCCTGCATCTCGTTGGCGACCGGGTGCACGAAGAACCGATCGAGGTCCTTCTCCAGCGCCAGGTCGATCAGCGCGGCGGCCGGATCGATCCCGCGCTCGCGCGCGACGTCGGCCACCGTGCGGTGCGGGCCCTGCACGGTGTCGTAGACGAAGATCCACTCGTACGGGAAGGGGCGCGCCTCGGTGCCGAGCGCCTTCTTCTCGGGCGTGTCGTGGGCGCCGGCCACCAGGCGGCGGCGGATTTCGGGATCGCGAAGCTGCCGCTTCTGCTCGTCGAGCGGCAGCGCGCGGAACGGCTTCCACGCCGGCAGGTTATCGAACGGCAGCTGGGTCTTGAACGAGAGCAGCACGTTGAGGCCGCGGCTGTGCACCTGGGCGAACATGCGCCCGCCGGCCGCCGCCGTCTCGTCCAGCAGGGCCATGTAGCGCGGCCACACGTCACGCGCGTCCAGCCGGCTGAAGGTGCCGAACGTGATGGGCCGGCCCGTCTCCACCGCGAGGTCGCGCAGGCGCACGTGATAGTCGCGGAAGGCGGCGGAGTCCGGCTGCTCGCGGCCGACGGCCTCGCCGGCCAGCTCGAAGATACCGGCGTTGAGCTCGCCCATCACGCCGACCAGCCGGCGCACCTCGTCCCACGTGGCCAGGCGGCTGGCCACCGGCCGGCCGTCGGCCGTCTCGTGAATCGGCGAGCGCGTGGTGGTGAAGCCGATGGCGCCCGCCTGGATGGCCTCGCGCAGCTCGCGCTCCATCAGCCGGATGTCGTCCTCGCTCGCCGCCTGCTCGAACGCGCGCTCGCCCATGACGTGGCTGCGGAGCGCGCAGTGGCCGACGTAGCCCGCGTAGTTGATGCCCTTGGGCAGGGCCTCGATGGCATCGAGGAACTCGGGGAAGGTCGTCCACGTCCACGTGATGCCTGCGGCCATCGCCGCGCCCGAGATGTCCTCGGCCCGCTCGAGGTTGCGGACGACCAAAGCCTTGTCCTTCTCGCTGCACGGCGCCAGCGTGAAGCCGCAGTTGCCCATGACCACCGTGGTGACGCCGTGCCAGCACGAGCAGGTCCCGAGCGGATCCCAGAACACCTGCGCGTCCATGTGCGTGTGACCGTCGATGAACCCGGGAGCGACCACGCGCCCCTCGGCGTCGACGATCTCGCGGGCACGCTCGCGGATGCGGCCGATGGAGACGATGCGCCCGTTGTTCACGCCGACGTCGGCGCGATAGCGGGGAAGGCCGGAGCCGTCGATGACCACGCCATTCTTGATCACGAGGTCGTACGCCATCGTCGGAGCCCTCCACGCGTGCAGATGTCCCGTTATCCTACACCGGTCGGCATGTGTTCAGGTTCCAGTGGCGTGCCCCCAGGGTCGCGAGGCAACAGCTCGGGGATGGAGAACGTCGATCGCGTACGCCACGTTGAGGCGCTCGCCGCCCCACGAGGGCCGCAGGGTCTGGGCATCGAGTTGAACCGCGGCATTCTGCGCACGCAGTGTTGCCTCGCCGTCCGAGCCGGGCATCGCTGGCGCATCCGGTATCAGCCAGCCGTTCGGCCGGCGGAATTCCAGCTCGCCATTTGCTAGCCGTTCAACGTGGAAGCCATCTTCGTGGACAGAGCGATGGTGACGACGACACAGGAGCACCAGATTCGACAGGGTCGTCGGGCCGCCCTCAGCCCAATGACGGATGTGATGCCCTTGCGTGAAGCGCAACCCGCAACCGGGGAAGCGACAGCCCTGGTCACGATGCTGGAGCGCGCGTCGTAGGGCCGGCGGAATT
>QHRW01000141.1 GCA_003220265.1 Candidatus Rokuibacteriota bacterium | reverse complement strand
CGACGTCCTGCAGCTCGACGAGCCCGCCTTCAACGTCTACATGGACGACGTCGCGGCATGGGGCATCGAGGCGCTGCACCGGGCCATCGACGGCGTGGCGTGCACGACCGCCGTCCACATCTGCTACGGCTACGGCATCAAGGCCAACGTGGACTGGAAGGGCACGCTCGGCGCCGAGTGGCGGCAGTACGAGCAGACCTTTCCGTTGCTGGCCAAGAGCCGGATCGATCAAATCTCGCTCGAGTGCGCGCGCTCGCGCGTGCCGCTGTCGCTGCTGGGCCTGCTGGCCGGCAAGGACGTGCTGGTCGGTTGCATCGACGTGGCGAGCGAGACGATCGAGACACCCGAAGAGGTAGCGGCCACGATCCGCCGCGCCATGGACTACGTGCCGCCGGCGCGGCTCTTCCCGTGCACCAACTGCGGAATGGTCCCGCTGCCCCGCGAGGTCGCCCGCGCCAAGCTGCGCGCGCTCGGCGCCGGCGCGCGCCTGGTGAGACGAGAGCTCGGCCGTGGCTGATCGCGACACCGCCTGGTTCGGCGACGACGAGGGCACGCTTCCGATCGGCGCGCCGTTCCGTCCGGGGCTCGATCCGCTGCCCGCGCGCCAGCACGCGTGGGCCGTCGTGAAGGACCGCTGGGGACGCCCCGCCCATGACGAGCCCCGCGCGGCGCTGGTGCCGGTCACGCTGCCGGTGGAGGAGCCGGGGCCCGAGGAGGCGCTCGGCTACGTGCTCTACGCCGGGCTCACGTACAACACGATGTTCGCCGCGCGCGGGGTGCCGATCTCCGTCTTCGACCTGCATGACAAGGACCTGCACGTCCCTGGCAGCGGCGCGGTCGTGCTGGTGGCGGCCCTCGGCAGCGAGACTGCGCGCCAGGGCCGGCTGAAGATCGGCGAGCTGCGCGTGCTCTATCCGGGCGTCTCGGACCTGCTGTCGCCGCGCGCGGGCGCCGACCCGATGCACGCCGACTTCAAGATCCAGGGCTACGAGACGCCGGATGGCTCGTTCTGCCAGTTCGTGCGCTGCCAGGCGCCGCAGCTCCTCGCGCACTCCGAGCGGCTCACGCTGCCGGCCGGGTCCTCTTACATGCTCGACCTCGAGACGGTCTACAAGGCCCTCTACGACGTGGCGCGGCTCGAGGTGGGCGAGCGCGTGTTCGTCGAGGGCGCCGCCGGCGGCACCGGCCTCTACGCCGTCGCCTGCGCGGTGCTGCGCGGGGCGCGGGTGACAGGGCTCGTCTCCACGGAGGACAAGGGCCGGCTGGTGCTGAGCCGCGGCGGCGCCGCGTTCGTCAATCGCAAGGACCCCGCCGTCGCCGGCGCCTTCAGCGTGGTGCCGGTGGAGCGCGATGCGCGCGCGGGGTGGACCGCGGCCGGACGCAAGCTGGTCGAGACGGTGCGCGCGGCCAACGACGGCGCGTCGATCGACGTCGTGGTCTCCTCGGTCGGCCGCGAGCTGTTCGGCCGCATGATCGAGCTGCTCGCGCCCGGCGGCCGCCTGGTCTTCTACGGCGCGACCAGCGGCTACACGCTCGCGTTCCTCGGCAAGCCCGGCGCCGCACCGGCCGTCGAGATGTTCCGCCGCGCGGGCCTGCGCCCGATGCACGGCGTCCTGATCCACTATGGCTCGGGCGCGGCGGGTGACGCTGCAGGCGACGACGCCATCGCCACGGCGCTCGCGGCCGGCGCGCGCGTGGTCGTCGCCGCACGCGACGATGCGGCAGCCGCGCGCGTGAAGACCGCGCACCACGTGCACGGCATCGTGAGCCTGGAGAGCCTGGCGCGGGCCGGCGGCTTCGCGTGGCCGGACGCGATGCCCGACTACGACACGGATCCCGACGCCTACCGGCGCTACCAGGACGCCACGCTCAAGCCGTTCGGCCAGGCCGTCGGGCGGCTGCTGGCGACGGCCGACAACCCGCGCGGCAATCCCGACGTGATCGTCGAACGGGCGGGCCAGGACACGCTCGGCGTCAGCACGTTCCTCGCGCGTCCCTTCACCGGCGTCGTGGTGTACCTCGAGGACACCGCGGGCGATCGCCTGTCGTTCTACGCGCCCAACGTGTGGATGCACGGCAAGCGCGTGCTCTTCCCCACGTTCGCGATCCTCGGCAGCCATCTCTCCAACGCGCACCAGGCCGACGAGGTCGTACGCCTGATCGACGGCGGCGCGCTGGCGATCCATCCGCCGGCGATCCACGACTGGGACGGCCTGGCCGAGGCGCACCAGGCGATCCACGAGAATCGCCACGCGGGCACCCTGACGGTTCGCGTCGGCGCCACCTTGGCGCTGGACGCGGTGCGGGCCGCTCGGTCCGTGTACGAGGCGTGGGGCTCGCGCTTCGTCGATTTTTCCCGCGTGCGCGTGCGCATCGACCCCGTGCGCCCGGGCCGGCCCGAGCGCGTGGCGCTGGTGACGATCGACTGGGCGCCCGCCAACGCGCTCGGCGGGCCGACGCTGGACGATCTCGAGCGCGCGCTCGACGCGCTCGAGGCCGAGCCCGCGATCAAGGCCGCCGTGCTCACCGGCGCCGGCGCGATGTTCGTGGCCGGAGCCGACATCCGCCAGCTTCGCGGCTTCGCCCGCCCGGAGGAGGTCGAGGCGCTGGCCGCGCGCGCCCAGCGGCTGTTCGGCCGCATCGCGCGGCTCGCGGCGCCGGTGGTCGCCGCGGTCGACGGCTACGCGCTGGGCGGCGGCAACGAGCTGCAGATGGCGTGCGCCTGGCGTGTGGCCTCGCGGCGCGCCGAGCTGGGGCAGCCGGAGATCAACCTGCACGTGATTCCCGGCTTCGGCGGCACGCAGATGCTGCCGCGCCTGGCCGCCCGTCGCGCGCGCGCCGGCGGCGGCCAGATGTACTCGCTGCTGACCGGGGCCCTCGCCGTGCTGCTCGACGGCCGCCGGCGCTCGGCGGCCCGCGCGCACGCCCTGGGGATCGTCGACGAGGTCGCGCCGGCCGACGCGCTCGGCCACGCCCTCGGCGTGGCGCGGCGGATCGCGCTCGGAGAGTTCACCGGCGCGCTGTTGTCGCCGCTCACGGACGAGGCCACGCGGGCGTTCCCCAACGTCGAGCGCGACCCGGACATCCAGCGCCTGCTCGCCCACCACGCGCACGTCCCGCGCGAGGCCCCGGCGCGCGCCATCGTCGAGCTCGTCCGGCTTGGCTTCACCCAGGGCCTCGCGGCCGGCCTGGCCGCCGAGGCTCGCGAGTTCGGCCGCCTGACCGCCTCCGACGAAGGCCGCGCCGGCCTCGACCGCTTCCTCGCCCGCCGCTCCCTTCCGCTGCCGCTCCGCCGCGACGACCTCGACGCAGGCTAGCCAAGCCGTCCCGGCTCCACCGGGGCGGCCCGAGAAAGTTGGGAGTGTGAGGGCCATGTCGGGGCTCCCGCTAGAAACGGGCTAACGAGGGGCGCCACGGCTCCGCCGGGGCGGCCCGAACATTTGGGGGGTGTGGGGGCCATGTCGGGGCCCCCACTAATAAAGACCAAATCCGCTGGTTGGTCGACGGCTACAACGTGATCCGGCGCGACGCCGAGCTGCGCGATCGGGAGACCACCGGCCTGGAGGCTGGCCGGCACGCCCTCGTGAGCTTGCTGGCCGGCGTCGCGCGTGAGATCGCCGACGACTTCATCGTGGTGTTCGACGGCGCCCGCCGCACGGGCGGCGCCCCCAGCGGCGGGCGCGTGCAGGTGATCTTCTCCCGGCCGCCGGAGACGGCCGATGACGTCCTGCGCAAGCTCGCGGCGACCTATCGTGAGGGCGCCGTCGTCGTGACCTCCGACCGGGCGGTGCGCGACTCCGCCCGCCGGACCGGCGCCGTCGCGGTCAGCGCGGAGGCGTTCCTGGACGCGGTGCGCCGGCCACCCGCGGACGATGACCTCGACGAGGATGACGACGACGATCATCCGTCGCCGCGCGGACCGCACCGGCGACCCTCGCGCGAAGCCCGCGCCGCCGAGCGCGTCTTGCGCCGTCTGGCGACGCGTTGACGGCCTGCGGCAAATGGGCTAGAAGGAAGCCCGTGAGTCAGCATCTGTTCATCGTGTCCCGCCAGCAGGCCGACCTGTATTCGTACCTGGCACGGGAGTTCTCGGAGGAACCCGAAGTCCGCGTCATCCTCGATCGGCGGCAGGGTGAGCGGCGGCAGGGTGATGGGCACGCGCCCGAGGCTGCCGACCGCCGTCAGTCGGAGCGCCGCGCCAACGACGAAACCCGCAGCCAGCTGACCACCGTTGGGTATGCGTTCGTCCGCCTCATCTGATGGCCCCAGCCGCGGAAGTTTTTACAGGAAAACCCCTGTTTTTCAAGAAATCAGCCGGGTGATGCCTCGTAAACACGCTGGGAATAAAAGTTCTTCGCTGGCACCGGTCGTGCACCCCCTTCGCGCGCGATGATCGTCGTCTGTGCATGGTGCGAGGCGGAGGGGCGGCCGCATATCCTTGCCGAGCGGGAGCCGTTCGAGGATCGCTCACCGACCCATACCGCATGTGCCCGGCACCGGGCCGCCCTCTTCGAGGAGCTCGCGCGACTGGACAGGGATGACGAGGACGCCGATGCCGTGGCTTGACCATGGTCTCGCGGCGACCGCCGCTCCCTATCCCGCCCACCAGCCCAGCGAGCGCCGGGAACACCGGCCTCGCGCCCGCCGGGTCTCCCGCGCGCCGATACCCGCCTCGCAGCCAGCGCCCCGGGTGCTGCGCAATCGCCGCCGGGCAGGCCTCGTCCTGATCGTCGACGATTCGCTGCACACGCGTGAGCTTTATACCGAGTACCTGACCTTCCGCGGCCTCGGCGTGATCACGGCGCCCGACGGCGAAGCGGGACTCGCGCTGGCGCTGGCGATGCGGCCCGACGTCATCGTCATGGACCTGGCCATGCCCGGCCTCAACGGGATCGCCGTGACCAACCGGCTCAAGCAGCATCCGCGCACGCGGCGCATCCCCGTCGTCGTGCTGACCGGCTACGCGTTCCGTGCGATCCAGCAGGGCGCGCTCGAGGCGGGCGCCGACGCGTTCCTGACCAAGCCCTGCCTGCCGGAAGACCTCGAGCGCTCCGTCCGCGAGCTCCTCGGCCGCAGCCGCCGCTAGCGCCCCGCGCGCGCCAGCACCTCGTCGATTCCGCCCGCGAAGCGGAAGGCCTCCTCGGGCACGTCATCGTGCGCGCCGTCCAGGATCGCCGCGCAGGTGCGCACCGTCTCCTGTCGCGACACGGTCGTGCCGGGCCGGCCCGTGTAGGGCTCGGTGATGTAGAACGGCTGTCCGAAGAACTGCCGCACCTTCCGCACGCGGGTGACGAGCGTCCGCTCGGGCTCCGACCACGCCTCCGGCGGGCGCGCCTCTATGGCGAGCGCCGCGCGGAGCGCCTCGCGTACCCGCGCGGCCACGGCGGCGTGCGCCGCGCCGACGATGGCCGGGTCGAGCACGCGTGAGCGGCTTGCCCGCGGATCGATGCACGGATAGATCTTCTCCTCCGACAGCCTGGGGGAGAGCACGATGACGGCGTCGAGCTCGTCCAGCGCGGGCGTCGTCGCGCCGGGCGCCAGGCGCTCGCGCAGGAAGTAGAACGTCTGCACGCTGCCGGCGTTGCCGCCGCTGTAGCCTTCGGCACGCACCTGCGGCCAGGCGGCGGGATCCGACGTGCCGGGCGGCAGGAACTGGAAGAGCGTGAGCCCGGCCGGCGCGTCCTTGAGCCGGATCGTCAGCTCCTCGGTGACGACCGTGACGCCCACGCGCAGGTCGCCCAGGATGGCGAGCGTGCCGCCGGCCGCCAGCGGGATCAGCAGGTCGATCACCTTGATGCCGGTCTCCAGCAGCGTCAGCGGCTCGGCGGCGGGAGTGCGCAGGCGGCGCATCGCCTGGGCCAGCGTGTCGTCGCCGAGCGGGTGCGCTAGCGGCTGGTTGGTGCCGACGACGCGGGCGCCCACCCCCGGGGCGATGCCAGGTGCGGCGAGGCCGCGCACACGGCCGTCGGGCAGGCGCTGGATGACGTGAAGCGTGCCGGCGCCGTCCTCCAGCGTGAGCGCGGTGTGGACCTCGGGCAGGTCGGCGGCGTCGAAGCGCGCTTCCACCACGGGCCCGTCGGCGCCGACGATGCGGCCGACGCGGGCGGGAAAGTCCTCGGGCAGGCGGTGCTCGTGCAGGGTGTCCTTGACCATGGCCAGCATCCTCCGCTTGAGCTGCGCGCGCGCGGCGTGCAGCCGGTTGTTGACGGTGCTCGCGGGGAGGCCGAGGAAGGTGGCGATCTGCTCGTGGGAGCGCTCGTGGACGTAGTGCAGCAGCGTCACCTCGCGCAGCGAGGCCGGCAGCGCGTCGACCGCGGCCAGGACGGCGGCGGCGCGCTCGCGCCGCTCGGTGGACGTCGCCGGGTCCGGCGCGCCGCTCGCCACGGCGGCCGCGGCGTCGTCCAGCGGCGCCGAGGCGACCAGCTTGCGGCGCAGCACGCGGTGAGCGCAGTGGCCGACGATCCCCCGCAGCCAGCCGGGGAACGCGGCCGGTGTCTCCAGCGTCGGCAGCGAGCCCCAGGCGGCGACGAAGGCCTCCTGGGCGACGTCCTCGGCCGCCGCGAAGTCGCGCACGAGCGCCAGCGCGTAGCCGAAGGCCAGGTGCTGGAAGCGGCGGACGAGCGCGGTGAAGGCGGCGACGTCGCCCGCGCGGGCCTTGTCGACGAGCGCCGGAAGCTCCACGGAGCACCCTCCTCGGCCCTCCCGCAGAGGGAAGGCTCACCCAGAAGTGCCGGGGAGGGCGGCCCGGCTTTTTACGCGAATCGAGGGGTGCCACGGCTACGCCGGGGCGCCCCGAGCGATGGGAGGTTTGGGGGCCATGTCGGGGCCCCCATGTCTATTTGGTGGTCAGGGTCCACACGCCGTCCCAGTCGGGGGGCGGCGGGCTCTCGAGGAAGTGCTCGCAGCGCTCGACGTACAGGCGCGAGGGGCGGTCGGCCGGGTTGAGGGCCAGCGTGGCGGCGAAGCAGGCGCGGGCGTCCTTGAAGGCGCGCTCGCGGTAGAGGCGGATGCCCTCGATGTAGCGCTCCACGGCCTGCGGAAGGCTCGGGAACGTCTCCTCCGTCACGTGGTCCATGGCCTCGTAGATGGCCACCGGCTCGTGCTTGCCCTTTACGCGCAGCAGGTCGATCTCGCGCAGGCGCGTCCGGGTGGAGAGCTCCTGCCGGGTGAACTCGCTCAGCAGCACGCCGACGCCGTAGTACTTCGTCGCGCTCTCCAGCCGCGAGGCCAGGTTCACGGAATCGCCGATGGCCGTGTACTCCATGCGCTTGGTGGAGCCGATGTTGCCGACCACCACGATCCCGGTGGAGATGCCCACGCCGATGCCGATGGGCGGCTTGCCGTCGGCGTGGCGCTCGCGGTTGAGCGTGCGCAGCGCGACGAACATGGCGTTGGCCACCTTGACGGCGTCGTCGGCGTCGTGCGCGCCGTTGAACGGCACGCCGAAGAGGGCCATCACGGCGTCGCCGATGAACTTGTCGAGCACGCCGCGGTGGGTGAGGACCACGTCCACCATGCGCTCGAAGTACTCGTTGAGCATGGAGACGGTCTCGCGGGCGCCCAGGGCCTCCGACATCGTCGTGAAGTTGCGTACGTCGGAGAACAGGATGGAGGCCTTCTGGTCCTTGCCGCCCAGCACGCTCTCGCCGGCGGCCAGGAGCTGGTCGGCGATCTCCGGCGACATGTAGCGGGCCATCGTGCTGCGGATGCGCTTCTCGCTCGTGATGTCCTCCAGCACGAGCATGGAGCCCATCTGCTCCTCGTTGACGTCGATGAGGGGGTTGACGGCGAGGTTGACGGAGGCGGCCCCGTGCTCGAGGTGTAGCTCCATCTCCACGGCGATCTCGCGCCGGCCGCTCTGCTTGACCCGCTCCAGCGTGTTGGGCACCCAGTTGTTGGGGCCGTTGAAGAGCTCGCCGAGCGGGTGGCCGATGAGGTCGGCGCGGCCCTGCTTGAGGATGCGCAGGGCGGCGTCGTTGGCGGTGAGGATGCGGTCGTCGGCGTCCAGCGTGACGATGCCGTCGGTGGTGGAGCGCAGGATGCCCTCGTTGTAGTTGCGCTCGTTGAGGACGTCCTCGAAGAGCTTGGCGTTCTCCAGCGCGATGGCGATCTGCGCGGTGAAGGCGGCCAGCCGCGTCTCGTCCTTGGCCGTGAAGCGGCTCCCGTGCTTGTTGAGCGCCTGCGTCACGCCGATGCACTCGCCGGCCTTGTTGACGATGGGCATGGCCAGGATGGACTCGGTGTGGTAGCCGGTGCGGCGGTCCACGTCCTTGTTGAAGCGCGGATCGCTGTAGGGGTCGGCGATGTTCTCGGTCTGGCGGCTCATGAACACGGCGCCGGCGATCCCACGGTCGGCCGGGATCCGGATCTCCTTGATCTCCAGCTCCTCGGCCACGCGCGAGAACAGCTCCTTGGTCTTCTTGTCGTAGAGGAACAGCGTGCAGCGGTCGGCGTTGAGGAGCTCGGACGTCGCGTGGACCAGGCGCGTGAGGAGCTTGTCGAGGTTCAGCTCGCCGGCCAGGTCGTGGGAGAGCTGCAGGATGCGCACCTCTTCCCGCAGGCTGCCCACCATGAGGTTGAAGCCCCGGAAGAGCGTCGCGTACTCGTCGGTGGAGGACAGGCGGAGATGGTGGTCGAGGTCGCCGCCCTCGACGTCCTTCATGGCCTCGGCCAGCCGCGCCGCCGAGCGCGAGACCTCGGAGGCCGTGAGGACGGACATGACCAGCGTGAGGACCATGCAGACGACGGTGACGCCGATCGCCCACTGCAGGATGGGCAGGATGCCCGTCAGCGTGGCCTGCAGGCCCAGGCTCACCAGCAGGCGATCGGTCTTGAACACGATGGAGGCGGCGAAGAACAACAGGGGCAGCGAGTTCACGAAGATCGACAGGTAGAGGAGCTTGCTGCGCAGGGGCACCGCGATGAGCTGCTGCGCGTGCTTGGGATCGATCTGATCGCAATGGGCCCAGAGCTGCTCGACCTCGGGGACGATCTTGCGCGCCGTCACGAAGAACTCGACGATGGCGTGGGCCGGCGAGGCGAAGAAGAAGATGGTGAGCGTGAGGCCGATGATCTGCCAGAGCGCGTAGCCGCTGCCCGCGACCTGGTTGGAGATGTACAAGGCCGTGCCGGCCAGGATGGCGGCGCTGGGGCCGTGGAAGAACGTCACGCGCAGGAACGAGAAGTAGGGCAGGTTCAGCGCCTGCACGATCGCGCGCGACACCGCGAACGACTCGGGGCGCTGCCCCCGGTCGAGCATCGCCAGCACGCTCGTGATGGGCCGGACGTGGCGGCTGAGGAGATAGATGTCGGGCAGCGTGTAGCAGGGGATGACGAAGCACGCGATCACCAGGAAGTGCATCCACTGCCGGAAGGAGAACTCGAGGCCGAGGCCGACCAGGAAGAAGGTGACGCCGGGCCCGGCCACGGCCGAGCCGATGATGTAGGCCCAGATCAGGTACCCGCGGAGGCGCGCGGCCGAACGGCCGCCGCCCGGCGGCGCCGGGAGCGCGGCCGTCGTGCTCAGAAGCGGTAGCCCACCGTGAGATCGACCGAGAAGCCTGACGGCGCCTCGGTGGCGTTCGGGCCGAAGGGCAGCTGCTGATTCGTGTAGGTGACCTTCTTCTCGAACGCGTAGACGAAGCCGAGGTCGAGCTCGAGATGGCGACCCACACGATAGCCGGCGCCCGCGGTCACATGGTGCTCGATCGGCACCTGGACGGTGGGGCTGAAGGTCCGCGATGGCTGCTGGTTGTTCGCGTGGTTGTAGCCGGCGCGCAGCGTGAAGACGTCCTGGATGACCTCGTACGCCACGCCGACGGCCACGACGTACTGGTCGCGCCAGTCGGTGGTGGTCTCGATGTCGAGCTTTTGCGGCGCCCCCGCCTTGTTCGGGTTGCGCAGGTGGATCGTGAAGTCGTCGAAGGCGGACCAGTTGTGCCAGGTGAAGTCGAGGGCGAGCAGCCAGCGCGGGGTGGGATGGAAGGCCAGCCCGGCCTGCACGTTCTGGGCGTGCGTGACGCCGCCGACGGATACGTCGTACTTCACCCGGCCGAGCCCGGCGGCCGTGAAGTTCACGTCGGCCGTGCCGTGCTTGTAATCGAACGACGCCGGTGAGGTGTAGGCGGCGCCGACGGTGACGGTCGGCGTCACCCGGTAGGTGATGCCGGCCTTGGCCCCCACCACGATGGTCCACGGGCAGTCGCTGCCGGGCTCTCCGAGCCCGAAGTTGCGCGAGCAGCGGTCGCCGATGGCGAGGCCGGCGAAGCCCGGGGCCGACGTCCTCGGGAACAGGTGCAGCGAGAGGTCGGAGTAGCCCAGGTACGGGCCGCCGCCGATCGCGAGGTTGTCGGTGAGCTGCACGGTCACCGCGGATTGCAGTTTCACGAAGCGCTCGAACGCCGACACGTCGTCCCGGGTGCCGAACGCCGTCCGCAGCCCGCGAAAGTCGCTGCCGAGCCCGGACTGCGAGAACACGACCAGCCCGAACGTCACGCGCGGCAGCTCGCGGAAGCGCAGGGCGATACCGCCGTGAATGCCGATGAGCGGGTTGTTCTCGCTCTCGCGCGAGTTACCGAAGCTGTCGGTGTGATGCAGGTAGGGCTGGATCACGCCAAGCGTGAAGTTGCCGACGCCGCCCAGGATCGCGCTGTCCGGATCGCGATCCTTGCCGTCGGGCAGCAGGAACAGGCTGGCCGGGTTGGTGTTGATGAGCTGCGTGTCGAGCACGCTCACCGACGCGGCGCCGGCCATGCCCTGAGCAGCCGCGCTGTAGCCCAGCAGGTTCGTGGCGTTGGTGGCCAGCGCTCGCGCGGGTGCCAGCAGCGTGCACACCACGAGCACGAGGACGAGCACGGCGACAATTCGGACCCGGATAGAGGGGGCCATGGGCCTCCTATTAGTGGGTCGACCGCGCGGGTGTCAATCTTTATTTCCCTATCGGCTTTGCCCCGTCACGGCCGCATATTTGCGGACCGTGTGCCCGGCCCGTATATTACGTCCTGACCGCCGTCCGATCGCTCAACGTTCGAGGCCGGAGGACCCATGCCTGATTTCTCGCTCGATGCCAAGTACCGGCAGGAGGAGGGCGTCGTCTTCCTGTCGGGCATCCAGGCCCTCGTGCGGCTGCCGCTCGATCAGCACCGCGCCGACCGCCGCCGCGGCCTCAACACGGCCACACTGATCTCCGGCTACCGCGGCTCACCCCTGGGCGGCCTCGACCTCACCCTCGAGCGCAACCCGGCGTTGCTGCGCGAGCACAACGTCGTCTTCATCTCCGGCGTCAACGAGGACCTCGGCGCCACCGCCGTGTACGGCAGCCAGCTCGCCAACTTCTTCCCGCAGCCGAAGTACGACGGCGTGCTGGGCGTGTGGTACGGCAAGGGGCCCGGCGTCGATCGCACCGGCGACATCTTCAAGCACGCGAACTTCGCCGGCATCGGCCGCTACGGCGGCGTGCTGGCCCTGGCCGGCGACGATCCGCTGTCGAAGTC
>QHRW01000027.1 GCA_003220265.1 Candidatus Rokuibacteriota bacterium | reverse complement strand
GACCCGCCAGGTGCTCGACGCGCAGACCGCCAAGGCCTGGGGCGTCGTCAACGAGATCGTGCCCGCCGACCGGCTGCTCGCCCGCGCCCACGAGATCGCCGACACGATCGCCGCGCTGCCGCCGCTCACCAGCCGCTACACTCGGATCGCACTCACCCAAAAGCTGCGCCGCATCATCGATGAGGGCTCGGACTACAGCCTCGCGCTCGAAGGCATCAGCGCCGCGGACGTGGCGCGCACCGCAGCCCAGAACAAGCGAGCCCGCTCGGCGTGACGGGTCTCGGTGAGGTGACAGCAGTATCGGTGGCGCCGAACAGCATTCGCCGCGACACGGGGATCCAACGCCTCACGGCATCGGGCGACCTGGGCGGGTCAGAACTGGGGGAAACGCCAGATCAAGCAACGCACAGAATCGAGCCCGGACTAGCGCGGTTCGGCCGTGTAATTGCCGCGGATTCTGCGCGATGGTATCCGATGCTGCCCCACGCGAAGTGACTCTTAATCAGCGGGTCCAAGGTTCGAGTCCTTGACGGCCCACCAACACACGACGGGCACTTCGGTAACAGCCGGAGTGCCCGTCTCCGTTTTTCCATGACTGGCGAGGTGAGGGAGCGAGTCTCGTGGTGGCCGACCACGGACCTTGCGATCGAACCCCATGGTGTCACGGTCGTGACCGTGAACTACAACACGAAGCGCCTGGTCTCGATGCTGCTCTGGTCGCTGTACCGATTCTTGGGCTCCGAGCTGCGATCGGTGGTGGTCGTGGACAATGGCTCGGCGGACGGATCTGTCGCAATTCTCCGAGCCTGCGCTGGCGCCGGTCTGTGCGAGCCGATCCTGAACGGCACGAACCGCTATCACGGTCCGGGGATGAGCCAGGCGCTGTCTCATTGTGCGTCGCGCGCCGTCGATGGCGATCGCCCGTGGCTGTGGCTGCTGGACTCGGACTGCGTGGTGGCGCGACCGGATGCGGCCACCGAGGCCGTATCGGCAGCGCGATCTGCAGGGGCGGCGCTGCTTGGAGAGGCGGCGTGGAACACGTGGCACCAGGACGTTCGCCTCCGTGGATATTCGCTCCTGATCGATCCCGCCCGCGCCTGGCGCCCTGAGATCGGCCCGTTCCTCGAAGGAGGCGATCCGGTCGGCGACTTTGAACAGTCGTGTCGCCGTGTCCAGATTCCAATCGCCACGTTTCCGTTCACGGCGAGTGGATTCATCGTGCACCTTGGACGAGGCACGCTGGCCGGCGTGTACGAGCGCCGCGAGGCCTCGAACCCCTATTTCAGTTGGGCCAGGGATCACCGTGAGCCTCACTTCCAGCAGGTGTCCGGGGCGCCGGCAAGATACTCGGCCCTGTCGGCGGAATTTGATGAGGCGGTTGGTGATCTACGACCGGAGCAACTGGTGCGAGCGTGTCACCAACGCCCTGGATGAGCGGGACAGGGTCGACCGGATGGCGCCGAGCAGTGAGATCACTCATCCCAGGCGAGAAAGCGCGAGGACCGGATCGTCCGGTAGCCGCTGAGGCCAGCGCAGTCTCCGCCGGGCCAATCGAGCGCCCCAGGCTCGCCAATTGGCCGAGTACAAACGGTGAGAGAACCTGGATACTGAGCGGGCGCACATGCCCGAGCCCGCCGTCGACGTCGGGAGCCGAGTAGGCGACGCTTCGCGTGACGCACCGGAGTCCGCCTATGCCTGGGCCCGGCTCTTTGCCGCGCTCCTGCTGTCCGCCATCGGCGGCGTGGGCATGTGGTCCGTGATCGTCGTCCTGCCGGCGGTCCAGGCGGAGTTCGGCGTCGCACGTGCCGCCGCGTCGCTGCCCTACACCGCGACGATGATCTGCTTCGGGTTCGGCGGCATCCTGATGGGGCGCCTTTCCGATCGTTTCGGCATCTTCGTGCCGGCCGCCGGCGGGGCGATCGCGCTGAGCCTCGGATACGTCGCCGCCAGCCAGGCGACGAGCCTCTGGCACTTCATCCTGGCCCAGGGCCTGCTGGTCGGCGGCGCCAGCTCGGCCACGTTTGCGCCGATCATCGCCGACACCTCGCTCTGGTTCACGCGCCGTCGGGGAATGGCCGTGGCGATCATCGCCTGCGGCAGCTACCTCGCCGGCACCGTCTGGCCGCCGGTCGTGCAGCACGGCATCGAGCGCATGGGCTGGCGCTGGACCTACCTGGGGATCGCCGTCTTCTGCGTGACGACCATGGTGCCGCTCACGCTGGCTCTCCGGCGGCGCTCGCCGCGGGGCGCGCCCGCGTCGCCGACTGTCGAGGTCGCGTTGCGGACGTCGCGGCCGCTGGGGATGTCGCCGGCCGCGCTGCAGATCGTGCTGGTCATCGCCGGCCTGAGCTGCTGCGTCGCGATGTCGATGCCGCAGGTCCACATCGTCGCGTACGCGGGCGACCTCGGCCACGGCGCCGCGCGAGGCGCGCAGATGCTGTCGCTGATGCTCGGGTTCGGCGTGGTGAGCCGGCTGACCTCGGGCTGGATCTGCGACCGCATCGGGGGGCGGCGCACACTGCTGCTTGGCTCGAGTCTGCAGGCGTTGGCGCTCCTGCTCTTTCTGCCCTTCGATGGGCTCGCCTCGCTCTACGTCGTGTCGGCGCTGTTCGGCCTGTTCCAGGGCGGCATCGTGCCGGCCTACGCCGTCATCGTGCGAGAGTTCTTTCCGCCCCAGGAGGCCGGGGTGCGCGTGGGCACGGTGCTGATGGCGACCGTGTTCGGCATGGCGCTCGGTGGCTGGATGTCCGGCGTGATCTTCGACCTCACGGGCTCCTACCAGGCCGCGTTCCTCAACGGCATCCTGTGGAACCTGCTCAACATCTGCATCGCGGTGGGGCTGCTGAGGCGCCCGGGGAGGATTCTGCCGGCCGGCATGAGCGCATGACGGACGCGTTCTTCGTTCCCGATGGCGACGGGTGGATCGCCACGTCGCACACCCGCGGGCCGTGGAGCCGGACGCACCAGCACGGCGGCCCGCCGGCCGCGCTCGTCGCGCACGTCGTGGAAGCCGCCGTCCCGGAGCTGTCCGTCGTCCGCTTCACGATCGACTTTCTCCGTCCGGTGCCGATCGATCGGCTGCGCGTCCGTCTCGAGCCGCTCCGCCACGGCTCCAAGGTTCAGCGCTGGATCGGTTTCCTGCTCCACACGGAGACGATCGTCGCGCACGCCGTGATCACCCTCATCCGGCGGGACGCCGTGTCCCTCAAGCCGCTGACCGACGACGCATCGGGGCTGCCGCTGCCGGAGGCCTCGGCGCCCTTCCAGTTTCCCTTCTTCCGTGAGCCCGACGGCTATCACACCGCGATGGAGACGCGCCTGGCCCGCGGCGAGTTCGGCAGCGGCCGCGCGGCGGCGTGGATGCGGCAGCGCGTGCCGCTTCTTCCCGGTACGCCACCCTCGCCGCTGGAGCGCGTGCTGATCGCCGCCGACTCGAGCAGCGGTGTCAGCGCCGCCATCGACCACCGGCTGCAGACGGCGGTCAATGCCGACCTCACGGTGGCGTTGTCCCGGCCGCTGGAGGGCGAGTGGGTCGGCCTCGACTCGGTCTCGGCCTATGAACCGAGCGGCATCGGGCTCGCCGACACCCGGATCTGCGACACGCGCGGCACGGTCGGCCGCGGGCTCCAGTCACTGGTGCTGGAGCAACGAGGCGGCACATGACGGCGGGGCTGGCGATCGGTCTCGTCGCGCTGACCGTCCCCGCGCTGCTGATCAATCTCTACTTCACGTCGCTGATCCTCGACCGGTGGCCCGGGCTTCGCCACCGTCTGGGAATCCTGTTCAAGACCTGTGGCGCCGACACGTCGTCGTGCGTGATCGTCGTGCGCACGCCGTACGCACGGCTGTTCGGCGGAGCACCGAACGTGTACGTGGGGATCGTCTGGAACGTGGCGTGCGTCGCTCTCGCGCTGGCGTGGGTGACGAGCGGCCGTGTCGCGGTGCCGTGGCAGTTCCTGCTCGTGGCGGCCGCGAGCGTGCTGGTCGGGCTCTATCTCGTGTGGGCGCTGCTCGTCGATCTGCGGCAGCCCTGCCCGCTCTGAATCGCGGGGCACGCGCTGCACGCGGCGGTCGCCGCGCTGCTCGCGTACGCGTGGCGGGTCGCGTGAGCGCCTGACCCGCCGGCAATCTGCGGGAGCAGGAACACCTCGCTGTCGGCGGCGATTGGCTGGAAGAGCGCCTCCTGGTAGATCTGGCCGTCGATGGCGACCGCCACGCCCTCTTCGAGATGCGGTCCGATCGCGGGATGCAGCGCGGTGAGCTGATCGAAGAGCTGCTTCACGGACGTCGCCGAGAGCTGGAACTCGGCGACGCCCCCCGTGAGCTGCGCGAGATTTCCGACGAGCACGACGCGCGGCATGCGCGCGCTACTTCGCGGTGACGCCTTTCTCCCGCAGCGCCTTGAGCACCTTGGGCGGTGACATCGGGAGCTCGGTGAAGCGGATGCCCGTCGCGTTCTCCATGGCGTTGGCGATGGCGCCCAGCGGCGGCACGATGGGGGTCTCGCCGACGCCGCGCACGCCGTACGGGTGCTTCGGGTTCGCGACCTCCACCAGGATGGCGTCGATCATCGGCACGTCGGAGGCCACCGGCATGCGGTAGTCGAGGAAGCCGGCGTTCTGCAGCTTGCCGTCGTCGCCGTAGACGTACTCCTCGTTCAGCGCCCAGCCGATCCCTTGCACCGCGCCGCCCTGGAACTGGCCCTCGACGTACGCCGGATGCAGAGCCTTGCCGGCATCCTGCGCGACGGTGTAGCGCAGGATCGTCACGCGGCCGGTCTCGGGATCCACCTCGAGGTCGACGAGGTGCGTGCCGAGACTGGGCCCCGCGCCCTGGGCGTTGAGACGGCCGTAGCCGACGATGGGGCCGCCCGTCTTGCCGGCCACCTTGGCGAAGTCGGCGATCGACATCGGCTTGGCCTTGTCGGCCGCGTCGCCAATCGGCCGAACCCGGCCGCGCTCCCACGCGACCTGCTCGGGCTTGAGGTCCCAGAGCTTGCACGCGCGCGCGCAGCAATCGGCCTTGATCTGCTTGGCCGCCTCCACGATCGCCATCGAGCCCGAGAACGCCGAGCGGCTGCCGCCGGTGAGGAAGTTGAAGCCGAGCGAGCCGGTGTCGCCGATGATCGGGCGCACCTTGTCGTACTCCACGCCCAACTCGTCGGCGGCCACCGCCGCCAGCGAGGCGCGCAGCCCGCCGATGTCCGGCGTGCCCGCCATCAACGACACGGTCCCGTCCTCGTTGACCGTGAGTGATACGCACGTCTCGCCGCCGATGTTGAACCAGAAGCCCGAGGCCACGCCGCGCCCCTGCCACTTGCGCAGCGGCGTGTTCCAGTGCTCGGTCTTCTTGATGGAGTTGAGCGTCTCTTCGAGGCCAATCGGCCCGAACTTCGGCCCGTACGCGGCCTTGGTGCCCTCGCGCGCGGCGTTCATCATGCGGAGTTCGATCGGGTCGAGGCCGAGCTTCTTGGCGATCTCGTCGACCACGCTCTCGACGGCGAACTCGGAGATGGGCGCGCCGGGCGCGCGGTACGCCGCCACCTTCGGGCGGTTGGAGACGACATCGTAGCCGATGACCTTCACGTTCTCCATGTCGTACGGCGCGTACGCGCACATCACGCCGGGCTGCACGGGCGAGCCCTGGAAGGCGCCCGCCTGGTACTTCAGCTCGGCGAAGCCGGCCACGAACTTGCCGTCCTTCGTCGCGCCCATCTTCACGCGCACGGTGGCGCCGGAGGTCGGGCCGGAGGCCTTGAAGACCTCCTCGCGCGACATCACCATCTTGACCGGCCGCTTGGCCTTGCGGGAGAGCGCCAGCGCCAGCGGCTCCAGATAAACGACCGTCTTGCCGCCGAAGCCGCCGCCGATCTCGGAGGCGGTCACGCGGATCTTGGCGATGTCCAGACCCAGCAGGCGCGCGCAGTGGGCGCGCACGATGTAGTGGCCCTGCGTGCAGCACCACAGCTCGGCCGTGCCGTCCTCGGAGACGGTGGCCAGCGCCGCGTGCGGCTCGATGTAGCCCTGATGGACCGGCGCGGTCTTGAACTCGCGCTCGACGATGACGTCGGCCTTGGCGAAGCCGGCATCCACGTCGCCCAGCGTGATCTCGACGCGCTTGGCGATGTTGGACGGTTTGTCGGGCTTGGGCTCGACGCCCGCCGTGAACAGGTCGTCGTGGAGCAGCGGCGCGCCGGGCCGCATCGCTTCGACCACGTCGATCACATGCGGGAGCACCTCGTACGTCACGTCGATGAGCTTGAGCGCGCGCCGGGCGATCGCCGCGCTCGTCGCGGCGACGGCCGCCACCGCGTGCCCCTCGTACAGCGCCTTCTCGCGCGCCAGGACGTTCCGCACGACGTCCTTGTAGTTCATCATCATCTCGCCGGCCGGGATGAACTCCGAGGGCTGGTCGGCGAAGTCGTCGCGCGTGATGACGGCCTTCACGCCGGGCAGCGCTTCCGCCTTCGACGTGTCGATCGCCACGATGCGCGCGTGGGGGTGCGGGCTGCGCAGCACGCGGCCGATGAGCTGGCCGGGCAGGTTGAAGTCGGCGCCGAAGCGGGCGCGCCCGGTGACCTTGTCCACCCCGTCCGGCCGGATGGTGCGCGTGCCGACGTACCCGTGCCCGTTCGTCCCGTTCTCGGCCATGGCGCTAACCCTTTCTCATCACGACCGCGGCGTCCTTCACGGCGGTCACGATCTTGTCGTACCCGGTGCACCGGCAGAGGTTGCCGGCGAGCCAGTAACGGATCTCCGTCTCGCTCGGATTCGGATTGCGCTCGAGCAGGGCCCGGCTGGCCACCAGGAAGCCGGGCGTGCAGATCCCGCATTGCAGCGCCGCGTGCTCCAGGAACTTCGTCTGCAGCGGATGGAGCGCCTCGCCCTCGGCCATGCCCTCGATCGTCTCGATCCGGCGCCCGCCTACCTCGCAGCCCAGCACGAGGCACGCGCAGACGAGCCGGCCATCGAGCGTCACGCTGCAGGCGCCGCAGTCGCCGGAGGCGCAGCCTTCCTTGCTGCCGGTCAGGTGCAGCGTGTCGCGCAGGACGTCGAGCAGCGTCTCCTCCGTCTCGCAGAGGAACTCCACCGCGTCCCCGTTCACCGTCGTCTCGATGTGGTGCTTGGCCATCACTGGGTCCTCGCTCGGTCCAGCGCGATCAAGGCCGTCCGGCGCGCCAGCACGCCGGCGATCTGGATGCGGAATTCCACGGTACCGCGCTTGTCATCGATCGGCGTGCAGGCGGCCCGGGCGGCGGCCTCCAGGCGGTCCTGCGCCACACGGTCCAGGCGGCTGCCGACGATGGCCGCCGCCGCCTCGCGCACCAGCAACACGCGCGGTGCCACCGCGCCCAGCGACACGCGCGCCTCGGTGATCGTCCCGCTGGCGTCGACCGTGAGGCTCACGCCGGCGCCGACGACGGCGATGTCCATCTCCGTGCGCGGGATGAAGCGCAGGTAGGCGTCGCTCGAGCGCGGCGGCCGTGGCGGCAGGCCGAACGACACGACGAACTCGCCCTTGCCGAGGGCGAGCTTGCGCGGGCCGAGCATGACGTCCTCGACGGGAAGGTCGCGCCGGCCTTGCGGACCGGCCAGCGTCGCCACCGCGCCCGCGGCGATGAGCGCGGGCACGCTGTCGGCCGCCGGCGAGCCGTTGCAGAGATTGCCGCCGAGCGTGGCGCGTCCCTGCACCTGCGTGGACCCGATCAGGTTCGCGGCCTCGACGACGCCGGGCCACACCTGCTTGAGCCGCGCGTGCTCCTTGAGCTCGGCGCCGGTGACGGCGGCCCCGATGCGCCAGCCGCCGCCGGGCTCTTCGGTGATCCACCGGGTCTCGGCGATGCGCTTGATGTCGACGATCAGCGCCGGATCGACGATGTCGCTGCGCATCTGCACCAGGAGGTCGGTGCCTCCGGCCAGGATGCGGGCCTCGCCCGCGCTGTCGGCGAGCAGCGCCGACGCCCTCTCTACGGTCTCGGGTGCCTCGTATCGCATCAGCCGTCGTTCCTCTCGTGTCGCGAAGTCGCCCAGGCGCCCGATCATGACGACGCGTTCGCGCCCTGTCAAATGGTGGTGCCCGCGATGCGAAGCCCCGTGGCCATGGGCGCAGGGCGACTATGCTTTTGGAGGCACATAATACCCCGGGTGTGCCGCCGCGCGGCGTTTGGGCTATCGTGATCGGTGAGGTATGCGCTTGCCGTTCTCCCCGCCGCTCGCTCCCATGCTGTCCAGCGCCGCGGACGCCCTGCCCGGCGGCGAGGGATGGCAGTTCGAGCCGAAATGGGACGGCTTCCGGACGCTGGTGTTTCGCGACGGCGACGAGGTGCTGCTGCAGAGCCGGGACGAGCGGCCCATGAACCGCTACTTCCCGGAGCTCGTCGCCCCCCTGGCCCGCGCGCTGCCGGAGCGCTGCGTCGTCGATGGCGAGATCGTCATCGTCGGCGACGGCGGGCTCGACTTCGAGGCGCTGCTCCTGCGCATCCACCCCGCCGCCTCGCGCGTGAAGCTGCTGTCCGAAACGTCGCCGGCCTCGTTCGTGGCGTGGGACCTGCTCGCGCTCGGCGACGAGGACCTGCGGGAGGCGCCGCTGGCCGTGCGGCGCGAGCGGCTCGAGCAGGCGCTGGCGCGGGCGGCGCCACCCGTGCATCTCTCGCCGGCCACGCGCGAGCGGCCGCTGGCCGAGGACTGGTTTCGGCGCTTCGAGGGCGCCGGGCTCGACGGAGTCATGGCCAAGCGTCTCGACGCGCCCTATCGTGCCGGCGAGCGCACGATGATCAAGGTGAAGCATCGGCGCACGGCCGACTGCGCGGTGGCCGGCTTCCGCTGGCACAAGAAAGGGCCCGGCACGCTGGTGGGATCGCTCCTGCTCGGCCTCTACGACGACGAGGGCACGCTGCATCACGTCGGCGTGGCCGCCGCGTTCACGACGGCGGTGCGCAAGCAGCTCGTCGCCGAGCTGGCGCCGCTCCGCGAGCGGGCGCTCGACGAGCATCCGTGGCGGGACTGGGCAGAGGCGGAGGCCGACGCGCACGCGAAGGGCCAGCGGCTGCCCGGCGCGACGAGCCGGTGGAATCGCGACAAGGACCTGAGCTGGGAGCCGCTACGGCCGGAGCGCGTGTGCGAGGTCGCCTACGATCACATGCAGGGCTCGCGCTTTCGGCATGCTGCGCAGTTCCTGCGATGGCGTCCCGACAAGCGCCCCCGGGACTGCCGCTACGATCAGCTCGAAGTGACGCCCGCCTACGAGCTGGAGCGCGTCTTTTCTAGCCGCCCGCCACGGTGAACTGGGCGAGCTTGCCCTTGAGCTCTTCGGCCAGCCGGGCCAGCTCGTCGACCGTCTTTCGGGTCTGGAGCATCCCTTGCTCGGTCTGGACGGCGATGCCCGAGATCGACTGCACCGCGACCGCCACACCGTCCACGCCTTGCACCTGCTGCTGGGTGGCGAGCGAGATGTTCTGCGCCAGCTCCGCCGACTTCTGAGACACGGCGGCGATCTCCTTGAGGCTGTCGCCGGCCTGCACGGTCAGGCCGTAGCCCGCCTCCACCTCGCTGGTGCCCTGCTGCATGACGACGATGGCTTCCTGCGTCTCGGACTGGACGGTCTTGATGAGCGCGCCGATGTCCTTGGTGGCCTTGGCGCAGCGCTGGGCGAGCTTGCGGACCTGCTCGGCGACGATCGTGAAGCGGGTGCCCGCTTCGCCGGCCCCGGCCGCCTCGATGGAGGCGTTGAGGGCGAGCAGGTGAGTCTCGGACGCGATGCCTTCGATCGTGTTGACGATGTTGGAGATCTCGAGCGAGCGATCGCCGAGGCTCTTGATCTTCTTGGTCATCGTCTGCACTTCGTTCCGGATCCGCTCCATGCCGGCCAGGCTCTCGTGCACCGCCTGGTCGCCCTTGCGGGCGGCGTCCAGGGCCTGCCGGGCGGCCAGCGCCGAGCCTTCAGCGCTGTCGGCGACCTCGCGGACCGAGAGGGTGAGCCGCTCCACGGCGTTCTTGACGCCCATCGCCTCGCGCGCCTGTGACTGGGCGCCGGCCGTGGTCTCGCCGGTGGCGGTGATCATCTCGTCCGCGCTGACGGCCACCCGCAGGGCCGCGTTGCGCACGTCGCCGATGACGTCGCCGATCTGCCCGACCATGACGTTGATGGCGTCCACCACGCTGCCGATGAGGTCGGCGGTGACGGTCCCGCGCTTCGTGAGATCGCCCTGGGCGATCTCGTGCGCGACGTTCAGGAAGTTCGTGATGTTCTCCTGCAGCTCTTCGTGCCGGAGCTCGCGCTTCACCTCGGCCTCGCGATGGCGTAGCAGACCGACCGTGGCATTGAAGCTCGCCCGGAGCTGGCCGATCTCGTCCGCCGACTGCACCGGCAGCTCCTGGATGGTCGCCAGCCGGTCCTCGAGCGTCCCTTCGCCCACGACGAGGTCGTGGAGACGGTGAATGACCTGCCGGAGCGGATTGGCGACCCAGCGGCCGAACATCACCACCACGGCGGTGATCATCAAGACGGCCGCGACCAGCGCCCCGATGGTGACGCCGAGAATGGTCCGGCTGATCTTTCGCGATGACTCGCGGAAGACGAAGCCGGCCTCCGCGGAGCGGTCGGCGAGCGCGCGCAGCTTGGATTCGATCTCCTCGGAGCCCAGGAACAGCACGGTGGCGCCGTCGGGCACCGGCCGGGAGGCGACCGTCGCCGTCGGCTGCTCGTCCGCCGCCGGGCGGCTGGTCCCACCCGCCTGGGCCACGCGCGGCATGGCGGGAGAGGGGCTGGGGGCCGGCGAGGCAGCGCCGCCGACCTGGGCGACCCGCGGCGACTTCGCCTCTTCCGTCTTGGACGGCGGGGCCGCGACGACGGGCGCCGTCGCCGGAGAGCCGGGCAAAGGCTGCGAGGTGATCGTGCCGCCGGCCGTCTTCCGCTTCACGATCTGCACGCCGGAGTCCTCGGCCGGAGGCTTGGCGGCCCTCGACGATCCTGGCGCCGCCGCCACGGGGGCGGTGCGGGAACTCTGGGGCGCGGCGGGCGTCATGGGCTCGGGCCGGACGATGGGCAGGGCGCTGCCGCCGGCCAGCTGCTGGCGCAGGGTCGGGAGCACGGCCGCTCGTCGCGTCTGCTTGTCGCCCACCAGGGTCTTGATGTCCCAGACGAGTTGGGCGCTCTCCTTGCCCCACGTGCGTTCAGCGACGACGTCGATATCGGAGAGCACGTCGGCCGTGGAGCTGTCCGCGGCGGCGACGTGACGGTCGAACTCCTCGACGCTCCTCGACGCCAGCGCGTCGCGCAGGGCGCGGTCGACCTTGATGAAGTTGGTGTGCGCTTGCTCGGCGTGGATGCTGGCCATCATCGCGCGGTCGTAGGTCTGGGTCATCAGCGCGGTGATCCGGTTGACGCCGTAGACACCGTAGGCCCCCATGCCCACCACGGCCACGGTGAGGAAGAGCGACACGATCAGAAGCTTGGCGCGTATCGTCATGACGACGCCTCCAGGCGCTGTGTCTCAGCGAGATTTGCCATTGATGAACACCTGACGGATGTAGCCGACCACGTGCCAGATCTCCTGATCCGACAGCGTGCTGCTGTAGGCGGCCATCGTCGTCCACTGCTTCGACTCCATGTTGGCGATCCACCCTTTGCGGATCAGGCCCTGCATGTACTCGTCGGAGAACCGGTTCATGAACTCCGCGTCCCCGTAATCGCCGGGGGCCGGCTGGATCTCGCTGACGAACTCTCCGGGCGCCTGCTGGCGCGGATTCGGCAGCCGCCCATCGCCGCGCCCCATCGATCCATGACAGGGGATGCAGTGCTCCTCGAAGGTCTTCTTCGCCTTCGGGGATTTGAACCCGCTCCCGCGCACCGTCCGCTGGAAGGACACCAGCTCCTTGATCTCGGCGTTGCTGAGGTCCTCGTTGAAGGCCGGCATCGGGACCGTCTTGTAGACCATGCCCTTGCCTTCGCGCTTCACGACCTCGAGCTTTCCGTGCTTGGTGACGTCGAACAGATATTGGTCCGTGAGGCGCGACATGTAGTTCCGGTCCGTGAACACCTGGGGGCGGGGCATCTGGCCCAGCCAGCCTGGCCCCTGGCCATCCCCGCGCTCGCCGTGGCAGACCGCGCAATGCTTGGCGTACGTCGCGGCGCCGCGCTCGAGGTTGACGGGACCGGGGGCCTGCCCCCACGCAGGACTCGTCACCGCCAGCAGCGCTCCGGCCGCCATCGTCCACACCATCCAGGTGTTCATAGACGAGCGAATCCTCCTAGCGAGGCTCGACTGTGATCTGCAGCTTCATCTTGGGGTGGATCGCACACCGGATGTCGACGACCCCCGGCCGGGACAACCGCACCGTCGTCTCCTCGCCCGGCTCCTGTCCCCCGAGGTCGAAGCTGAAACCCTGGGTGAACGAGTAGACGTTGTGCATCGCTTCGTCGTTGTTCACGAACGTCACGAGGTCGCCGCTCTTGACGGTGACTTTCGTGGCCGAGAAGCGCTTGTCCCGTTGCACGACGCGCACGTCATCCGCCAGCGCCGCGTGAGCGGCGGCGATCAGCGCGCAGGTCACGAGCATGGCTGTCGTGAGTCTCATGGTGATCTTGTCCTTGACCCGGCTACTGGCGCGGCAAGACCGGGATCGCGGGCAGCGGGTCGCTGCTGGTGAGCGTCTGCAGGAAGGCCACCAGGTCGGCCTTGTCCGCCGCGCTCAGGGTCAGCGGTTTGATGTTCTTCGACTTGCTGGGCCGAACGGCGCCGCCCTCGTCATAGAAGTTCACGACCTGCTGGAGCGTGGTGACGGAGCCGTCGTGCATGTAGGGCGCGCGCTGCTCGATGTTCCGCAGCGTCGGCGTCTTGAACGCGTGCTTCATGGTGGCGACGGCCGGCGTGAGCTTGCCGCGGCCGATGTCCGTCGAGGGCAGGCCGACGTCGTGGAAGCCACCGTCGGTGAACGTCCAGCCGGCGTGGCAGACGGCACAGTTGCCCTTGCCGTTGAAGACGGCGAACCCGCGCTTGGCGCTCTCCGAGATGGCGTCCTCGTGACCGGCGATCCAGTAGTCGAACGGCGCCACGCTGGAGACGACGGTGCGCTCGAAGGTCGCGATGGCCTTGGTGATCGTGGCGGGCGTGACGCCCTCACCCGGATAGGCGGCGTCGAACATCTTCCGGTAGCCGGGCAGGCGCTGGATCTTGTCCACGATCTCGTTCATCGTCCCGTTCATCTCGGCCGGGCTCTGCATCGGCCCCGCCGCCTGCTCTTCGAGGTTGGCCGCGCGACCGTCCCAGAAGAGCAGCTCGGCCCAGGCCAGGTTCAGGATCGTGGGCGTCCTCCGTCCGAGCTGCTTCATCTCGTGCCCCAGCCCACGCTGCAGTCCGTCCGACCAGCCGAGCGAGGGGTTGTGGCACGTCGCGCACGACATGAAATTGGACCCCGACAGACGCGGATCGAAGAAGAGCGTGCGGCCCAGCAGCTCGCGGGCCGGCGTATAGGCGTTGTTCTTCGGGAACGGGATGTCGGAGGGCCGCTTGTACTTGGCTTTGAGCGTCGACAAGGAGGGCGTCGCCGTTGCCGGCGCCTGCTGGCCCCAGCTCACGGCGGGAATCAACAGCGCGGTGGCCACGAGCATCACGGCGCTCTTGATCAGGATCTTTCGCTGCACCATATGCCCCTCTCCTTTTCGAGTGAAGCGTGATTGAGAATTCGGGGGGGCTCAGTGCGACCACCGTGCCAAGGTTACTGCGATGGCCACAGTCACGCAGGACCGCCAAATATCAGGGAAATCCCGACGCTGTGGCGATCGAAGGCGCAAATTTCCGACCAGGCCCGGCCAGAAACTGGGCGGGAATGGCAGGGGTCCGGCCAAATTGTCGCCGCTTTTCTTGCGGCGAGGCCGAGTGGCCGGCGGCTAGCCGCGGCCGCGCCAGGGATCGTAGTCGGGGTCGGGAGCCTCGGCGGGAGGGCGCTGGGCCTCGGGAACGTGGCGCAGATTGACCCGGACGCGGGTCCAGGTGCTCGAGCGCCCGCGCATCGAGTCGACGAGGACGTCGTCCACCTGCAAGCGGCCGGCGGCCTCGGGATGCCGGGCCTTCCAGCGTTCGAGGCCGGCGAGCGCCTCCGCCTTGTACGCCGCTTTCGCCACCGTGACGAGCGTCTGCGCGGACCGGCGGCGGCGCTCGTGGTCGCCGCCGGAGGCCTGGCGTCGTGACGGCGCGACGCGCGGACCTTCGCCCCGCTGTTTCTTGTAGTGCGGCGGCCACGGCGCGTCGGGAAGCCCCGCGGCCTCCTGCGCCGCGGACAGTTCGAGCAGCGAGTCGAGCGAGCCCGCCGCGGCGTCGATGCCGGCCGACACGTCGCCGCGCTCCGCGAATCGCGCGGGCGCGGTCACCAGCGTGAACGCCGCCGGATCGCAGCCCGCCACCTCGTCCCAGTCGAGCGGCATGGAGACGCGTGCATCGGGGGTGGGCCGCACCGACCAGGCGGAGGCCACCGTGCGGTCCTTGGCGTTCTGGTTGTAGTCGAGGAAGACGCCGCGGCGCTCCTCCTTCCACCACTTGCTGCTCGCGTGCTCGGGCGCGCGCCGCTCCACCTCGCGCGCGAGCGCCAGCGCTGCGCGCCGCACCGCCTCGAAGCTCCAGCGGCGCTCGATACGGACGTTGACGTGCATGCCGCGCGAGCCCGAAGTCTTGGGCCAGCCGGTGAGCCCGTGCTCGCCGAGGACGGCGTGCACCAGCAGCGTCACGCGGCGTACGTCGTCCCAGCTCACGCCCGGACCCGGGTCGAGGTCGACGCGCAGCTCGTCGGGATGCTCGAGGTCGTCGGCGCGCACGGGGTGGGGATTCAGGTCGATGCACCCCAGGTTCACGATCCACAGCAGCTGCGCGGCATCGCGGACGACGATCTCGCGCGCCGTGCGGCCGGACGGGAACCGCAGCTCCACCGTCTCGACCCAGTCCGGCCGCGCCTCCGGCGCGCGCTTCTGGAAGAAGGGCTCCCCCTCGGCGCCATCCACGTAGCGCTTCAGCACGATCGGCCGCCCGGCGATGCCGCGCAGGGCGCCCTCGGCGACGGCCGCGTAGTATCGCGCGAGGTCGAGCTTGGTGTAGCCGGCTTGGGGAAAGAACGTCTTGTCGGGGTTGGTGATGACCACTTCGCGACCGGCGACCTCGAGGACGCTCGACCCCACCTTGCCCATGGAGATTCACTTACCCACGGCCGACGACTCGCGAGGCGGCGCGGCGGCCGCCTCGCGAGCCGGGTTCAGCGCGGCGTCGGGCGGACCGGCGGTCGCGTCAGCTCCTCGGCGGCGGCCTTGGCGACCGCGGTGCCCTCGAAGAAGAGCGGGTTCTGCGTGCCCCACAGGTGGACGGCGTTGGCGAACGTGAAGTCGCGGAAGTTGTCGGCGCTGATCACGCCGTCCTCGACCAGCTCGTGCGCCTCGGCCAGCGGGTCGCGCATGTCGATCACGTCGAAGTGGCCGATGTCCGAGCTGTACAGCGCGTTCAGCTTGGCGCCGAACGGGTTGTGCGGGCTGAAGGCCGTCGCGTTCATCCGATCGTCGGCCTCGCAGCCGAAGTAGAAGGGCGTGACGTAGAGGTCGATCCAGTCCTGCTTGCGGGTGATCTTGCACGCCGAGAAGTCGTCGAGGTCGGCCACGCCGCCGGTCAGGCTCACATCGTGATCGGGCCAGCCGTCGCGGGCCTCCAGCGCGGCCACCGTGTCGGCGTCCCCGTACTTCTCGGCCAGGCTCATCAGCAGCGCGCGGTCGAGCTTGCGCGGGTCCATGCGCTCCAGAGCCCTGGCGCTGCGGCGCTCCCAGTGCTCGAGGAGGTCGCCGAAGAGCTGGGAGGCCCAGCCCACGCCGCCCTCGAGGAACGCGAAGCGAAGCTCGGGGAAGCGGCGCGTCACGCCGCCCAGGAAGACCGCCTTGCAGACGGCGTGGCCGGCGGCGGCGAAGTGACCGATGTGGTTGTACACGAAGTTCGAGGGCGACAGGCGCAGGCCCTGGTTGCTGCCGGCGCTGTGGAAGGTCGGCGCGATGCCGAGCTCGGCGCACTTGGCCCACACCGGGTCGTAGTCGTGGTCGCTGTCGAGGGCGAGCACGTCGTACCAGACGGCGATCCGCGTCGCATCGGGATCCGACTGCGTCGCCGTCGAGAGGCGCCGGGACATGCCGCTGCCGAACATCCCCACCTTGGCCCCCAGCTCGCGCGTGACGTACTCGAGCTCGGCGATGGCCTCCTCGGGCGTGTGCATCGGGATGATCGCGGCGGGCGTCAGGCGGTCGCCCAGGTTCCGGAAAGCGTCCGCCGTCACCACGTTGTGCGCGCGAATCACCGCGCGCCGCGTGGCGTCGTCGTGGATGCGCGGCAGCCGCAAGCCCGCCGTCGGATAGATGATCGCGAAATCGGTGCCGAGCTCCGGCAGGCGCTCGTAGAGCAGCCGCGGCATCATGGCGGTGGCGCGGTCGAGCGTGTTCTCCGCCTGGCGGCTCCAGAACGCCGGCTGCGCGATGCGCCGGCGCCGTCGCTCGGCGAGCGACATGCCGAGCGCGTCCTGGGTCGTCTTCAGGGCGGCGAGGAATCCGTCGGCCGCGAGGTCGCCGCCGACTTTCCGCATGCGCTCGGCGAAGACCGGGTCGAACTCGACCCAGTGGCCGTCGCCGTCGATGACGGGGTGATCGAGACTCGAGCGGATCTGGGTGGGCGATGGATGGCCGTGAGCGCTCATTGGGGCTCCTCCCACGATCGGTGCGACACTCGGCGTCCTGTCTTCGTTGCGCGCAGCCTACCACACGGTCCGAGCCGCCGCGCGAGTCGGCGGCGACCCACTTGCAGGCGCCTGTCGATCCATCGGATCCGCGTTCGACCTGCTCGTGGAGATGAACACAGACCGAGAGGGGAGGGCCCACGATGCCGACGCTGACACAGCGAGTCACTCCGTTCCTGTGGTTCGACGACCGCGCCGAAGAGGCGGTGAAGTTCTACGTGTCGATCTTCGCGAACTCGAGGATCCAGAGCACCGCCCGCTACGACGAGGCGACGGCGCGGGCCGCCGGCCGGCCGGCCGGAACCGTCATGACCGTGGCCTTCGAGCTCGACGGGCAGGAGTTCGTCGCGCTCAACGGCGGGCCGGTCTTCCACTTCACCGAGGCGGTCTCCTTCGTCGTGAACTGTGACACGCAGGCCGAGATCGACGACTTCTGGGATCGGCTCTCCGCCGGCGGCCAGCCCGGGCAGTGCGGCTGGCTCAAGGACCGCTTCGGCGTCTCCTGGCAGGTCGTTCCGCGCGCGCTCAACCGGCTGCTGCAGGGGGACGCCGCGAAAGCGAAACGGGTCATGGCGGCGCTGCTGACCATGAAGAAGCTCGACCTCGCGGCCCTGGAGCGCGCCTGACCTTCCCCCTACCGCCCGCGGACGACGGCGCGCACCTCGTCGCACAGCCGAAACGGATCGACGGGCTTCTTGAGGATGCGAGCGAAGCCGGCCGTCTCCAGCTCGCGCGCGTTGATGTCGGCCAGGCCCGTCATGAGCAGCACGGGAATCGGCGCGGGGCGCTCGCGGATGCGCGCGAGCAGCCACATGCCGCTCTCGCCGCTCAGCCGGTAGTCGGTGACGACCACGTCGGCGCCGCCGAGAGCGACCAGCGCCTCTTCCGCGGACGCCGCCGTCGTCACGGTGGCGCCGGCGGCGGCGAGGATCAGCTCGACGATCTCCCGGGTATCGGCGTGGTCCTCGACGACCAGCACGCGAAGGCCGGCCAGGGGGACGGAATCCGGATGCATCTACGGGCCGGGAGGGATGGGACCGGACATGGCGGCCTGCGTAGAACTACGTATATCGCGACGTGCACGGGACTGCCAGCGCCAAGCAGTCCGAAGTGGTGATTCTCGGGAAGTGCTTACCCTGCCGGAGGCGAAAAGGCGCGGAATCCGGCTGGGCACCCTCCTTGCACCTGACTGACCGCGGAGGCCGATCCCATGCGTTTGAGCCATGTCCTCGCCGTGGTCACCCTCGTCATCCCGGCGTTCCTCGCCACGCCCGCCAGGGCCGGCGATGCGGCCGTCGAGCTGCAGCGCCAGGCCGATCGGGTCGTCAGCATCCTCACCGATCGCGACTGCGAGCCCGCCGAGCGCCAGCGCCAGGTGCGGGCCGTCGTGGACGAGACGTTCGACTTCGAGGAGGCTGCCCGGCGGACGCTGGGGCGCGCGTGGGCCGAGCGCACCACCGAGGAGCGCGCGACGTTCGTTCGCCTCTTCGTGGACCTGCTGGATCGCGCCTATCTGCGGCGCCTGGACTCCCTGGACGGACAGCGGATCGTGGTCGGCGACGACGTCGTCGACACCAATCGCGCCATCGTCCGCGCGGCGATCGTGGCCCGCGACGGCGAGCGCACACCGATGGACTACGTCATGCAGCGCGCCGCAGACGGCCGCTGGCGCGTGGTGGACGTCAGCGTGGGCGGCGCCAGCCTGCTCGGCAATTACCGCGCCCAGTTCGCCCGCCTCATGCAGAACGGCGGCTTCCCGTATCTGATCGAGAAGCTGCAGGCGAAGGTCAGCTCGCTGCAGCCGTGATCACCTGCTGCGCGATCGAGGTGTCGATCAGGTCCTCGTAACGATGGCGGCTCTTGATGAAGCCGCCGTCGAGCAGGATCTGCTGCAGGTACTCGTACCCCTCGCGCCGGCACAGCGGATCGCGCGCCCACGTGCCTTGCCGCGCGTAGCGCTCGACCGCCGCCACGCGGAAGCGCTCGGGGATGTCGGCGAACCACGGCGCGACGACCCGCGCGATCTCGGCCCCCGGCGCCTGGGCCATCCACGCCTGCGTCCGGAAGACCGCACGGGCGAACGCCAGCAGCAGCTCGCGCTCGTCGCGCAGGCGCGCCGGCGTGGTCATGTAGGAGGAGAACGGTAGCGGTCCCGTCGCGTCGCCCATCGAGACGACGAGGTGCGCGGCGCCCTCTTCCACGAGCTGCTCGACGATCGGCTGACCCGTCTCCAGAAAATCGCCGTGCCCGGCGCGCCAGGCCGCCACCTTCTCCGCCAGTGGCCGGTGCCGCTCGATCCGCACACGCGCCGGGTCGACGCCCTCGCGGCGCAGGACCGTGAGCATGCACTGCCAGGGCGTGGGCGCCTCGGCGAACGAGAGCACGGTCTTGCCGGCCAGCTCCGACCACCGGAAGGCCGGGCGCGGCTCGCGGCCCAGCAGGAAGAAGCCGTTGCGGCTGTTCACCTCGATGAAGTGCGGGAGCACGCCGCCGCCGCGGTCGGCGACGTCGAGGCTGCGCATGATGCCGCCCAGGCAGATCTCGGCCGACCCCTCCAGCAGCGCCGTGACCGTGCCGCCGCTCTGCGCGGGCGTGCCGGTCGTGACGTCGAGGCCCTCGGCGCGGAAGTGGCCGAGACCGAGCGCGACGTAGAGCGGCGCGTAGAAGAGCGAGTGGAACGGCTCCATCACCGTGATCGGTCGCATGGGCCGAGAGTATAGCCGACGCGCTACGAGGCCGGCGGGTCCAGCTCGCGCAGGCGTCGCTCGAGAAAGCGGCGCTCGGCGTCGTTGGTGACGAGCGCGAGGGCGCGCGCGTAGCTCTTCGCCGCCTCCGCCGAAGATCCGAGACGCCGCAGCAGATCGGCCCGCGCAGCGTGGAGCAGGTGATAGCGCTCGAGGTCGCCGCGGCCGGCCAGCGCGTCGATGAGCGCGAGCGCTGGTCGCGGGCCTTCCGCCATCGCGACGGCCGCCGCGCGGTTGAGCGCCACGATGGGCGTGGGCTGCACACGCTCGAGCAGATCGTAGAGCCGAACGATCTGCGCCCAGTCCGTGTCCTCCGGGCGCCGCGCCTGGCAGTGCAGCGCCGCGATCGCCGCCTGCAGCGCGAACGGACCGGGCCCCCCGCGCAAGCCCTCCTCGACGAGCGGCAGCGCCTCGGCGATCTGCTTGCCGTTCCAGCGCGTGCGGTCCTGCGCTTCCAGCAGGACGAGGTCCCCGGCTGGATCCAGGCGCGCCTCGCGCCGCGAGTCGTGAAGGAGCATGAGCGCCAGGAGCCCCGTGGCCTCCGACGGCGGCTGCGGCGCCATCAGCGCGCGCACCAGCCGCGCCAGGCGAATGGCTTCCGCGCACAGGTCGGTGCGCACGAGGGCCTCGCCGCGCGTAGGCGCGTAGCCCTCGGTGAAGATCAGGTAGATCACCGCCAGCACGGCCTCGAGCCGAAGCGGCATGTCGCCCGTCTCGGGGACCGTGTAGGGAATGCCCGCGTCGCGAATCTTGGCCTTGGCCCGTACGAGGCGCTGCGCCATGGTGGCGGTGGGCACCAGGAAGGCGCGCGCGATCTCGTCCGTGTCGAGGCCGCCCAGCGTGCGCAGCGTGAGCGCCACCTGGGCCTCCAGCGCCAGCGCCGGGTGGCAGCAGGTGAAGATCAGCCGCAGGCGATCGTCGGGGATGTCGCCCGGATCGAGCTCCGGCGGCTCGACGGTCAGGGTTGCCTCGGTCGCCGTGTAGGCCTCGAGCTTCTCCGCGAAGCGCGCGTGCCGCCGGATGCGGTCGATCGCCTTGTGGCGCGCCGTCTGGATGATCCACGCGCGAGGGACGTCGGGGATGCCGGCGACCGGCCACTGGTCCACCGCGGCGGCAAACGCGTCCTGCGCGGCGTCCTCGGCCAGGTCGAAGTCGCGAACGAGCCGGATCAGGGTGGCGACGATCCGGCCCCAGTCCGAGCGATACACGGCATCGACGGCCGACTGCGCTTCGGCGACCTGCCCCACGAGGGATAATCTACGCCGGGTGTCGATCCGGGCCGCGCCCGCTCGACCTGATGGTGGACGACTACGATCGTGAGAGGTGAGGGATCATGACCTATGCGCTGTGGATCGTGCAGATATTGCTGGCCGCGGTCTTTCTGTTCGCGGGCGGCATGAAGCTCGTCGTGCCGCTCGACCAGTTGCAGGGGCCCTTTCCGATGCCCGGCCCTTTCATCCGCTTCATCGGCGTGGTCGAGGCGCTGGGCGGGCTCGGCCTGATCCTGCCGGGACTCCTGCGCATCAAGCCGGGCCTGACGCCGCTGGCCGCCGCCGGGCTCGTCATCATCATGATCGGCGCCACCGCGCTCGGCCTCATGGCCGGCGACGTCACGATGGCGCTGATCCCGCTGGGGGTCCTGCTCCTCGCCGCCTTCGTGGCGTACGGCCGCTGGCGAGTCGCGCCGCTGGGCAAGGCCCCGGTCGCCGCTGAGTCCCGCTAGGGCTTGCCGCCGATCTGCTTGCGCATCCGCTCCTCCGCCTCGCGCAGCTCGGGCGTGAACTCCGCCCCGAAGTCCTCCGCCTCGAAGACCTGGCGGATCTCGATCTCGGCCTCACCCTGAAGCGGGTTGGGGCAGCGCTTCACCCACTCGATCGCCTCCTCCTTGGACTTGACCTTGATCATCCAGAAGCCGGCGATCAGGCCCTTCGCGTCGGGGAAGGGCCCGTCGGTCACGGTCCGCTTCGTCCCCGAGAACGTGACGCGCGCGCCCTTCGAGCTCGGCTGGAGGCCCTCGCCGGCCAGCATCACGCCCGCCTTCACCAGCTCCTCGTTGTAGCGGCTCATGGCGGTCAGGATCTTTTCGTCGGGGAGCGCCCCCGCCTCGGTGGTTTTGTCGGCCTTGAGCAGGATCATGAATCGCATCGTCGTGTCTCCTTTCTACTGACAGGTCGAACGGGCGGCCCCGACATCGACAGCTCCAGTATCGTGGACTGGAGCAGCGATTGTTCGGGCGGCTGTCGATTTCGGCCCCGGCCGTTCGACCAGGTGATGGAGGGACACGTGAAATACATGCTCATGATCTGCCGGGACGAGCCGGTGTGGGAGAAGATGAGCGCCGGCGAGCGCCAGCAGCTCTATCTCGACACCGTGACGCTCGCGGAAGAGCTGACGGCGCGCGGCCAGTACCTGGGCGGTCACCCGCTGCACGGGTCGGTCTCGGCCACCAGCGTCCGCGTGCGCGACGGCAAGCGGCTCGTCACCGATGGGCCGTTCGCCGAGACCCGCGAGCAGCTCGGCGGCTACATGGTGATCGACGTCAAGGATCTCGACGAGGCCATCGCTGTCGCCGCCCGCGTGCCCCTGGCCCGCACCAGCACCGTGGAAGTGCGGCCGGTGCGGGACGGTCTGCCCGCATGACCAATCAGGAGCTCGTCGTGATGCGCCTCTTCGAGGCTCCGCGTGACGCCGTCTTCGCGGCCTGGGTCGATCCGCGGGGGCAGCCGCTCTTCGAGGTGCTGACCACCGTGACCTTCGCCGAGGAGGGCGGCAAGACGATGCAGACCCTGCGAGCGCAGGTCGTCTCGTCGACCGCCGCGGAGCGCCTCGACGCCCTCCTGCTCGCCGATCGGGAGATCACCGCCACGCGGATCGTCGATGCGCCGCGCGAGGTCGTGTTCGCCATGTGGACCGACCCCGCGCACGTCGGGCACTGGTGGGGCCCGAACGCCTTCACGAACACGATCGAGGAGATGGACGTGCGGCCGGGCGGCGTGTGGCGCTTCGTCATGCACGGCCCCGACGGCACGGACTACAAGAACAGAAGCGTCTACGACGAGGTCGTGACGCCGGAGCGCCTGGTCTACTCGCACGTCTCGGGACCGACGTTCCGGATGACGGCGACGTTCGGCGCGCACGGGGACCAGACCCGGCTCGTCGTGCGCATGCGCTTCGACTCGGCGGCCCAGCGCGACAAGGTCGCCGGGGAGCTCGGCGCCGTCGAAGGACTCGGGCAGACACTGGATCGTCTCGAAGCCTACGTGGCAGGGAGGACGCGAGGATGAGCGGGATACGGCTCCTGGTCGGCACGCGCAAGGGCGGCTTCGTACTCACGGCGGACGGCACGCGCGAGCGGTGGGACGTCAGCGGTCCGCACTTCGGGGGCTGGGAGCTCTATCACCTGAAGGGCTCCCCCGCCGACCCGAATCGCATTTATGCGTCGCAGTCGAGCGGCTGGTTCGGGCAGGTGATCCAGCGCTCCAGCGACGGCGGCAAGACGTGGGAGACGATGGGCAACAAGTTCGAATACGAGGGCGCCGTCGGCACGCATCTCTGGTACGACGGCACGCAGCGCCCGTGGGAGTTCGCGCGCGTCTGGCATCTGGAGCCGTCGCTCACCGACCCCGACACGGTCTACGCCGGCATCCAGGACGCCGCGCTGTTCCGCTCGAAGGACGGCGGCCAGACGTGGCAGGAGCTGGCGGGGCTGCGCACGCACAAGTCGGCCCCCGTGTGGCAGCCGGGCGCCGGCGGGATGTGCCTGCACACGATCCTCCTCGATCCGAGCCACCCGGGCCGGATCTTCATCGCGATCTCGGCGGCCGGCACCTTCCGCAGCGACGACGGCGGCACGACGTGGCGGCCGATGAACCGCGGCCTGCGGTCCGAGCAGATCCCCGACCCGACCGCGGAGGTCGGCCACTGCGTGCACCGCATCGCGATGCATCGCGCGCGGCCGAACGTCCTCTTCATGCAGAAGCACTGGGACGTCATGCGCAGCGACGACGCAGGCGAGTCGTGGCGCGAGGTCAGCGGCAACCTGCCCACGGACTTCGGCTTCCCCATCGACGTGCACGCCCACGAGCCGGAGACGATCTACGTGGTGCCGATCAAGAGCGACTCGGAGCACTATCCGCCCGACGGCAAGCTGCGCGTCTACCGCAGCCGCAGCGGCGGCCAGGAGTGGGAAGCGCTCACGAAGGGCTTGCCGCAGGCCCACTGCTACGTCAACGTCCTGCGCGACGCCATGGCGGTCGACACGCTCGACCCGTGCGGCGTCTATTTCGGCACCACGGGCGGCCAGGTGTACGGCTCGTCCAACGGCGGCGATAGCTGGACGCCGATCGTGCGCGACCTGCCGTCGGTGGTCTCCGTCGAGGCGCAGACCCTGCCATGATCCGCGTGGTGCTCCCGGCGCACCTGCGCACGCTGGCGCGCGTGGACGGCGAGGTGAAGCTCGAGCTCGGCGGGCCTGCCACGCCGGACGCAGTCCTCGAGGCGCTGGAGACTGCCTACCCGACGCTGCGCGGGACGATTCGCGACCAGGTCACCCACCGGCGCCGCGCGTTCCTCCGCTTCTTCGCCTGCGGGGAGGACCTGTCGCACGAGCCGGCGGACACGCCGCTGCCAGAGGCGGTCGCGACGGGCGCCGAGCCGTTCCTGATCGTGGGCGCGATGGCCGGCGGCTAGGCGCCGTGAGAAGGGAGGCTCAGACGTGAGATACATGCTGCTCATTTACGGAGACGAGCAGGCCCTGAGCGAGGCCGAGCGGAACGACTGTTACCGTGAGTCGGCCGAGCTCGCGCACCAGATCTATGCCGCCGGGCAGTACCGCGCGGCCGCTCCGCTGCATCCGACGTCCACGGCGACCAGCGTCCGCGTGCGCGAGGGCAAGCGGCTCGTGACGGACGGGCCCTTCGCCGAGACGCGGGAGCAGCTCGGCGGCTACTTCCTGATCGACGCCAAGGACCTCGACGAGGCCATCGCCGTCGCCGCGCGGATTCCCATGGCCCGGCGGGGCACCGTGGAGGTGCGGCCGGTCATCGAGCTCACCGGCCTGCCGCAGCCCGACTTGCTCGAGCGCGAACGTTCGGCGTCGTGAAGCTCTTCTACGGCTGGGTCGTCGTCGCGGTGGGGATCGTCGTCACGTGCGTCGGCGTGGGCGCGATGCTGTCGCTCACCATATTCCTGGCGCCGATGGCCGAGGCGATGGGCTGGTCCCGCACGGGCATCTCGACGGCGGCGCTGGTCAACTGGCTCTGCATGGGGGCGGGCGCGTTCCTCTGGGGCGCACTCTCCGACCGGTTCGGCACGCGCGCGGTCGTGCTGGCGGGCGGCGCGCTGCTCGGTCTCGGCCTGGTGACGGCGAGCCGGGCGGCCACCCTCGGCCAGTTCCAGCTCCTGTTCGGCGTGCTGGTCGGGCTGGCGGCGGGCAGCTTCTACACACCGATGACCGCGACGACGGCGCGCTGGTTCACGCGGCATCGCAGCCTTGCCGTCGCGCTCGTCTCGGCCGGGCTCAGCGTCGGCTCGGCCGTGATGGGACCGCTCGCTCGCTGGCTCATCTCCAGCTACGACTGGCGCTTCGCCATGCTGGTCATCGGCGATCTCGTGTGGCTCGTCGTGATCCCCGCCGCGTTGCTCGTGCGCAACCCGCCGGCGCCGCCGTCCCCCGGCGTGGGCGCGGTCACCGCCGCCGGCGGTGAGCTCACGGTCGCGCAGGCGCTCCGCACGCCGCAGTTCGCGGCGCTCGCCCTCGCCTACTTCGCGTGCTGCGCGGCGCACTCGGGACCGATCTTCCACATGGTCACCAACGTGATCGATCACGGCGTCTCCGCGATGACGGCGACGACGGTGCTGAGCGTCGCCAGCCTGGCCTCGCTGAGCGGCAAGATCATCTGCGGGCTCGTGGCCGATCGCGCCGGCGCCAAGCGCACGCTGGTCGCGGGGCTCGCGCTCCAGGCCGTCGCCGTGAGCCTCTACCTCTTCACGCAGGACCTCGCCGGCTTCTACGCCGTCGCGCTGGTGTTCGGCTTCGCCTACGGCGGCGTCATGCCCCTCTACGCCATCCTCGTGCGCGAGTACTTCGGCGAGCGCATCATGGGGACCGCGTTCGGCGCCGTCGCGTTCGTCTCCACGCTCGGCATGGCGCTGGGGCCGTGGGCGGGCGGGTGGCTCTACGACACGTTCGGCGGATACTTCTGGCTGTTCCTCGGCTCCTTCGGCATCGGCCTCGGCGCCGTGGCCATCGCGTTCACGTTCCGCGCGCCGCGCACGCGAGCCGCCGCGCTGCCGATCCCGAGCGTGGCACACTGAGGGCGGGGGACGTCGGCCCATGACGATCCGTCTCGATCACACCATCGTGCCGGCCAAGGACAAGATCGCCTCCGCCGAGTTCTTCGCGTCGACCTGACGCTCGACTTCGCCGACGGGGACGGGCGGGGCGCCCCGGGCCACTACCTCCCGTACGGCAGCGGGCCGGACAGCCACGCCCGGTCTTCCACTACGGCGCCTGGAAGTTCCCCTGATCGGGTGTCGAGCGCGGCGCGGCGAACGATCCCGGCAGCGCGCTCGGCTCGGATTCGGAGCTCGACGGGGCGTCCTTCGCCGTCGCGCCCGTCGGCGTCAGGCCGAGCGCGTCCATGGTCTGCTGCTCGAGGCGGCCCGAGAGCCGAAACCCCTGCGCCTTCTGGAAGTTCCAGACGGCTCGACGCATCTCGGGCGTCATGAGGCCGTCCAGCGGCCCGTGGTAAAACCCGCGCTCCTGAAGCACGCGCTGTGCGTCGCGCACGCGCGCGTCCGGCGCCCCGCGCTCGAAGTTATACTTTGCGTCGCCCGTCGCGTCGTACTGAAACGGCCGCCGCGGCTCTCCCGGAAGCTGGGCGAGGGCCGGCGCCGCGGACCCGATCAACATCACCGTGAGCCCGATCGCTTTCAAGCCATTCATGGCATTCCTCCCGTTCGTCCTTTGCGACGGGTCGGGTCGCACGGAAGATTCCGCGAATCCGGCGCCGGCGCCGGCGCATCTCAATGGAGTACGATCCACCGCTATGAAGATCTTCTACGGCTGGGTCGTGGTGGGCGCGGGCATGGTCGCGACGTGCTTCGGACTGGGGGCCATGCTCTCGCTCGGCGTGTTCCTGCCGCCGATGGCGGAGGCGACGGGGTGGTCGCGCGCGGGGATCTCGACGGCGGCGCTCCTCAACTGGCTCAGCATGGGCGTCGGCTCGTTCTTCTGGGGCGTGCTGTCCGACCGGTTCGGCACGCGCGTCGTCGTGCTCTCCGGCGCCATCCTGCTCGGCTTCGGCATGGTGGCGGGAAGCCAGGCGACCACGCTCGGTCAGTTCCAGCTCGTCTTCGGCGTCATCGTGGGCGTGGCGGCCGGCAGCTTCTACGCCCCGCTGAGCGCGGTGACCACGCGCTGGTTCACGCGCCATCGCAGTCTCGCCGTCGCGCTCGTGTCGTCGGGCATCGGCCTGGGCTCCATGACGGTGGGGCCGCTGGCGCGCTGGATCATCACCAATTACGACTGGCGCGTGGCCATGATGGTGGTCGGGGATCTGGCGTGGCTCCTGGTCATTCCCGCCGCGCTGCTCGTGCGCGAGCCGCCGAAGCCGGCGCTCGGCGAGATGGCCGCGACGGCCGGGGCCGATGGCCGCGAGTTCACGGTGGCCGAGGCGCTGCGCACGCCGCAGTTCGCCGCCATCGCGCTCACCCACTTCGCGTGCTGCGCGGCTCACTCGGGCCCGATCTTCCACATGGTGGCCAACGCGCTCGACCACGGCGTGCCCGCGATGGCCGCCGTCACCGTGCTCGGCACCGCCGGCCTGGCCGCGCTGGGGGGCCGCGTCGTCTGCGGCCTCGTCGCCGACCGCGTCGGCGCCAAGCGCACGCTGCTCGTCGGGCTCGCCATCCAGGCGGCGGCCGTCAGCCTCTACCTGTTCACGGGCCGGCTCGCGGGCTTCTACGCGCTCGCGGTGCTGTTCGGCTTCGCCTACGGCGGCGTGATGCCGCTCTACGCCATCCTCGTGCGCGAGTACTTCGGCGCGCGCATCATGGGTACCGCGCTCGGCGCGGTGGCCTTCGTCTCCACGCTGGGCATGGCGCTGGGGCCGTGGGCCGGCGGCTGGGTGTTTGACGGCTTCGGCAACTACGCGTGGCTCTTCATCGGCTCCTTCGGCATCGGCCTCGGGGCCGTGGCCATCGCGCTCACCTTCCGGCCGCCGCGCACGCTGTCGGCCGCGCTGCCGAGTCCGCTCGCCGCCGGCTAGCCTTCACGAACGGGGAGGGCCCGGGTAGAATCCCACCACTGTGCCCACCGGCGCGATCGTCCTCGAGCAGGTGACGCACCGGTTTTCGCTGCCGCGCGAGAACCGGGAGTTCACCGCCGTCGAGCGCGTCTCCTTCGACGTGCGCGGCGGCGAGTTCGTGTCGATCGTGGGGCCCTCGGGCTGCGGCAAGTCCACGCTGCTGGCGCTCGTCGCGGGCCTGGTGCCGGTCAGCGAGGGACGCATCAGCCTCGATGGACGGCCGGTGGCGGGCGTCGATCCTCGGCTGGGCTTCGTGTTCCAGCGCGACGCGCTCTTCCCGTGGAAGACCGTGGCGCAGAACGTCGGCCTGCCGCTGCTCTTCCGCGGCGTCGCCGCCGAGGTCGCGCGGCCGCGCGTGGCGGACTGGATCGCGCGCATCGGTCTCAGGGGCTTCGAGCGTTATCATCCCCATCAGCTCTCGGGCGGCATGCGCAAGCGCGTCGCGCTGGCCATGACGATGGTCTACGAGCCGGAGATCGTGCTGATGGACGAGCCCTTCGGCGCGCTCGACGTGCAGACGCGCAACCTCATGGAGAACGACCTGCTGGAGATCTGGTCGCAGTTCCGCCGCACCGTCGTGTTCGTCACCCACGACCTCGAGGAGGCCATCGCGCTCTCGGATCGCATCGTGGTGATGACCGCCTCGCCCGGGCGCGTGAAGTCGATCTACACGATCAGCCTGCCGCGCCCGCGCTCGGTCACCGAGATCCGCTTCCATCCCGACTTCGGCCGGCTGTACGAAACGATCTGGAAGGATCTGAAGGACGAGGTGCGCCTTGGCTACGAGCGCAGCCAGACCGGTCTCCTGGACTGAGATCCGCCTCTGGCGGGCCGGCCTCCTGGCCGCGTTCCTCCTCCTGTGGGAGGTGGCCACGCGGCGGGCGTGGGTCGATCCCTTTTTCGTCAGCCAGCCCACGGTGCTGGCCACGCAGATCGCCGACTGGATCCGCACCGGCTTCATCTTCCGGCACCTGCTGGTGACGATGCAGGAGACGATCATCGGGTTCCTCCTGGGCACGGTGCTCGGCGTGGCGGTCGGCTTCTGCTTCGCCCACTGGGAGAAGCTGGCCCACATCTTCGATCCGCTGATGGTGGCGCTCAATGCCATGCCGCGCGTGGTGCTGGCGCCGCTGTTCATCCTCTGGTTCGGCCTCGGCCTGCTCTCCAAGGTCGTGATGGTCATCTCGCTCGTGTTCTTCGTGGTGTTCTTCAGCACCTACACCGGCATCCGCGAGGTGGACCGCGACCTCGTCAACAACGCGCGCCTCCTGGGGGCCGGCCCGCGCCATCTCATCCGCCACGTGCTGCTGCCCTCGGCGCTCACGTGGATCTTCGCGAGCCTGCGCACCAGCGTGGGCTTCGCCCTCATCGGCGCCGTCGTCGGCGAGTACCTCGGCTCGCACGAGGGGATGGGCTACGTGATCTCCTACGCGGAGTCGATGTTCAACGCCACCGGCGTGCTGGCCGGGCTGCTCGTGCTGATGGCGGCCGTGATCGCCATCGACCTCGGCCTCAAGCGGCTGGACGCGCGGTTCTCCTACTGGAAGCCGGTCGCAAAGTGATCCGCCCTCGCGCGAAGGAGGTTCGCATGCGAACACTGCTGTGGCGCATCGTCTCGGTGGCGCTCGTCACCACGGTCCTGGCGTCCGCCTGGGCGCCGGCGGCGCGGGCCGCCGAGAAGGTCACGGTCGGCATCGGCGGCGTGGGCCTCATGGTCTACCTGCCCACCGCGCTCGCGAAGGCCAAGGGCTACTTCGCCGAGGAAGGCCTCGACGTGGAGATCCTCGACATCAAGGGCGGCGGCTCCCAGGCCGCCTCCGCGCTCATCGGCGGCTCGGTCGATTTCAGCGCCAACGCCATCGATCACGCCATCAAGGCCAAGGTGCAGAAGAAGGACCTGGTCGCCGTGCACTCGCACGTGAGGCTGGCCATGATGGCCCTGGTGGTGGCCAACAAGTACAAGGGCGAGATCAAGTCGATCGCCGACCTCAAGGGCCGCCCGATCGGCGTGACCTCGCCGGGCTCGCAGACCCACATGATCCTCGGCTACCTGCTGGCCAAGAACGGCGTGAAGGCCGACGACGTGAAGATCATCGGCGCCGGCGGCAACACGATGCCGCTGGCCATCGAGAAGGACTCCGTCCACGCCGGCATGATGCTCGATCCGTTCTTCACGGCGTTCCTCAAGCAGGGCAAGGGCTACGCGCTGGTCGACATGTTCACGATCAAGGGCACGCAGGAGGCGATGGGCGGCGAGGTGCAGGGCACCACATTGCTCACGCGCCCGGACGTCATCGCCAAGCGCCCGGCCACGGTGCAGAAGATGGTCAACGCGCTCGTGAAGGCCAACAAGCTCATCGCAGGCTCGTCCGGGGAGCAGATGGCCCAGATGCTACCGAAGGACCTCGCTGGCGACCCGAAGCTCTACGCGGAGTCCTTCGAGCACGCGCGCGAGGGATTTCCGCCCGACTCGCTCGTCAGCCGGGACGGCGTGGCCCGGGTCATCGAGACCATGCGCGTGTTCGAGGCGGTCCCCGCCACGCTGAAGATCGAGCCCGAGAGCATCTTCGACAACCGCTACGTGCTGAAGGCGCTGGGGCGGTAGCGGCCCCGGCGCTCGGCGTGGATGGAGCGCCATGGACAGACAGTACGATCTCGTGGTCGTCGGCAGCGGTGTCACCTCCGCGGTCGCGTCGCGCTGCCGTGAGGCCGGCTGGAGCGTGGCCGTGGTCGATCGACAGCCGTTCGGCGGCACGTGCGCCCTCCGCGGCTGCGTCCCCAAGAAGATCCTGGTCGGCGCCGCCGAGGCAGTCAACGCCGCCCGCGACCTGACCGGCCGCGGCGTGCCCGCCGACGGTCTCACGCTCGAGTGGCCGCGGCTCATCGCCTTCAAGCGCGAGCTGATTGGCGGCACGACCGAGCACACCGAGCGGACGTGGACCGAGATGGGCATCGAGCTCTTCCACGGCGTCGCCCGCTTCGTGGGCCCGGCGACGCTGGTGGTGGGGGACGACCGGCTGACCGGCCGCCGCGTGCTGATTGCGGCCGGCGCCATCCCCGTGCCCTTGAAGTTCCCCGGCGCCGAACGCGTCAGCACGAGCGACGCCTTTCTCGATCTCCCAAGAATGCCGGCGCGCGCGCTCTTCATCGGTGGCGGCTACATCTCCTTCGAGTTCGCCCACGTCGCCGCGCGCGCGGGCGCCCAGGTGACGATCCTGCACCGCGGCCGGCGGCCGCTGGAGGCCTTCGACCCCGACCTCGTCGACCAGCTCGTGCGCCGCAGCCGCGAGCTCGGCATCCGCGTGGAGCTCGAGACCGAGGTCCGCGGGATCGACGCGGCCGCCGGCGGTCTCGTGGTGCGCGGTGCCCGCCGCGGCAACGAGGTCACGTTCGAGACCGATCTCGCGGTCCACGGGGCTGGGCGCGTGCCCGAGCTCGATGCGCTCGATCTGGACGCGGCCGGCGTGAAGCGTGAGAAGCGCGGGGTGGTCGTGAACGAGTTCTTGCAGTCGGTCTCCAATGCCGCCGTCTACGCGGGGGGCGATGCCGCCGCCAGCGGACCGGCGCTGACGCCGAAGGCCGACCACGACGTCGCCGTGCTGACCGCCAATCTCCTGCAGGGCAACACGCGCCGCGTGAGCTACGACGGCATCGCGTCGGCGGTCTTCACCATTCCGCCGCTCACCTCGGCCGGGCTTCGCGAGGACGAGGCGCGTGCCGCCGGCCTGAAGTTCCGCGTCAACCACCAGGACACCTCGGGCGGGTTCCACACGCGCCGCGTCGGCGAGACGACGTCCGGCTGCAAAGTCCTCATCGAGGAGGGAACCGATCGCATCCTGGGCGCGCACGTGCTCGGCCCGCACGCCGAGGAGGTGATCAACCTCTTCGCCGTGGCGATCCGCCTGCGCGTTCCGGCGGGCGAGCTGAAGGAGGTGCTCTTCGCCTACCCGACCAGCGGCTCGGACGTCCGCTTCATGCTCTGAGCCGCTACACCGCCCGCTGGCAGAGGACGTTGAGGATGGCCGGACGGCCCTCGCGCACGGCGGCCAGCCCGCGCTTGAGCGCGGCGGGCAACTCGCCGGGACTCTCGACGCGCTCGCCGTAGCCGTCCACGGTCCGCGCCATCTCCTCGAAGCGCGGCGAGGGCGTGAGCTCGCTCAGCGGGAAGCGGCCGCGCGTCTTCGCCACACCGGCGGGATGGACGGCGAGCGCGCCGAACTTCACGGCCTCCCATTGCTGGTTGTTGAAGACTACGGTGAGGATGGGCAGCGCGTGCGCGCGCTGCACGAACAGGCAGGACAGCGGCTCGCCGAAGAAGTACGCGCCGTCGCCCACGGTGGCGATCACGGTCGCCTCCGGACGGGCGAGCTTGACGCCGAGGGCGGCGCCCAGGCCGAAGCCGAGGCCGCTCGAGTGCGGCGAGCCGAAGTAGCTGCCCGGGCGCGTGAAGGCCGCAAACCGCCGGTCGAGCGGATACTCGTTCACGACCGCGGTGCTGTCGTCGACGAGCTCGCCGATGCACCGCGAGGCCCACGCGAAGCCGATCGTCGAGGCGCTCGCCTGCTTCGCTGCCGTCTCGTCCCACGCCGCGTGCCGCGCGCGATGCTCGGCGCTGACACGCGCTCGCCGGCGGGCCACCGCTTGCGGATCGGCGTGACGGCGTACCGCTTCGGCCAGCATCGGCAGCGCCACGGCCGGCGTGGCGGCGATCGGCACGTCGCAGGGATAGCTGCGCATCGGATAGCGCGCGAAGAACGGATCGACGCCCAGGTGGATGATGGGCGCGCCGGCCGCCGGCTTCTGAAGCGCCGGATACCACGGCACGTCGGCCTCGACCACGAGAATGGCGTCGGCCCCGGCCAGCGACGGATTCGTGGTGCCGGATTGGTTGTAGCCGAGGTGCAGCTCGTGCCGGTGCGGGAAGTTGAGGTAGATCGGATCCGCCTCGACGACGCCGAGACCGCCGGCCTCGGCAAGCTCGACGAGGCCGCCGACCGCGCGCGCGTCGAGGCCGGCGGCGGAGACGAGGACGAGCGGCTGCTCGGCGCGGGCCAGGATGCGGGCGGCCTCGTCGATCTTCGCGGGATCGGGAAACCGGTCGGCGCGCGAGAGACGGCGCGGCGGTGAGGTGATGGTCAGCCGTCCGGGCTTCGCCGCCAGCACCTCGCGTGGCAGGGTGAGGTAGACCGGGCCGCGCGGCTCGGCGTGCATCAGCTCGACGGCGCGGTCCACGACGGCTTCCACCTGGACGGGCATGCGCAGCTCGTAGTCCCACTTGACGTACTCGCGGAGCATGGCCGCCTGGTCGAAGCTCTCCTGCGCCCAGTGGATGTGCAGATCGCGCGAGCCCGGCAGGCCTTCCTCGGTGACGGGCGTGCGCCCGGCCGACATCAGGATGGGTACGTTCGCCCGCGCGGCGGTGATGATCGCCGTCGCCGCGTTGCCGGTGCCGACGTTGACGTGCACCATCACGGCGGCCGGCCGCCCGCCCGCCGCGTAGTAGCCGTGCGCCATCGACACCGCCACGAACTCGTGCGGCACCACCAGCGGCCGCGGCGCGCGCCCGGCTTCCGTCTCGAACCGCGCGAATGCCTCGACGAGCGAGGCGAAGTCGGTGCCGGCGTTGCCGAGGAAGACATCGATGCCACGATCCCTCAGCAGCTCGAGGTACGCTTCCGCCGTCGTCTCGGGATCGAGGATCCGGGTGCTCATGGGGCGGCAGTATCGCACGCCGACGACGGCCGCTACGTGTACAGTGGAGGTGCCTCCGCTGCTTGTCCCCGGGTTGACGTATCAGACGTCGTGCCGGCGGCGATCATGGCTCTCCGCAACCTCGAACGTCCGCTCGCTCGAAGCAGGAGGGCGTATGAACGTGGTCGCCTTCTCCACACCCAGTCAACCGGACTGGCGCTGGCGCATCGTGAACTACGGAGGCGAAACGGTCGAGGAGTCGTCGAAGGGTTTCGCGACGATTGCCCTCGCCGTCGCCGAAGGCAACGAGCGTCTCCGCACGCATGCCGACCGGGACCTTCCCGTGCCGGCCCGCCCACCCTCGTGGCAGCGTCGTCGCTGAGGGCGTGAGCCCGGTAACCACGCCATGATCTCGATGGAACCCCCGATGTAGTTTCCGTACCATAGGGCGGCGGAGGACAGGGACATGCCGAAGAAAGAGATCGTCAAGGTCGGTTCCGCCGCCCCCAACCCCAACCTGTCGGCGGCCACGAAGTTTGGCAACCTGGTGTTCGTGGCCGGTCAGACGGGCCGTCATCCGAAGACCGGCGAGGTCGGCAAGGACGTCCGCGAGCAGACGCGCAACATCCTCGAGCGCGTCAAGGCCATCTTGGAATCGGCCGGCACCTCGCTCGACAACGTGCTGACCGCGACCACGTACCTGACCCGCCGCGAGGACCTGGCCGCCTACAACGAGGAGTACGCGAAGTTCTTCCCGGCCGACAAGCCGGCGCGCACCACCGTGACGGTGGCCTCGCTGAACGCGCCGGAGCTGCTGATCGAGATCACGGTCACCGCGTGCGTCCCGAGCTGAGCCGCGCAGGAGAGGAGACCATGACGCCCTCGAAGAAGATCGCCTACGTGCAGGCCGCGTGGCACACCGAGATCACCGATCGCTGCAAGCAGGCGTTCGTGGCCGAGCTGGCCAAGCACGGCTACGCCGCCGCCGCCGTCGACTTCTTCTCGACGCCGGGCAGCCTGGAGATCCCGCTCCTGGCCAAGAAGCTGGCCAAGACCGGCAAGTATGCCGCCGTGTGCGCCAGCGGCCTCGTCGTCGACGGCGGGATCTACCGGCACGACTTCGTCGCCCACGCCGTGCTGCAGGGCATCGTGAACGCGTCGCTCGAGACCGAGGTGCCGATCCTGTCGGCGGTCCTCACGCCGCACCAGTTCCACGAGCACGCCGTGCACCACGACTTCTTCCGCGAGCACATGCTGACCAAGGGCAAGGAGCTCGCCGAGGCGTGCGTGGCGATCATCGAGAGCCTGGCCGCCGTCGCCTAGCGGCCCCACAAACGGCGGGGAGCGCCACCCGACTCGGGGGCGGCGGCGGCCCCCGTTTGCCGGTTGCGAATTCCCCGCTTTGGCGGTAGGCGCGCGCTGCCCCGCGTG
>QHRW01000025.1 GCA_003220265.1 Candidatus Rokuibacteriota bacterium | reverse complement strand
GCCTGAAAGTCCGGCACGTTCCTTGACACCTCTCCGCGCCGTAGGTAGCATGGGCTGCACTCTTGGATAGGCTCGTAGCTCAGTGGGAGAGCGCCTCTCTGACGCAGAGGAGGTCGGCGGTTCGAAACCGCCCGAGCCTACCATCCCTCCTTCATCCGGGGTTGTATGGCCGAGTCTGAAGAAGATCGACACCTCAAGCTGACCGGCGACTTCGACTGCGACCCGACGCCGCTCTCCACGCTGCGGCACTCTACCTCGCACGTGATGGCGCAGGCGGTGAAGCGCCTGTTCCCCGAGGTGAAGGTCGCCATCGGCCCCGCCATCGAGGACGGCTTCTACTACGACTTCGCCAAGGGCGAGCCGTT
>QHRW01000026.1 GCA_003220265.1 Candidatus Rokuibacteriota bacterium | reverse complement strand
CCGAGATGTCCTCGGCCCGCTCGAGGTTGCGGACGACCAAAGCCTTGTCCTTCTCGCTGCACGGCGCCAGCGTGAAGCCGCAGTTGCCCATGACCACCGTGGTGACGCCGTGCCAGCACGAGCAGGTCCCGAGCGGCTCCCAGAACACCTGCGCGTCCATGTGCGTGTGACCGTCGATGAAGCCGGGCGCGACCACCATGCCGTCGGCGTCGATGACCTCGCGCGTGCCCGACCGGATGCGGCCGATAGAGACGATGCGCCCGCCGCGCACGCCGACGTCGGCGCGATAGCGGGGGAGGCCGGAGCCGTCGATGACCACGCCGTTCTTGATCACGAGGTCGTACGCCATCGTCGGAGCCCTCCACGCGTGCGGTGTGCGGCTATCCTACACCGCCGGTCGCGACGGAACGATCGCGCGCGGGTGCATGACCGAAATCGCGTAATCCACGCTGAAGCGCTCTCCGGACCAAGATGACCGGAGTGTGTCGGCATCGAGTTGAGCGCCAGCGTTCTGGGCGCGGAGAATATCCTCGGCGTGCGCGGGCGCGTTGGGCGTGGGTGGGACGTCTGGTATGAGCCAGCCATTTGGCCGCCGGAACTGCAGCTCACCGTCCGGCAGGCGCTCAACCTGGAAGCCCTCCTCGTGAACCGAGCGATGGTGCCGCCGGCACAGCAGGGCGAGGTTCGAGAGCGTCGTCGGCCCGCCCTGAGCCCAGTGGCGGATGTGATGGCCCTGCGTGAACCGCGATCCACACCCCGGGAAGCGACAGCCACGGTCTCGATGCTCCAGTGCTCGGCGTAGCGCGGGCGGGATCGTGCGAGTTCGTGCGCCGATCTCCGCGACGCGACCGTCCGGGTCATGCCGCATCAGCACGCGACGCGCGTCGCACGCCAGCCGGCGGGACGTTTCCGCGGAAACGTGGTCGCCGTCCTCCAGCACCGATTGTCCGGGCTGATCTGGGTCCGCGAGGGCGGGGGCATCGACGTGGACGACCACCTGATACCGCTCGCCCGGGGCCCCGGGATCGAGGTCGTGGTGAAGGGCCGCCTCGGCAATCATGCCGAGCGCGTCGGCCTGCTGCTGGCCGAGGCTGGGCGGATCGCCATCAGGATCGTTCACACGAGCATTCGCATACATCCGATCGCAGGCGGCGGCGAGCGCCTGGCGGAGTACCGCGCCGACCTCCGGCGTGAGCCGGCCGCGGATGACCAGCGTGCCGTCTTCATCTTGATACACGTGCAAGGAGCGGTTGCGGTGTCGCAGCGCCGTCTCCTGATTCTCTGCATTGCGATCGACTCGCCGCCAGCCGCGCACGAGCCGCTCGACGTGGGCCGCTGTGCCGGCTTTGGCGAATGCGAGCAGACGCTCTTCCGTCTCCGGCGTGGCCACGCGCGTCAGGGCTCGGACCTTCGCGTAGGAGAGCTCGCCGCGCGCCAGCGCCGCAGCCAGGCGGGGCAGATTCGGCAGGGCGCGCGCCACGCGGACACGCTGTCGCGCGGCGCCCAGGTCCATGCCGACGCGCCACGCCAGCCACTCGGCACACGATTTGAAGCCATTGGCCCAGCCTCCGCGAACGTCGAAGTCACGAATGAGGTCGAGCACGCGGGCCGTGGCCACTTCAATGTGCGCGGACAGCAGGGCAATCTCGTCGCCCAGACGTTCCAGTTCCTCGATCTCGGGATTCTGCGGTGCGCGGATCTCCATGCGAGTCTCCTTGCGGAAACTCTACGCCCCGATTTCGCCGGGCCCTGGCAGCCGCGTGGAGCGACGATCGCGCGCGATGTCCGAGCTCGGCGAGAAACGCGGGCGAAGGCACGTCAGCGGCTTGCGCTGGCGCGTCGAGCGGCGTTGTGGGGCACGCGCTCGATGCGCCGCCGCTCCGTCGGGGAACGCTGTCAAGAGCGTAAATTTGGATACACGCGAGCCACCGGCAGACGGGGCGTTAGGGGTGCACCCCAGACGTTTCCGCGGAAACGTGGACCGCCGAGCGTCCGCGCGGCCGTGTGCGATAGTCCATCCGATGACCGAGCGGGCACCCACGATCCGACCGGCCACGCGAGACGACGCGCCCGGCGTCATGGCGCTGATCGGCCGCGTCTTCGTCGAGTACGGCTGGATCTACGATCCCCTCACCGAGGTCCCAGACCTCCTCGCCTTCGAGGCGCACTACGCTCCGCCGCACGGCGCGTTCTGGGTCGTGCTCGACGGCGCACGCGCGGCGGGCTCGGTGGGCGTGGACCGGCGAGGGGCGAACGTCGCCGAGCTGCACCGGCTGTACCTCGATCCCGATCAGCGCGGCCGCGGCCTCGGCGAAACGCTCGTCGGGCTGGTGCTCGACTGGTGCCGCGCGGAGCGCATCGCGCGCCTCGAGCTGTGGTCCGACACGCGGTTCGAGCACGCGCACCGTCTCTACCTGCGGCTCGGGTTCCGGCCCGACGGCGAGCGCACGCTGGCGGGCGACATCAACCACACGCGCGAGTACCGCTTCGAGCGCGATGTCTGACGTTCCTGCACCCCGCGCGCGCGCGCGGCGCCGATCCGGCCCGCTGTGCCGTCGTCGAGGACAGCCTGAACGGCGTGGACGCCGCCAACGCGGCCGGCATGACGGCGTTCGGCTTCGCGCGCGTCACGCCGGCGGCGCTGCTGGCGCGGGCCGGCCGTGCGCGATTGCGCGCTGTCGCTGGTCAATGAAAATGTCGTGGGTACTGCGACGTGAAAATGTCACCCCTGATCGTGTAGGACGTAACCGGCCTTGAGTGCGCGACGAAGGTCGTAGCCATAGTGCCAGGGATGGCGGCGTGTCGGCCGCGGCACGGCCGCGGCGAGGTGCGCCAGGGCGGTGGTGACACGGGGACGCGGCGTTGAGGAGCGCGGGTCGCGGCGTTCGGTGCCCGGGCGGCTGCGCGGGATCAGCGTAAAGTCCGGCCCGGGCGACGGAGCGGTGGCGATGACGATGGCGTCGAGGAGCACGACGACGCGGCCATCGAGGAGTTCGCGGATCTCGACGCGACATCGGGCATAGGAGCGGCCCCGCGGGCCGCGCGAGATCTGGATGAGGCGGGGGCCGAGCTGGACAGTGTTATCGCGCGCGACCACGCGGCGATAGCGGCAGCCCACGATGAGGGCGAGATCCCGCGGCGGCCGACGCCAGACGGCCTGGGGGGCGCGGGCGGTGCGGGCGAAGCGGGGATTGAAGTCCGCCAGGAACTCCGGCAGGAAGGCATTGGCGGCGGCGCGCGTGGTGATACGGCGCAGGCGCAGTTCGCTGACCAGCCGATCTTGCAGCGTCCCCCAGAGCCGCTCGATGCGCCCCTTGGCTTGGGGCGAGCGTGCCTGCACGTAGCCAATGCCCAGCTCCTGCAGGACTTGGCCCAGATGCGTGGGACGCTGGGTGCCCGCCAACTCTTCGTCGAGCGTCCAGTGGCGGTCATTGCGCACGAGGATGCTGACGCCATCGCCGTAAAGCGCCACCGGCAGGCCGACGGTGGCGAACACGTGGTGCAGCAGCGTGGCATAGCCATGGAGATCTTCGGTCGGCCGGAAATGCAGGGCGACGACCTCCGAGGTCGCATCATCGATCGCCCCGAGCAGCGTCATCCGTGGCCCGCGCGCCTCGAGCCAGTCAAAGGGGCTACCGTCGAGTTGGAGCAACTGGCCGGCCGCCGCTTCCCGCAGCCGGCGACTGCGATGCTGGGCGGGCCGCCGGCGGTGTCGAGCCGGCAGCCCCAGGGCCCGCCGGAGGCGCCGCACCGACTCGCGCGAGATCACGAGCCCGTGCTCCTCCCGCAGCTTTTCGGTGAAGTGCGTGTCATTGAACCCCGCGTAACGGTCGCGCAGCAGCGCCTGGACTTGGGCCGCCACGCTCGCTGGCAGGCGCCGCTGCGAGGGGCGCCCGCGGGTTTGGTGGCGCAGCCCCACCGCCCCCGTCTCGCGAAAGCGCTGCTTGAGCCGCTGAAATTGCCGGGGCGTCATGTGCAGGGCGGCGGCTCCCTCCCGATTGCTGATCCGGCCTGCTACGGCCGCAGTCACCAGTCCGGCGCGGGGCAACTCCTTCCGGCTCATCGTGAAAGTCTCCATGGGAGGACGACACTTTCACGGAGCAGTTACCCCACGACATTTTTATGTAGCAGTAGCAGTGCGCGATTGCGCGCTTGACGCGCGGCGGGCGGGCGCGGATAGTGACGCCACCCTGAAGCCGCGAGGAGGCCGTCATGGCGGAGCCCAAGATCGTCCGGCTCGACGAGACCGAGATCGTGAAGTTCGGCCCTGACGCCTGCTACCAGCCCATCCTCGGCGACGACGAGGGCTCCACGCCCATTCGCATCGGCATCCAGACCTCCGAACCGGGCTACGCGGCGCCGATGCATTCGCACCCCTACCTCGAGGTCCTCCACATCCTGGAGGGCGTGGCCGAGGCGTGGCTCGAGGGTGGCGAGGATCGCAAGGTCACGCTGCAGAAGGGCGACACCATCGCGCTGCCGCCCAACGTGCGGCACACCTTCCGCGTCGTCGGTGACCGCGTGCTGCGCACTCTCGGCACACACGCCTCTCCGCATCGCATCGTCGAGTACAAGGATGGCGGCCGCAGCGACGCGCGCGGCTACCGCGTCTGGAGCGACTGAGCGCGACTGACGCAGCGCGACAGCCCTTCCGGCTTGACATCGTTCGCGCCCCGGGGCACAGTCCGCCCACTCGGCTAACAGCACGCCGCACCTGTTCGGTCCGCTCGGTTAAGGAGACCCAGGATGCCTACCGACGCCACCGGCCCGCACGGAGTCAACCGCCGTCAATTCCTCGCGCGCACCGCCGCCGGCCTCGGCGCCGCCGCCGCCGTCGGCGCGGCCCGGCCCCGGCGCGCGGCCGCCGCCTCCTACCCCGACTGGATCCCGCGCAGCGACAAGCCGGGCAAGCGGGGCGGCTCCATGGCGCGGCCGTCGGCCTGGGACCCGCCGATGCTCGATCCGCGCATGACGCAATCGGTCGGGCTGTACCAGACCGCCGGGCTCACCAGCAACCGTCTCGTCCGCTACGCCTTCGCCGACGAGGCCAGCGGCCCGTCGGACATGACGCTGAAGGGCGACCTGGCCGAGTCGTGGCAGTCGAGCCCCGATCATCGCGTGTGGACGTTCAAGCTGCGGCCGGGCGTGAAGTGGCAGAACGTGGCGCCGCTCAACGGGCGGGAGTTCGTGGCCGCCGACGTCAAGTACTGCTTCGAGCAGTACGCCAAGGAAGGCGTGCAGTCGTTCAACTTCCAGGAGATCGAGGGCTTCGAGACGCCCGACAAGCACACGGTGCGCATCCACCTCAAGACGCCCAACGTGTTCCTGGCCCAGAACCTCGCCGAGCCGATCGCCATCCTGTTCGCCAAGGAAGTGCTGGAAGAGGACGGCGATCTCAAGAAGCGGCTGATCGGCACCGGGCCCTACATCCTCAAGGAGCACACCCGCAAGGTGCGGATGGTGCTGCAGCGCAATCCCGACTACTTCGACAAGGACCGGCCGCTCGTCGACGAGTACACGATCCTCTCCACGCCCGACGCCGCCACCCGCCTGGCCACGTTCCGCACCGGCCAGGCCGATATCCTGTGGGTGGCCAGCCCGTCGGAGGTGGAGACGCTCCGCAAGACGAATCCCAACGTGCTGGTGCAGTCGTACCACAACACGCTGGCGCCGTTCGGCGTGGCCCTCGCGCAGGACCGGCCACCGTTCAACGACGTTCGCGTGCGGCGGGCCATCTCGATGGCCATCGACCGCCAGAAGATGGTGGACACGGTGTTCGAAGGTCACGGCATCCCCGGCTGGGGCGTGCCCTACATCTACTACACCGACAAGCAGCCGACGCTGGCCCAGCTGGGGCCGTGGTTCCAGTTCAAGCCGGCCGAGGCCAAGAAGCTGCTGGCCGACGCGGGTCATCCCAACGGCTTCTCGACCACGCTGTTCTACTACGAGTACTTCCCGCAGATGACGTCGGAGGTGCAGCTCGTCCAGCAGGACCTCAAGAGGAACCTCAACATCGACGTCAAGATCACCAAGCTCGACTACACGACCTACTACGGCCGCTACGTCGACAACAAGTGGGACGGCATGTCGTGGGGGTTCCAGTCCGGTCACGCCATCGGCGTCGACGAGCGGACCTACCAGTACCTGTACTCGAAGTCGCCGAAGAACTTCTTTCGGGTCAACGATCCGGTCCTCGACGAGCTCACGCTCAAGCTGCGGCAGACGCCCGACGTCGCCCAGCAGCGGGCGCTCACCAAGAAGATCGTGGATCGCGAGTTCGACCAGGCCCTGCGGTTGTGGATGCCCTACGACAACGGCTTCATGGTGTTCCAGCCGCACGTGCGCAACGCGGCGGCGGCGGCGCTGCGGCGCTCGGACGGCTACGGCTCGCCCACGCTGGCGCGCACGTGGCTGGATAAGTAGGCGGCGGCCCGGACTCCGTCGTATGTACAAGTACGTGCTCCGCCGGGTTCTGCTGGCGGTTCCGGTGCTGCTGCTGTCCTCGGTGATCGTGTTCGGGCTCATGCGCGTCATGCCGGGGGACGCGCTCGTCGCGCTGATGGGCGAGTCCGGCAACATTGGCGAGCGCGAGCTGGCCAAGCTTCGCAAGGATCTCCGCCTCGACCTGCCCTATCACGAGCAGTACGCGCTGTGGGTCTGGCAGATGGTGACGCTGCGCCCCGGCGACTCGCTCTTCACCGGCGAGCCGATCACCACCAGCCTCAAGAAGGCGATCCCGGTCACGCTGGAGCTGGCCGCCCTCGCCATGATCCTCGGCATCGTCATCGCGGTGCCGATCGGCGTGCTCTCCGCCACCCGGCAGGACACGCCCTCGGACTACGTCGGCCGCGTGGTGGCGGTGTCCGGGCTGTCGCTGCCCGACTTCTGGCTCGGCACGCTCGTCATCACGTTCGCCGCCATCTGGTTCCACTGGATTCCGCCCATCGGCTACGTCAGTCTGTGGGACGCGCCGTGGCGGAACCTCCAGCAGTTCCTGCTGCCGGCGGCCGTGCTGGGCTACCGGCTGGCCGCCGCCACCATGCGCATGACCCGTTCCACGGTGCTGGAGGTGCTGCGCGAGGATTACGTGCGCACGGCCTGGGCCAAGGGACTCGAGGGCCGCATCGTCGTCTACAAGCACGCGCTCAAGAACGCGCTCATCCCGGTCGTCACCATCATCGGCGGTCAGCTCGGCGTGCTGCTGGCCGGTACCGTGGTGGTGGAGACGATCTTCGCGCTCCCCGGCATGGGCCGGCTCACCGTGGAGGCCATCCTGTTCCGCGACTATCCGGTGGTGCAGACCAACGTCATGCTGGTGGCCGGCACGCTCGTCACGCTGAACTTGCTCGTCGATCTCTCCTACGCGTGGCTCGACCCGCGCATCCGGTATCGGTAGCCGTGGCCACCGTCACCGCGCGGCCCGCCGCGCTCGAGGAGGTGCCGGCGTCCGCCGTCGAGATCAGCCGCACGCGCGCGCTCTGGCACGCCCTGCGGCGCCAGCCGCTGGGCGCGGCCTCGGCCGCGCTCATCGCGCTCATCGTGCTGACCGCGATCTTCGCCGACGTGCTGTCGCCCTACGATCCGCTGGAGACGCGTCCGGAGATCCGCCTGGCCCAGCCGAGCTGGGAGCATCCCTTCGGCACCGACGACATCGGCCGCGACGTGTTCAGCCGCATCATCCATGGCAGCCGCATCTCGCTGTGGGTCGGCCTGCTGGCGGTGGGCATCGGCACCGCGGCCGGCATGGTCATCGGCCTGCTGTGCGGCTACTGCGAGGGCCGCCTGGACCTGATCTTCCAGCGCGTCATGGATGCCATCCAGGCGATTCCCGCGCTGGTCCTGGCCCTGGCCATCGTCTCGGTGCTCAAGCCGAGCACGACCAACGCGATGATCGCGATCGCCATCGTCATCATCCCCGGCAACTCGCGCATCGTGCGGGGCGCCGTGATGTCGGCCAAGCAGAACCGCTACGTGGAAGCCGCCCAGGCCATCGGCTGCCGGCACCCGCGCATCATCCTGAGCCACATCCTGCCCAACGTGACGGCGCCCATCCTGATCATCGCCTCCATCTGGCTGGGCAACGCGATCCTCATCGAGGCCACGCTCTCGTTCCTGGGCGTCGGCACCCAGCCGCCCACGCCCTCGTGGGGGCTGATGCTCAGCAGCACCGGGCGCGCCTTCATGGAGCAGGCGCCGTGGCTGGCCATCTTCCCGGGGCTGGCCATCAGCCTGGCCGTGCTGGGCTTCAACCTCTTCGGCGACACGCTCCGCGACGCCTGGGATCCGCGTCTGCGCAACACGCGCTGAAGCCCGGGCGGGCTTATACTCCCTTCATACAGGAGGGCCCCATGGCCAGCGCGCAGACTCCCCGCGGCGTCAATCACCTCGTGCTCAACGTCCGCGACCTGGACGAGTCGCACCGCTTCTGGACGGAGGTCATCGGCTTTCGCTGCGTGGCCGAGCTGAAGCCCAAGCCCGGGCGCACGATGAAGATGCGCTTCTACAGTGGCGTGCGCGAGACGGGGGAGGTGAGCCACCACGATCTCGCCCTGGCGCAGATTCCCGACGGCGCCTCGCTGCCCACCCGCGACTGGAGCATGACCCCCGGCGGCATCGGCCTGAATCACGTGGCCATCTGCTACCCGGATCGCGAGAGCTGGCTGAAGCAGATCGCGTTCCTCAAGGAGCGCGGCGTGACGTTCCACCTGCGCATCGACCACGGCATGACCCACAGCGTGTACATCGCCGATCCCAACGGCCACGGCATCGAGATCCTCTACGAGCTGCCGCGCGAGATCTGGGAGCACGACATCGAGGGCGCCCAGAACTACGCCGAGCGCATCCCGCCCGACACCGAGGCCGCGCTGACCGACAGCACGGACTACCCGAGCTTCGGCGCGCCGGCGCGAGTCTAGGCGGCAGCCGATGCCTCCGTCACGCCGCGAGTTCCTGGGCGTGGTGGCCGGCGCCACGGCGGCCGGCGCGCTCGGCTCCCGCGCGCTCGCGCAGACCCCGCTCACGCCGACGCCCGCCTGCGGCGCGGACGCGGCGACGCCGGCGCAGACCGAGGGGCCGTACTTCAAGCCGAGCTCGCCCGAGCGGCTGTCGCTGCTGGAGCCCGAGATGCGCGGCCGGCGCCTCGTGGTGACGGGGGTGGTGCGCGGCACCGACTGCAAGCCGGTACCGCGCGCTCTGCTCGACTTCTGGCACGCGGACGCCGGCGGCCGCTACGACAACGCCGGCTATCGGCTGCGCGGCCACCAGTTCACCGATGCCGAGGGTCGCTACCGACTGGAGACCATCCTGCCCGGCGTCTATCCGGGTCGCGCGCGGCACATCCACGTGAAGGCGCAGGCGCCCAACCGGCCGCCGTTGACCACCCAGCTCTACTTCCCGGGCGAGGCCGGCAACGCGCGGGACGGGATCTTCGATCCCGCGCTGCTGGTGGCCCTCGCCGACGCCGCCGACGTCGCCACCGCCCGCTTCGACTTCGTCCTCTCCCGCTAGCGACGTCTCGCCGGACAGGATGGTAAATGTTTACCGCCTTCGATGAATCGGCGCGGCGGGCGGCCGCGCGGCCGTCGCTAACCGCCGGATTTGGGGCAGGGCGATCGCTGGCCCGCCACTTGTATCCAAGGTGAGCGACATGGACTCTCCGACGCGCGAGCCCGGCCTGGAGGACGGCCGTGAGATCCCTCTGGAGTCCAGCGACGGCTGGCCCGACCTGAAGGGCATCCACATCATGCTGATCGAGGACAACGACGACACCCGGCTCATGGTCGACGAGGTGCTGCGTCACTGCGGGGCGGTGGTGACGACTTACGAGTCGGCCGAGGTGGCCCTCCAGCACCTGTCGGAGTTCGTGCCGAAGGTGTTCATCTGCGATCTCTCGATGCCGGGCCTCGACGGCATGCAGTTCATGAAGCGCATCCGCGCGCTGCCTCCGGAGCGCGGCGCCAGCACGCCGTCCCTGGCCGTCACCGCCTACGATGCCCAGTACGCGGCGTCGGCCGCCCAGGACGCCGGCTTCAACGCCTACCTCACCAAGCCGCTCCGCCTCGACCTGCTCTGCACGGTCGTGAAGGAGCTCGCCGCCCGCGCCGGATCCACGCTGAAGGCCGCCTGACGCTCAGAGGAGCGTGCAGGCCTCGTCGAAGTCCAGGCGCGGCAGCTTCTGCATCACCTTCGACGGATCGCCGTGGCCCACGTTGCACAGGAAGTTCGACTTCACGCGGCCGTTGGGGAAGAACTCGGTGTCCACCTTCGCGTTGTCGAAACCGGACATGCCGCCCACGTCGAGGCCCACCGCGCGCGCGGCCAGCATGAAGTAGGCGCCCTGCAGCGTGCCGTTGCGGAACGCCGTGATCTCGGCGAACGCGGGGTTCTTGGCGTAGTTGTCGGCCATCTCGGGACGGTGCGTGAACGTCTTCTTCGGCAGCCACTCGAAGAAGCGCGTGTCGTAGCCGATGATCACGGTGACCGGCGCCTGCCTGGTCTTGTCCACGTTCCCCGGGCTCAGCGCCGGGAGCAGGCGCGCCTTGGCCTCCGGCGTGCGCAGGAAGACGAAGCGCGCGGGCAGGGAATTGGTGCTGGTCGGGCCCGTTTTCGCGATCTCGTAGATCCGCCGAAGCTGGTCGTCGCTCACCGGCGTCGGCAGCCAGCCGTTCTGCGTGCGCGCCTCCAGGAACAGGAGCTTCAGTCCAGCCTCGTCGAGCGTCGGTCGCACGGATGGATCTCCTTGTCAGCGGCGGCGGGTGTCCTCGATGGCGCGCCAGACGCGCTCGGGCGAGGCGGGCATGTCGAGGTCGCGCACGCCGAGCGGGGCCAGCGCGTCGAGCACCGCGTTCATGGTCGCCGGCAGCGCGCCGACGGTGCCGGCCTCGCCGGCGCCCTTGGCGCCGAGCGGATTGAGCCGGGTCGGCACCGGCGCGCTCTCGATGTGCATGTCGGGCAGCGTGTCGGCGCGCGGCATCGCGTAGTCCATGAACGACGCGGTGAGGAGCTGGCCGGACTCGTCGTCGTAGACGACCTGCTCCATGAGCGCCTGGCCCACGCCCTGCGCCACGCCGCCGTGGATCTGGCCCTTGAGCGTCACCGGGTTGATGACGGTGCCGACGTCGTCGACGATCGTGTAGCCGACCAGCGTGACGGCGCCCGTGTCGGGATCGATCTCGGCCTCGCACACGTGGCAGCCGTTGGGCCACGTGTCGGTCGCCGGCACGAACGTGCCCGTCTCGTAGAGCCCGGGCTCGAGCCCCTTGGGCAGCTGCGCGGGCTGGAAGGCGGCGCGCGCGACCTCCTTCAGCCCGACCGCGCGGTCGGTGCCCGCCACGGTGAACGTGCCGTCGGCGAACTTCAGATCGTCCTCGGCCGCCTCCAGCAGCTTGGCCGCGATCTTCCGGCCCTTGGCGACGATCTTGTCGGCGGCCATCCACAGCGCGCTGCCGCCGATCACGGTCGAGCGCGAGCCCATCGTGCCCATGCCGAACGCCACGCGGTCGGTGTCCCCGTCGATGTAGCGCACCTCGTGGGGATCGAGGCCGAGGCGCTCGTGCAGGATCTGCTTGAACGTCGTCTCGTGGCCCTGGCCCTGGTTCTTGCTGCCCATCAGCACGGTGGCGGTGCCGCTGGGCGCGAAGCGGATCTCCGCGAACTCCGGCTGGGCGCCGGCGGCGCGCTCGATGGCGTTCACCACGGCCAGCCCGCGCAGCTTGCCCCGCCGGTGTGCCGCGTCCCGCCGCAGCGGGAAGCCGGCGACGTCGGCCAGCTTGAGCGCGGCCTCCATGTTGGCGCGGAACTCCCCGCAGTCGTACGTCATGCCGAGCGCCGTCTTGTACGGCATCGCGGAGGACGGAATGACGTTGCGCCGCCGCAGCTCGACGGGATCGGTGGCCAGCTCGCGGGCGGCGTCGTCGATGAGCCGCTCCACGACGTACGTCGCCTCCGGCCGCCCGGCGCCGCGATAGGGCGCCGTCGAGTTCGTGTTGCTGAGCACACTCAGCACCTGCACGTGGGCGGCGGGGAACGCGTAGACGCCCACCAGCGTGACGATGTTGCTGAACGTGGCGAGCAGGTTGCGGTCGGAGGAGACGTACGCGCCCACGTTGGCCAGCGTCTTCACGCGCAGGGCCAGGAAGTGGCCGTCCGCGTCCAGCGCCAGCTCGGCGTCGGTGACGTTGTCGCGCGCGTGCTCGTCGGCAGGAATGGCCTCGCGGCGCTCGCACGACCATTTCACCGGGCGGCCGAGCTTGCGCGCCGCCCACAGCACCAGCCGGTGCTCGGGGTATTGCCAGCCCTTGGTGCCGAAGGCGCCGCCGACGTCGCCCACGATCACGCGGATCGTGTGCTCGGGCACCTTGAAGATGTTGGTGGCCAGCGCGTTGCGCACGCGGTGCGGATACTGCACGTCGGCGTAGAGCGTGTAGCGGCCCTCGCCGGGATCCCAGGCGCCCAGCGCGCCGCGCGGCTCCAGGTACTGCGCGTGCACGCGCGTGATCACGTAGCGCCGGCGCACCACCCACGCGGCGCGCGCGAAGGCCGCGTCGGTCGCGGCCTTGTCGCCGGCCTCGTGCAGGTTGGAGACGTTGTCCGGGCAGGCGTCCCACACCGCGGGCCCGCCGCTGGCCGCGGCGGCCGTGGAGGTCACCGCGGGCAGCGGAGCGTAATCGACCTCGACCCGTGCGGCGGCGTCCTCGGCCTGGGCGAGCGTCTCGGCCACGACCATGGCGATCGGATCGCCCACGTAGCGCACGCGCTCGCGGGCCAGCGTCTGGTGCGGCGGCGCGAACATCGGCGAGCCGTCCGGGCGCTTGCGCTTGAGCGTCATCGTCATGGTGCCGAGCGCATCGCCCAGGTCGGCGCCCGTGAAGATCGCCAGCACGCCGGGCAGCTTCGAGGCGGCCTTCGTGTCGATGCGCGTGAGGCGCGCGTGGGCGTGGATCGAGCGCACGATCACGGCGTGCGCCTGCCCGGGGAGATTGACATCGTCGTGGAAGCGGCCCTCGCCCCGCACGAGGCGCACGTCCTCGAAGCGCTTGATCCCTTGCCCGATCCCGAACTGTCCCATCTGTTTTATTGGGGGCCGCGACATGGCCCCCAACCCCCCCCAACGTTCGGAACGCCTCGGCGTAGCCGTGGCGCTCCTCTGGAACGGTTTACGGTAGTAGGACGATCTTGCCGTAGGCGCCGGGCTCGAGGACGGCCTGGTGGGCGGCGGCGGCCTGGGCCAGCGGGAATTCGCGGCCGACCACCGGCTTCAGCGTGCCGTTGGCGAGCCCGGCGCTGAGCGCGGCCATGATCGAGGCCACCTCGGCCGGCGTGGCGTTCCAGAGCGACAGGCCGTGGATGCTCGCGTCCTTGCCCATGGTGCCGCGTGGGTTGATCTCGATCGTGCCGCGGTTGCCGATGACCACGATGCGCCCGAAGCGCGCCACGAGGTCGATGTCCTTCTGGAGGTTGACGTTGGCCAGCATCTCGAGGATCACGTCGGCGCCGCGGTTGCCCGTGATCTCCATCAGGCGCTTGGTGTAATCGGCCGAGGTGTGGTCGAGCACGTGATGGGCGCCCTGCTCGGCCACGAGCTTGCGGCCACGCTCGGTGCCGCCCGTGCCGATCACCGTCATGCCGTGCGCGACACCGAGCTGCACGGCGGCGATGCCGACACCACCGGAGGCGCCGTGCACGAGCAGCGTCTCGCCCGGCTGGCCATGCCCCTTGTGATGCAGGCCGCGATACGCGGTGCCGTACGGCACGCCCACGGCGGCGCCCTGGCCGAACGACAGCGCGGCCGGCAGCGGGTGCACCATCGCGGCCTCCGCCGCGACGAGCGAGGCGTAGCCCGCCTGCCGCGCGACCCACACGCGCTCGCCGGGGCGCAGGCGCGTCACGCCGTCGCCGACCGCCTTGACGACGCCGGCGCCGTCGGCGCCGGGGACGTAGGGAAGCTGCGGCAGAATCGCGTAGTTGCCGGAGCGCACGTAGGTGTCCACCGGATTGACGCCGGCCGCCTTGATCTCCACCAGCACCTGGCCGGGCCCGGCCTTGGGATCGGCGACGTCGTCGAGCTGGAGGACTTCGGGGCCGCCGAACTTGTGCACGCGGATCGCTTTCATCGCCTTCTCCTGTCGTCTCGAGCCGGGTCGTGTGGAGAACGACCGCCAGCCTAGCCGGGCCACGGGCGCATCGCAAGCCGAGCCACTGGCGTGGCGCTTGCTCTCTGGCATGTCGCTCGAGGAGGGGCCACGATGAAGAGCGAGAGCGCCGTGATCGCCCGCATGGAGCGGGAAGGATTCACCGATCATTTCCTCGTGCGGAACGCCGTGCTGCGGAGCGCCGACACGGGCCACACGTTCGCGCCCCGCGATGTGGTCATCCGCGAGTTCGCGCGGTACGAGGGGGTCTCGGATCCCGACGACATGTCGATCGTGTACGCGATCGAGAGTCGTGACGGCGCGCGCGGCACCCTCATCGACGCGTTCGGCACGTACTCCAGTCCCGACATCGGCACGTTCGTGGACGCCGTGCCCGCCGGGGCCATCATCGTGCCGGAGGATGTCGGGAGGCCGCCCGGTCCGCCGGCGCCCGGCTTCGACGCTGCCGCCTGATCACTCGGCGGCCAGCCGGTAGCCGACGCCGGGCTCGGTGAGCAGGTAGCGCGGCCGCGCCGCCTCGGCCTCGAGCTTCTGGCGCAGGTGACCCATGTAGACGCGCACGTAGTGGGCCTGGTCGTCGTGGCTCGGCCCCCATACCTCGCGCAGGAGCTGCCGGTGCGTCAGCACCTTGCCCGCGTGACGGACGAGGGTGGCCAGCAGCTTGTACTCGATCGGCGTGAGCTTCACCTCCGCCCCGCCGACGGCAACGTGCCGCCGCAAGAGGTCCACCTGCAGCTCGCCGACCTTGAACGCCGGCTCCTCGCCCTCGTGCGAGGCACCGGCGGTGTGGCGCAGCGCGACCCGGATGCGCGCCAGCAGCTCGCCGGCCCCGAACGGCTTGCTGACGTAGTCGTCGGCGCCGGCGTCGAGCGCCGTCACCTTGTCGCGCTCTTGTCCGCGCGCCGACAGCACGATGATCGGCACCGCCGTCCACTCGCGCACCCGCCGAATGACCTCCAGGCCGTCCATGTCCGGCAATCCGAGGTCGAGGATGACGACGTCGGGCTGGCGCGAGGCGACCTCCACCAGCGCGTCGGCGCCGCTGGAGGCCTCGAAGAGCCGGTAGCCCTGGCCGCTCAGGGTCGCGCGCAGGAAGCGCCGGATCTGTGGCTCGTCCTCGATGAGGACGACGGCGGGCTCAGGCATCGGTGGGCACCGCGGCGGCGGCCGGGTCGCCGAGCGGCAGGGTGAAGAGGAAGGCGACGCCGCCACCCGGGAGGTTCTGCGCCCAGATGCGGCCGCCGTGCGCGCGCACGATACCGCGGCAGATGGCCAGGCCGAGACCCGCACCGCGGCCGCCGATCGCGTGCGCGCGGTAGAACTTGTCGAAGACCTTGTCTTCCTCGCCCGGCGGCAGCCCCGGCCCGTGATCCGCGATCTCGACCGTCAGGTTGCGGTCGGTGGCGGTGGCGATGATCTCGATGGGGCTCGTCGGCGGCGTGTACTTCAGCGTGTTGTCGAGCAGGTTGACCAGCACCTGCTCGACGAGCACGTCGTCGATCGCCACCAGCGGCAGGTCGCGCGGCACGCGGGTCGTCACGCGCCGGGTGCCGAGCGACTTGGCGAAGCGGCCGAGTGCCGCGCCGATGACCTCTTCGATGGGATGCAGCTCGCGCCGGAGCTGCAGCGCCCCCGACTCCAGGCGCGTCATCTCGAGCAGGTTCTGCACCAGCCGATTCAGGCGCTCCGCCTCGTCGCGCACGGACTCGAGCAGCTCCTGGCGCGTGGCCGCCTCGAGCCGGCCGCTCCCCTCGAGGATCGTCGTGACGGCGCCCGTGATCGCGGCCAGGGGCGTCCTGAGGTCGTGAGAGACGGAGCTGAGCAGGGAGTTCCGCAGCCGCTCCGTCTCGATCCGCACCTCGGCGTCCTGCGCTTCCGTGGCGAGACGCGCGCGCTCCAGCGCCAGCGCCGTCTGCGCCGCGAACGTCTCGAGCTGATGGAGCCGCTCGGGCACGTCCATCGCGTGCGGATCCGACGGGCGCACGCCGAGGACGCCCACGGCGCCCGTGGAGCCGATCAGCGGCACGTAGAGGGCTGACGACCCCGGCAGGGTGTTGGTGCCCAGCCCGGCCGGCTGGCGGTGCTCGTACACCCAGCGCCCGACCGCTAGCTCGTTGCCGTCGAGGTCGAACTGACCTCCACCGGCCGGCGTCAGCGCCCCGCCGCCGCCCGGCACCAGGACGACCACCTGGGTGCGGAACACTTCGGCGATGTGCCGGATCGCGATCCCGACCAGGTCGTCGACGCCGCGCGTGCCGGCCAGCTCGCGGCTCATCGCGTACAGCGCCGCCGTGCGCTGCTCGCGGTGCTCGGCGGCGTCGGCCTGCGTCCGCGTGCGCACCGTGAGCCCGCTGATGACGAGGCCGACGATGAGCATGACGAGAAACGTGAAGAGGTAGCGCGCGTCGGTGACGGCGAACGTGAAGTAGGGCGGCACGAAGAAGAAGTCGAAGGCGGCCACGCTCAGCACGGCGGCCAGCAAGGAGGGGCCGCGGCCCGTCCGCATGGCCACGATCACGATCCCGAGCAGGTAGACCATGACGATGTTCGACAGCTCGGACACCGGGGCCAGCAGCCACGACACGCCGGTGGCGATCGCCACGACGCCCGCGGCCCGGCCGTAGGCCGGCCAGTCGGTGGGGAGCACCCGCCGGCGAACCGGCGCCACCGGCGTGCCGTCCTCGCGACCGCCGCTGATCACGTAGATGTCGATGTCGCCGCTGCCCTGGACGAGCGCATCGACGATGGAGCCGAAGACGAAGCGCTGCCAGCGGGTGCGGGTCGGCTTGCCGACCACGATCTTGGTGACGTTCCGATCGCGCGCGTAGGCCAGGAGCGCCTCGCTCATGGTGGCGCCAGTGAGCGTGATCGTCTGGGCGCCGAGCTGCTCGGCCAGGCGGAGGGTCTGCACGACGGCGTCGCGGGCCTCGGGCGGCATGCGCAGGTGCGCCGGCGTCTCCACGGTGGCGGCGATCCACTCGGCGCCGAGCTGATCGGCCATGCGCTTGGCGGCGCGCACGAGCCGCGTCGAGTACGGCGTGGCCCCCACGCAGACGAGCACGCGCTCGGCGGTGGGCCACACGCGATCGATCGCGTGCTCGCGCCGGTAGACGCGCATCTGGGCGTCCACGCGCTCGGCCGTGCGCCGCAGCGCCAGCTCGCGCAGCGCGATGAGATTGCCCTTGCGGAAGAAGTTGGCGACCGCCTCCTGCGCCTGCCCGGGCACGTAGACCTTGCCCTCGCGGAAGCGCTGCAGGAGATCATCGGGCGGCAGGTCGATCAGCTCGACCTCGTCGGCCCGTTCGAAGACCGAGTCCGGCACCGTCTCGCGCATGACGACGCCGGTGATCTTCGCCACCACGTCGTTGAGGCTCTCGACGTGCTGGACGTTCACCGTCGTGTATACGTCGATGCCCGCCTCCAGCAGCTCCACCACGTCCTGCCACCGCTTGGCGTGCCGGCAGCCGGGCGTGTTGGTGTGCGCCAGCTCGTCGACCAGGATCAGCGTGGGACGGCGGGCGAGCGCGGCGTCGAGATCGAGCTCTTGTATCGTCGTCCCGCGATACTCGACGCTCCGCCGGGGCAGGAGCTCCAGCTTCTCGAGCAGCGCCTCGGTCTCGGCGCGGCCGTGCAGCTCGACGTAGCCGATGACGACGTCGACGCCGTCGTCGTGCTGCTCGCGCGCCGCCTCCAGCATCGCGTAGGTCTTGCCGACACCGGCCGCCGCGCCGAAGAAGACCTTCAGCTTGCCGCGCCGCGCGCGCGCTTCTTCTTCTTTCACGCGCGCGAGGAGCGCCTCGGGATCGGGCCGCTCGTCTGTCACGACCCCTAGTGTAGCGCTCACCCGAGGCGCGCGGCGCAGCCTTAGAGCCGTCTCCCGCGCGCCAGGTCGAGCGCCACCCGGTTGTGGCGCTGCCAGATCATCATCAGGGTGACCGTCAGCAGGAGCACCGCGCACTCGAGCATCGTCCGCCAGGGCCCCGCCGGCACGAACGATTCGATCAGCCCGACGAGGGCGAGCAGCTGCAGGACGATCGTGTACAGCAGCCACCACGCCGGCTTTGTCTCGCTCCGCTCGCCATGCATCTCGACGACCTCCGTCGAGTCCATCGAAACGCCGGGGGTGGTCAAGGCGTCGTAAAAGGCGAAACGTCCCGGATCAACGCGGCGTCAAGGGCGATCGCGCGGGTTTGACACGGTTTTGATGCGTGAGCGGCCGACTTTGAGGGTTTCTTGACGAGTGCCGCCGTTACGGTGGGCGTGGAGGTTGGCGATGAGCTGGATGGCTGACGTGCTCTACGTGGGAGTGGCGGTGGGATTCTTCGGGCTGACGTGGGCATTCGTGAAGCTCTGCGAGCGGGTGTAGGAGGCTGTCATGCCGCTCATCTATATCGTCGGCGGTGTCGTGTCGGTGGGGCTGCTGGTGTACCTGGTGCTGGCGCTGCTGAAGCCGGAGCTCTTCTCGTGACGACCAGCGGGATCCTCCAGATCGCGCTGTACCTGGTCGTGCTGCTCGCGCTCGTCAAGCCGCTGGGCGCCTTCATGGCCGCCGTCTACGCGGGCCGGCCGTTCTGGCTCGAGCGGGTGTTCGGCGGGTTCGAGCGGCTGATCTACCGCCTGGCCGGGGTGCGGACCACGGAGGAGATGGGCTGGAAGACGTACGCCGCGACGATGCTGCTCTTCAACGCGGCCGGCGTGCTGGTCGTCTACGCGCTGCAACGCCTGCAGGGCGTGCTGCCGCTCAACCCGCAGGGGCTCGGTGCGGTCTCGCCGGATTCCTCGTTCAACACCGCGGTGAGCTTCGCCACCAACACGAACTGGCAGGGGTACGGCGGCGAGAGCACGATGAGCTATCTCACGCAGATGGCCGCGCTGACCGTGCAGAACTTCCTGTCGGCGGCGACGGGCATGGCGGTCCTGGTGGCGCTCATCCGTGCGTTCGCGCGACGCTCGGCCGCCACCATCGGCAACTTCTGGGTCGATCTCACGCGCACGACCGTCTACATCCTGCTGCCGCTCTCCTTCGCCTTCGCGCTCGTCCTCGTCTCCCAGGGGGTCGTGCAGACGTTCGGTCCTCCCGCGAAGGCCACGGTGGTGCAGCCGTCGAAGGCCACGCTGACCGAGCAGGTCATCCCCGTCGGTCCCGTCGCCTCGCAGATCGCCATCAAGCAGCTCGGCACCAACGGCGGCGGCTTCTTCAACGTCAATTCCGCCCACCCGTTCGAGAACCCGACGCCGCTGTCGGATTTCCTCGAGCTGCTGGCGATTCTGCTGATCCCCGCCGCGCTCTGCTACACGTTCGGCGTCATGGTCGGCGATACCCGGCAGGGCTGGGCCGTGCTGGCCGCCATGACTGTCATCTTCGTGGGCCTGCTGACCGTCGCGGTGGTGGCGGAGCAGAACGGCCACGTCTTCGTGGAGCAGGGCGTCGATCACGCTGCCAGCGCGCTGCAGGCCGGCGGCAACATGGAAGGCAAGGAGACACGATTCGGCATCGCCAACTCGGTGCTGTGGGCGACAGCCACCACGTCGGCGTCGAACGGCTCGGTCAACTCGATGCACGACTCGTTCACGCCGCTGGGGGGCCTGGTGCCGATGTGGCTGATCCAGCTCGGCGAGGTCGTCTACGGCGGTGTCGGCTCCGGCCTCTACGGCATGCTGATGTTCGCCGTCATCGCGGTCTTCGTGGCGGGGCTCATGGTGGGCCGCACGCCGGAGTACCTGGGCAAGAAGATCGAGGCGTACGAGATGAAGATGTCCTCGCTGGTCATCCTCATCACGCCGGCGCTCGTGCTCATCGGCGCCTCCGTGGGGGTGCTCACCGAGGCCGGGAAGGCCGGCATCGCGAACCCCGGCATCCACGGCTTCAGCGAGATCCTGTACGCGTTTTCCTCGGCGTCCAACAACAACGGCAGCGCGTTCGCCGGGCTCTCGGCGAACACGCCCTTCTACAACACGGCGCTGGGCCTGGCCATGCTGTTCGGCCGCTACTGGCTCGCGGTGCCGGTGCTCGCCATCGCGGGCTCGCTGGCGCGGAAGAAGATCGTGCCGACCGGCCCGGGGACGCTGCCGACGCACACGCCGCTCTTCGTCGGGCTGCTGGTCGGCGTGGTGATCCTGGTCGGGGCGCTGACCTTCGTGCCGGCGCTCGCCCTGGGACCGATCGTCGAGCATCTCAACCTGATCGCGGCGAAATGAGGGAATGAGGCCGTGGCGACTTCGGTGATCAAGCAGGCGATCGTGGACTCGTTCGCCAAGCTGACGGTGCAGCGCCAGGTGCGCAACCCCGTCATGTTCGTCGTCTACGTCGGCGCGATCCTGACCACGCTGCTGTGGTTCCAGGCGCTGGTCGGCCGCGGTGAGGCGCCCGTCTGGTTCATCTGCTGGGTGGCGGCGTGGCTGTGGTTCACGGTCCTCTTCGCCAACTTCGCGGAGGCGATGGCCGAAGGACGCGGCAAGGCGCAGGCGGCCTCGCTGCGCAAGGCCCGGCGCGATCTGCAGGCCAAGCGGCTCCGCCGCCGGGAGCGCAGCATCGACTACGACACGGTGGCCGCCTCGGCCCTGCGCAAGGGCGACGTCGTGCTCGTCGAGGCCGGAGACTTCATCCCGGCCGATGCCACCGTGATCGAGGGCGTGGCGTCCGTGAACGAGAGCGCCATCACCGGCGAGAGCGCGCCGGTGATCCGCGAGAGCGGCGGTGATCGCAGCTCGGTCACGGGCGGCACCCAGGTGCTGTCCGACTGGCTCGTGGTCGAGGTGACGGCGAATCCGGGCGAGGCGTTCCTGGACCGCATGATCTCGCTGGTGGAGGGCGCCAGGCGCCAGAAGACCCCCAACGAGATCGCGCTCGACATCCTGCTGGCGGCGATGACCATCATCTTCCTGCTCGCCACGGCCACGCTCCTGCCGTTCTCCCTCTACAGCGTCGGCGCCGCCGGGCAGGGCACGCCGGTGACCGTCACGGTGCTGGTGGCGTTGCTCGTGTGCCTGATTCCCACCACCATCGGCGCGCTGCTGTCGGCGATCGGCATTGCCGGCATGGACCGCATGATTCAGAAGAACGTCATCGCGATGTCGGGCCGGGCGGTGGAAGCGGCCGGCGACGTCGACGTGCTGCTGCTCGACAAGACGGGAACGATCACCCTCGGCAACCGCCAGGCCACGCAGTTCCTGCCGGCGCCGGGCGTGGAGCAGCGCGCCCTGGCCGACGCGGCGCAGCTCGCCTCGCTGGCCGACGAGACGCCCGAGGGCCGCAGCATCGTCGTGCTCGCCAAGGAGCAGTACGGGATTCGCGAGCGCGACGTGGAGAAGCTCGGCGCCACCTTCGTGGCGTTCACCGCCCAGACGCGGATGAGTGGCGTCAACCTCGATGGCCGCCAGGTCCGCAAGGGCGCCGCCCATGCGATCGAAGCGCACGTCAAGCGGCTCGGGGGCACGGTGCCGGCCGAGGTGCGCGCCGCGGTCGACACGATCGCCAAGGCGGGCGCCACCCCGCTCGTCGTTGCCGACGGCGCGCGGGTGCTCGGCGCCATCCAGCTGAAGGACATCGTCAAGGGCGGCATCAAGGAGCGCTTCGGCGAGCTGCGCAGCATGGGCATCCGGACCGTGATGATCACGGGCGACAACCCGCTCACCGCGGCGGCCATCGCGGCCGAGGCCGGCATCGACGACTTCCTGGCGGAGGCGACGCCGGAGGCCAAGCTGGCGCTGATCCGCAAGACGCAGGCCGAGGGGCGGCTGGTCGCGATGACCGGCGACGGCACCAACGACGCGCCGGCGCTCGCCCAGGCCGACGTGGCGGTGGCCATGAACTCCGGCACCCAGGCCGCCAAGGAAGCCGGCAACATGATCGACCTCGACTCCAACCCGACCAAGCTGCTGGAGGTGGTGGAGACAGGCAAGCAGATGCTGATGACGCGCGGCGCGCTGACGACGTTCAGCATCGCCAACGACGTGGCCAAGTACTTCGCGATCATCCCGGCCGCGTTCGCGACGACCTATCCCGCGCTGAACGCGCTCAACGTCATGCACCTGGCCACGCCGCAGAGCGCGATCCTCTCGGCCGTCATCTTCAACGCCCTCATCATCGTCGCGCTGATCCCGCTCGCCCTGAAGGGTGTCCGCTACCGGCCGCTGGGCGCCGCCGCCGTCCTGCGCCGCCACGTGTGGATCTACGGCATCGGCGGCATCATCATCCCGTTCCCGGGCATCAAGCTGATCGACATGACCCTGGTCGCCCTGGGCCTGGTGTAGGAGCCGATATGAGCACGCACATCCGTCCCGCGCTGGTGTTGCTGCTGCTGTTCACGGTCGTGACGGGCGTCGCCTATCCGCTCGTCGTCACCGGCATCGCCCAGACCATCTTCCCGCGTCAGGCCAACGGGAGCCTCATCGTGAAGGACGGCAAGCCGGTCGGGTCGTCGCTGATCGGCCAGCCGTTCGACGACCCCGGGTACTTCTGGAGCCGCCCCTCGGCCACGTCGCCGTTCGCCTACAACGCGGGCGCCTCGTCGGGATCGAACCTGAGTCCCACCAACCCCGCGCTCCTCAAGGCCGTGCAGGAGCGCGTCGATGCGCTGCGTGCCGCCGATCCCGGCAACACGGCGCCGGTGCCGGTGGATCTCGTGACGGCCTCCGGCAGCGGTCTCGATCCGCACATCAGCCCGGCGGCGGCGCTCTACCAGGTGGATCGCGTGGCGAGGGCGCGCAAGGTGGACGAGGGGGCCGTACGGCGACTGGTCGAGGCGCACATCGAAGGACGATGGCTCGGCGTGCTCGGTGAGCCGCGGGTCAACGTCCTCGAGCTGAACCTGGCGCTCGACGCTCGCTGAGGTGTGCTGGTCGCCGGCCTCAGCGGCCGGCGACCTCGTACTGATGCTCCGCCCACTCGGGCACGGGCGGATCGGTCGGCCCTGCCGGACGGTGAGACTCGATCACGCGGATCGTCATCGTGCGGCCGGCGCAGTCGCACCAATCTTGAAGATCGACCGCCGCGCGGTTCGAATGGACCCACAGCGCCATGCCGCCGAGCGTTCCGAGCGCCAGCGCGAAGCGCAGGATCGTACGCACGGCGTTGGGCGGGCTCGCCATCTCCACGGCCGCGAGCGCGGCCAAGGGCGGCAGCGTCGCGCCATAGAGCGCGCCCCAGCGTGGTCGGGTGGCGGCAACGGGTGTCGTGTCACACATCCCATCATGACTGTGGCACCTGGGGTCTCAATGCGGCGTCAAGACAGCGCTCGCGAGCGTAAAAATCGCGTAAAAATTCGGGCCCACGGGTTCGTCGGGCAGGCGGCGGCGTAGCATCGAGCACTGGCATGCGACTCACCCTCCTGAAGCGCTGGCTCGTCGGCCCGCCGATGCCGCTGGCCCAGGCGCGACACGAGCGGCTCAGCAAGAGGGTTGCGCTGGCGGTCTTCTCCTCCGACGCGCTGTCCTCGGTAGCGTACGCAACGGAGGAAATTCTCCTCATCCTCGTGCTGGCCGGCATCGCCGCCGCGCACCTCGACATTCCGATCGCGCTGGCCATCACGGGCTTGCTGGCGATCGTCACGATCTCCTATCAGCAGACGATCCACGCCTACCCGAGCGGCGGCGGCTCCTACATCGTCGCGCGCGCCAATCTCGGCACGGTGCCCGGCCTGGTGGCGGCGGCGGCGCTGCTGGTCGATTACGTCCTCACCGTGTCCGTGTCGGTCGCGGCCGGCGTGGCGGCCGTCACCTCCGCGCTGCCCGAGCTGGCCACCCACAAGGTCGCCATCGGCGTGGTGTGCGTGGCCGGGATCGCGGCGACCAACATCCGCGGCGTCCGCGAGTCGGGGCGGATCTTCGCGGTGCCGACCTACTTCTTCATTGCCAGCTTCAGCGTCATGCTGGCCGTCGGCTTCTTCCGTCTCGTGACCGGCACGCTGCCGCCGGCGGCCCCGCCGTCGGTGCCGGTGGTCGAGCCGCTCACGTGGTTCCTGGTGCTGCGCGCGTTCGCCTCCGGGTGCACGGCCTTGACCGGGATCGAGGCGATCTCCAACGGCATCCCCGCCTTCCGCCCACCGGAATCACGGAACGCGGCCATCACGCTCGGCTGGATGGCGTTCATCCTGGCCACGATGTTCGTCGGCATCACCGTGCTGTCGAACCAGCTCGGGGTCGTGCCGCGCGAGACGGAAACGGTGGTGTCGCAGATCGCCCGGCGGCTGTTCGACAGCGGGGTCATGTACTACGTGATCCAGGCGGCGACGACCCTCATCCTGGTGCTCGCCGCCAACACGTCGTTCGCCGACTTCCCGCGGCTGTCCTCGCTGCTGGCCCGCGACCATTTCGTGCCGCGCCAGTTCGCCAACCTCGGCGAGCGGCTGGTGTTCTCCAACGGCATCCTCGTGCTGGCCGGGTTCGCCGCGCTGCTACTGGTGCTGTTCGGCGGCGAGACGCACGCCCTCATCCCGCTCTACGCGGTCGGCGTGTTCATCTCGTTCACGCTCTCGCAGTCCGGCATGGTGCGCCACTGGTGGGTCGAGCGTGGCGCCGGCTGGCGCCACCGGCTGGCCATCAACGGCGTGGGCGCCGTCGCCACCGGCGTCGTCACGCTGGTCATCGCCGTCACCAAGTTCACCCACGGCGCCTGGATCGTGGTGCTCGTCATTCCGATCCTGGTCGCCGGCTTCCTGGCGATGGCGCGCCACTACGAGGAGGTGGCGGACGCGCTGTCACTGGAAGGGCTGGAAGCGCCGCCGCAGTTCCAGCACACCGTCCTCGTGCTGGTGGGCGACGTCCATCGGGGTGTCGTGCGTGCCGTGCAGTACGCGCGCACGCTGGCTGCGCCGCCCGTGGTCGTGCGCGGCGTCTACGTCGAGACCGATCCCGCGCGCACCGCCCGGCTCGAGGAGAAGTGGCGGCAGTGGGGCCTGGGCGTCCCCCTGGTCGTGCTGACGTCGCCCTACCGCTCGCTGCTGAGGCCACTGCTCGACTACATCGAGCAGATCCGGGCGCGCGGGGACGATCAGATGGTGACGGTCGTGCTCCCGGAGTTCCTGCCGCGGAAGTGGTGGCAGCACATCCTGCACAACCAGACGGCGCTGCTGGTGAAGGGCGCGCTGCTGTTCCGGCGCAACATCGTCGTGGCCGACGTGCCCTACCTGCTCAAGCGGTGAGGGGACGCCGGGTCAGCGGAGGCGGGGCGGCATGTACGGCGTGCCGGGCGACGGAATCGTCCCCGGCGGCACCGTCGGCACCGAGCCGCGGCCCGCCGACGGCGCAACGCTGCCCGCGGAGACGTAGGGCGACGAGGTGCTGGGCACCGCGGCGGGAATGAACGGCGCCGGCGCCGAGAAGACCCGCCCGCCCGCGCCGGTGGCGGCGCGCTCCTGGTACTCGCCACTGCCGGCGACGCCGAGGCCGCCGGGGCGGTAGTACGTCAGGACGTCGCCGTACCGCCAGAGTCCGCGCGCCTCGCGGCGCGCGCCCTGCTCGAGGCCCTTGAAGTACTCCGCGTAGCGCGTGCCGGCGCCCGGGCCCGTCGCCGCGGCTTCCGCGTAACCCCAGTGCACCAGCGCGGCGTTGACGAAGAGGTCGTTCATCCAGACGTAGGCGAGCAGCCGCCCGTGCTCGTCCCGCGCGTCCCGCTCGAACATCAGCCGGATCCAGCGGCCCTCGACCAGGCGGCGGTTCCGCTCGCGCACGATCGCCGCGTAGGGCTCGGGTCCTCGGCTGGGATGCTCGATCAGGGGGACGTTGACGCCCAGATAGCGGACGGCCTCGATCCGCCCGGCGAGCTCGGCGTAGACCAGGTCGCCCTCGACGACGCGGGTGACGTAGGCCACGCTCGACTGCGCGCTCGCCGGCGTGACCGCCGCGAGCACGACGAGCACCGCCATGAAGCCCTTCACGTCACGATGATACGCTGAAGTCATGCGGAATCCTCTCCGATCGCTCGCCCTCGGAGCCGCGCTGCTCCTGGCGGTCACCAGCTGCGCCAGCCTGGAGCCGCCGCCCGAGAATCTCCAGGTCGGCGAGGGCTTCCTGATCCACGCCGAGTGGACGATCGACGAGCCGGAGATCAACGCGCCGCGCATCAGCGGCTATGTCGTCAACACGTACTACTACTTCGCCGGCCGCGTGCAGGTGCTGGTGGAGGCCTTCGACGCCCAGGGCCAGCTCGTGGAGCGGCGCTTCCAGTGGGTGCCGGGCGGCGTACCCCCTGGCAACCGCACGTACTTCGAGGTCCGCCACCTGCCGCCCGCCGACCGCTACCGCGTCACGGTACCCTACTACACGTGGCAGGACCGCCCGGACGGCGTCTTCGGCGGCAGGTTTCCATGACCCCCCGAGCGCTCGTCACGCCCCGCCGCGGTTGACCCACTCGAACGACGAGATCTCCACCTTGTAGCTAGCGGCGCGGGGGACGTGCGTCGTGAACCACGTGCGGTTGTTCGGCGGCACGCCGCCGATCACCCAGGTGCTGGTGGTACCCACGACCTGGCCGGCGGCGTCGAGCTGGTCGATGCTGAGCTGCATCCGGTCGGTGCGAACGTTGTACCGGTTGTAGACGAAGCCCTCGATCACGGGTCCCTTTGGGCTGTCCACCACCTTCCAGTCGAGGGTGAAGTAGTAATCGAGGGTGGCCGGGGCGTAGGTCGAGCGAGGCAGCGCCGTGGACGGCAGGAGCAGCAGGGGAGCGATCACCACCGCCGCGATCTTGAGCATGCGCATCGCCGAGGGCCTCCCTGGCCCTGCTGCTTACAACGCCTCAAACCCCTCGGTGGATTCCCGGCGCCACAGCACGCCGGCCTTTCAGCGCTCATGCCCGTCTGGTATGATTTCCGCGCCATGCCGCAGCGCCTCCCTGAACTCATCGGCCGGGCGATGATCGACCCGGACTTTTTGGCTGACCTCCAGCGATCGCCGGAGGCGGTCCTGGCCAAGTACGAGCTCAGCGCCGACGAGCGGTCGACGGTGCTGCTCGCGCTGTCCCGGCTTGCCCAGACTCCGGCAGGGCAGCGCGCCCAGGCATTTCAATCCGCCCTCATCCGGCGCGTCGCGACCTAGACCGGCCGGGCCGTCCCGATGTCGACCTCCACCGAGACCCTCGCCTTTCTGCGAGAGGTCAGGTTGTTCAAGGACATCGCCGAGCCCGAGCTGATGATCCTCGGCCAGAGCCTGCAGGAGCGCCCGCTCAAGCGCGGGCAGGTGATCTGCCGCGAGGGTGATCCCGGCGAGGAGATGTTCGTCGTCCGGCGCGGCTCGATCGTGATCTCGAAGCTCGTCACCGGCCGCGTCGAGCAGGTGCTGGCCCGTATCGGCCCCGGCGATTTCTTCGGCGAGATGAGCCTGTTCGATCGCTCCCCGCGCTCGGCCACCGTGCAGGCCGATTCCGACGCCACGCTGCTGGCGCTGGACCGCGAAGGGCTGCGCCGGATGACCGAGGTGAGCCCCAAGGCCGCGGCCGCGTTCTTCCACGCGCTCGTGCTGATCTTCATCGAGCGCTTGCGCGCCTCCGGCGACCTCGTCGCCGAGGTCACGCGCTGGGGCCTGGAAGCAACCGGCCTCGATCTGGACTCAAGATGAGCGATCTGCGCACCTCGTCTACGCCGACCCCGCCGCGCCGGGCCAAGCTGGAGCTGCTGGTCCGCCCGGCCAACAACGCCGAGGAGAGCTTCGAGGTCCGCGAGATCGGCAGCGCGACCGCCTTCGTGCAGTCGCGGCCGCAGCGCCTCGCCAGCGGCTCCTTCGAGCTGGCCGAGGGCGGCTCCCGGATGGCGGGCCAGCGGCACTTCATCCTGAAGAACACCACGACCGAGCGTTACTTGATGCTGACCGAGCCCGAGAAGTTCCTCTGGGAGCAGATGGACGGCCGCACGTCGCTGCAGGAGATCGCCACGGCCTACGTCCTGCGCTACGGCGCCTTCGACTTCGACGTGATCCCGAACCTCATCCGCAAGCTGCAGCGCGCGCAGCTGCTGACGCTGACGCCCTCGTCGCGCCTGCGCCAGGCGCTGGCGCGCAATCGCCGCCAGCCCGTCGTCAAGGCGATCGAGAACGGCCTCACTGTGCTGGAGCGCATCAACATCTCGAGCCGCAACGTGCAGCGCGTGTTCACCGCGATGTACCGGTTCGGCGGGTGCCTGCTCTTCACGCGCGCCGCGGTGGTGGTGCTGGCCGCGCTGGCGCTGGCCGGGCTCGCCGCGGGCGTGAAGCTGTGGCAGGAGGGCGGCGACATCGTGGCCGGCTTCGGCGGTCACGCGATCCGCGCCATCCTCATGGTGAAGCTGCTGTTCTTCTTCACCGTGGCCACGCACCAGATCGTCCACGGTCTCGCCCTCGTGCACTACCGGCGTCGCGTGCGCGAGTTCGGCTTCACGTTCCTGCACGGCTTCGTGCCCACCTTCTACGTGGACGTGACCGACATCTTCATGGCCAGCCGCCGGGCCCGCGTGGTGACCGCAGTGGCCGGGGCCTCCGTGCACCTCGTGCTCGGCTCGATCTGGTTCATCGTGGCGTCCCTCTCGCCGCTCGGCAGCTTCACGCAGGCCTTCGCGGCGGCCTCCGGGATGATCCAGTGGCAGGCGTTCATGATCGCGCTCTACCCGTTCTGCTTCATCGAGATGGACGGCTACCACGTCCTGGTGGACGTGCTCGGCGTCCCCACGCTGAAGCAGGAGGCCATGGCCTGGGCCGGCGCGCTCGCGCGCGGGCGCGCGCCGCGGCGCTTCGGCCGCTCGGAGCAGCTCTTCGCGCTCTACGTCGCCCTGTCGGCGCTCTCGGTGGCGGCCTTCGTCGCGTTCAACGTGATGCTGGTCCTTCACGCGAGCAGTTGAGCGGCGTCGTCCAGCAGCCGCTCGACGCCCTCCCCGATCTCTCCCGCCGTCGCCGCCGCTGCCGCCGTGCTGCGCTCGCCGGCCAGCGCCGCCGTCTGCGCGTCGGGGCCGGCGGCGGCGAGCCGCGCCTGCCCGCGCGCCCGCAGCCCGTCGCCGAGGGCGTGCGCGGCCTCGGCCAGCGCCGCGAAGCCCAGGCGCACCTGCTCGGCGCGGCTGCCGGCCGCGACCAGGTGCGCCGAGAGCGCACGGAGCAGTCGAGTGGAGACGCGCGCGCGATGCGGCTCGAGCGTGGCGAGATCACCGGCCAGCGGCGCCCATTCGAACGCGAGCTCGCCGGCCACCGCGCGAATGGCCTCGGCCAGCGGCGCCGCGCTGCCGGCGACGACGATGGCCACGAGCCCAGCGGCCGTGGCCACGGGCAGTGGACGGGCGCCATCGCCGCCGGGCGCCGGCTCACGCACCTCCAGCACGTCGCCCTCCGGCGTGAGGACGAGGTGATCCTCGAGCGCGGTCTCGAGCGCCCACAGCGAGCCGACGACGCGATCGGCGACATCGCCGACGCGATGGGCGCCGTGGCGCGCGATCTCCTGCCAGTCGCGCCGGTAGTACGCCCGCCCGCGCCATACGAGCTTCTCCACGCGCTCCCGCGTCTGCACGTACACGCCGGTGGGATCGAAATGCCGCGCGTGCGGCGCCGGCCGCCACACCAATCGATGGCCGACGAACCACGCCAGTGGATCGTCGCCGGCGATCGAGGTGTCGCTGCCGGTCTCGAAGGCAAACGACTCGAGCAGCGCCAGGAAGAGCTGCTCGGTCGGGTAGGGGCCGCGATAGGCGAGCGGTCCGCGTCCCTGGTCGGCCGCGAGCGCGGCAATCAGGTTGAGGACGGCGGTGCCGCCGCCCGGCGGCAGGCGGGCGGGCTCGGCCAGCGGCGGGATCGCCTCGAGGGCCGCCCACTCGACGGCCGCGAAGTGTGTGAGGGCCGTGCCCTCGTGGTGGAGCACGTCGGAGGCGCCCCAGCGCGGGTCGTCGGCGGCGCGCGGCGCCACGCGCAGCCAGGAGCCGTCGGGGATGCGCACCGCCGCCCCGGCCAGCCGGCCGTCGGCGGCCCAGTCCAGCGTGGCCACGGCCGCGCCGTGGCGATCGCGCTCGCGCACCCGCCGCCCGCGCGCGTCGCGCTCGATCCAGACGCTGCAGGGGCCGCTCACGCGCCGGATGATACAATGCGCCGAGTGCGGAGGATGGACTCCTGATTCACGAGGATCTCGCCTGGCGGTCGGCGCTCGAGATCGCCGCGCTCATCCGTGACAAGCAGCTCTCGCCCGTCGAGATCACCGAGTCGCTGCTGGCGCGCATCGAGGCGCTGAACCCGCGCCTCAACGCCTTCTGCATGGTCACGGCCGACGTCGCGCGCGTGGCCGCGCGCGAGGCGGAGATCGCGGTGATGAAGCGCGAGCCGCTCGGCGCGCTGCACGGTGTGCCGCTCTCGCTCAAGGACGCGCTCTACACGCGCGGCCTCCGCACGACGGGCGGCTCGCGGCTCTTCGCCGAGCTGGTGCCGGAGGCGGACAACGTCGCGGTCGGACGCCTGAAGGCGGCCGGCGCCGTCGTCCTCGGCAAGACGAACCTCTCGGAGTTCGGCTTCAAGGCCCTCACCGACAGTCCGATGTTCGGGGTTACGCGCAACCCCTGGAACACCATGCTCACACCGGGCGGCTCGAGCGGCGGCGCCGCCGCGGCGGTGGCGGCGGGCCTGGGTCCGATCGGCATCGGCACCGACGGCGGCGGCTCGGTGCGCATCCCCGCGGCGTTCTGCGGGCTGGTGGGCTTCAAGCCGTCCTACGGCCGCGTGCCGCAGGCGCCGGGATTTCCGGGCTGGGAGCATCTCTCGCACACCGGCCCCCTGACGCGCACCGTGCGCGACGCCGCCGCCGTGCTGGACGTCATCGCGGGCGCCGACGATCGTGATCGCGACTCGCTGCCCGGCGAGCCGGGGCGTTATCTCGAGGCGTGCGACCACGACATCAAGGGGCTGCACGTGGCGTGGACGCCCGATCTCGGCTACGCCGCCGTGGACGAGCGCGTGCTGGAGATCTGCGGCAACGCCGCCGCCGAGTTCGAGAGCCTCGGCTGCCACGTCGAGGTCGTGAACCCCGCCTGGGAGAATCCGGAGGAGCTGTTCGGCACGATCGTGTCCGCGCAGTTCTACGCAGCGTGGGCGGATGCGCTGCCGGCGCGCGAGGCCGAGATGGATCCCTCGCTCGTGCGCTTCATCCGCCGCGGGGGCGCCGTCACCGCGCGCAACTACCTGACCGCCGTCGGCAAGGTCGCCGCCTACTGGCAGGAGGTGCACACCTTCCTCGAGCGCTTCGATCTGCTGCTGATGCCCACCACGGCCGTGCCGCCGTTCGCGCTCGACGGCAAGATCCCGCGCGAGATCGCCGGGCAGGCCGTGTCGATCCTGGGCTGGATGCCGTTCACCTATCCGTTCAACCTCACCGGTCAACCGGCTGTGTCCGTGCCGGCCGGATGGACCGAGGATGGGCTCCCCGTCGGTCTTCAGATCGTCGGGCGCCGACATGCCGATCGCACGGTGCTCGCCGCCGCAGCCGCCTTCGAGGCAGCCATGCCGTGGCGCGAGCGCCGGCCTCCCCAGTGACGGCCGACGGTCCGAAGCGCGGGCCCGCCTCGTGGGGCGCGCCGGCCCGCTGGGCCACCGCGTTGATCCTGCTGGCTGGCGCCTTGGTCCTGGTCGTCTGGCTGGTCGCCACCGACTCTCCCCTCATCCGGTTCATCGTGCGGCTCTACCAGGACAAGTACTTCCTGCGCGACACGGTCGCGGCGTGGGGCTGGGCGGCGCCGCTGGTGTTCATCGCGATCCAGGCGCTGCAGGTCATCATCTCGCCGATTCCCGGCGAGATCACCGGGCCGGTGGGGGGCGCGCTGTTCGGCACGCTGTGGGGCGTGATCTATTCCACGATCGGGCTCACCGTCGGCACGCTGTTCTGCTTCTGGGTGGGCCGCAAGTGGGGCGAGCCGCTGATCCGCCCGTGGCTGAGCGAGCACCACTGGGAGAAGATGAACTTCATCCTCGAGGCCGAGGGCGCGATCATCTGCTTCATCCTGTACCTGATCCCCGGCTTCCCGAAGGACATCATCTCCTACCTGTTCGGGCTGAGCCCGATGCCCTTCTGGATCTTCGCCGTCGTCTCCACGATCGGGCGCATACCCGGCACTTGGATCAGCTCGTACTTCGGCGCCCACGTCGGCGAGCAGCAGTACATCTACGCCATCGTCTTCATCGCCGTCGTGGCGGGCGCCTGCCTGCCGCTCTACTACTATCGGGAGCGCATCCTCGGCCGCTTCCGGACCAAGCCGTCCCCGCGCCGGAACCGGGAAGAGGGTCCGGCGCCGAGGTCTTGACACGCCCGGGGCCCGCCCGTAGAGTAGCCGCCACGCTCATGGGCAGCCACGCACGGACGTTCTTCTACTTTTACTTCTTCGCCGGAGTCTGCCCACCGGCTCTGACCTAGTTCTCGAGGGAGCCGCGGGCAGACGAAGCCCGCGGCGCCAACCGATCCCAGGCCGCGGGCAACCGCGGCCTTTCTTTTTGCCAACGGGGATCGAGGGAGGCCACAACCATGATCATCGTGCTGAAGTCGGGGGCGTCGGACGCGGACGTGGCGGATGTCGAGGGCCGCATCCGGGCGATGGGCTACACGCCGCACACCATCCACGGCGAGCTGCGCAACGTCATCGGCGCCATCGGCGATGACCGCGGCAAGGAGCGGCTGCGCTCGCTGGCCTCGCTCGAGTGCGTGGAGTCGGTCACGCCCATCCTGCAGCCGTTCAAGCTGGCCAGCCGCGAGGTCAAGCGCGGCAACACGCAGGTGCGCGTGGGAAACGTCGTCGTTGGTGGCCGCGAGATCGTGGTCATGGCGGGGCCCTGTTCGGTCGAGTCGCGCTTCCAGGTGCTGGACGTCGCCCATCGCGTGAAGGCGGCCGGCGCCCGCGTGCTCCGTGGCGGCGCCTTCAAGCCCCGCACGTCCCCCTACGCGTTCCAGGGCCTGGAGGAGGAAGGGCTCAAGCTCCTGGCCGAGGCGCGGCGGGAGACCGGGCTGCCGGTGATCACCGAGGTGATGGAGCCTGACAAGGTCGACGTCGTCGCCGAGCACTCCGACATCCTCCAGATCGGCGCCCGCAACGTGCAGAACTTCTCACTGCTGCGGCGGGTGGGCGAGGCCGGCAAGCCGGTGCTCCTCAAGCGCGGCATGTCCACCTCGATCCAGGAGTGGCTCTTGTCCGCCGAGTACGTGCTGGCCGGCGGCAACCCGAACGTCATCCTGTGCGAGCGCGGTATCCGGACCTTCGAGACCGCCACCCGCTTCACCCTCGACCTCAACGCGGTGCCGGTGCTCAAGAAGCTCACGCACCTCCCGGTCGTCGTCGATCCCAGCCACGGCACCGGCCACTGGGAGTACGTGGAGTCGATGGCCATGGCGGCCGTGGCGGCCGGGGCGGACGGGCTGCTGATCGAGGTGCACCCCAAGCCCGAGGAGGCGCTGTCCGACGGGCCCCAGTCGCTCAAGCCCGACAAGTTCGCCGCGCTGATGGGGCGGGTGAGGAAGATCGCCCTGGCCGTCGACCGCGACTTATAATCGTCGGGGCATGGGACTCTGGGAATTCTTGCAACAGTGGCCGCGCGGCCGGTTCATGGCCGGGGTGACGGCGTCCGTGTTGTTGCACGTGGCCCTCATCGCCATCCTGATGTCCGCCGGGCAGTTCCCGCTCACGCCGGCGTGGAGGGCCAAGCCCGGCGACGCGCTGATCGTGGAACTGGCGAAGCCCGACGCGTCGCCGGCGCCGGGCTCCCCCGACGCGCCGGCGACGCCGCCGAGCCCGCCCGCACCGCCGAACGCCACCGTGCCGTCGCGCGCGTCGGCGGCGCCGGCCGCGCCGCCGAAACCGCCTGCGGCCGCCAAGCGCGAAGTGCCAGCGCCCCGTCAGGTGGCCAGCATGCCACGGCCGCCCGAGCCGGCCGGGCCGGCGCCACGACCCGCGGAACGGCCCGCGCAGCCTCCAGCCGAGTCAGCCGCCGAGAGCGGCGCCGAGAAGGCGCCGTCCGCCGAGTCCACGTCGAGCACTGCTCCGCCGCAGGTGGAGCACGTGCCGTCGGGCTCGCCCAGCAACCCGCAGGTCGCGAGCCTGCCGCCGGGCGGCGCCCCCGCCTCCCAGGCGTTGCCCGACATTCGTTCGGCGCTCCGGCGCGGCGCCAGCGGCCGCGGTCAGGGCTGGGCGGGCATCGAGGGCGAGCCGATCCCACTCGACACCGCCGACCCGGATTTCAGTCCGTTCCTCCAGCAGGTGAAACGGCAGATCCAGGCGAAGTGGGTGTTCCCGTGCCTCAAGAACCCGGTCACGCACGAGTGCGAACAACACAGCGCGCGGCTCTACGTGCTGTTCGGCATCCACAAGTCCGGTCGTCTTCAGGTCGTCGAGCTGCAGGACTCCTCGGGCTATCGCGTCTACGACGACTACGCGTTGAACGCCGTGCGGCTGGCCGCGCCGTATCCGCCGGTGCCGCCGGCGATGATGGCGAAGCTCAAGTCGACCAACGCCGGCGTCCCGATCCTCGCGCAGTTCAACTACATCGTCTCGACCTCGTACGGCACC
>QHRW01000024.1 GCA_003220265.1 Candidatus Rokuibacteriota bacterium | reverse complement strand
CTCAGCACCACTCCGAGGCGGATGTTGACCACGCGGATGCCGGCGTCCGCGGCGGGACGCGTGGCCGCCTCCCACTCTCGGCAGACGTCCGCCAGGAAACTCCGGCCCTGGCCACTTCCCTCGTCCAGGAGCTCACCACCGCGGTCGCCGTAAAAGCCGACCGCCGACCCGGAGATGAAGACCGTCGGTTTGCGGCCACGCGCGGCCATCGAACGTGCAAGCAGCGCGGTGCCGCGGACGCGACTGTCCCGGATGCGCGCCTTCCTGGCGGCGGTCCATCGGCCGCCCGCGATGCTCTCGCCGGCGAGGTGCACGACGGCGTCGGCGCCGTCCAGGGCATTCGGATCGAGCACTCCGCCATCGGGATCCCACCGCGATTCGGCTCCGGCGGCTGGCCCTCTGACCAGCCGGAGGATCGTGTGTCCCTCCGCCGTGAGCCCCGGCCGCAAGGCCGAGCCGATCAATCCCGACGCTCCGGTGATGACGACCTTCATCGCCACGAGCGCACCACGGGCATGACCTCCTTGGCGTAGAGGCGAAGCCCGGATTCCGCCAGGTCGAAGGGCGTGCCGCCGAAGCGGAACGAGGTGGCCAGCTCGAAGTCGCTGAGCAGCTCGTAGTGATAGAAGTTGCTCTCCACGAACTTGCCCATGTACCGGCGGGCCGTCGCCTCGGCACCGTCGAGGCTGGGCGTGCACACGCAGAAGTCGGCCAGCATGCGAATCGGCCAGGGCCGGTCGGCGAACATCACCATGCGCGCATCCAGCCGTGCCGCGGACACCACCGAGTCATCGGACGAGGCCACCGCGTACACGCGGCCGTCGAAGGCGCGCGCCGGGCGCGGCCGGATCTCCGTCCTCGGCTGCCGGTAGAACGGCCCGTCACCCTCCATGAACCCCGTGCGAAGAGCGCGCATGATCATCGCGGACGCCTCGTCGAACCGTTCCCGTGACTCGTCCATCGTGCCCCGGAACGCCTCGAGCTCCCGGCGGGCGAGGCCGCGGCCGATGCCGAGACGGAGGCGGCCCCGGCTGAGGTGGTCGAGGATGGACATCCGGGCAGGCCGCCGCAAGGTAGGACATGAGCTGCAGGTTGTCCGGGCAGAACGAGGCTCCTCGTCCATCGCATCCTCCCCGGGTCGCGAGGTCGTTGTTGGAATATACTGCGACCTCCTGAAGGCGCGCTGCTCGTTTCCACTCAGACAGGAGAGGGACATGGCCGAAGTCGACGGCGCAACGCTGATCGCGAGGAGCCTCAAGCGGCAGGGCGTCCAGTTCATGTTCGGGATCGTCGGATTCCCGGTGAATCCGGTCGCGGCCGCTGTCCAGAAGGAAGGGATCACCTACGTCGGCATGCGCAACGAGCAGTCCGCCTCGTATGCCGCGCAGGCCGTCGGCTATCTGACCGGGCGCCCCGGCGCCTGCGTTGTCGTGTCGGGCCCCGGCGTCGTCCACGCCCTCTCCGGCCTCGCCAACGCGCAGCAGAATGCCTGGCCGATGATCCTCATCGGGGGCGCCTCGGAGACCTGGCGCAACGGCATGGGGGCGTTCCAGGAAGAGCGCCAGGTGCTGATCGCCACGCCGTTCTGCAAGTTCGCGCACGCGGTCGAGCACGTCCACCGCATCCCGTTCTACGTGGAGATGGCGGTGCGGAACGCGATCTATGGCCGGCCCGGGGCGAGCTATCTCGACCTGCCGGACGACATCATCACCGGCAAGGTCGACGAGTCGCGGGTGGAGGAGCCGGCGCGCTGCCCAGACCCGCCACGCACCCAGGCCATGCCGGACGACGTCGAGCGCGCGCTGGACGTGCTGCGCTCGGCCGAGCGGCCGCTCGTCATCGTCGGCAAGGGCATGGCGTACTCGCGCGCCGAGGACGAGGTCCGCAAGTTCATCGAGCGCACCAAGGTGCCGTTCCTCGCCTCGCCGATGGGCAAGGGCGTGCTGCCCGACACGCATCCGCTGTCGGTCGGCGCGGCGCGCAGCCACGCGCTCCAGAATGCCGACGTCGTCGTCCTGATGGGCGCGCGGCTCAACTGGATCATGCATTTCGGCCTGCCGCCGCGCTTCGACAAGAACGTGCGCATCATCCAGCTCGACGTCGCACCGGAGCAGATCGGCCAGAACGCGCCGACCGAGGTCGCGCTGGTGGGCGACGGCAAGGCGATCGTCGGGCAGCTCAACACGTCGCTCGAAAAGCGCGAGTGGGTCTATCCCCAGGACGCGCCCTGGCACGCCGCGATCGCCGAGAAGGCGGCGGCGAATGCGGCGCAGATCGCGCCCCAGATCGCCGACGACGCGGCGCCGGCCAACTATTACCGCGCGCTGAAGGACGTCGCCGCCTGGGCGCCGGAGGACGCGATCATCATCGGCGAGGGCGCCAGCACGATGGACATCGGCCGCACCCAGCTGCTCAACGCCAAGCCGCGCCACCGGCTGGACGCCGGCAGCTACGGCACGATGGGCGTCGGCATGGGCTTCGTCGTCGCCGCCGCCGTGGTGCATCCGGACAAGCCGATCATCTCGGTCTCGGGCGACTCGGCGATCGGCTTCTCCGGCATGGAGATGGAGACGGTGTGCCGCTATCGGCTGCCGGTCAAGATCGTCGTGTTCAACAACGGCGGCATCGGCCCCGGCGTGCCCGAGATCCCGGACAACCCGCTGCAGACCCTGAAGCCGAACGCGCTGATCTACGGCGCGCGCTACGACAAGGTGATGGAGGCCTTCGGCGGCAAGGGCTTCTTCGTCGAGAACCCGAAAGATCTGACGGCCGCGCTGGAGCAGGCCATGGCCTTCCGTGGCCCGGCGCTGGTGAACGTCATGATCTCCCAGGGCTCCGTGCGCAAGCCGCAGCAGTTCCGCTGGCACGCCTGAGGATTGCGCGCGCGTCAGGCGGGTTTGAACGCCACCGGCAGCCGCTTGATGCCGCGGATGAAGTTCGAGCGGAGCTTCTCCGGCGGGGCGGTGGCCTCGATGTCCGGCAGCCGGCGGAACAGCTCCACGAACATGGCGGTGACCTCGCGACGCGCCAGGTGTGAGCCGAGGCAGAAGTGGGCGCCGCCGGTGCCGAAGGCGCCCTGCTCGTTCGGGGTGCGACCCACGTCGAAGCGGTAGGGGTCCGCGAAGTACTTCTCGTCGCGGTTGGCGGAGATGTACCACATCGCGATCTTTTGGCCCTTCTGCATCGGCACCCCGGCGAACGTGGTGTCGCGGGTCACGGTCCGCCGCATGTGCATCACCGGGCTCGCCCAGCGGATGATCTCCTCGACGGCGGACGTGGCGAACCCGTCGAGGTCGGCCTGCCACTTGCGCTTCTCGTCGGGAAATTGCGTGAAGGCCCACATCCCCTGGCTGAGGGCCGTGCGGGTGGTCTCGTTGCCGGCGGCGATCAAGAGGAGAAAGAACGGCCCGAGGTCCTCGGGCGGCATGGCCTCGCCGTCCACCTCGGCGTGCACGAGCGTGGTCGTCAGGTCGTTCTCCGGATGCTCCAGACGCTTCTTGCCGAGCCGGAGCCCGTACTCACGGAGCTCGCCGGCCGCGTGCAGGAGGGACTCGCGCGTGCCCCCGAAGTCCTTGTCGCCCCCGGCCAGCAGGCGGTTCGTCAGGTCGAGCAGCTTGCCTCGATCGCCCTCGGGCACGCCCATCATGTCGCAGATGATCGCGACGGGCAGCGCGTCGGCCACCTCGGTGACGAACTCCGCCTCGCCCTTGGCGGCGATGGCGTCGACGATCCGCCGGGCGCGCTCCCGCACCGCGCCTTCCGCCTTGGCGATCATCTTCGGCGTGAAGCCGCGGTTCACCACGCTCCGGAGCTTGGTGTGCTTCGGCGGGTCGGTGGAGATCATCGACCGGATGGCCGTCATGTACGGCATGTCCTCGGGATCCGTCATCGCCTGGATGCCGTAGGCGGAGCTGAAGGTCTCCCAGTCGCGCGTGGCGGCGGCGACGTCGTCGAAGCGCGTGATGGACCAGAAGCCCTTGCCGGAGTCGGGATGCTGGTGCCAAGCTACTGGCCGTTCGTGCCGGAGCCTGGCCAAGGCCCCCTCCACGTCATCGCGGAGCCAGAAGTCGAAGCTGGCCGGGTTGATCTCGTCGAGGGAGAGGGCCGTCGTCGGGGTGGGAACGGTGCTCATTGGGGGGCTCCTTGTCACCGCCGATCTTGACGCTACGGTCTATGGTATTGACTACACGCTGTCAAGACCCGGCGAGGGGGGGCGGCATGCGCGTGGTCGTCAACCGCACGCTGTGCGAGAGCAACGCCGTGTGCGCGCGGCTGGTGCCGGAAGTCTTCCTCGTCGACGACGACGACCGGCTGCAGATCAAGCAGGAGCAGCCGCCCGCCGCGTTGCGCGAGCGCGTGGAGCACGCCGTGCGGCGATGCCCGAAGCTGGCGCTGTCGATCGTGGACGACTGAGCCCCAGGGAGGACTGCCGATGCGCATGGCCGGAAAGATCGGGATCGTGACGGCCGCGGCTTCGGGCATGGGACGCGCCGGGGCCCTGCGCTTCGCGCGCGAGGGCGCGCAGATCGCCGTGGTGGATGTGGACGCCGACGGCGTGAAGCGCGTGGTGGGCGAGATCACCTCGGCGGGTGGCATCGCGCACGGCATCGCGGCGGACCTGACGAAGGACGACGATTCGCGCCGGATCGTGTGGGACACGGTGGACCGGTTCAAGGGCCTGGATTTCGTCTGGAACCACGTCGGCCATCCCGGGCCGGCCTCGGTCGAGGGCATCGACCTCGGTGCCTTCGACCTCGCGGTCGAGCTGAATCTCAGGACGGTGCTGGTTACGACCGAGGCGGCCATCCCCGCGATCCGTGCCCGGGGCGGTGGCAGCCTTCTCTTCACCGCGTCGACGTCCGGGCTCGTCGGCTCCGGCTTCAGCCCGGTCTACTCGATGTGCAAGTTCGGCGTGGTGGGCTTCGTCAAGAGCCTGGCGCTGCGGCTGGCGCCCGAGAAGATCCGCGTGAACGCCGTCTGCCCTGGCCCCATCGACACGCCGATGCTGCGCGTGTTCGTCTCCCGCCCGGATCAGAAGTCGACGGCGGGCATGGATCCCGAGGAGTTAGTGCGCAAGCGTGCGCACGGCTCGGTGCCACTGGGCCGCACGGGCCGGCCCGAGGAGATTGCCAACGCGGCGCTGTTCCTCCTGTCGGACGAAGCGTCGTTCGTGACCGGCGTGGCGCTGCCGGTCGACGGCGGCGTGACGGCGGCCTGACCCCTCGAAAGGAGAACGTACGATGCTGACGATCGACGCCCAGGTGCACGCCTACGAGCGCGATCACCCCGGCCGGCCGTGGGCCGCGGTGCTGCACGGCCCGGCGGAAGTCACGGGCGACCAGATGGTCGCGGCGCTGGATGCCGTCGGCGTCGACGGCGCGCTGCTCGTCTCGCCGTTCACCATGTATCGCTACGACGCGAGCTACGCGATCGAGGTGCACAAGCGGCACCCCGGCCGCTTCGGGCTGATCAAGCCGATCGATCCATCGGATCCTGCCAACGCAGACACGGTCGCCGACTGGAAGGCCACGCCAGGAACGGTCGGCGTCCGCGTCATGCTGAACCGCGGAGTGTCGGAAGACCCCGCCGATCCGGGGATCAACCGCGTGCTGGCCGCCGGCGCGCGGCACGGGCTGCCGGTGAACCTCCTGTGCTGGGGCCGCCTGGCGCAGGCCCGGGCGCTGGCGGTCCGTAACCCGGACACGTCGATCGTCATCGACCATCTCGGGCTGCAACAGCCGTTCGAGCCGCCGCCGCCGGCGCAGCCCTTCGCCGATCTGCCGGACGTGCTGAAGCTCGCCGCCCACCCCAACGTCGCGATCAAGATCACCGGCGCCTGCACGCTCTCGCGCGAGGCCTATCCCTACAAGGACATCTGGGACCCGCTCGCACGCGTCTTCGATGCCTTCGGCATCGATCGCTGCCTGTGGGGCACCGACTGGACGCGGGCCGTCGCGCTGCTGACGTACAAGCAGGGTGTCGACGCGTTCCGCATCAGCGATCGCCTCTCCGACAGCGACAAGCGCACGCTCATGGGCGGAGCGTTGCAGCGCGTCTACCGGTGGTCGCCGACGAAAGCGTAGAGGAACCCGGCGATGAACTGGCTGGTGAAGGAAGAGCCGACCCATTACGGATGGGACGCGTTCGTGAAGGACAAGAAAGCGGTCTGGAGCGGCGTCAGGAACGCGCTGGCGCAGAAACATCTTCGCGGTATCAAGAAGGGCGACCGCATCTTCTACTACCACACCGGTGACGAGAAGGCGGTGGTCGGGATCGCGAAGGCGCTGTCCGACGCCTATCCGGATCCGGAAGACGCGAGCGGGAAGTACGTCGCCGTGGACGTCGCACCGGTCAAGCGGCTTCCGAGGCCCGTCACGCTCGCCGAGATCAAGGCCGACGCCGCCTTCAAGGACTTTCCGCTGGTCCGCATCGCGCGGCTGTCGGTGATGCCCGTCACCGATGCGGAATGGGCGCGGATCGAGGGCATGGCGGCGAAGGCCGGCTAGGCGCCGGTGCCACGCTGCTTGCGCAGGAAGTCCTGGAGCTCTTGCATCAGCTTGTCCGAGTCGAGCTCTCCGCCAGGCAGTGATGGCTGCTCCTCGCCTGCCTCCGCGTCGTACTCCTGCTCCAGCTTCCGCACGTGCTCCCGGGTGGCGCGATCCCGAGCCACCGCCTGGTCACACTGGGTGCGGAAGTCCTGGATGGCCTTGGGGAAGCCGGACATGTCGGGGCTCAGATCGAGCAGGCGGGCCACATAGGTCACCAGCGCCTCGATCGCCGCAGGATTCTCTACATCTTGCAGATAGTGCGGCGCCTGCCCCATGAAGCCGACGTGCTGCATGCCCCGCCGCTCCGCCGCGTCCAGCACGACCGAAGAAATACCGGTCGGCCCCTCGTAGGTCGGCCGGCGATAGATGCCCCAGGCTTCGAGCAACGACCGCGCGGCGGGGTCGGTGCTGCGGGCGGTGACCCGCACCGGCCGCGTATGAGGAGCGCCCGCCAGGAGAGCGCCGAGCGAGACGATCCGTCTCACCCCACAGCGCTCGGCCACGTCCAGGAACGCCTTCGTATACGTCTGCCATCGCTGATGGGGCTCCGGGCCGCAAAACAGGAGAAGGCCGTCCCGGCCATCCGCCGGCGGCGACGCAAAGAACTCGCTCAGTGGCCAGTGGATGTCGCGGCTTCCATCAGGCCTCAACCGCACCTCGGGCCGTTCCTGGCTGAACATGAAGAACTCTTCTGGCTCTATGCGGGCCAACCGCGTCGCCCGCAGGTCGCCGGTCAGGTGACGCAAGGCGCCGGTGGCCGCCCGGCCGGCATCGATCCATCCGCCGAACGCCATGACCAGCGTCGTCAGGTTGGCCGGCGGCTCGCGGTCGAACTCTACGTGGTCCATGAGCATCCTCTCGGCCGTGCGAGCTTCCGAATCATCGCGTAGGCAGTGGGCCACAAAACCGGGCGATATTCAAACGTGGGGGTCGTTATGAAGACGAGGCGGCTCGAACACGATCTCGCGTACGGTTGCTTCCTTCTCTGTGGGTTGACGGTACTGTCCGTAAGTATCATCCGGACGTCATACACGGACGCGGACTGGGCTGGCGGAGCCGGTGCAATTCTCTTACTTTTACTTCCTTTCCTCCTCGCGTCGTCCGCGGCAATGCTTGTCGCAGTCGTATTGAGCATACGACTCTGGCGACAGTGGCCCTTGCTTGTTCTCGCCGGGATCAGCATCCTGCTCATCCCGACGCTCTTTACCCGGTATGGTTCGACTGCATTCCACACCGTCATCGATATCGTCTACGGCGTGGTAGTCACGGTGATGTCTGGATTGTGGTTTCTAGTCCTGAGAAGACGGTCGCAGCCCGAGCGATGATGTCCGTACACACCCTGTAGTCACCTTCCTTCACGAACCAGACAGGGTGGGAGATCTTGCGGCCGGGCTCGGCGACTGACGACTGCCTCAAGCGTGGCCTTCTCGCAGTATCGTCCGCCGTGTGTATCCGGTTGTCCCGAAGCTGCGCCCCATCGTCCACCGCGATCACACGCTGTCGAGGCCGCTCGACCAGCGCCGGCAGATGTGATGGGCGATCGCGATGGGCGACGGCAGCGACACCTGCGCCGGATCGTCCGGGCCGGTGGCGGCCCGCGCGACCATCTCCCGGATCTCCGTGCGCGAGAACCAGCGCGCCTCGGCCAGTTCCTCGGCGTCGACCGTGATCTCCTCGGTCAGGGCCTCGGTGAGAAATCCCATCATCAGGCTCGACGGAAACGGCCACGGCTGCGCCGCCAGGTACCGCACGCGCCCGCAGCGGACGCCGGCTTCTTCACGGACCTCCCGGCGCACGGCCTCCTCCGGAGTTTCCCCCGGCTCGACGAAGCCGGCGAGGCATGAGAAGCGCGCGCCCGGTCGCCGGCGGTTGCGGCCGAGCAACGCACGCTCGCCGCGGGTGGCGAGCATGATCACGACGGGATCGGTGCGCGGGAAGTGCGATGCCCGGCATGCCGGGCAGTGCCGTTTCCAGCCGGCCGACGCCACCGTGCTCGGCGCTCCGCACTGGGCGCAGAAGCGATGTCGGGCGTGCCAGTCGAGCAGGGAGCGGGCCTCGGCGAGGATGGCCGCCTCGCCGTGGGCGAGCGTCGGGGCGAGGGCCCGCACGTCGATCAGCCCGGTGTCGAGTTCGGGCGCGACATCCGCTCCCACCGCATCGATCGCGAAGTGCGCGCGCCCGTCGCCGAGGCCGAGAAAGACCAGTGGCGCGCCCGCGCCGATCCGAGCGCGCCACGGCGCCACGGGCTGCCAGTCGAGCGTCGGTGTCGTCGTGCCCCGAGTGAACGGCTTCAGATCCCGCAGCGCCAGCAGGCGCGTCTGCGGGTCGTCGAGCAGCTTGGCGATCCAGTCGCCGTCATCGCGGCGCTCGCTGGCGCGGTCCAGCGGATTGCCGCCGAAGCAATAGACGTCCTCCATGTCGGCGGCTATGCGTCCACCTTCACCGCCCGGCCCGTGGCGGAGGACCGCTCGATGGCGTCGATCAGCTTGTGGCGCCGGACAGCCAGGTTGAAGTCGACGTCGAAGGACCCGCCGCCGTGCAGGGTGTCAGCGGCGCGCGCGTAGGCCTGCGCGACGTTGTAGGGCGGGCCGCTCGGCGTGCCGTCCGGAACGACCTTGTACTTGGCCGGGACGGGCATGGCAGCCAGAGCTTCCTTGCCCTTGCCCGCGTGCAGCTCGCTCCCGCCGGTATTGAACGAGCCCTCCGCGCGGAGCACCAGGGTGCCCTCGCGCCCGTAGATGTCGATCCGGTTGCCGCCCGGATTCGAGGGAACGGCGGCGACGTTGATCGACACCTCGGCGCCGCTCACCAGGCGGCCGACCACGTTGATGCTGTCCGGTGAGTCGACCGGCACGGCTGCGCCCTCCAGGGTTCGCCACTCCGGGATCCGCGTCGACACGCGGGCCGAGACCTCGGCAAACTCGCCGAGCACGGCGCAGAGCGCGTCGATGGCGTGGCCGCCCGTGATGGTCAGCACGTTGGCGCCGTTCGCGCGGACGCCCTGCCAGATGCGGCCGGGACCCCGCTGGAGCTGGGCCTGCACGACGCAGGTCAGGCTCGCCGTGAGCACCTCGCCGATGTCGCCTGCCTGGACGAGATCACGCGCGTACAGAATTGCCGGGGCGCTGCGCGCCTGCAGACCAACCATGGTCTTGAGGGCACGCTGGCGGGCGAGTCCCGCCATTTCTTCCGCCTCCGCGAGGGTCCTTCCCAGTGGCCACTCGCACAGCACAGCCTTGCCGGCGTGCAGCCCGGCCATCACGAGATCGCGGTGTCCAGGCCCCCGCACGCAGACGACGATGAGGTCGATGTCCGGGTGCGCCGCCATGTCGCTGAACCGGTGGAACGCGCGCTCGGCGCCGAACGCCGCCGCCGACGCCTTGGCGGTGTCCTCGTGCGCGGTACAGACTGCCTTCAGCTCGTAGCCGGGCAGAGCCTTCAGGGCGGGCACGTGCGCATTTTGCCCCCAGCTACTGCCCCCTTGTGTCACGGTCGCGCCCACGATGCCGACGCGAATCGTGTTCGTCATGGCCGGCTCGCATCGGGCACGTTGCCGGACGTGGCGGCCAGCAGCGGTGACTTCGTGACCGTGAGCGCGGCGGCCGCGGCCGGATTCTCGGTGATCTTCGCCATCACGGCCTCGCGAGCCCGGTTGAAATACTCGCGGTTGTCGGCGACGAACTCGCGAGACGCTCGTAAGCGGGCGAGATAGCCGTTGATCTCCGGTACCACGTACCGCGCCACCATGTCCCAGCTGCGCCGCGTGTTCTCCGGGTTGGCCCAGTCGTGGACGAAGCCGACGACGGTCCCGAATCCGCCGGAGATCTCGAGCACCGACTTGATCCGCGCCACGAGATCGTCCGGCGTGCCGATCGTGGCGACGGCGCCGGGAGCGAAGGCGGTCCTGTCGACGGCCTCGTCGGGGGTCTTGAACGCGCGCGCGCCGGGCCGCTGCAGGGTCGCCGTGATGTACTCGTTGTTGTGGCGGAGCAGGCCGTCGCGGGCCTCGGCGCGGGCCTGCCCGCGCGTCTCGGCGATGTGCCAGCTCATCAGCACGCGCCAGTTCCTGCGATCGACGGTCTGGCCGTGCTCGGCGGCGGCGGCCTCCGCGAAGCTCCATTGCGTCGGCAGGTTGTTCAGACCTTCCTCGGACAGCGACCCGATCGAGATGATGCCGATGCCGTGCTTGCCGGCCAGCGTCATGCCCGAGGGGCTGATCTGCGAGGCGACCGCGAAGGGCATGTCCTCCTGCAACGGCAAGAGCTGCAGGGCGGCGTCCTGCAGCGTGAACCAGTCGGACTTGACGGTCAGGCGCTCGCCGCGCATCAGGCGGCGGATGACGCCGATCGCCTCGTCCTGCCGATCGCGCAGCAGCATCGGGTCGATTCCGAGCGTGTGGGCGTCGGAGGCCAGCGCGCCCGGGCCCGAGCCGAAGATCGCGCGTCCACCGGTCATGTAGTCGAGCTGCACCATCCGCTGGGCCACGTTGAACGGATGGTGATAGGGCAGCGAGACGACGCCGGTGGCGAGCTTGATGCGCTTGGTCCGTTCGCCCGCCGCGGCCAGGAACATCTCGGGTGAGGCGATCATCTCCCAGCCGCTGGAATGATGTTCGCCGCACCAGAATTCGTCGTACCCGAGCTTGTCCAGGTGCTCGACGAGGTCGAGATCGCGGCGGAACTGCAGCATCGGATGCTCCCCGATGGGATGGTGAGGAGCGAGGAACGCGCCGAAGCCTAAACGGGGCATGAGCAGGTCTCCTGATTGGTGATGATCAGCGACAGTAACCTTGACACCTCCGCTCCGCCAGCGGAACATCCCCGAGCTCCCATGCACACGCTGCTCTTCCTGGACCCGGGCCACTTCCACGCAGCCTTGACCCTGCGCGTGCCCCAGGCGCGCGCGGCCGACGAGCTGTTCGTCTACGCGCACGAGGGCGCCGAGCTGCGCGACTTCCTCGCCCTCGTCGAGCGCTTCAACCGGCGTGCCCCGAACCCGACGCGCTGGCGTCCCGTCGTGACGACGGCCGATGATCCGCTCGGGCGGCTCGTCGCGGAACGACGTGGAGACGTGGTGGTCCTGGCCGGCAGGAACGGGGGCAAGGCGGCCTCCATGCGTCGGCTGCATGAAGCAGGCTTCCATGTGCTCGCCGACAAGCCGTGGCTCGTGGAGCCCGCCGACCTCGAGCACGTGCGGGCCAGTCTCGAGGGCTGGCCGCTGGCCGCGGAGATCATGACCGGACGCCATGACGCGGCGGCCGGACTGGTCAAGAGGCTCGTCGGTGCTCCCGCGCTCTTCGGCGCCTTCCGCGACGTCGGGCTCGCCATCGAGCAGGAGAGCGTGCACCACCTGGAGAAGCTCGTCGATGGCGCTCCCCTGAGACGCCCCTGGTGGTACTTCGACGTGCGTGTGCAGGGGAGCGGCCCGGTCGACATTCCGACGCACGTCGTGGACCAGGCGCAGTGGCTCGTGGACAGCGACGGCGCGGCGCCGGTGCTCGTCTCGGCCCGCGTGTGGCCGACCCGCGTGCCCACCGCGGCGTTCCGGCGGATCACGGGAGAGGCGGGTTTCCCGCGGGAGCTCGAGCCGTTCGTCGAGGGGGACACGCTGAGCTATCGCTGCAACGCCGAGCTCGTGTACCGGATCGGTCGCGTCACCGCGAGCGCGGCGACGCGCTGGGACCTCGCGCCGTCGCCGGGCGGCGCAGACGCCTCCCGCAGCGTCGCGCACGGGACTCGCGCGGACGTCCGCCTGGAGCAGAGCGCCCGTACGGACCATCGTCGCCGAGTCTTCCTCGAGCCCCGCGTGGACGCCGCCGGCGTCGTGCGCGCGCTGCGGGACACGGTCAAGGCGTGGCAGGAGGAGCTCCCCGGGCTCGACGTCGTGCCGGCCGGCGCGGACACCTTCGAGGTGACCGTACCGCCCCCGCTCGACGGAGGCCACGAGACACACTTCGCCCGGGTGCTGGACGAGTTCCTGAGAATCGTGGACGAGCGCCGCTGGCCCGCCGCGCTCGCCGCGCGCACGAGGACCAAGTACGCGCTGCTCGCCGAGGCCGCGGCGAGGACGAGCGGCGTCTGAACAGTCCGCGCGACGCCGGGCCCGTCGCCGTCGGCGACGGGCCCGGCCGCCACGCGGGCGATCAGTTGCGGACCGCGAACACCCAGATGACGCCGCCCTGCGGCACCTCTGTCTTCGTGTTGCGGAACGTGTCCAGGCGCGCCTGCATGCGCTGAGCATCGACGCCCCAGCCCGATTGCACGGCGACGTACTGCACGCCGTCGACGGCGAAGGAGCTCGGCACGCCGGTGACGCCGGAGTTGGTCTTGTACTCCCAGACCTTCGCGCCGGTCTTGGCGTCGAAGGCGCGGAAGTTGCGGTCGTTCGTGCCGCCCATGAAGACGAGTCCGCCGCCGGTGGTGAGGATCGGTCCCCACAGTCCGTCCTGGAAGGTGTGGGCCCACGCCTTCTTGCCCGTCGCCATGTCCCACGCCTGCAGCTCGCCGATGTGGGTTGCGCCCTGGCGCTGGCTCATCGACGTCTTCGGCCGGTCGATGCCGAGGAACAGCTTGCCCGCCTCGTACGGTGCGGCCTGACCCACGAGCGTGCTGCAGAGGTTCTCGTTGGCGGGGACGTAGAGGTAGTTGGTCTTGGGATTGTAGCCGGCCGGCGGCCAGTCTTTGCCGCCCCACAGTCCCGGGCAGAAGGTGACGGACGCGCCCGCTCGCGGCTTCCGCTCGGGATCGTAGGTCGGCCGTCCGGTAACGGGATCGATCTTGGTGAAGACTTCCTGGGTCACGAAGGGCCGAGCATCGACGAACTTGATACCGCCGGCCTGCCGCTCCAGCCGCCACAGGTAGCCGTTGCGACCCGGGTGCACGAGGCCCTTGACGGTGCGCCCGTCCTTGGTGAAGTCGATGAGCAGCGGCGTGGAGACCTCGTCCCAGTCCCAGGAGTCGTTCCAGTGGTACTGGTGATGGCCGCGGATCTTCCCCGTGTCGACGTCGATCGCGATCACCGACGAGGAGTAGAGGTTGTCGCCCGCGTGCATGTCGCCCGGCCACGGCGCGGCGTTGCCGGTGCCCCAGAAGCTCAGGTTGAGCTGCGGATCGTAGTGCGCGGTCAGCCAGACGGAGACGCCGCCGGTCTTCCACGCGTCGCCCGACCACGTGTCGTGGCCGGGCTCGCCCGGACCGGGAATGGTGTGGGTCTTCCACGCCGGCTTGCCGGTCTCGGCGTCGAAGCCCGCGACGTACCCTCGAATGCCGAGCTCACCGCCCGACGTGCCGATCATGACCTTGTTCTTGGCGACGAGCGGCGCCATCGTGAAGTAGTAGCCGTTCTTGTAGTCGTCGACCGTGGTGTCCCACAGGACCTTGCCGGTGCGGGCGTCCAGCGCGACGAGGTGCGCGTCGACCGTGGCCACGTAGACGCGCTCGCCGAGCAGCGCCACGCCGCGGTTCGTCGGATGCAGCTGGAGCAGATCCTCGGGAAGCTCCTTCTTGTAGCGCCAGATGAGATCCCCGGTCCGGGCGTTCAGGGCGAAGACCTGCTGCTGCGGGGTCGTGACGAACATCACGCCGTTGTTCACGATCGGAGGCGCCTGGTGTCCCTCGGTCACGCCGGTCGAGAACGACCACACCGGCACCAGGTTCTTGGCGTTCGCCGGCGTGATCTGGTCCAGCGGGCTGTAGCCCCAGCCGGCGTAGTTGCCCCGGTACATCAGCCAGTTGTTCGGCTCGGGGTTGAGGAGACGCTGTTCGGTCACCGCGGTGTAGCTGATCGGGCTCTGGGCCGCGAGCATTGCCGGTCCCAGCACGGCAGTCACGGCGGCTGCTACGACGGCGAGCGTTCTGACGGACATCGTTGTCGCCTCCCTGTGGGGTTGACTGCCAGCACGAAGAATCCACGCGGCTTCGGTCCGTCACCCCCCTCCCGTCTCGAAACCCGGACGACCGATGAAAACTCCACCCACGACCGGCACGCCATCGACGATCCTCAGCGGCAATGCCGGTAACCGTCGCGGCGCCGGCCCATTCAGCACCTGCGCGCCGTTCTTCAGATCGAACTCGGAAAAATGGCAGGGACACTTCACGACACCCGCCGCCGGCTGCCAGTCCCACGCGTCGCACCCGGTGTGGGTGCACACCGCGGAGTAGCCGACGATGCCCTCGGCTGCCCGTGCCCGCGTATCGCTGTTGAGCCGGCTGGGGTCGAGCCGAACCAGCAGGACCTGGTTGAGTCGGGACTCGTCGCGCACGATCTTGGTCGCAGGATCCATCGGGTAAGTGACGGCCGGCGGCCCGTCCGGAGGCAGATCGGCCAGCGTGACGAGCTCGTTCTTCCTCAGGCCTCCGGCGAACACGAAGCGATCATTCGGCTGCGGCCGCGCGCGGCGCGCGCCGGCGTCCTGCGCATCCACCCGCCCGGCGGCGCAGAATCCCAGCCCCGCGCCCAGGGCCAGCCTGAGCACGTCGCGGCGCGCCGGAGACCAGCCCTGTCTCGTCATCGCCGTCCCCTCGCTGGACGCTCTGCGCTGCGACGGTGCCCAGGTACGTGGCGGAAGAATCGGCGTGAGCACGCGCGATGTCAAGCGGCTCCCGCCGAGCGCGTCGGCAGGTCAGGCGGCGTCGCGTGCTTGCCGGGCTGCGTGAAGCAGGACGTCGGGTGTGTCCGGCGTGATCGAGCAGTCGGGTGCGAGCAGGAGCCATCGACCCCCGGTGTCCGCGATCGCCGCGCCGACGCGGCCCCCCATCTCCACCGGGCTCATCGAGCCGATCTCCGGCTTCGCGGGGAGGCCGCCCATCACGGCGCGCCCCGTCCGGCGATGGCCCTCGGCGAGGGACGGATTGCCGGGCGCCAGGGCCCACGAGAAGGCCGCAACGGGATAGTCGGCGAACTCGGCGAAATGCGCGCCGGCGCCGCAGACGTGCATGATGTTGAACGGCGCCGAGGCGGCGGCGTCGAGGACGCGCCGATCGTACGGCCGCTGGAATCGCCGGCACTCCTCGGGGCGCAGCAGGTCGCGGGTCGCCAGGTTCGTCGCGTAGAAGAGACCGTCGGCGCCCGCGTCGACGCAGGCCTTCACGTACGCCGTCAACGTCTGGGCGATCGCGTCCAGCGCCGCTTCGAGCGCGGCGGGGTCGGAGCGGCCGATCTGGAGCGCCTGGTCGCGCCCGCCTTCGAGGAGGAACGGCACGACCATCATCGGCGAGAAGACTGTCCACACGATCGGCGTGTCGGCCCCGAGGGCTTTCCGGATCGCTCGGAGCGCCTCCAGTTGCTCGCCGAGCGCGCCGGCGCCGTGATCGACCGGCGTCAGGCGGCTGAGATCGGCAGCACTCCGTGCCGGGTGTCGCGTGACCGTGTAGGGTGTGGCGCGCTCCGTCGACGGACGATAGGCGAGGCCCCACATCTCCGCGAAGCACTGCGCGCGCGACTGGGGCTTGAGATAGTCCCAGTCGAACGTCCGCGCCAGGCGCAACGTCTCCGCGGTCAGCCCACCGGCGGAGTTCTCCGTCGCGAAGTTGTGCATCCAGAAGGCGAGGGGGATCCGGTCGACCTCGCGGCCGCCAAGCGCCGCCATCACGCGCTCACGCTTCGTCATCGAGCTAGACGTGTGCCACGCATGGCTCTCGCCGTCAAGTCGCCGAGACGTGGGTGCGCCCGGCAGGAAGATAGCAGTTGTCTCAGCAGTCCCCCGGGAAAACCCCGACCTCAGCCGGGGAAAACCCGCGAGACTGATGCGCTCGCTTTGGCGCGGCTTCCGAACGATCGCGGATCGTCGACGGCGGTTGCGGACGCCGCGCGCGTCCGCTATGCTCCGCCGTCACCAGGGAGTCCTACATGGCAGCGAATCAGGCCGACGTCAAAGCCTTCCTTCGCCAGGTCTCGCGTCCAGAAGCGCTGGAGTCCGCGGCATCGGGCCGGGACTTCTCCCTTCTCGAGGGTGCCGCGCTATCCGACACGACGTCTGGTTCCGTGCTGGCGAGCGCGGTTTCAAAGACCATCGCCGATGAGCCGCTGACGCCGCCCGAACAGTTCGTCCTCGAGGCCATCATCATTCCGGGCGAACGTCCGGCGATCGACATCGTCGGCGGTGACTACAAGGTCAGGCACTCGGCGTGGCTCCATTACAACGAAACCCCGATCAAGCCGCACGTCGTCAGCGCCATCGCGTCGACGGGCCGGGTGGAGCTCCCGGGCCACCCCAAGCTGCCCTTCGGCGGCACGGCCTGGGTCGCAGGGCCGAAGCTGCTCATGACGAACCGCCACGTGGCGGAGCTGTTCGCGTCGGGCCTGGGGCTTCGACAGCTGCAGTTCCAGACCGGCCGCTCGGCCCAGGTCGACCTCAAAGCGGAGCGCGGTGGCGGCGTGCCCAATCTCCTCGATGTCCGCCGGGTCGTCATGATCCATCCGTACTGGGACATGGCGCTGCTCGAGGTCGAGGGGCTTCCGCCGTCGGCGGTACCGCTCGCGCTGTCCGTGCGCGCACCCGAGGAGCTCCAGGGGCGGGACGTCGCGGTCATCGGCTATCCCGCGTTCGACGACCGGAACGATCCGGCGATCCAGGCGCAGGTCTTCGGCGGCGTCTACAACGTCAAGCGGCTCCAGCCCGGACGCGTCGGCGCTCGCGAGAGCGTCGAGAGCTTCGGCAAGGCGGTGTCGGCACTGACGCACGACAGCTCGACCCTCGGTGGCAATTCCGGCTCCCTCGTCCTCGACGTGCAGAGCGGCGAGACCGTCGCGCTGCACTTCGCCGGGCGGTACTTGAAGGCCAACTACGGCGTGCCGACCGCCGAGCTGGCGCGCGACGGTCGCATCGTCGACGCGGGCGTGAACTTCGTGGACAAGACCAGGCGCGGCCCGACGGAATGGGATCGCGACTGGAGCGCGACCGAGGGAGCGGGCACACCTGCGCGCGCCGGCGACGGCGCGGCTGACTTCGGGAGCACCTGGACCATTCCGCTCGAGATCCACATCCGGGTGGGCGCGGGACGCGAGCCGTCGGTGCAGCTCCAGGCGCCGGCGTTTCCCGGGACGGTGGCGACCGAAGCCATGGTCGAGCCCATCCACGACACCGACCTCGGCTCGCGCCGCGGCTACGACCCCAACTTCCTGGGCGCCGCGGTTCCGCTGCCGACGCCGTCGAGCGTGAGTCTCTGCGCGCCCGTCCAGGGCGGCGGCCACGTCGTCCACTACCACCACTTCTCCCTCGCCATGCACGGCCGTCGCCGTCTGGCGCTGTTCACGGCGTCCAATATCGACACGGCCGCCAACGTACGCCGGCCCGTCCCCGGCAAGGACTACTCGCGCAAGGGCCTCACGGGACTGGGCCCGAACGACCAGGAGAAATGGTTCACGGACCCGCGCGTCCAGCCCGAGCACCAGCTTCCCGACGTGTTCTACAACAAGGACCGACAAGCGTTCGACAAGGGCCACCTGGTTCGCCGGGAGGACGTGGCCTGGGGCGACACCTACGAGGCCATTCGCTTCGCGAACGGCGACACCTACCACACGACCAACTGCTCGCCCCAGGTGGCGGGGTTCAACCGTTCCGCATCGGGCGAGGACAACTGGGGCGATCTCGAGAACGAAGTCCTGAAACAGGCCAAGAGCGAGAAGCTGTCCCTGTTCGCGGGCCCGGTGCTCGCACCGGACGATCGCGCGTTCATGGGCTTCGACGCGGCCGGCGCCGTGGCCGTGCAGATTCCGCGCGCGTTCTGGAAGATCGTGCTCGCCAGAGGCCCTCAGGGGTTGCAGGCATTCGGCTTCCTGCTGCGGCAGGACCTCGCGGACGTCGACTTCGAGTTCGCCGTCAGCAGCCGCTGGGCGCGTTTCATGCTGCCCATTCCAGCGCTCGAGGCGATGCTGCAGGTGCGCTTCCCGAAGGTCGTCCACGATGCCGATCAGGCGCTCGTGGCGTCGGGCTCGGCGCTGCGCGCGAGCTCGGGCATCGAGCTCATCTCGTCACGCCCGGCGCCCCCGCCGCGGGCCGTCGCCGTCGCGCCGGCGCCGGTCGCCTCGGGCACGACGGGCTCCGGGACACTGGACGCGCTCGCGGCGCATGCCCACGACAGCGTGCGCGGGGTCCTTCAGGGGGGACGGGGCCTGCGCCACTACCTCGCCGGCATCGACAAGCTCAGCCCCGACGAGCGCCGGAGCATCGTCGATCAGGCCATCCTCCTGCTCGAGGGCTACTACGCCCACCTGCAGCTGAAGAAGGCGATGTACGGGATGGATCCGGTGCAGCGCCTGCGGCTCCTGCGCTACCGACTCGGCCGCTACGGGTCCGAGATCTCCTTCCACAACGAGCTCACGGACATCTTCACGGGCCTGCGGGACCTGCACACGAACTATCTGCTGCCCGACTATTTCGCGAAGGCGGCCGCGTTTCTACCGTTCCGGCTCAAGGCCTGCCACGACAACGGCGCGCGCACCTACATCGTCACCGAGACGATGACCGGACTCGCGGATCCGAACTTCACCCGCGGCGTCCGGCTCGACTACTGGAACGCGGTGCCCATCGAGCGTGCCATCGAGATCGCGGCCAATTACCACGCCGGAAGCAATCCAGCCGCGCGCCATGCGCGCGGGGTCGACGGGCTCACCCAGCGCGCGCTGCTGATCTCCGCACCGCCCGACGACGAATGGGTCGTCGTCGGCTACACGGACCTGGCGGGCGTGGCGCGAGAGTTCCGGGCGGAGTGGTCGGTGGTGAACGTGCCCGAGCCGGACGATGAAGGCGTCCAGTCGCCGGGGGCGGCGCTGGCGCTCGGCCTCGACCTGGAAGGCGACGTTCGCCGCCGCATGAACGCCATGCTGTTTTCGCCGCAGAAGATCGCCGAGCGCAGGCGTATTCGACGGGTGCGAGAGCACGTCGGCTACACGGCCGCTCGCGGCGACTCGCCGGAAGAGGCCGTGGCCATCGCCCGCGCCGCCGCCGTCCAGGGATTAGCGTCCACGATGCCCGACGTCTTCGACGTGCAGGCCCTCAGCCTCGGGGGCAGGCGCGTCGGGTACCTCCGGATCCGGACGTTCTCCGTGCCCCGCGACGAGCCGTTCGTGAACGAGGTCATCCGTCTGCTGGAGCATCCGGATTTCCCCAAGGAGCGCATGATCCTCGACGTCCGCGGCAACGGCGGCGGCCTCATCTGGGCAGGGGAGCGCTTGCTCCAGCTCTTCACCACGAAGACGATCGAGCCCACGCGCGCGCAGTTCGCGGTGACCCCGCTCACGGTGGAGTTGTCCAAGGCCGACGGACAGCTGGCGGCCTGGGGGCCCTCGCTCGAGCGCGCGGTCGAGACCGGCGCGGCGTTCTCGGCCGCCTTCCCCATCACGCCTCCGGCGCGCTGCAACGACATCGGCCGCCGCTATCCGGGCGCCGTCGTGCTCGTCACCGATGCCCGCTGCTACAGCACGACGGACATGTTCGCGGCCGGCTTCAAGGACCACGACATCGGCAAGATCCTCGGCGTGGACGACAACACGGGAGCCGGCGGGGCGAACGTGTGGACCATCGACGTGCTGCGACAGGTCTTGCAAGGCGCGGGAGCCCTTCAGCCGCTGCCCAAGGGCGGCAACATGCGGGTGGCGATCCGGCGCACCCTTCGCGTCGGTCCCCAGGCGGGCACCGAGATCGAGGACCTCGGCGTGGAGCCGGACGCGATTCACCCGGCGACACTCCGCGATCTTCTGCAGGACGACGCCGATCTGCTGGAGGCGGCCGCCAAGCTGCTGCCGTGAAGACGAGTCGACGGAGGCCTACGACCTCTTCGGCACGCAGACCACGGGGAAGGGTGTCATCGTGACGGCACCGCCGTCGCCAGCCACTTCGCGAGGGCGGCGTTGACCTCGATGGGCTTTTCCTGCGCCATCCAGTGGCCCGACCGAATCACGACCTCCGCCAGGTTGCGACAGTCTTGCCGCATCGGCTCGGCCAGTCGCGAGGACACCGTCTCGCAGGTGTAGTCGTACTCCCCGTGCAGGAAGAGGACGGGCAGGTCGATGCGGCCGCTGTTCGTCGCCCGGCGCGCGTACGCCGCGTTCCGGTCGGGGTTCATGTAGTACGAGTCCGGACCGAAAAAGCCGTTGCGCTGCAGCGAGTCCGCGTACGCCTTCAGGTCGGCTTCGGTCAGCACGTCCGTATCCAGCGGCACGTCCGGCGCCTCGCCGGCGCCACCAAACCAGCCGCCGGCCTTGCGAACGCCGGCCGTGCGCGACGGCGTGCCCTTGCCTTTCGGGTTGCCCTTGCGGAAGAGCGCCTTGACGGTATTGCGCGGGTTGGCCTCGAACGTCCGGCGCGCCTTGTCGAAGGACTCCAGATAGAAGAGCTGGTAGTCCCACTGCCCGCTCGGGAACTCGGCCTCCGGGTACACGCGCCGGTCCACGAGCGGCACGAGATTGGCGGGCGTGAAGCCTTGGGCCAGGTAGGGCACGCACAGGTTGGCGACCGCATAGCAGCGCTCGGGATGGTGGCTCGCCAGGCTCCACACGACGGGGCTGCCCCAGTCGTGGCCGACCCAGACGGCCTTGTCCTGCCCGAGGGCATCGAGCAGCTCCAGCATGTCCTGCACGACGTGTTCGAGCGCGTAGCTCGCATGGTCTGAGTAGACGGACGACCGCCCGTACCCGCGAAGGTCCGGGGCGACGGCGCGAAAGCCCAGGCCGGCGAAGCACGGTAGCTGGTGCCGCCAGCTCAGCGACAGCTCCGGCCACCCATGCACGAAGATCATCGGCGTCCCATCGTCGCGGCCGCACGCGAGGTAGCCCGTGGTGTGGCGGGCACTGGACGTCGTGTGCTCGGTTACGCCGCGGCCAGCCGGCGCGCTCATCTCTTGGACAGCGTCGGACGGATGTCGTGCTCCAGGAACTCGATGACCCCCTCGGAGAAGGCGTCGTTCTGGTCGCCCGCCACCATGTGGGCGGCTCCGCCCACGTCGACCAGCTTGGCGCCGGGAATCTGCCGGAGGAACTCCTTCACGCCCTCCTCCGTGACCACGTCGCTCATCTTGCCCCGCACGAGCAAGGTGGGGACGGCGATGTTCCGCATGGCCGCCTCGAACAGGGCCTCGAACTCCCGGCGCGGCACCTCGGTGCGCCCGTGGTCGAGGAATTTCGGATCCCAGTGCCAGTACCAGCGCCCGTCCCGCTTCTGGCGCAGCACCTTCATGAGCCCGGCCGGGTTCACGCGCTTGGGCCGATGCGGTGTGTAGGCCGCGATCGCGGCGGCCGCCTCCTCGAGGTTGGCGAACCCGCGCACGCCCGAGCTCATGAAGTCGCGGATCCGTTGCACGCCCGCCGGGTTGGTGCGATGCGTGACGTCGACGATGACGAGGCCACTCGAGACGACGCGGTCGGAGGCACCCTCGGCCAGCATCGCCGTGATGCCTCCCAGTGACGCGCCGACCAGCACGGGCGGGCGCCCGAGGTGGTCCACGACGGCCACGCAATCCGCCGCGTAGGCCGTGAACGAGTAGTCGCCGTTGAGGGCCCACTCGCTGTCGCCGTGGCCGCGCAGATCGAGCGACACCGCGCGCCATCCGTGGCGGGCGAGTGTCTGCGCCGTGCTCCCCCAGGCGTGACGGGTCTGTCCGCCCCCGTGCATGAGCAGCACCGGCCAGTCCTTGTCGTCTCCCCACACGTCGGCCATGAGATGAATCCGCTCGAATCCCTCGAAGCGGATCAGCCTCGGCTCCACGTGGTCAGCCCATGAAGTCCCGGACGATCCGGTTGAACTTGTCCGGATTCTCCATGAACATGAAGTGGTTTCCGCCCTCGTTCTCCTCGAAGATCTCGATCCTCGAGCCGCGGACCTGCTTCTGGATCCACACCTGCGACTTCCACGGCACGACGCTCACCCGGCCCCCGACCACCTGCGTGGGCAGCGTGATGCGTGGGATGACCCGGCGCCAGTCCTGGGTCGCGTGGTTGTAGAGGAGCGCGGCCGCGTACTGCGATGAATCCTTCGGTCGTCTTGACCCCGTCCGGGCCGGCGAGCTGGTTGATCGTGTCGTAGAGGGAGGTGGGATCGAAGATCGCGCCGGCGTCCTCCTTCTCCTGCGGCGACCACCGCGGGTCTGCGGTGATCATGGGCATCTGGTCCACGAAGATCAGCTTCGACAGGCGGTCCTGGCCCCAGAGCTGCCAGTAGCTCCAGATGACGGAGCTCCCCATCGAGTGACCCATGAGCGTGACGTCAGTCAGGTTGCGCGCGACGAGGAGGTCCTGGACATCCTTGGCCAAGCGCTGGATGGTGTAGCCATTGTCGGGCTTGTCGGACTCTCCGTGGCCGCGCATGTCCACCGCGATCACCCGGTAGCGATCACTGAGGCCGCCGAGCTGATACTTGAACTGGGCGGCCGTTTGCGACCAGCCCGGGATGCAGACGAGCGGCTTCCCCGATCCCGCTTCCTCGTAGCGGAGCGTGACCCCGTCGTTGGTGGTCACGACGCCTTTGGTGGGTGTGGCCGCGGACGCCGGTGACGTGGCGACTCGCGAGCACGCGACGGCTGCGGCTGAGGCGGCGGCGCCGGCGATGAAGGTGCGACGATCCATCGTGGTCCTCCCGAGGCGTTGTGAGAGGCGTTGCATGGATGCGGAGCAGCGCGAGCAGACTACCACATTGTGGTGACGCGTCCCTTCACCGGCATTCCTTCCCGCCGGAGGCCGCCGCCCGGCCACTGATGGCGCGCGGACACGTCGGGCAGATACCGAGCGCGGCGTCGAAGTCCTGGACCGCGCGGTCGAACTGCTGCTTCTGGCAATAGACGAACCCGCGCCCGATCAACGCGTGCGGATCGTCAGGATCGAGCCGTGCCGCCTCGCTGTAGTCGCGGATCGCGCGCTCGTAGTCGCCCTTCCGGGCGTAGACGCTGCCGCGATTCCTCATGGCGCCCGCGTACCTCGGGTTCAGCCGGAGCGCGTGGCTATAGTCCTGCAGCGCGCGGTCGTAGTCACGTTTTGCGGCGTGGGCGTTGCCGCGGTTGTTGAACGCGAAGAAGAGGTCGGGATGAGGGAGGTCTCCGCTCTCGATCGCCAGCGTGTAGTGCCGGATGGCCCCATCGAAATCGCGGCGCTGGTACGCCTCGCGGCCCTCACGGAAGTGTCGAGGTCCCTGGCTCCAGGCGCGCTCCGGTGGCACGAGAATCGAAACGAGCAGGCCCACGACCACCATCATCCGCACCGACCGCGGTGACATCGCCAGGCCCACCCCCTTCCGGGACGGTCCATCATCTCATCAGCCGCGCGAGCGGCTGCCGCCTTGACCACACCGCAGGCGCCGTGTAGAAGATCCCATGCCCTGGCGGCCGCGAACCGCCCCGCTCTTCGATCCGGAGGTGCTGCATGCCGTCGCCCGCCGGGCGGTCGGGTTGCCGCACGACAAGATGGTCCGGCGCGTCAGCGAGGAGCTCGAGCAGCACTATCCCGGCCACATCGAGACCCGCCCCAACTGGATGCTCAGCCTCGCCGGCGGCGTGATGGGCATCATGACCGTCCTCCACGGCTCGCTCTCGGAGTACGTCCTGATCTTCGGCACGCCGGTCGGGAGCGAGGGATTCTCCGGGCGTTACCGGATCGACATCCACGACTTCATGCTGGCCGGTGAGATGTGGACGTACACCGAGTCGGAGTTCGCGGAGCGCCGCGTCTATCGCGCCGGCGATGCCGCGTTCCTGGCCCGCCGCGAGGCCAAGGGCGTGCGGATCTTCGAGGGCGCGTGGATGCTCGAGTACGGCCGCGGGCCGGTGCCCACCGTGCTGCCCTTCGCGCTCAGCGGAGCCATCGGGACGCTCGAGATGCGGACGATCGCCAGGACCATCGGCGTGTACGGCCGGCTCGTCGCGCGCGAGCTGCTGCAGGGAAAGATCTGAGCGTGTCGCGCCGGACGCTCGGCCCGCTGGCGCTGACGCTGGGCCTGCCGCCGTTGACCTATTCCTTCTGGCTGTGGCTGCGGGATCACGGCGGCGCGCTCGTCGCGCCGTCGCTGCGCGAGCTGATCGCGAACGTGCCGCCGCCGACGGGGCGAGCGGTCGCGGTCTATGGGGCCTGGCTCCTGCTGCAGGTCGCCCTGCAGCAGTGGGCTCCGGGGCGCGTGCAGCGCGGGGGGGAGCTGGCGGACGGCTCGCGCCTGAGCTACCGGCTGAACGGCTGGACGTCCTTCTGCGTCTCGCTCGCGGTCGTCCTCGTCGCGGTGGTCAGCGGCGTGATTCCGCCCGGGATCGTCTACGACGAGTTCGGGCCGCTGCTCACGACCGCGCATCTCGTGGCCTTCGGCCTCGCCCTCGTCCTGTACGTGCAGGGGCGTGGGGCCGGGAGGACGACGCGCGATCCCATCTACGACTACTTCATGGGCACGACGCTGAATCCGCGTGTGGGCGCCTTCGACCTCAAATATTTCTGCGAGAGCCGCCCGGGACTGATTCTCTGGGTCCTGTTCGACCTGTCGCTGGCGGCCGCCCAGTACCAGCGGCACGGGACGCTGACCACCGCGATGCTGCTCGTCTGCGCCTTCCAGTTCCTCTACATCGCCGATTACTTCTGGCACGAAGAGGCCATCCTCACGACGTGGGACATCAAGCACGAGAAGTTCGGCTGGATGCTGGCGTGGGGCGATCTCGTGTGGGTGCCGTTCACCTACACCATCCAGGCGTACTACCTGGTCGACCACCTGCACGCGCTCTCGCCGGCCGCGACGGCAGGCATCGTGGCGCTGAACATGGCGGGCTATGCCGTCTTTCGCGCCTCCAACATCCAGAAGCATCGGTTCCGTCGCGATCCCACGCGACCGGTGTGGGGCCGGCCGCCCGAGTACATCCGCACGGCGCGGGGCTCGCTCCTGCTGATCTCGGGCTGGTGGGGCATCGCGCGCCATCTCAACTATCTCGGCGACCTCGCCATGGCGCTCGCCTGGTGCCTGCCCACGGGATTCGAGCATCCCTTGCCGTACTTCTACTTCGTCTACATGATCATTCTCCTCGTGCATCGCGAGCGGCGTGATCACGAGCTGTGTCAGGCGAAGTACGGCGTCGACTGGGAGGCGTACTGCCGGAGAGTGCGGTGGCGCATCGTGCCCGGGGTCTACTGATGCCGCATCTCGAGATCTCGACGCTGCGCCGGGAGGCCTGGGCCGCCGGGCTCGATCCGGCCTACTGGTACCCGGTCGAGTACGACCGCAACATCCGGCCCGGCCAGGTGATCGAGGTGAAGTCGCGGCACGCGACGCTCGCGCTCTTCCGGGGGCGCGACGGCCGCCTGGCTGCGGTCGAGGATCGCTGCGCGCACCGCCACGTCAAGCTGTCGGCCGGCCGCGTGGAAGGCTGTCGGATCACCTGTCGCTATCACGGGTGGTCCTATGACGTCGAGGGCCGCCTCGTCACGGTCCCGCACGAGCTCTTCGGCCACGGCTTTCCCGCGGCGCGTCTGCGGAGCTATCCCGTGCGCGTCCGGTATGGTCTGATCTGGGTCTTTTTCGGCGCCGCGCGTCTGTCGGACGAACGGCCGCTTCCCCGAATTCCCGAGATCGAAGGTGACGCGGCGTGGCCGCACGTGCTCATCGACTTCATGGTCCAGGCGCACCCGACCGCCATCGTGAACAACGTCATGGACTCCACCCATGTGCCGTCGCTCCACCGCCAGTTCCGGACCCGCACGCTGATCTACGGCAAGGTGACGAGGTGCGACGTCAAGGGCGACACGGTGACCGTCGGCCACGACGTTCGTCTCGACCGGCGCGGGCTGCTGCAGTTCCTGCTGAGCTCGCTCCGGACCGGGCATCAGGACGCCTGCTACGAATACCCATACCTCTGGGTCGCCGTGGGGGACGTCTACACGCTGTGGAACTTCATGCTGCCGATCGACGAGCGCACGACGCGGCTGTTCATGATTTCCTGTGCCGACCGGGTCAAGATTCCGTTCACCCCGTTTCGCGCGCCGACGGCGCTGCTGCGGCCCGCGCTGGGACTCGCCAAGCGCCTGCTCGTCAAGCCCCTCTTCGAGGAAGACGTCTGGTCGTTCGAGGCCGAGCAGAAGGGCTTCGAGAACAGTGAGCGGACGCCGTCACTGGATCTCCACCCCGCCATCCGCCCGTGCTACGAGCTGACGATCCGCAAATGGCAGGAGCACCTGGCGCGGACCACGCCCACCTGAGCGCCGACCCGAAGGCGCTCAGCGCGATGCAGGGTGCCAGAAGGCATCATTGCCGGTGACCTCGCGAAGACGCTCGAGGAAGGCACGCCGGTAGCCGACCGCCTCGGAGACGTAGCGACCGTTCAGGCGCTCACGCATGAACGGCGTGGCCATGATGTCGCGAAGCTGAGCCAGCGTGAGCAGCCCGGCCGCGTGCTCGCTCCGGAAGCCCTCCCAGCGGGACGCGTGCTCTTCCGACCGGAAGAGGTGCATCCGCGATCAGGCATAGGGCAGATTCGGCCGCCAGTCCCGGAAGGGGATGTCGACGTACGCGACGACGCCGTGCGGCTCCTCGGTGACGATCACGCCATCACGCATGGCCACCGAGAGGGGATCGCCGCAATCGAGACAGGTGGCGTCGATTCGAACCTCGCGCCCCGGAAACAGCCAGCCGACCGCGACGGATTCGAAGCCACACTGCGCGTGCCACCCACTCCGGCCGTCGACCGATACCCGATACGGAGTCGGCAACGCATGGAACGGCGCGAAGGATGCGATGAGGTCCGTGTCGGGGAAGAGCCAGTTCGGAAGGCCGGTGGCGATCACCGCGTGCAAGCGTCGTCGCGCCTCGTCGGGACTCACGCGCAATGCCCGCGCGACGTCCGTGAAATGCGGCGCGCGGGCGCTCTCGACCCACGACGTCAGGATGACGTGGTAGGTGCGATCGAGCAGGTCGGAATCCATCTCACCCGGCCAGCCGGTAGAAGCGCTGCGCGTTGAGGCCGAGCACCTTGCGGCGCGCGTCCTCGGGAAGCGGGGCCAGCCGCTCCTTCAGCTCGCGGACGACGCCGAAGGAGGCGTCGATGTGCGGGTAGTCGGAGGCCCAGATGAAGTAATCGGCGCCGACGTGCTCGACCATCTGCGCGGTGACGGACTCGTCCGGATCGGCGGAGATCAGGCACTGGCGGCGGAAGTAGTCGCTCGGCTCCATGCGGATGGGGGTCTGGTGCTTCATGACGCGATACTTGTGGTCGAGCCGGTCGAGCCAGGCGGCGATCCAGTTGGAGCCGGCCTCGAGCACGGCGCACTTCAGGCGCGGGTAGCGCTCGAACATGCCGGCGGCCAGCATCTGCGTGAACGCGGCCATCACGTCGATGGCCAGGAAGGCGATGGTGAACAGCGCGTCGGAAGGATCGCGGCGCTGCCACTGCCGGAACCACTGGCGATCGCGCACGATCACGTGGAAGGCCACCGGTATCTCGAGCTCCTGTGCGGTCTCCCAGAAGCGGGCGAAGACGGGGTCGTCGAAGTGGCGGCCGCCGCGGGCGGTGAGGTCCGGCGAGAGGAAGATGCCCACGCAGCCGTCGCGCCGCGCGCGAATCGTCTCCTGCACGGCGCCCTCGGGATCGAGCAGCGAGATGTGGGCGACGGGGTAGAGCCGCTTGGGGTCGGTGCGGCAGAAGTCGACGAGCCACCGGTTGTAGGCGCGCGTGTAGGCGGTGGCCAGCCCGCCGTCGGTGACGTGACCCTCCCAGCAGATGCCGATCGTGGGATAGAGCAGCACGGCGTCGATGCCCTCGCCGTCCATCACCCGCAGGCGCTCGACCGGATCGTAGCCGCCGAGCGGGCTGCCCTCCGCGTAGGTCATCTGCCCGCGCGTGAGCAGGCGCGTGGCGTCCATGCCGATGCCGCCCAGCGCGCCCAGCTCGCCGCGCAGCGTCTTGAGCGGCCGGCCGTCGACGAGGAGCACTTCGTAGCCGTGCTCGTCGCGATCGATGCGAATGGCGCGCTCGCGGTACGCGGGCTCGAGATACTTCAGCCAGGTGTCGGCCGGCTCGAGGACGTGGCCATCGGCGTCCACCACGGGCGCACTGACCGGGGTCGTCATGGTCTCACTCCGTGTCTCGCGACGTCGCGAACGTGCAGGGACAGTACCTCTGAACACGGCCGCTTCGCCAGTCGGAACCTGCCGGTCCACGGCGGACGAGTGGACGCGGTTGTACGGACGGCCGCCCGGGGTATAGCATCGCCGCCGTGCCCGTCGAGATCATCGGCATGATCGGGGTGAAGCCGGAGGGGGCAGATGGCGCGGCCGTGCACGTGATCGGCGGCGCCGTCGACACGCAGTGGCTGCGCGCCTTCGCGCAGGCTCACGAGCAGGCCGGCTTCGACCGCGTGCTCGTGGGGTACACCTCGACGTCGGCGGAAGGATTCGCGGTGACGGGGTACGCGGCCGCGCACACCGAGCGGCTGAGCTACCTCATCGCGCACCGGCCGGGTTTCGTGACGCCCACGCTGACCGCACGCACCGCCGCCACGCTGGATCACGTGACCAACGGCCGCGTCGCGCTGCACATCATCACGGGCGGCAGCGATGCCGAGCAGACGCGTGATGGCGACTGGCTCGACCACGACACGCGCTATCGCCGCACCGACGAATATCTGAGCGTGCTGCGCCGCATGTGGACGGCGCCCGAGCCCTTCGATCACGACGGCGAGTTCTACCGGTTCGCCAAGGCGTTCTCGGAGGTCAAGCCGCTCCAGCCCGGCTCCATTCCGCTCTACTTCGGCGGCGCCTCGGGCGCGGCCGCCACGGTGGCCGCCCAGCACTGCGACGTGTACGCGCTCTGGGGCGAGCCGCTCGCCGCCGTCAAGCAGCGCATCGCGGACATCCACGAGAAGGCCGCGGCCTTCGGGCGCCGCCCGCGCATCAGCGTGTCGCTGCGCCCGATCATCGCGCCCACGGAGAGCCAGGCGTGGGAGCGCGCGCGGCGCATCCTGGCCAAGGTGATGGAGGCTCGACCGAGCGTGGTGGGCGAGGGGGCGGGCATGCGCCCGCAGGCTGTGGGCGCGCGGCGGCTCGTGGAGTTCGCGCGCGAGGCCGAGGTGCACGACAAGCGCCTGTGGACGCCGATCGCCGGGGCCATGGGCGGCGCCGGCAACACCACCGCGCTGGTCGGCACCCCGGAGCAGGTGGCCGAATCACTGCTCGACTACTACGACATCGGGTGCACGACCCTGCTCATCCGCGGCTTCGATCCGCTCAACGACGCGCTCGAGTACGGCCGCGAGCTCATCCCGCTCGTGCGCGCCGCGGTGGCGCGCCGCGATCGCGCCGCCGTGGTGGAGGCGTGACCAGCCTCCTCGCCGTCGTCGGCAGCGTCACCCCACCCGGCCGCTTGAACGCCGCGATCGCCACGGCGGTGGCGATCGCGGGGGAGCGGCCGGGCGTGTCGGCGTCGCTGCTGAACCTGGCCGATCACCGCGTCTCGTTCGCCGACGGCCGCCCACCCGATAAGTTCGACGATGACACGGGCGCCGTCGTCGCGCGCGTGGCCGGTGCCGAGCGCCTGCTGCTGGCCAGCCCCGTCTATCGCGGCACGTTCACGGGCGCGCTCAAGAATCTGCTCGACCTGACGCCCATCGAGGCGCTGCGCGCCAAGCCCGTGGGCATCGTCGCCATGGGCGCGACGTCCCACCACTACCTGGGCGTGGACTGGCAGCTCCGCGCGGTGCTGGCGTGGTTCGGCGCGCGCGTGGTGCCGACCAGCGTTTATCTAGAGTCCGCGCACTTCCGCGACGGCGCGCTCACCGATCAGCCGTCGCGCGCCGCGCTGGCCGATCTCGTCAACGCGCTGCTGGACATGCCGATCACCGCGGGCGGCGCGTTCGGCCCGCCGCCGCTCGCCGCGGGGCGCGGCTAACCAGGGGTTCCAGAGGGCGCGACGGCTCCGCCGGCGCGCCCCGAACGAGTGGGGGTTTGGGGGCCATCCGTGGCCCCCATGTTCAACAGCCCGGCGGGACGACGTCACGCCGGCGCCAGCGTGACCACGACATGCCGACGGCCAGGATGCCGGCGACGCTGAACACGCCGAGCCACGAAATGGCCGCGACGTTCTCGATGGGCAGCCAGCCCCAGCTCGCGATGAGCCAGAAGAGCGCGGCCAGGAACGCGTTGGCGAGCAGCAGGCCAAGGCCTCCCATCGAGCGAAGCGCTAGTTTCAGGCAGATGACCCATCCGATCAGGAGGACGACGCCCACGAACACGGTGGGCGGACGCCACTCGAACCCCGTGCTCTTCACCCACGCGTAATACGAGTACCGGGTGGGATTGTAGGTCGCGCCGGCCACGAGCAGCGCGAACGCGAACCGGGGCAGGAAACCGCCGAGCGTGAGCCGTGCGATGGCGTCACGATCTCTCAGGGATGCGGTCCCCACGGGGCCGCGGTCAGCAGCTTGACCTCCTGGGAGGCGAGGAGCGGACGGAACTTCACGGCAAAGCCCTCGACGAAATCCTTGTTGGCGAAGACCGACGCCCAGTGCGCATGCCCGTGTCGGCCTGGAAGTAGCCGATCAGCTTCTTGTCCTGGCCGCCTTTCTGGAGCGCGGGATAGCCGAACTCGGTGTACACGGTCATGGCGATCCTCCTCGGCGCATGGTGAGAGGGTAGGATAGTGCACCGGAGGGAGCCATGAAAGGCGTCGTGTTTCTCGGAGATCGCAAGCTGGAGCTCAGGCAGTTCCCCGATCCGACACCTGGCCCCCGAGACGTGATCCTCGAGATCAAGGCCTCGGGCATGTGCGGCAGCGACCTGCACAACTACCGCGCCCCGGCGCACGCGCCCGGGACCGTGACCGGCGGCATCAAGCGCGAGGCTGGGATGATCGCCGGCCACGAGCCGTGCGGCGTCGTCGCCGCCGTCGGCAGCGGCGTCACCGAGAAAGAGGCGCGCGTCGGCCAGCGCGTGATGGATCATCACTACGACGGCTGCGGCACCTGCAAGCATTGCCGGGCGGGATGGACGCAGATGTGCCTGGCGGGCACCGTGGTCTACGGCTCGGGCGGACACGGCGGACACGCGAAGTACATGAAGGTGCCGGTATCGACGCTGGTGCCGCTGCCGGACGCGCTCTCCTTCGTGACCGGCGCCGCGATCTCGTGCGGCACCGGGACGGCCTGGGGCGCGCTGAAGCGGATCACTCTGCAGGGCGGTGAGACGATCGCCATCTTCGGCCAGGGCCCGGTGGGCCTGTCGGCCACGCAGCTGGCGCTCGTCATGGGCGCCCGCGTGATCGCCGTGGACGTCGCGCCCGAGCGGCGCAAGCTCGCCCAGGCATTCGGCGCGCACGAGGTCATCGACCCGACGTCGGGCGACGTGGTGGCGGCGATCCGCGATCTGACGCACGGTGAGGGTGCGCACAAGACGCTGGACGCCTCCTCGGCGCCGGACGCCCGCGCCGCGGCCGTGCGCTCGGTGCGCTCGTGGGGCACGGCCTGCTTCGTCGGCGAGCGCGGCCAGGTGACGCTCGACGTGAGCCCGGACCTCCTGCGCCGGCAGGTGACGCTCGTCGGCTCCTGGACCTTCTCCAAGCAAGGCCAGGCGGAGTGCGCCGAGTTCGTGGCCGACCGGAAGGTCGACGTGGAGAAGCTCTTCACGCACCGCTGGAAGCTCGAACAGGCCGAGGAAGCCTATCAGCTCTTCGACACGCAGACGACGGGGAAGGCCGTCATCCTGCCGTCCTGAGTCGGAGGACGCTAGCCGCGTCTCGCCGTGAGGTAGGCGCGCCAGCCGCCGTGGGCGGTGATCTCGCGCTGCCCCTCGCAGAGAATCGGCTCGCCGAGGACGCCGAGCACCTCGCTGTCGTCGTCGAGCCGCACCTTGCCGATGCAGAGTCCCGGCGGCTCCTTCGCGAGGATGTCCGCGAGCCCGGCCGCGGGAACCGACCACACCTCGACGGCGATCGCCGCCCCGCCGCTGGCCACGCGAAGCATCGCGGGATGCCGGTCGCCGATCGACCACAAGCGATAGAGTGGCGCGGTGCGGGCCTCGCGCACGAACGTCGCGCCCGCCGCCAGCAGGTGGCCATTGAGCGCGAGACCTCGCATGAGCGTGCCGTTCACCGCGAGCAGCGTGTCCACGGCGGCCGATTTTACGCTGCGGACGGCCTTGCGGTGACCCCCCGTTTGGACGAATCTTGCCGCCATGGCCGACCGTACCGCGCGACCTTTCCAGATGGCGTTGGCGACGCTGTGCCTGCTGGCGGGGTGCGTGACCGCCACGGAGCAGACACCCGCCCAGAAGCACGCCTATGCGGTTTATGAAGCGTGCCGGGCGGAGGGACGCATTCCGTCGGGATTCCTCCTCGATCGCGTGACGCCGGAGGGGAGGATGCACTGGACCGTGCAGCAGGCAGGGACTGCCGGGTTGACAGAGGTCGATGCTTGCATCAAGGAGAAGTGGCGAGTGGTGAAGCCGTAGCGCTGCGTGCCGTCCACGCCCACGAAGCCAGCGCCACCTTGGTCTCCGAGTCCTTCCGCAGCGCGTCCTTGGCCGGGATGAAGCTCGGTAACGCGCCCAGCTCGGCCGTGTTCGATTCGTTGAGCCACTGCGCGAAGCGGTCCGCGTCGAGCTGAAACGAGGGCAGCAGCACGAGCTCCTCGAGATACTGGCGGATCACCGGGCCGTAGTAGCCACCGGCGCCCAGCTGGAAGCTCAGCGCCTGCGTGTTCTTCCGCTTCAGCGCGGCGAGCTGCGACAGGCCTTCTTTCGGATCGGCCCGAACCGGGTCGACCGGCAGCCGCGTCACCTGGTCCGCCACCGGCGAGCTCGACGCCTGCTTGCCTTGCCGCTGACGAAGAGCCACAAGCCGATCGGCACGAGGGCGAGCACCATGTCGGGGGTCTTCACCTCGATCCGGTTCCCCGTCCACACTCGCAACGCGACGAGCACCGCCAGCAACACGACGAAGACGCCGATGGCACCGAGCAATCCACTCATGTCCGTGCCCCCGTTTCTGCGTGGCTTCGCCGGTCAGGAAGAGTGCGACGAGAGATAGCCGAGGAGAAATGGTCAGTCAAGGCGGGGAAAACCCGACGCTCTCGGAGGTCGAACGACGAAGAGGGGGCCGCGCGGCCCCCTCTCTTGCCGCTCAGGCCGGGTGGATCAGGCGGAAGCTCGCGAGGACCTGCTCGAACGTCGCGAGGTCCTTGGCAAAGTAGTAGCGCTCGGCGGCGGTGTAGCGGATGGAGTAGAAGACGTCGCCGGCCAGGAATCCGTGGAGCACGCTCTTGAAGCGCAAGCCTTCCTTGTCGCGGTGTGCGTAGACGAGGCGGAAGCCGCGATGGGGGCCGATCTGGATCGGCCGGTTCTCCAGCACCTTGAGGTCGAGCATCCGCTCCGAGGACATGAAGTTGTCGATGATCACCTCGGCCACCGCCTGCGGCTGCATGCCCCGGCTGAGCACCTTCTTGGTGTTCTTCAGGGGCCGATCGACGCGGGCGCGCTCCACCGTGACGTGCTGCAGGAGGATGCCGTCGCGGGTGATCAGCAGGTTCTCTTCGGAGTTGAGGCGCATCCAGCCCTTCGGCAGCTCGACGGCGAAGTTCTGCGCCTCCGAGGTGTAGATGCCGCTCGTCGGGTACCACGGCAGCGTGACGCACCCGGCGAGGACCAGGCACGCGGCGAGCAGGGCGACTTTGAGGGCACCACGTGTCGTCGTCACTTGCATTGGCGGATGTACTCCTCGATGTAGGCTCGGTCGTTCGCCTGCGGCGAGAGCGACAGGTACGTTTCCAGGGCGCGCCGGGCCTGCGGCTTGTCGCCGAGCTGGAACTGCAGCAGCCCGAGGCCCTTGTGCGGCGCCGGATAGGCGCGGTCGGCGGCGATCGCCTGGCGATAGTGGGCGATGGCCTGCTCGGCGACCGACCGCTCGCCGGTCTGTCGCTTGACCTCACCGAGCAGGTAGTGACCGCGCGCGTCGGCCGGTCTGAAGGCCACGTACTTCTCGGCACCCTGCCGGGCGGCGTCGAACCGTCCGGCCTTGAGATCCATCCACGCGTTGTCGAGAACGACCTGGCTGGTCTTCCGTCGGAAGACGGCCACGTTGGTGAGGCCGCCGTGGCGCTCGCGGAACTCGGTGCGGATCATCTCCTCGACCGTCTCGCGGCGCTCCTGGAGCCGGGGATGCGTCGCATAGAACAGCGAGGCCGACGCCACCTTCTCCTGCTTGGCGTCCCGCTCGAGTACCAGGAAGAGCTTGGGCGTTTCCGCCGGGTCGTAGCCGGCCTTGACGACGCGGCGGAAGCCTTCGACGTCGGCCTGCCGCTCGAGGTCGCGCGAGTAGCCGGTGACCGCGGCCGTCGCGCCGATCTCGCCCAGGGCGCCGGCGAGCCCGCCGATGCCCGGCAGGCCGCCCAGCGTCGTCTGCACGCCGGCCAGCCACGCGCGCTTGTTCTTGGTGTCGCGAAACTCGCGCACGGCGTGGCGGTGCGTGGCGTGCGTCATCTCGTGGCCGAGCAGCGTGGCCAGCTGGGCCTCGTTGTCCAGCCGCGCCAGCAGGCCCGTGTGGACGTAGATGACGCCGTTCGGGAAGGCGAAGGCGTTGAGCCGCGGATTGCTCAGGATGCGCACGCGGAAGGGAACGCGCTGGAAGACCTCGGGCGACTCCAGCCGTCGCGCCACCTCGTTGAGGTACGCCTCGGCCTCCTCGTTGGCGTAGAGCAGGCCGCTCCGGTCGAGCGCGCGCTGCTCCTCCTCGGACCGCCGCCAGAGCCGCTTCTCGTCCTCTTCCAGCGCGGTGTTGGTGCCGGTCAGCGGCGTCAGGGTCGTGGTGGCGCAGCCCGCCAGCAGCACACCGGCCAGCACGGCCCGCGCGAGCCTCATCGACCGACCTTCGGAAAGTCGGCGACGAGCCGCTGCACGAAGGCCTTCGCGCTCTGCGGATCGCGAAGGTCGTACCCGCCGTCGTCGCCCGCGATCTTGTACCAGAGCACGGCGCCCGAGCGGTCCACCAGGGCGATGTTGAGCGCGGTGATGCCCGAGCGCATCACCGGCTGACCGGTGACGGCGCCGAGGACGAGGCCGACGCCGCGCAGCGCCTTGCGTCCGGCCGTCGAGATCTGGTCGACGCCGTACACGATCAAGACGGCGTCCGCCTGGTTCCGCTGCAGGAGCGAGTCGACCGGGCCGACGGAGTAGTCGAAGTTCTCGAGCTTGGTCGGGAACGGCGGATGCTTGTACGTGTGCTCGACGATGCTGGAGCTGACGGCGCGATAGAGGACCGTGACGTCCTCGACGGGGGCTCGCATGGTGTTGTCGACGGTCAGCTGTCTCACGGCGATGCCGCGCTCGTGAAAGACCTCCGTGAGGCCTTTGAAGACGGCGTCCCGCCCGGCGGCGCTCCAGTCGTCGCGCAGGTCCTGCACGCCGCCGGCCGTCAGCTCGTAGATCTTGATGTCGGGCGGCAGCGCGCTCAGGACCCGGACGGTTTTCACGCGCCGGTCGAGGTCGGGGTGCGCCCGGTACGGCTGCTGATACCGGCGGTACCAGTCCGGCGCGCCGACGACACAGCCGGTCGTGAGGAGGACGACGGACGCGAGCATTGCACTGCACCAGCGAAGGTGCCGCGGCTGACGCACGAGAGTTCCTCCCCGGGCGCCGCACGGCTCCGCGCCCTCGAGCGCTTTTTGCACGGCGGGGAGCAAGGGCAATGCCAGGGCCATCTCACGAAGATTCATTGAGTTGCGCCGCTTACGCGCGGCCGCTCGCGGGGAGAATGCGGCACCCGGTGTCATCCCGACTCCCGCCCGAGCCATCTTGGCGAGCACGCCGAGCGGCTCGTGAGCGAATTCACCGTTCGTCTCCCTCTGCGCGCACGGCTGACCGCGCCGCAGCCGTGCGCGGAATTTGGTGGGGTCCCCCTCGCGACGCTAGACTGATGTATCCGTGTGGGCCGCTCTCCTCGGCATCGTCGCGCTCCTGGCGGTCGGCTGTGCCGGCCGGGGGCACCTCGTTTACGACGTCCCCGCGAAGGATCTCGGGACGCTGGTCGACTCCGACTCGGCGCGCGACCTCCTCGCCGATCTCCTGGCCCGTCAATCGATTGATCCGCGTCTCACGGCGCTGGCGCCGCCCAGCGGCCCGCCCGATGTCTTCCAGGAGCCCCCCACGACCGCGGATACCGATCTGCCGGCGCCGGGCGACGAAGCGCGCCTGCGCGCGCTCTCGCAGGAGGCGTCGCTCGACTTTGCGGCGCTGTCCTTCGCGCGCGCGCTGGGGGCCCAGGCGACGAGCCGTGCCGCGCAAGCCGCGTTTCACCGGTTTCTCCAGGACGGCGCGGCCGACGCGGAGGAGAGTCTGCGGCGCCCCGGCGCTTTTCCCTATACGGTGCTGTTTGCGCCGTCGTGGATGTACCAGAGCCATCCCGAGACCGGCGCCGACTTCGCGTACCAGCGCCGACTCCTCGATCGGCTCGGCGTTGCCCACCGGCTCATTCCCAGCCGCCAGGACGCCTCGGTCGAGGAGAACGCCGTGGCCATCGCCGAGGCGATCCGTGCCGAGAAACACGGCGGCCAGAGGCTCATCGTGGTGAGCGCCAGCAAGTCGGGCGCCGAGGTGGCGCTGGCCCTCTCCCGTGTCCTGCTGCCGGAGGATGCGGCCGGGGTCGTCGCCTGGATCAACATCGTGGGCGCCCTGGGCGGCTCCCCGCTCGCCGACATCGCGCTGCGCCCGCCCACGTCCTGGCTCGCGCGCTCCGTCTTCTGGCTGAGGGGTTGGGACTGGGCCGGGATGGTGTCGATGGGGACGCAGGCGAGCCGCGGGCGGCTGCGCGGCGCGCGCATGCCGGACTCGATCACCGTGGTCAACGTGGTGGCCGTGCCGCTGTCCGGCTCGGTCGGCGCCACGGTGTGGTGGGGCTACCAGATCCTTCGCAGCCACGGTCCGAACGACGGCGCAGTGCTGCTCGTCGACACCGTGTGGCCGGGCGGCATCAATCTCCTGGCCTTCGGACCCGACCACCTGTTCGCGCCGCGTGAAGACGACGCGCACGGGCTCGCCATGCTGCGGGCCATCGCCGTCGCCATCCAGCTTCGCCGCCTCCCGTCCGATTGACCGCGGCGCGGGCCGCGAGACGACGACTCGCGTCCACGTGCCGGCCGGGGCGATTCCCAAGGATGGCCCGTCGGCCGTTCCGGAACCTCGGCGCCGTCCTGATGGTCCGACCACGATCACGTGATCCCAAACGGCCGCCTGATGCATCTCAACGGACAGGAAAGGACGGAATCGTTGACATGCTTGTCGCCGACGTCGTCATCGCGGTCGTGATGCTCGGGCTGGGCGCCGTGGTGTCGCTCGACTCGGCGCCGATGAGAGGGGTCGCATACGGCTGGGCCCGGTGGCGACATCGCCGCCGCACCGGCCACTTCCACTCGATCAGGGCGGGCCTTGGCGCCTTGCTCGTCGTCGCGCTGGCGGCGGCGCTACCCGGCTCGGCCGGCGCGCGCGAGCTGCGGCCGCTCGACCTGGGCTGGGAGCGGAACTTCACGGTGACCTGGGACACGGTCGAGCAGAAGGGCCGGCCCATCGTCGAGGGCTACGTGAACAACATCTCGCCCTACGACATGGCGGCCGTCCGCGTGCTGGTGGACAGCCTGGACGCCTCGGGGCGCATCGTCGACCAGCAGGTCAGCTGGCTTCCGGGGGGCCTGCGCGGCGGCGGTCATCTCTACTTCGAGGTGCCGGTGGCCAGGGCCGACCGGTACCAGGTGCGGGTGTTCTCGTACGACCGCTTCGAGAGCGCGCACCTCATGGGCGGCTGATCAGTCGGCCGTCGCCAGGGGAAACGACCACGGGCTGATCTGCTCGGCCGTGCGGCCGAGCGGATCCCACTCCTGCACGCGCCGCCACACGGCCTCCCCGGCCTCCTGCGCCTGGGCGCGCACCGCGGCCAGGTCGACGCCGGGAATCACGCGGTCTCGCATCCGCACGACGCCGTCCACCACGACGGTGACGACGTCGTCGCCGATGCCGCACTCCACCAGCGCCTTGATCGGATCGCGCACGGGCCCGAAGCGCAGCGTGTCGCGGCCGGCGAGGTCGATGATCACGATGTCGGCCTTGGCGCCGGGCGCGAGCCGGCCGAGGTCCTCGCGGCCGAGGGCGCGGGCGCCGCCGAGCGTGGCGGCCTCGAACACCTCGGCCGCCGGGGCGGCGAACAGATTGTGGCTGATGACCTTGCCGAAATAGGACGCCACGCGCATCTGCATGATGAGGTCGCGCGGGTAGGTGTCGCTGCCCAGGGCGAGGTTGACGCCGGCCGCGCGATACTTCGGCCAGGAATCCAGGTAGCGCGCGCGGCGCGCGATGTTCACCGGGCAGTGCGAGACCGTCACGCGGTGACGGCCCATGAGCTCCAGCTCCCGGCCGCCGGAATAGTTCAGCAGCGCGTTGTCCGCGATGAGGTTGCCGTGGCCGATCGTGAGATCGGGGCCCAGCAAGCCCACCGTCTCCATGAGCTCCACCGGCGTCATGCGATGCTCGCGCAGGAGCTCGTAGAACTCGATGACGTTGTAGGCGGCGTGGGTCACGATGGGCAGCCGCAGCTCGTCGGCGGCCGCCCGCGTCGCGCGCAATAACTCGAGGCTGCACGTTTCGACCTCCCGCGGCGCCAGCAGCCCGCGCACGCGGCCCCCGACGCGGCCGTCCACGCGGCGAATGAACGCCAGCGCGCCGTCGAATTCCTTGCGGCCGGCCGCCTCGTCGATCACGCGCTTGAGCCGCCCCTGGGCATCGCCCACCCAGCGCCCGGAGTCGTAGCCGGCGCCCAGGTAGGCGCGCAGGCCCAGCCGCTCCACCTCGACCAGCAGCGCCTCCTGCACGCGGAGCTGGCTGCCGAACTCCATGAACGTCGTGATGCCGTTGCGCAGCATCTCGGCCACCGTGAACGTGGCCAGCAGGCGATTGCCGGCCTCGGCGTCGGCGTCGGTCGGACGCGCGTAGCGCGGATCACCGCCCACGCGCGTGCCCTCGCGCGGCACGCTGATCTCGAGAAACGGCTGGCCGAAGAAGTCCGGCCGCCCGGTGTCGGTGATGAGACGGTGCGAGGCGCGGTGGCCCGAGTGCACGTGCGTGTCGATGAACCCGGGGCACACGAGCCGGCCGCGCGCGTCGATCTCCGCGTCCACGCGGCCGTCGAAGCGGCGGCCCACGTGCACGAGGCGATCGTCTTCGTAGACGACCACGCCGTCGGGCACCAGCGTGTGACCGCGGCCGGCGAAGCCGACGACCCAGCCGCCGCGGATCAGCGTGCGCATGACCGCTCCGCGCGCCTCACTTGAAGGCTTTGGCCTCCTGGAGCTCGGCGCGCTCGGTGTCGGCGGCGGCGGCCGTGGCCAGCAGCTTGCCGTAATAGGCCGAGGCGCGGCCGCGATCGCCGGCGCGCTCCGCGGCCCGCGCGACGCCGTGCAGCGCCTTGAAGCGGTTGGGCGCCACGCGCAGCGACGCCTCGTACGCCTCGGCGGCGGGGCCGGGCTGACCGGCCTCCAGCAGCATGTCGCCCAGCAGCTCGCGGGCGGTGACGATCGGCCCCGGCGTGATGTTGTGCTTCTCGGTGGAGGCTTCGAGCTCGACGGCCGAGCGCATGAGCGCGAAGCCCTGCTCGACCTTGCCCTCCGCGCGGGCCGTCCACGCCGCCGCCGCCCGGCGCTGGATCTCGATCTGCTCGGCCCAGTACGCGTCCTTCATGGTGTCCTTCAGCGCTGCCAGCCGATCCACGTCGGCCCGCGCGCGTACGGCGTTGCCGGTGCGGGCGGCGCCGACGGCGCGCGCGAAGTAGACCATCGACTCCGTGTGGGAGAAGCGGTTGGGCCGCGGATCGATCGCCGCGGCCTCCGCCCATTTGCCGCGCTCCATCGCCCAGCGCGCCTCGATCGCCGCCATGGCGAAGTGCGCGGTGGGGCGGCCGGAGTCGTACTTGCGGGCGGCGAGGTCCGCCATGATCGCGCGCGCCTCGTCCACCACGCTCTTGGCCTCGACGTCCTGGGCCTGCTGCAGGTAGCCGTACACGAGGTAATCGAGGGCGTGCATGTGGTCATCGGGGTTGCCGCGGCTCTTCTCGGCGGCGGCGGCCGCGATGTTGCTCTTCACCGTGTCCGGCCACATGCCGAGGAGAACGTAGATGTGCGAGGGCATGTGCAGCGCGTGCGGCACCGAGGGCGCGAACTGCGCGTAGCGGCGCGCGGCCGGCAGCCCCTGCGCCGCCAGCGGCGGGTAGTCGTAGCCGTGGATCATGTAGTGTGCGGCGCCGGGATGGTCGGGCTCGGCGGCGAAGATCTTCTCGGCGATCTCGGCCGAGCGCTTCTGGCTGGCGTAGCTCTTGTCCTTCGGATCGGCCGTGGCCTGCAGCGACAGCGCGTAAAAGGCCATCACCTCGCGGTCGTCGGGATAGCGCTGGGCCATCTGCTCCATGGCGCGGCCGTAGGCCAGCGCGCGCGTGCGATGGTCGCGCGTGTCGGCATCCTTGAAGAACGCCTCGACGGCGGCGACGAAGTCGCCCTCGCGCGCGGGCAGCGAACGCCGCACGGCCTTCGCTTTCTCGACGGCTTCCCACCCGCGCTTGAGCGCCGCCGGCGGCGGCGGCGACCAGATCTGCGTCCACTGGGTGAGCGCGAGACCCCAGTACGCCATCGCGCAATCGGGATCGGCCTGCGTGATCTCGGTGAAGGCCTTGGCGGCTTCCAGGTACCAGAAGGAGTGCAGGAGCGCCACCGCGCGCTCGAACGGCTGCTGCACCGCCGGCACGCAGGAGACGGGGAAGCGTACCTTGCCGATCCTGTCGGGCCCCTGAGCGCCGGCCGTCGAGATGGACAGCGCCACGATCGCGACCACGATCCAGGTCCTGGGCTTCATGGTGCTCCGTCCTTTCAGGCGAGCTTGGCGTATCCGGCGGCTTCGGCGGCGCGCGCGCGCTCGAGGAACACGTCGAGGTCGGCCGGCGTCACGCGCGCGAAGCGCGCGAGCAGCAGCTCGTCGAGCGTCGCCGCGATCTCGGGTGCGGTGTGCGCCTCCAGCAGCGCCCCCGTCAGACGCTCGCGCGCCGCTTCATCCACCATCGGCGAGGCCACCAGCGGCGCGCTCGGCGCCGCCACCGTCGTCGCCACCACGCGCACGCGCTTGGCGCGCGCATCGCCGTGGCGGTGCAGGAGGTCGAGGGCATAGCCGTCCACGGGGCCGACGTCGGCGCGCCCCTCGATCACCGCCTCGATGACCGGCGTCTGGCGGATGAGCGGCCCCACGAGCTGGCGGTAGAACGTCGGCCGCGCGGGCGTGCGATAGGCCAGGAGATGGAAGCGCGCGGCGTTGTAGCCGGAATGCGAGTGCTCGGTGGAGTACGCGAGGACGCCGCCGAAGGTGTCCTCGAGGCGGGTGTACGGGCTGTCGTCGCGCACGACGAAGTCGGTGAAGTAGACGGGCCGGCCGCCGTAGCGCGCCGGCGCGGGCACGGGCGCCGCCAGCAGATGCGGAGGATCGCGCCGCATGGCCCACGGGTAGCCGCACATGAACACGCAGCCCATGTCGTCCCGCCGCCAGATCTCGTCGAGGGGGAACGGATCGGCCTTGTCCAGAACGGCCAGGGGCACGGCCGAACGCGCCGACACCCACGCGAGCAGCCGCTGCCACGCCGCGGTGAGCGAGGGCGACCACGAGTACATGCGCGCGGAGGCGAAGGGGGTCATCGGTACTCCTTGGCCTGGCGGATCACCGCCTGGGCGTCGAAGCGGTTCACCTCGTCGACGAGGCTCGACGTGAAGACGTCGTGGACGTCGACCGTGCCCTGGATGAGCTTCTGCTCCTTGTAGATCGCGAAGAGGCGGCTCCACTGGGCAGGGGAGGAGGCGCCCCAGCGCTTGTCCTCGCGGTTGTCCACGCGCTGCGTATCGAAGCGGGCGTTGAAGACGTGCAGAGCGTCCTTCAGGACGCGCGACTCGTCCGTCCCGGCCGGCCGGCTCTGCGGGTACATCTTCCAGTGCAGGCGCACGGCGGCCTCGGGGTTGCTGAGGCCGAACAGTGTGGCCTTGGCCAGGCCGCGCGCGAAGGCCGCCGCCACGGCCGGCTGCTCGGCCAGGAAGTCGTCGCGGGCGATGACGACCTGCCCGAGGAGGTCTTTCATGAACGGCGCCGTGATCTCGCGGAACTGGAGCCCGCGGTTCTCCAGGCTCGCCTGGAAGTCGCCCCACAGCGCCATGGCGTCCACGCTCTTGCCGTTGAGCGCCACCGCCGCCGGCGCCCCGGTGCCGACGCCGATCCACTTCACGTCCTTGTCGGGATCGACCCCGCCCGAGGCCAGCAGCGCGCGGGCCACCGGGACCGCGCCGGAGGTGAGGGCGGAGCAGCCGATGGTCTTGCCGCGCAGGTCGGCGACCGTCTGGATCGCGCTGTCCTTGGGCACGACGACGCGGAAGATCGTGACGCCGGACACCACGTAGAACGACTTCACCTTCACGCCCTTCTCGCGGGCGATCAGCGCGACTTCCGGGCCCACGGTGGCGAAGTGGATGTTGCCGGCCGCGAGCTGCTGCAGGCCCGCCGTCGAGCCCTCGAGCGTCGTCACCTCGACGTCGAGCCCTTCGGCCTTCCAGTAGCCGAGGGTGAGCGGAATGGAGGTGTGGGCGGAGAGCCCGACCGAGACGTCCTTGGTCGTGAGCGTGTAGACGACCTTGGCGGGGGGCCTGGTCTGGGCGCCGACGGCACCGGCGGCGGCGAGGCTGACGAGGACGAGCAGCGCGAGTCGCTTCATCGACAGAACCTCCTCGGGCGCGCGATGGTCCTCACGCGCCGATCACGTGGTCCGGCTGGGCCCAGAAGATGACGCGCCGCTGGATCGCCTGCATGATCAGGTGTAGCGCCACGCCGAGCGCGGCCAGCAGCAGGAGCACGGCAAACATCCCCGCGATGTCGAGCGCGGTGTTGAATTGCAGGATGAGGTTGCCGAGACCGCGCTGCGAGCCGACGAACTCGCCGACGATGGCGCCGAGCACGCTGAACACCACGGCGATGTCGAGCCCGGCGAAGACGAAGGGCAGCGCGTTCGGGAACGTCACGAACCGGAAGGTCTGCCAGCGGGTCGCGCTCAACGAGCGCATGAGGTCGAGCTTGGGCGCGTCCACCGTCTTGAGACCCACGATGACGTTGACGAGCACGGGGAAGAACGCCACCAGGGCGGCGATGACGATCTTGGACGACACGCCGAAGCCGAGCCACACGACCAGCAGCGGCGCCACCGCGATCTTCGGCAGCGTCTGGAACGCGACCACGTACGGATAGAGCGTGCGCTCGACGAGGCGGAACTGGGCGATCACCGTGCCGAGCACGACGCCGGTGGCGGCGGCGATGAGGAAGCCCAGCAGCGCCTCGCTCACGGTGACCCACGCGTGCTCGACGTAGAGCCGGTTGGTGAGGCCCAGCCCGAGCGCCCGCGCGATGGCGCTCGGCGCCGGCAGCAGGTAATCCGGGATGCGCCAGGCGCGGACGATGGACTCCCACGCCGCCACGAACGCCACGAAGACGAGCGGGATCAGCACCACGTGCGGGCGCTGCCGGACGTCGCGCAGGGTCATTCGAGCATCCCGCGCGGGCCGAGCGCCTGGCGGATCTTGCGCGCGTACACGCCGAAGGCGTCGGAGGCCATCAGGTCGAGATCGCGCGGCCGGCCGAGCTCGACCGTCACCACGTCGGCGATGCGGCCGGGCCGCGGCGACATCACGACGACGCGGTCGCCGAGGAACACGGCTTCGGAGATGGAGTGCGTGATGAAGGCCACCGTCTTGCCGGACTCGCGCCAGATGCGCTGCAGCTCGAGGTTCATCGCCTCGCGCGTCATCGCGTCGAGCGCGCCGAACGGCTCGTCCATCAGTAGCAGCGCGGGGTCGTGGACCAGCGCGCGGGCCAGCGACACGCGCTGGCGCATCCCGCCCGACAGCTCGTGCGGGTACTTGCCCTCGAATCCCTTGAGCCCCACCAGGCCCAGCAGATCGAGCGCGCGCGCGCGATAGGTCTGACGGTCGAGGCGGAGGACCTGGACCGGTAGCAGCACGTTGTCGAGCACGGTGCGCCATGGCAGCAGGACCGGGTCCTGGAACACGATGCCGACGTTGCGGCTCGGGCCCGTCACGGCGCGGCCGAGCAGGTGGACGGTGCCCGAGGTGGGCCGCAGGAGACCTCCCAGGATCCTGAGCAGCGTCGTCTTGCCGCACCCCGAGGGCCCCACGATCGTCACGAACTCGCCGGGCGCGACGGCGAGCGACACGTCGGCGAGCGCCGGCACGACGGACCGGTCCTGGCTGACGTACGTCTGGTTCAGGCCTGCCGCGGTAATGAGCAGCGCGTCCTCCTGGCCGCCACGGATCGCCGGGCGCTCATAGTACGGTAAAACCCGTGACGCTGGCATTCGCGATCGCTCTCGCGCTGCTCGCGGCCGGCACTCCCGGCCACGCCGATGAGGCGACCCCATCGTCAAGCGCGGACCGGCCCGTCTATCTCGTGAGCCACGGCTGGCACGTGGGGCTCGTGCTCCGCCGCGAGGACGTCGCCGCGGTCGGTCTGTCGCGGACGCTCGCGCTCGGCTCCTTCCGCTATCTCGAGGTCGGCTGGGGGGACGGGGACTTCTACCCGGCGCCGCGCGGAACCCTCGGGCTGGCGTTGCGCGCGGCCTTCCGCTCGCGCTCGAGCGTGCTGCAGGTCGTCGGCTTCGACGACGAGGTCGCGGAGATGTTCCCGCAGGCGAAAATTTTGAAGGTCGACCTGTCGCCCGACGGCTTTGCGGCGCTGACTCGGTATGTCGAGGCCAGCTACGCCGTCGACGCTCAGGGCCGCCCGATCGTCGTGGCGCCGGCCAGCTACGGCGTCGGGGCCTTCTATCTGGCGCGCGGGCGCTACCGGCTGCTCGACAACTCCAACACGTGGGCGGCCAGGGCCCTGAAGGTCGGCGGGTGTCCGATCGACGCCGAGGCCGTGGTCACGGCCGGCGGCGTGCTGCACGCGGTGGCGCCCTTCGCACGCGTCGTGCGCCCGGGCGTGCTGCTGCGCGCCGCCGACCCGCCCGCCGTGCGCTGCGAGGCGCCGGGGTAGTGTCTCGGTGTGACTCTGGGGGCATGTAAAACCGAGTTTACTGCCCGTGCGATACTCCCGGAATGGCGCAGCGACAAGATGCTCGATTGGCTCAATGAGCGCGGTTTCGATTTACGCGCCGCGATTTCGAAAGGAGTCACCATGCAGATTCCAGCCACCATGACGGCCACCGTGCTGGTCGCGCCGCATCGCTTCGAGCTCCAGCAGCGCGCGGTGCCGGTGCCGGGTGACGAGGATGTGCTCGTGCGCGTGAGGGCCTGCGGCGTCTGAGGGACGGACCTGAAAATCATCCACCAGGGCATGCCGCAGATGCCCCCGTACGGCGAGTTCATCTTCGGCCACGAGTACGCGGGAGACATCGTCGCGGTGGGACGCACGGTGGATGAGTTTCAGGTCGGCGACCGGGTGGTCGTCGAGGCGCACATGGGCTGCCGTCGCTGCGAGAACTGCATCCGCGGCCTGTACACCGCGTGCCTGAACTACGGCAACCGCAAGCGCGGCCATCGCGCCAATGGGTTCACGACCAACGGCGGGCTGGCCGAGTACGCGGTGAACCACGTCAACACGCTCTATCGCATTCCGGAGGGCGTGAGCTACGAGGAAGCCACCGTGGTGATGACCTCCGGCAGCCCGCTGTTCGGCCTCGAGAACGCGGGCGGCTACTTCGCGGGCGAGACGGTGGCCGTGCTCGGGCCCGGCCCCATCGGGCTCATGGCGATCCAGCTCGTGCGCGCGCTCGGCGCCACGCGCGTGATCCTCACCGGCACCCGCGACTCGCGGCTGGCGGTGGGGCGCCAGCTCGGCGCCGACGTCATCGTCAACAGCCGCGCGGCCGATCCCGTGACCGCGGTGATGGAGGCGACGGGCGGCAAGGGCGCCGACCTCGTGATCGACTGCGCCGGCGGCGACGAGACCTTCGACCAGTCGATCCGCATGGCGAAGCCCGGCGGCAAGGTGCTGCTCGTGGCCTTCTATCACGGCCCCGTCACCGCCGACGTGAGCCACGCGGTCCGGCGCAACATCACGATCTACACCGAGCGCGGCGAGGGCGGCACCAGCGTCGGCCGCGCGCTGGCGCTGCTGGCCGCCGGGCGGCTCACGGCCAAGCCGCTCATCACGCACCAGTTCCCGCTCGGCCGCGTCCACGACGCCATCGCGGTGCTGGAGACGCGCACCGGCGACCCGCTGAAGGTCATCCTGAACCCGTGAGAGCGAGGAGGAGCCGATGAGCCAACGCGCTCGATGCATCGTGGCCGGCGTGCTCGCGCTGGCGCTGCTGGCGCCGGCGCCGTCGCCCGGCGCCGCCGACGGGCAAATCACGTGGGCCACCCACTTCACGCTGGCGCCCACGTTCTTCGATCCCGCCGAGACGCCGGGCCTCATCACGCCTTTCATCCTTCTGTACGCGCTGCACGACGCGCTGGTGAAGCCGATGCCCGGCAAGAGCATGGCCCCGAGCCTGGCCGAGTCGTGGAGCGTCTCGTCCGACGGGCTCGTCTACGAGTTCGTCTTGCGCAAGGGCACGAAGTTCCACACCGGCGATCCCGTGACGGCCGAGGACGTCAAGTTCTCCTTCGAGCGCTACCGGGGCATCTTCGTCCGCGCGCTGAAGGAGCACGTGGCGAGCGTCGAGACCCCGGATGCCGGGCGGGTGCGCTTCCGGCTCAAGAAACCGTGGCCCGACTTCCTGCTCCACTACGCCACGCCCGCCACCGGCGCCGGCTGGATCGTGCCCAAGAAGTACGTCGAGCGCGTGGGCGAGGACGGCTTCAAGAAGGCGCCGGTGGGCGCCGGGCCCTACCGCTTCGTCTCGTTCACGCCGGGCGTGGAGCTGGTGCTGGAGGCCTTCGACGGCTACTGGCGCAAGGCGCCGGCCGTGAAGCGGATCGTCTTCAAGGCCGTGCCGGACGGCTCCACGCGACTGGCCGGGCTCAAGCGCGGCGACGCCGACATCGCCTACGGGTTCGACGGCACGCTCGCCGACGAGGTGCGCCGCACGCCGGGGCTCACGCTGCGCCCGACGCCGTTCACGAGCACGCACTGGCTGGTGTTCGCCGACCAGTGGGATCCGAAGTCGCCGTGGCACGACCGGCGGGTGCGGCTGGCGGCCAACCACGCCGTCAACCATCAGGCGATCAACCAGGCCGAGGCACTCGGCTTCGCCAAGATCACGGGCAGCATCATCCCCAGCAGCTACGAGTTCTACTGGCAGCCGCCGCCGTACGCCTACGATCCCGCGCGGGCCAAGCAGCTGCTCGCCGAAGCCGGCTACCCGAACGGCTTCGACGCGGGTGACTTCTGGTGCGACGCCGGGACCAGCTCGGCCAGCGAGGCGCTGCTCAACGATTTGCAGGCGGCCGGCATCCGCACGCGCCTGCGCCCGCTCGAGCGCGCGGCCTTCCTCAAGGCGTACCAGGACAAGAAGCTGAAGAACATCATCTACGGGCTGAGCGGCACCGCCGGCAATGCGGCCACGCGCATCGACGCGTTCGTGGCGTCCACCGGGACGTTCGCCTACGGCGGCTATCCCGACATCGACGGGCTCCACCGCGAGCAGGCGAGCGAGCTCGATCCGAAAAAGCGCGAGGTGATCCTGAAGCGGATCCAGCAGCTCATGCACGAGAAGGCCATGTTCCTGCCCGTGTGGCAGTTCGTCGTCCTGCAGGGCGTCGGTCCGCGCGTGGCCGAGTCGGGCCTCGGCCTCATCACCGACTATCCGTGGTCGGCGCCCTACGAGGACGTGAGACTGAAGGACAGGTGAGGAGGCGTGAGATCCTGAGCGCGCCGGCGCCATGGATGCGGCATGGAATTCGTCGAGGCGCACCTCGATTTTCTCTTCGGCCATCTCCTGACGGTCGTCTTCGTCGCCTTTCTCGTGGAGGCGGCGGGACTGCCGTTCCCCAGCCGGATCCTGCTGCTGATCGCCACGACCGTGGCGAGCGATCCGCGGCAGGTCGTCGCGCTGGCGCTGGTGGCCGCCGGCGGCGCGCTGATCGGCGATCACGTGCCGTACCTGGCCGGCGCGCTCACCGGCCCGCGCATCCTGGCCTTCTACTGCTGGATCACGCTCGGCTCGGCGGGGTGCGTCGAAAAGACCGTCGGTTACTTCCGCCGCTTCGGGGCGGCGGCGGTGCTGCTCAGCCGCTTCTCGGCCAGCGTGCGGCTGTTCGCCTCCGCGCTCTCGGGGTGCGGCCACATCGCCTACTGGAAGTTCCTGTCGTTCGACGTCGTGGGCACGCTGGTCTACACCACCCTCTGGGCCACGCTTGGCTACGTCGTCGGTGACCAGGCCGCCGAACTCCTCGGTCGCTCACGCGCCGCGCGGCTGCTGCTGCTCGTGGGGCCACTCGCGCTGGCCTCGCTGATCGCCTACCGCCTGTGGCGGCGCCGGCGCTACGGCCCCGCGCGGGCCGACGTCGTGGTGGCCGAGTCGTCGTGCGTGGAGCCCGCGAAGGCGCGCTGACGGATGACTGGGGCTGTCATTCGCGGTCGGACCCGGTATGCTCGGGCCGTGAAGGGCTTCCTCCTCGCGCTCGTCCTCTTGGCGGCGGCGTGCCAGACGGCTTCGGCGCCACCGGCACCGCCGGCGGCCACCACCGCCGACGAGCGCGTCACGTTCAACAACCAGGTCGTGCGCGTGTTCCAGCGGCACTGCCAGGAGTGTCATCGTCCCGGCGAGGTGGCGCCGTTCGCGCTCACCACGTATCGCGACGCCTACGCGCGACGCGACGACATCGTCGATGCCGTGCGCAGCCGCTATATGCCCCCGTGGAAGGCCGTGCCGGGCCACGGCGACTTCACGGGTGTGCGCCGCCTGTCTGACGCCGAGGTCGACTTGATCGCCCGCTGGGTCGCCGACGGCGCAACGGAAGGCGAGCCACATGATCTGCCGGCGCCGCCAAAGTTCCCGAGCGGCTGGACGCTCGGCACCCCGGGCGCCGTGCTGGCAATGGAGGAGCCCTTCACGGTGCCGCCGCGCACGCGCGACGTCTACCGGTGCTTCAGCATTCCGATCCGCGTGCCCGGCGACGGCCGATTCATCCGCGCCTCCGAGGTCCTGCCCGGCAATCGCAAGGTCGTGCATCACGTCGTGACCTTCCTGGACCTCACTGGACGCTCGGTCGAGCTGGACCGGGCCGAGCCGGGACCGGGCTACACGTGCTTCGGCGGGCCGGGGTTCGACAGTCCCGGCGGCCTCGGCGGTTGGGCGCCGGGCTATCCCGGGATCGAGATCCCACCCGGCGTGGCGTGGCGCATTCCGCCGGGCGCCCGCCTGGTAGTGCAGCTGCACTACAACAATCCCGGTGATGCCCCGGAGACCGACGTGACCCGCATCGGGCTGCACTTCACGTCGGGCCCGTTCGATCGCCGCCTGCACGGCGTGCTGGCCTCGGCATGGAACTTCGTGATTCCTGCCGGCGCGCCGCGCACCACCGTGGTCGCGCGAACCGACGTCCAGGAGGACCTCGAGGCGATCGCGGTGCACGCCCACATGCATCTGATCGGGCGCGCGATGACCGTGACCGCGCTCTTGCCGAGCGGGCGCCGCGAGCCGCTGCTCCGGATCGACGACTGGGACTTCGACTGGCAGCTCCTCTATTACTTCAAGCGTCCGGTGGCGCTGCCGGCCGGCACGATCGTCGAGGCCGAGTGCGTGTACGACAACTCCCCCGGCAACCTGCGCAACCCCAGCAAGCCGCCGCGGGTCGTGAGGTCGGGCTTCGGTACGACCGACGAGATGTGCCAGGCGCGCGTGCTGAGCACCGCGAGACTCAAGGGCCGCGGCTAGGTGAGATGGGGCCGCCGACAGGGCCCCACCTCATCGCGAATGAAAGGGGTCAGCGGCCCGGCTCCGCTGACCCCCGCGCTCGCGGCTGGTTGCCCCAAACGGCTACTGCCCGCGGCTGGTGGGATCGACGCCGGCGAAGGTGAGGAAGTCGATCATGCGAAAGTCGCCGGTCACGCGACCCGTCGTCGTCGGCAGCGTCGGCCGCCACCGCGGCTCCGAGAGATAGGAATCCGAGTCGAGCTGCAGCAGGCCGATGAAGACCTCGCCGACGATGCGCCCGCCGACGGGCCCCAGGTGCAGGCCGCCCGCCATGACGTCCGCCTCCCTGAGGCAGTAGAACCAGAGCGGCGTGGACTCGTCGAGGCCGAGGTTGTAGCCCTTGAGGTCTTTGAGATCCTTCTTGTCGAGCGCCGGCACACCCATCACGTGGGCGATGCTCTGCCCGGACGGCAGGCTCCAGGTGACACCGCGCAGGAGGTTGCGCTGCGGGAGTGACGTGGGCGGCGTGCCCGAGGCGATCGTCTGCAGCGGTAGATTGAAGAGCGGAGTCGAGATGTGGCTGTCGATGAGCTTGTTCGGCCGCACGTCGTCACCGAGCGTGCCGGTCCCCGTGGGCCGCGGGATCGCGCCGAAGTTGAAGAACGTCTGCCAGCCGATGAAGCGGCGCGGCTTGCGAGCGCCGCCGCGCAGGTCGCGCGGATCGGCTTCGCCCTCGGCCGCGGGGTCGAAGATCATCCCGAAGAACGGGTTGCCGTTGTCGCCGGCGAGGTTCGCGCGGTACGACGGCCGGACCATCGAGTGGCCGAAGCGGTACGCGGCGCCCTGGAACTCGACGGGGATCTGCGCCACGTCGGGCCGGTAGAACTTGCGGCCGCGGCGCAGGATGTCGTCGACCAGGTCCTGGCCGATGAAGAGCGGGAGGAACTCGTGCACGATCAGCCACTGGTAATGCCACGTGGTGAGCTGGCGCGCGCGGGCGAACACCTCGTCGGACGAGTCGCGCGGGTGCTCGGACGTCACGAGATCCACCGCGCGGTTGTGGAACTTGAGGAAGGCCGCCTGCAGGCCGCTGATCATCGTGTTCTCGTCGTTGCGGGGATCCGAGATGATGGCCTTGCTCTGGCTGTCGCGCGGCACATCTTCGAACAGGCCGCCGCTCTCGACCCTGAACTTGGTCGGCTGACGGCGTCCCACCCCCGGGACGTAGAGCTCGGGGTCGGCGAGCGGCCCGCCGCCGTACACCGAGTCGAGGTCGAAGGCCGGCGTGCGAGAGTTGGACGAGTCCGCCGGGTCGGTGGGCACGCCCAGCCGCGACGACAGGTCGAACGTCAGGTCGTGGTCGAAGAACTGGCCCATGAACGTGGTGCCGGCCGTGTGCGTGGGATTGTTCGGGTTGTTCGCGCTGAGCGCCGGATCGTTGAGGAGCTGCACCGGCCCCGCCAGCAGGTTGTCCTTGGCGTCGAGAATGCCGCCCGGCTTGCCGATGTCGCGCAGGGCGGCGTCGAGCGCCGGGCTGGGCGTGGCGAACGGTGGCAGATTGGGGAAGATCCGGCCGAACCGGTCTTCACGGATGACGAAGCTGCGCGGGCGGGACTGGGCGAGGGCGCCGGGCGCCCGGAGCCCGGAGGTGCCGACCATGACCGCTCCGGCGCCGAGGGCGCGGAGGAACATCCGCCGATTGAACCGACCCGTCTGCGTGATCAATGGTGTCCCCTTTCTGGTTGCATGGCGTCGACCCGCTGTGAAATCGTCCTGGGCATGACCCTCACAAGGAAGGCGTGACGGCCATGTGCCATCCCACGGCACGCCCCGAGGACGGCGCGGCGGCGCGGGCGGGCGCTCGCCGGGGCGCGTCGGGGCCCCTGTTCGTCGGCCGGGGCGCCGAGTTCCGCCGGCTCATGCGGGCGCTGCGCGAGGCGCGGCAGGGCGAGGCGCGGCTGGCGGTGGTCAGTGGTCAGGCCGGCCTGGGAAAGACCCGTCTCGCCGAGGAGTTGACCGCACGGGCGCGCACCCACGGCGCGCGCGTGGGCCTCGGACGCTGCTGGCACAACGGCGAGGCGCCGCCGCTGTGGCCGTGGCAGGGGATCCTGAGGGATCTCGGCGCCCCCGAGCATCTGCTGACGGTGGACGGGCCCGAGACCTCGAACGACCGCTTCGCCCGGTTCGTCGCGGTGCTCGAGCACCTCCGGACCATGTCCCGCTCGACCCCGCTCGTCATCGTCCTGGACGACGCTCACATGGCCGATGCCGCCTCACTGCTCCTCACGCGCTTCCTCGTCCGCGAAGGGCGCGGTCTCGCCGCGCTGTTCGTCCTCACCCGGCGCGAGGAGGTCAAGGATCTGCCGACGCGCGAGCTGCTCGGCGAGCTGGAGCGAGACGCCACGTGGATCGAGCTGGGCGGACTGCCGCCGGCGGCCGTGCGCGACTACCTCGCCGCCTTCGGCATCCACGGGGTGACGCCCGAGCTGCTGGACGTGGTGGCCGCGATCACCCGCGGCAACCCGCTGCACGTGCGGAGCGTCGCGCAGCGCAGCACGCTCGACGGCGGCGTCCTCGGCGGTCTCGAGCGCGCCATCGCCGCGCTCGTCGGGCAGCTCGCCCCGGACCACCAGCGGATCGTCGGCGTCGCCGCGCTCCTCGGCGTGGACATCGCGACCGGCGAGATCACTCGGATCGCCGACGCCTCGCCGGCGCTCGTGGCCGACGCCCTGTCGAGCGCGCGGGCGCTGGGCCTCGTCGAGGACACGGCCGGCCGCGACGCCTTCGTCCACCACCTCGTGCGCGACGCGGCGCTGGGCGCGCTGTCGGCCGCCGACCGGCTCGACGCGCACGCGCGCGCGGCCGCCGCGCTGGCCGGCGCCGACCCCGAGCTGATGCTACGCCGCGCGCATCACGCGCTCGGCGCGGCGGCGCGCTCGCCCGCGGATGCCGAGGCAGCGCTCCGCATCGCGCGCGAGGCGGCCGCCACGCTGCGCGCCGCCGACGGGTTCGAGGCCGCGGCCGCGCTGCTCGCGCGCGCCGCCGACGTCCACGCGGAGGTGGCGCCGGCGACGCCGGCCGCCGCGCTCGTCGTCGAGTGGGCGGAGGCGGTGCTCGCCTGCGGCAAGCTGGCCGAGGCGCGCCCGCTCTTCCGGCGCGCCGCGCAGCTCGCCGAGGCCGAGGACGACCCGGCGCTGCTGGCACGCGCCGCGCTCGGCCTCGGCGGCGTGTGGCTGCGCGAGCACCGGCTCACGGACGACACCGCGCGCGTGGACGCGCTGCAGCGGCGCGCGCTGGCGGCGCTGCCGGCCGAGGCCGTCGCGCTGCGCGCGCGGCTGGTCACGCGGCTGGCCGCCGAGGACGCGTACCGCGGGGGACCGGTCGAGCCCGTGCTGGCGGCGGTGGAGGCGGCGCGGCAGACCGGGGACGCGCACGCCCTGGCGGAGGCGCTGTCCTTGTGCCATCACGTGCTGCTGACGCCGGAGCACACGCAGGCGCGAGTCGCGCTCGCCGAGGAGCTCATCACCGCGGCCGCCGCCGCCGGCGACGGTCTGCTCACGCTCATCGGGCTGTGCTGGCGCGCCGCGGATCTCTTCCTCGCCGGCGACCTGCGCGCGGAGGCCGCGCTGGAAGAGCTGCGCCTGCGCGCCGACGCGCTCCAGTGCGGCAGCGTGCTCTTCATCGTCCGCGCCATCGACGTGATGCGCGCCATCCGTGCCGGCCGCTTCGCCGAGGCGGAGGCGGAAGCCACGGCCTGCTACGCCTTCGGCCTCGAGGTGGGCGATGCCGACGCCCTCGCCTATCACGGCGCCCAGCTCGCCGCGATCCGCGTGTTCCAGGGACGGGAGGCCGAGCTGGCCGACCTGGCGGCGTCCATTGCCGCCTCGCCCACGCTGATCCTCGAGCGCGAGCGCGCGTTCGCGCTCGCCGCGGCGCTGTTCGCCCTGCGCGCGGGGCGCTCGGGCCCGGCGCGCGCCGTGCTCGCGCAGCTCGCGCGCGACGGCATCGGCTCGCTGCCGCCCTCGAGCGGATGGCTGACGTCCATGCTGGCGGTGATCGAGATCGCGGCGGCGCTCGACGACGCCGTCGTGGCGCGGGCGGCCTACGACGCGCTGCTGCCGTTCGCCGAGCTGCCCGTCATGGCCTCGCTGGCCGTGGTGTGCCTGGGGCCGACGCAGCGCCCGCTCGGCCTCGCGGCGCTCACGTGCGGCGAGCACGATCGGGCCGTCGAGCACTTCGCCGCGGCGGTGAGCGCCGCCGAGCGCTCCGAGCATCGTCCGGCCGCCATCCGTGCGCGCGCCGATCTCGGGCTGGCGCTGATCCGCCGGGCGGCCGAGGGCGACGTCGAGCGCGGCCACGTGCTGGTGGAGGGGGCCATCGACGCCGCCGAGTCCGCCGACATGACCGGGCTGGCGGCGCGCTGGCGCGCCGCGCTGGGCACGGCCCCTCCGGTGGCGACGCCGGCCGGCGACGACGGCCTCGCGCACATGACGCTGGCGGCGCAGCCCGGATACTGGCGCATCGGCGCCGCCGGCGAGGTCGCCGTGGTCGCCGATCGCGTCGGCCTGCGCTATCTCGCGCGGCTCGTGCAGTCGCCCGACCGGCAGATCCCGGCGCTCGCCCTCGTCAGCGAGGACGGCGCCACGGTCTCGAACGGCGGTGCCGACCCGGTGCTCGATCGGCCGGCGCTGTCGATGCTGCGCGCGCGGATCGCCGAGCTGCGCGAGCAGCCGGCGCTCACCGAGGACGAGGAGGACGAGCTGGCGACGCTGGTGAAGGAGCTGGGCGGTGCCGTCGGCCTCGGCGGCCGCATGCGCGCCTTCGCGGATGCGCCCGAGCGCGCGCGCACGGCGGTGCGCAAGGCGATCAAGCGGGCCATCGAGCAGATCGCCGCCACGAACCCGGCCGTGGGCCGCCACCTGGCCCTGCGCGTGACGACGGGCTCGGTCTGCTGCTATCGCTCCCAGGCGGGCGGCTAGCGCCCCGCGGCCTGCGCGCCCCGCAGCGTCATCACGGTCGAGCTCGCTGCTGCGCGACGAGCCGGCCCTGGTCGTCCACGACGTCGCACTCCAGCAGCCCGACCGTGCGCCCGCCCTGCACCACGCGCCCGGTGGCCGTGAGCTTGCCGGTCCACACCGGCCGCAGGAAGTTGATCTTCAGCTCGAGCGTGGTGAACGTCTCCCCCTCGCCCAGTGTCGACGCCCACGCCATGCCCATGGCGGCATCCGCGATGTCGCAGAGCACGCCGCCGTGCAGCGTGCCCATCGGGTTGGCGTGACGCGCCTCGGCCGTGAAGTCGATCATCGCGCGGCCGGGCTCGATGGCGGACAGCGAGAAGCCGATGAGCTGCGCGATGGGCGGGGGCGGGATCTCTCCGCGCTGCGCCGACTGGATCAGGTCAAGCATCGTGGACATGATCGGACTCCATGCGTGCGCCGAAGACGCGACGGAGATCGACGCCGCCGGCCTCCCAGGCGCCGAGATAAATGGCGGCGGCCAGCGTGCTGCCGAACACGACGAGGGCCAGCGCCATCACGCGGAACAGGCCGGCGAGGTCGGCGCCCCAGTGCATGGCCAGCCAGCCCCCGCCGCCGGCCACGGTTAGACGAAGCGCGCCAGCCACGAGCGGCCAGCCGAGTCGCCCCGCGCCCTGGGAGGCGAAGTAGAGCGCGAGGCCGAGACCGAAGAAGCCGTAGACGGGCCCGACGGTGCGCAGGTACGTGGTGCCGGCCGCGAGGACGCCCGCATCGACGCTGAAGAGACCGAGCCACGCGCGCGGCGCGAGGGCCGCGCCGAGGCCGATCGCCTCCGTGACCGCGGCCGCCATGAGCGCACCCGTCCACGCCACGCGCATCGCGCGCGGCCGGCGGCCCGCGCCGACGTTGGTGCCGACCATCGTGACGAGCGCCGAGCCGAAGCCGAACACGATGGGAATCTGCAGATATTCCAGGCGCACGCCGATGCCGTAGCCGGCGAGGGCGACGCTGCCGAAAGGCCCGACCAGCGCCGTCAGCAGCACGACCGTCAGGTTCGTCTGCACGTTGTTGACGAGGCTCGGCGCGCCCACGCGGAGGATGGCGGCGAAGCGCGCGCGGCGGAAGCGCACGGCGGCCGGCGAGAGCCGCACGAGGCTGCGCCCCGAGAGCAGGTAGCCGAGGAAGACGAACGTGCCGGCGGCGTAGTAGATCACCACCGCCAGCGCGGCGCCGCGCACACCGAGGGGCGGCAGCGGGCCCCAGCCGAAGATGAGCGCGGGCGAGAGCGCGGCGAGGCCGGCGGCGCCGCCCAGCACCACGGCGGCTGGCAGGCGCATGTTGCCGGTGCCGCGGATCACGGCCGCCAGCGTGTTGAAGAGCCAGACCGCCGCCGCGCCGGCGAAGATCACGTGCGAGTAGGCGAGCGCCGCCTCCAGTGTGCCGCCCTCGGCGCCCATGGCCGCGTAGAGCGCGCGGCCGCCGGCCAGCAGCGCCGCCGTGAACGCCGCGGCGAGGGCGAGCGCGATGACGATCGCGTGCGCGACCAGCGCGTCGGCCTCCTCGCGGCGTCCGGCGCCGAGCGCGCGCGCCACCGCCGAGGCCACGCCGCCGCCCATCCCGCCCGCCGACATCGTCTGCATCAGCATGACGAGCGGGAAGGTGACCGACACGCCGGCGAGGGCGTCGGTGCCGAGCCAGCCGACGAAGTAGGCCTCGAGGACGTTGACGGCGACCTGGGCCAGCAGCATGACGACGTTGGGCAGCGCCAGCGCGAGCAGCGTCGGCGCGATCGGGCCCTCCAGCAGCCGCCGGGTGGTGGCGTCCATGGCCTTGTGACTTGTTATTCTATAGTGACTAGCCTTTCTGTCAACACTCGCTATACTGGACGCCGTGGCCAGGCGGTATGGTCAGTCGTGCCCGGTGGCGAAGTCGCTCGACCTCGTCGGCGACCGCTGGACGCTCCTGCTCGTGCGCGACCTGCTGGCGGGGCCCCAGCGCTTCCAGGACCTGCAGCGCGGGCTGGAGGGCATCGCCCCCAACATCCTCTCCGACCGGCTCAAGCTCATGGAAGAACACGCGCTGGTCACGCGGCGGCTGTACTCCGATCACCCGCCGCGCGCGGAGTACACGCTGACCGAGCGCGGGCGCGAGCT
>QHRW01000023.1 GCA_003220265.1 Candidatus Rokuibacteriota bacterium | reverse complement strand
CACCGGCCCGATGGTGACGTAGCCGAAGTCGACGAGCGGCGCAACGTCCAGGATCTCAACTTCGAGCATGTCGCCCGGCTCCGCGCCTTCGATGCTGACCGGCCCCGTAAGGGGATGGACCTTGGCGAGGTCGAGGGTGAGAATGCCGTTGGGCGTCAGGGATCTCGCCGCTGTTCCGATGTCGAGGGCATCCCGGCACAGGAACTGTACGGCCTCACCTTCCTGCACGGTGATGGCGGCCGGGATGTCCTGGTTGAAGCGGTTGTGCATGACCCTCGAGAACCCGTCGAGTGTCTTGGCGCCGGCCGCCCCCGCAGGCGCTTGCGCCACGACCAGATCCGGCCTGCCTACGCCAGCCGCGGGAACTCCTTCCGCGGTTGTCGCCAACGTCGTGCCGACGCCGGCCACCGCGGCTGCAGCGGCCGCGCCCAGAGAGACCTGCTCGATGAACGTTCTCCTCGAGATGTCTGAATGAACGAAGCACACGGCGCACCTCCTCGTTCGGCGGGTGGACTACTGGATAGGCATGAGGAGAGATAGGCACGCGGAACCGTCCGGCCATGCGGCCCTCCCAAGGGTGGGAGCCGACTTACAACGTCACCGTGATCGCGCCTACCGCCTCTATAGGAGACCGTACGGTCAGAGTCAAGCGGGATTCGCAGCCGTCCCGGATCTTGACAGCCTCTCCATCGGCGGCGCAGTATCGCGCCGGTACTGGTGACGCGCGGATCTTCGGCTCTTCTGACAACTCGACGAGACCGGACCCGAAGGCGAGGGGGGCAAGCATGACGACTGACGCCCGAGCCGAACTCAGAGTTGACGTCCACAGCATCGAACCCATCCCGGAGGCGGACAAGGACTCCACCGGACCGCAGCAGATGTGGATCTGGGCCGGGGCCAACATCGCGCCAATCAACTGGGCGCTGGGCGCGCTCGGCATCGTCCTCAAGCTCGGGCTCTGGGAAACGATCGCGGTCATCGTGCTCGGCAACATCGTGGGGTGCGGAATCTTCGCGGCCTTCACCGTGATGGGCCACAAGACCGGGGTCAATCAGATGGTCCTCGGTCGTTCCGCGTTCGGTCGCCGAGGGGCGTACCTGCCGAGCGTGCTGATGTTTCTCATGACCCTGGGTTGGATCGGGGTCAACACCTACTTCCCGGTCAAGATCGCCGTGGCCATCCTCGGCCAGTTCGGGATCGGCGACACGTGGCTGACCAACTTCGTCGTCGCGACCGTGGTGATGGTGATCCAGGTGCTCATCGGAATCTACGGCTTCTACGCCATCCGCACGTTCGAGAAGTACACGGTTCCGGTGACTGCCGCCATCATGGTGCTGATGAGCATCCTCGCGTGGACCCGGCCGGGCGTGGTCAACTGGCATCTCACCAGTGACCTGCCGCCGGGCGCCCATCTGGCGATGATCACCCTGCTCATGACGGCGATCGGGGTGGGCTGGGGGATCTCCTGGGTCACCTGGGCGTCGGATTATTCCCGCTTCGTTCCTCGGAACGTCTCCTCGACGGCGGTCTTCTGGTACAGCTACATCGGGATGTTCCTGCCCACCGTGTGGCTCGCCATCCTGGGCGCGACCGTCGCCAGCGTGACCAAGGACACCGATCCGGCCAAGATGGTGAGCGCCGTCTTCGGCGGAGTCACGAGCATCCTCGTGCTGTTGATGGTGCTGCACGGCCCGATCGCCACCAATATCCTGAACGTCTACTCGGCCGCGCTGGCCGCGCTCAGCATGGGTCTGCGCCTGTCCCGGACGGCCCTGGCGCTGATTGCCGGCGTGGTCGGTTACCTCGCCACCATCTACTTCGTCTTCCAGCCCTCGTTCGCCCAGGCCTTCGACAACTGGATGATCAGCCTGCTGCTGTGGATGAGCCCATGGGCTGGCATCGTCCTGACCGACTTCTTCATCGTGCGGAAGGGCCGCATCGACGTCGCCGAGCTCTACAAGGAGCCGGCGCGGAGCGCCTACGGCGACATCAACTGGGGCGCGATCGTGGCGTTCGTCGTGGGTCTGGTCGCCGGCTGGTCGGTCGAGGACGGCCTGGTTCCGGCCCTCAAGGGTCCCATCTCCATCAAGCTGCTCGGTGGCGCTGACCTGAGCTGGCTGGTCGGCATCGTGGTCGCCGGCGGCGTGTACCTGCTCCTCGGCCAGCGCGCCGTGCACGCTCCAGTCCAGAAGCCGGCGCGCAGCGTCGGGCGCTGAGACGTTTCGCAATGGCGATCGAGGTGGCAAAGGTCGTTCTCAACCACGTGCAGGACGCCTCTGGCCTCGAGGAGCGGATCCAGGCCGAGCAGTTCAAGGCGGACGAGGTGGTGGCGGTCATCGGCAAGACGGAGGGCAATGGCGGCGTCAACGACTTCACCCGCCTCCTGGCCGATCAGGCGTTCCGAGCGGCGCTCGCCAAGCATGGCAAGCGGAGCGCGGAGGCCATCCGTAGCGTCCCCATGGTGTGGTCGGGCGGCTGTGACGGCGTGCTCACGCCCCACGCCACCGTCTTCGCCCGCAACGGCAAGCAGGGGCCCGCGAGCAAGCCGCGCCTCGTGATCGGAACCGCCCTCAGCCCCAAGATCCTGCCGGAAGATATCGGCCGACCCGCGATGGTGGAGAAAGTGGCCGAGGGTGTTCGCGCCGCGATGCGCGAGGCCGGAATCGACAAGGCGGCGGACGTGCACTACGTCCAGACCAAGACGGCGCTGCTCACGATCGAGGCGGTGCGCGACGCCGCGCGCCGCGGCCACAGCGTCGCCTGCGAGGTCCACGACTCCATGGGAGTCTCGAACGGCACGACGGCGCTGGGAATCGGCGTCGCCCTGGGCGAGATCTCGATGCCCAAGGCCGAGCAGATCTGCAAGGACCTGAGCCTGTACTCGTCGGTGGCATCCTGCTCGTCGGGTGTGGAGCTCGACGCGGCGCAGATCGTCCTGCTCGGCAACAAGGCGGGCGCCGGCGGACGCTATCGCATCGGCCACAGCGTGATGAAGGACGCGCTCGACATCGACGGCATCTACGCCGCCATCACGAATGCCGGTCTCTCCTTGCCGTCACGGCCACGCGCCGACGATCTGCAGGGGCGCCTGGTCAACTGCTTCATCAAGTGCGAGGCGGACCAGCGCGGTGAGCTGCGGGGTCGCCGTCAGATCATGCTCGACGACTCCGACGTTCACCACCACCGGCACAGCAAGGCCGCGGTGGGTGGCGTCGCCGCGGCGGCGATTGGCGACCCCGCCGTGTTCGTTTCCGTCGACGCGATGCACCAGGGCCCCCAGGGCGGCGGGCCAGTCATCGCCATCGTCGACGTCGGGGAGTGATCACCCCGCTCATCGGGGCCGCGATCCGGCGCAATGAGGATCCTCGGCTCCTGCGTGGGCTGGGCTGCTTCGTCGCCGATGTGACCCCGGCCGGCCTGCTGCACGCGGCCGGCCTCCGCAGCCCGCACGCCCGGGCGCGCATCCGCTCCGTCGACGCGTCCCGGGCACGGGCGCACCGGGGCGTTCGGCTGGTGCTCACGGCGGCCGACCTCGGCCCGTTGAACCAGCCCACACCGCTCCTCATTCCTCACCCGGAGCTCACGCACCCACGAACACCGCTGCCGCTGGCGGCGGAGGACGTGCGCTATAGCGGAGAGCTGGTGGCGCTCGTGGTGGCCGACGACCGATATCTCGCCGAGGACGCCGCGCGGCTCATCGACGTCGACTACGAGCCGCTGCCAGCCGTGGTCGACCTCGAGGCGGCCGGCGCCGAGCGCAGTCCGCGCGTTCACGCGGATGTGCCGCGAAATTGCGCCGCCCGGGTCGTGCAGCGGGTCGGCGACCCGGACGCCGCGTTCGCGCGAGCCGCCCACGTCTTCCGCGAACGCCTCGCGATCGAACGAAGCTGCGGCAGTCCGCTGGAGACGCGCGGCGTCGTCGCCGACTACGACGCGCGGACCGGAACGCTCCGCGCGTGGATCTCCACCCAGGCGCCGCTCCCCATCAAGAACGGCCTGGCCCGTCTGTTTGGCCTTCCCGAGTTCAAGGTGGAGGTAGTCGCGCCCGACGTCGGCGGCGGCTTCGGGACGAAGATCATGCTGTTCTATCCCGAAGAAATCCTGATCCCGGCGGCGGCGATCCGGCTGGGCCGCGCGGTCAAGTGGATCGAGGATCGCTCGGAGCACCTGGCCAGCTCGAGCCAGGAGCGCGGACAGCTCCACGAGGTCGAGGTCGCGACCGACGACAGCGGCCGCATCCTGGCTGTCCGCGACCGGTTCCTCCACGACGCGGGCGCCTACACTCCGTACGGCATCATCGTCCCGCTCATCACCTCGACGCAGCTCCCCGGACCGTACCGGCTTCGCCACTACCACGTCGAGTTCGAAGTTCGCTACACGAACAAGGTGATGGTGACGCCCTACCGGGGCGCCGGGCGGCCGCACGGCGCTTTCGTCATGGAGCGCCTCATCGGCCGGATCGCGCGCGAGCTCGGCCTCGAGCCGAGCGAGGTTCGCCGGCGCAACTTCATTCAGCCCGACGAGTTTCCCTGGGACGTCGGGCTGACCTTCCAGGACGGTGGTCCGACGCGATACGACAGCGGCAACTACCCGGGGGGGCTCGAGATGGCGCTCGAGCGCATCGGCTTCCGCGACTTCCGCGCGCGGCAGCGCGCCGCTCGCGCCGACGGGCGCTACGTCGGACTGGGAGTCGCGTGCTATGTCGAGGGGACCGGCATCGGACCCTACGAGGGCGCCCACGTGCGGGTCGAGCCGAGCGGCAACGTCTATGTCGCAACCGGACTCACCACGCAGGGGCAAGGACACCAGACGACGTTCGCGCAGATCGCGGCGGACGCGCTCGGGTGCGACCCCGCAGCCGTGACCGTCGTGACCGGCGACACCAGCCGCTTCAACTGGGGGGCGGGCACGTTTGCCAGCCGCGCCCTCGTGACGGCCGGCAACGCGGTGGCCATCGCCGCCGGCAAGGTGCGGGAGAAAGCGCTCCGCCTCGCCGCCGACCTGCTCGAAGTCGCGCCGCACGATCTCGAGGTCGGCGATGGCGCGGTCAGGGTCAAGGGCGTTCCCGACCGCCGGCTCCCGCTGGGCGCCCTCGCGACGGTTGCCAACCCGATCCGGTACGCGTACGGCAAGGAAGCCGCGGAGGCGGCGCTTCGGCTGGTCAAGCCGCGCCACGGTGCCGTGCTCCGCGACGGCGAAGAGCCGGGCCTCGAAGCCCGCGGCTACTACGCGCCGCCGCACGCGACCTTCGCAAGCGGCTGCCACGCGGCGGTCATCGAGGTCGACGTCGAGACCGGTGTCGTGCGCTTCCTCAAGTACGTCGTTCAGCACGATTGCGGCCGGATCGTGAACCCGACGATCGTGGAGGGACAGATCCACGGCGGCGTGGCGCAAGGCATCGGGGGCGCGCTCTACGAGAAGCTGTACTACGACGCGGCCGGGCAGCTGCTCACGCGGACGTTCCTGGAGTTTCACATCCCCACGGCGAGCGAGGTGCCACCCATCGAGGTCGTCCACCTCGAGACGATCTCGCCGCTCAATCCGCTCGGGGTCAAGGGCGTCGGCGAGGCCGGCGCCATCCCGGTGCCCGCGCTCGTGGCCGAGGCCATCGAGGACGCGCTGGCCCCCTTCGGCGTGCGCGTGCACGAGATGCCGCTGAGCCCGGAGCGCATCCGCGAGCTGATCCGTCATGCTTGACCTCGTCGTGCGAAACGCCGTCCTGCCGGACGGCCGGGAGGGTATGACGATCGGCTGCGAGAAGGGGCGGATCGTCACCCTCTCACGCGACGTGGTGGCGGAGGCGGAGCGCGTCATCGACGCTCAGGCGTGCCTCGTGTCGCCCCCGTTCGTCGACGCGCACTTTCACATGGACTCGGCGCTGACCTATGGGCGTCCTCGCGTGAACCGCTCGGGGACTCTCCTCGAGGGGATCGCGCTCTGGGGCGAGCTCAAGCCATCGCTGACCCACGACGAGATCTGCGAGCGCGCGCTCGAGCTGTGCCGCTGGGCTGTCGCGCGGGGCACCCTCGCGATCCGCAGTCACGTGGACGTCTGCGATCCCTCGCTGCGAGCGGTGAAGGCGCTGCTCGAGGTCCGCGAGCTCGTGAAGCGAGAGATCGATCTTCAGCTCGTCGCCTTCCCGCAGGACGGCTTCCTGCGCTCCCCGGTTGCCGAGACCACGCTGCCGGCCGCGCTCGAGCTCGGCGTCGACGTCGTCGGCGGTATCCCGCACTTCGAGCGGACGATGGCGGAGGGAGCGGCCTCCGTCGAGCGCCTGTGCCGGATCGCCGCCGACCGCGGTCTCCTGGTGGACATGCACTGCGACGAGAGCGACGACCCCCTCTCGCGGCAGGTCGAGGTCCTGGCCCGCGAGACGATCCGCCACCGACTCCAGGGCCGCGTCGTCGGCTCCCATCTGACCGCGATGCATTCGATGGACAACTACTACGTCTCCAAGCTCATCCCGCTCATGCACGAGGCGGAGATGACGGCCATCGCCAACCCCCTGATCAACATCACGCTCCAGGGGCGGCACGACACCTATCCAAAACGCCGAGGCATGACCCGCGTCAAGGAATTGCTCGAGGCCGGCGTCAACGTCGCGTGCGGCCACGACTGCGTGATGGATCCGTGGTATCCGCTCGGGAGCCACGACATGCTCGACGTCGCGCACATGGGCCTTCACGTCGGCCAGATGACGGGATCACTCGAGATGCGGAAGATGTTCGACTGCGTGACGGTCAACGCCGCTCGCGCCCTGCACCTCGACGGTTACGGCCTCGAGCCCGGGTGCTGGGCCGACATGGTCTTGCTTCAGGCCCACAGTGCTGTCGATGCCATTCGCCTGCGGCCGGCCCGGCTCGCGGTGATCCGCCGCGGTCGGGTGATCGCCGAGACACCCCGCGCCGTCCCCACGGTTCACCTGGCAGGCAAGACCGCCGCGGTCACGTTCCACGTCAAGAAAGCGCTTTCGCCCTCCGGCGAGATCAACGCCACCTCGCCTGGTCCGATCTAGCAGAGGTTGGACCCCGCCCCACGGAGGCCGTCATGCGGTCCGAGGAACGTACCCCAGCTTGCCAGCCAGAGCCATCTTTTCCTCGACGTTCTCGCCTTTGAAGTCGCGCCGCACGGTCACCCGCTTCCCTTTCACGGTCACGGTGGCGGTGACAGTCTTGTCGCGGAGGAAATTCCAGCGTTGCGCCTCCGGCATGGCGGCCAGCTCGCGTCGATAGCCAGAGAGGAAGGACCGAGCGTAGCCGCCCCCGCGCGAAAAGCGATACAGCACGGCCATGCGAAGGTCCCAGTCGGAACCTGGACTCGGAAAGAGCTCCGGGAAGTCTCGACGAAGGGCGATGGCGCCATCCTCGAGATCGAGCAGCCCGACGCGGACCTGCGTGGTCGGGTTCGTCCACTGTGCAGGATCGGCGCCGATCCTGGCACAATTGCGCGCCCACGGCGAGGGATTCCGTGGATTCTCCTCGCCAGGCGGCTCGATCGCGCAGCTCCTCCAGTGGCGGCCGGTGCAGCGGCCGTGGAGGCCGGCGGGGGTCTGGAACAGTCCGAGCTCGTAGAACTCCGGACTCGTCCAGCCGTTCTTCTCCGTTCCGTGCGTCGCGTCGCCGAAATCGCCCCCGGACTCGTACTTGATGAAGGCGAGCAGAATCGGCCACGGGATCTCTCGACAGATGCTCTGGCGCCACTGCTGCACCAGCTGCTCGATCGTGGTCCCCGGCATGCCGGACACTTCGCGTCTCGCGATCTGCAGCGCGTCGGCGACCACACGGTCGCCAACCCTGGCGGGCACAGGCGGCACTGTCGTCGACAGCCCGGCCGAGGCGAGCGCTGGTTGCACGACGTCGCGAAGGATCGACAGCCATTCCGTCTTCAGCGCGGTCTCACCGGGGCTGATCCGGCGTCCCTGCAGCTCCTTATGCCGTAGATAGAAGACTCGATCGGTGAGCTTGTAGGGGTCACGCTCGCCGACGGCGATCTGCGCGAGGACGAACGGCCGCGCGATGACGCGGAGTGCCTGGTCGGGCTGTTCCTCTTCCCCGCCCTCGCCGACCTCGCTCTCCGACCGCCCCGCCCTCCGTCGAGCCCGACGGCTTCGAAACCCCGATCCCGAACGGGCCAGCTTCAGCGCATCTTCAGTATCCGTCCCGATGATCGCGGTGACCGGCAGCCCCTGTCGCGCCTGAAAGCTTCCGACGGCGCTGCGCGTCGCAGGGCCCGCCACGCCATCCACCGGAAGCCGCAATCCCATGACCTCGTTCAAGGACCGCTGGACCCAGCGAATGTATTCGGGACTGCTGGTCTCATCCTCTTGATGCCACACGTCGTGCGCCAGCTCGGTGTCCGGGCTCTCGGCGGCGAGGGCAGCGTCGATTTCCGGCGTGACGGGCGGCCGCGCCCACGTGCGCCACTGCGCCGGAATGGGGTTGCCGGTACCGACCTTGAAGCCGGGCCCCCCGTCGTTGAGCCCCAGCGTGTCGACGGCCCACTGCCCGACGTGATACCAGATGTCCGGCCCGGGATCGTTCTCGCGCGTTCCACTCGACTGGCGGTGGGCGAGGATGTGCGTGAGCCCCATCGTTCGCATCAAGTAGCGCACCAGATGACGGCCACCGTCGATCTGCGGCGGCGTCGGACGATTGCGGCCGTATTCGGCGCCCTTCCACCACGTGCCCCGGACATCGGGAAAGTTGCCGGCAAACTCGACGGCCACGCTGCCGGGGTTGAAATGGTTCGATGCCCACAGGAGGGCTGAAACGGGGTGGAGGCGCAGGATGCGCCCGTCATTGGTGATCGCGAAGTGGGCCCCGACGGTGAGAAAGCGCTCCAGTGGGTTTCGCGGGTTGAAACAGCAGGCCATCTGATGCAGCACGAGCGCGTACACCTTCTTGGGATCGCGAGTGCCCTTACGTCGGCTCCGATCCGTACGCGCGGTCAGGTCGATGATCCTCGGATCCGGAACCGGCTCGGGCAGGGCCTCGTCTTCCAGGTCATATGCCCCCGGCTCGAGAATGGCCTCCTCGGGATCGTAGTCGGAGACAACACGGGCCATGAGATCCTCCGTCGCCGCCGGAATCGGCGCTCAGTTGTAGAACACGGTGGTCAGCTGATTCTCGAAGTCCCCTTGCGACATGCTCGACTCGGCCGGCCGCTCGCCGTTGCCCGATATGGTCACGGCGGCCGAGCCGAACATCGTGTTGCGCTCCTCTTCGTTCGCCCAGGGGTTGTAGAAGAACACCCGGCCCCCTCTCACCCGCGTGAGCACGACGGCGTGATTGCCGCATCCGGGGCCCGGCGTGCCGGTGCACAGATTGATGCTCTCGGGCGGCCGCGTCGTGCCGCCGTTCGTCACGAACGCGCGCCGGAACTTGGACACGATGTCGCTGCTGCGAAAGCCCGTCGCATGTTTCGGCGGGCGGGAGGCGCCGAACACCTGCCGGTGAACGGTCAGCTCCTGCCCCGGGCTGTATCCGCCGCCGGCGGCGATCACCTGGTTGAAATAGGTGTCGAAGGCCGTCTGGAGCAGCACGCTCTCCAGGCTCTTGTAGAGGCTGGTCGACTTGAACGGCAGCGGTCCGATGCTGACGCCGCCGGGGAAGACGCATTGCGACGTCGCGGCAAGCTGCCGTGTCAGACGCACGTAGGTCGCCGGAAAGCGACGGGCCAGCAGCATCTGGGTCGACGCGGAGAAACAGGTTGGATCGGGCGTGCCGCCGAGCCGATCCGTGCCGCCCTGGTTGATGGTCTCCGGGAACGCCAGGTTGTAGAGGACGTTGCCGACGAGCAGCGGCCGCGCCGTCTTGAGCGACCAGCCGCTCGGCAGCGCCGTGATGGCCGTCAGCGACACGACCTCGGTCAGCAGCCGGCTCACGTCGCGGAAGAGTCCCCGGCGCAGCAGCACGCGGCTGCCGCGATCGGCCTCCGTGCGCGCGACCCCCGAATACAGGACGAGGACGGCCCGCAGCGTGTGGAACAGCGCCTGATCCAGGGGCGGTAGCTGCCGCAGCGCCGCCTGCTCGTCGGCGGTCAATGGCGCCAGCGGCGTCACCACAGGCGTCACCACCGGTCCGGCGGGCGCCGTCAGCGCGGGCCGGACGATCCGGGTGACGATGTCGAGCCACTCGCGGGTGAGCTGCGCGACGTTCGACTCGCTGCGGGAGATGGGCCGCCCGCTTCGCTCGGGATGCCGCGCGAAGAAGATGAGGTTGCCGAGGTCGTTCTCGTTGCGCACACCTTTCTGAATGGCGAGCTTGATGGCGGTCCCTTCCTGACCGGCGCGCAGCGCGGCCACCGCGTCCGTCGGATAACGCGAGAGATCGAACTCAGCCTCGAACGCGCCGACGTCGCGAACGTGGGTGCGGCGCCAGGGCGTCTCGCGGATGCCAGTGGCGATGCTCATGAGGGCGTCCTCCTTCATCGCTGCGCACCACAGGCAAGCCTCGCGCCACCTCGACGGCGGCCGCACTCGTCGAGCGTGATCGCAATCGACGCTCGTCGCGCGGCGTCGCCTCCGAACGATCCTTCGGCCGGCTCCGTCCGAACGGTCGCGTCGGCGAAGCCAGCTTCGCCGTCCTGCTCGTCCGCCTCTTCGAATCGGTCGCGAGAATCGCGCAATGAGCGCGCGCTGCGCTTGGTCCGGCTCGTGCAGAGTGCGAACGGCTCGAAGACGGGTAGCGCGAGGCGGTCGTTGTCGGAGGGAGAAACCATGCGGGACTGGGAGTCGGAGTCGGAGCTGGATGCGCTCGAGAGTGGGAATGGCGAGCTGTGGGGTGAAGCGCTGGAAGCTCATGAAGGAGTCGAGGCGATGGGCGGCCAGCGCGCGTTCGACGAGGTCGAGGAAATGGCGCTCGCCGGCGCCCTGCTCGAGGTGGCCAGCGAAGAAGAGCTGGACCGTTTCCTCGGCGACCTGATCAAGCGCGCCGGCCGCGCGGTGGGCGGCGTGATCCGGTCGCCCCTCGGACAGACGCTCACCGGCATCCTCAAGAACGCCGCCGGCCAAGCGCTCCCGGTGATCGGCGGCGCCATCGGCTCGGCCGTCGGTGGTCCTTCGGGTGAAGCGCTCGGCCGTCAGTTTGCGACGAACGCCGGACAGTTCTTCGGCGTCGAACTGGAGGGTCTGAGCCCGGAGGACCAGCAGTACGAGATCGCCCGACGCTTCGTGCGCTTCGCCGGCGCGGCGGCCGCCAACGCCGCGCAGAGCGAGCCGTCTGCTGCCCCGCCCGTCGTCGCCGAGGTCGCCGCCGCCGATGCGGCCCGCGAGCACGCGCCGGGCTTCCTCGCGCCGCATCCGGCCGAGCCGGCCGTCGCCGGCGGGCGCGCGCCGAGCGGGCGATGGGTTCGCCGCGGCCGCACCATCGTCATCGTCAACTGCAGCGCACCGGGCCCGAGCCAGACGTCGTGACGCCACACCTTCCACGCAGGTGCGCGGAACGAGGCCCTCGATACGTCAACCCCATCCGGCGGCCGCGCTGACGGCCCGCCTCACGCGGAGGACATGATGCACGATCTGGATCGCACGCAGCTCGAAGCCTATGGCGAGACGTTCGAGGCGACACCGTACGGTTACGCCGGCGAGACCGGCGTGCTCGGCGAGGCCGACGAGATCGACCTCGCCACCGAACTCCTCGGTGTGTCGACCGAGGAGGAGCTGGACCAGTTCCTCGGCAACCTCTTCAAGAAAGTCAGTGGCGCGGTCGGCAAGATCACGCGGGGCCCCCTGGGCGGGCTCCTCAAGGGCGTGGCGCAGAAATTCCTGCCCGTGGCAGGCGGCGCGCTGGGCAGCCTCATCCCCATTCCCGGCGTCGGCACCGCGGTGGGAGCCGCCCTCGGCAACGCCGCCGCCAACATGTTCGAGGTCAACCTCGAAGGGATGAGCCAGGAAGACCAGGAGTTCGACGTCGCGCGGCGATTCGTGCGCCTGGCCGGGGACGCCGCCGCCAACGCGGCGAACGCCGGTGCGAGTGGCGTGACGCCGTCCGGCGCCCGGAGCGCGCTGATCGAAGCGGCACGCACCCATGCGCCCGGCCTGGCCCGGGCGCTGGCCTCGGGCGGCAACGGCATGGCGGCGGCGGGCGGCGCCGCCGGGCGCACGGGTCGGTGGATCCGGCGCGGCCGCCACATCATCGTGCTGGGCGCGTGAGACGCAATGGCCACGGGGATCGTCGCCTCGGACATGCTGGCCCACGAGGCCCGCGCGCTGCTCGCGCGGCTGGCCCGTATCAAGCCATTCGTGATCACCGAGACGATGGTCCCCGCGGCCGCAGTGTCTCCGCGGGCCGTGACCGCCATCGAGCGCTATCTCGCCACCGGGCGCCGGGAGCTGCGCGCTCGGGTGAACGCCTATCTGAAATGGCTGGCGACCCCCGCGGCCCGCGACGTCCCGCCGGCCACGCTGCAGCAACGCTTCACCTTCCTGCGGCTGCGCTTCAACGCGGTGCTGACGCAGTTCGACATCTTCGCCGACGTCCTGAGCCAGCGAAGTCAGCTCGACAACGGACTGGCCCTGTCGGGTCTCGATGTGGTTGCCGCTGATGCGCTGGCCCTCCCCGGCGGGTACTACGCTCCACCGCCGGTCATCTGCTATCTGGACCGGGGGCATGGCGCGGCGATCCGCCGAGAGCGGACGCGCCTGCCGGGCGGCGGCGAGAACCCAGTCGCCATCGTCCGGGTCCCGCGAGAGCGGATGGTGGGCAGCGGCATCGCCTCGTCCCTGATTCACGAGGTCGGCCATCAGGCAGCCGCACTGCTCGACGTGCTCGACTCCTTGCGCCCGCTCCTGCATGCGCGTCACGAGGAGGAGCCCGCGGAGCGGCTCGCCTGGCGGTACTGGGAGCGTTGGATCTCCGAGATCTTCGCCGACTTCTGGTCGGTGGCCCGGATCGGTGTGGCATCCACGCTGGGCTTGATCGGTGTCGTCAGCCTGCCGCGGATCTTCGTCTTCCGGTTGAACCCCGAGGATCCGCACCCGATCCCGTGGATACGAGTCAAGCTGAGCTGCGCGATGGGGCGGGCGCTGTACCCGCATCCACAGTGGCGCGCGGTGGAGCAGCTTTGGGAGTCGTTCTATCCGAGGCTGAGCCTGGCGCCGGACTATCGAGCGCTCCTGGCCGCGCTCGAATCCACGATGCCGAAGTTCGTGGAGTTGCTCGTGACCCATCGGCCCCGGTCGCTGCGGGGACGGTCGCTCGCCGAGGTCATGGACACCGCCACGCGAACCCCCGCGCGTCTGGTCGAGGCCTTCCGGGCGCTGAACGGGTCGCCGGCGCGGCTGCGGGAGACGTCACCGTCACTCGCCTTCGCCATCATCGGGCAGGCGAGAGCCGACGGCCGGATCGGCCCCGAGGAGGAAAGCCGGACGCTGGTCGAGCTGCTGCAGTACTGGGCGCTTCGCAGCACGCTCGACGACGCGGCACGAGCGTCGGCCCGGCCCACGGCCGACGCGCAGAAAACGAGAATGCTGGAACCGAGCCTCAACTAAGGAGGATGTCATGAGTGTTCCCGAAGTCGACGTACATCTGCGGCGGACCGGCATCAAGGGCTCAGCGGATCAGCCGCTGTGGACGGCGATTCGCTTGAGCACGCAACGAATCAGCTTCAAGAACTACGGGCGGTTCATGGACATCCTCATGTGCGGCGACACGAGCCCTGGGGACGAGGGCTTCCCCCTGAGCCGGGCCAGGTCGCTGAAGTTCGATCTGCGCAGGCGCCGAGGGTTGCCATTTCCGGACATCGAGCCCTACCGACTCCTGAAGGTTGCGACGGAGGTCTTCCTGACACTGCATTGCGGTGTCGATCTCGACCTTCGTGAGCGCACGTCGAGCGGCTCCACCGACGGAAAGCACTTTCTGGCGAGTCAGGAAGTTCCGAGGGAGAAGTACGATCCAAACGCGCCCGTGGAGATCCAGGGCAAGGAGCTACCGAAGGCAGTCGTGGAAGAGGAGGAGGCTCGCTATTATCGCGCCCTGACTCATGGCGACATCGAGGGCCTCTGGGGACAGTACCTTGAGAAGCTGCCCAAGGACCCCGAGAAGACTCAGGCGGACCACTTCACGCTTCCCTATCTCGCGCTGATTCGGCAAAAGCTCAGCGACGTCTCGATCGTGGAGTCGAAGGGGACCGATGCCGACTGGTGGGAAACGTGCCGAGGCATCGTTCAACGCAAGCTGACGATGCCGTGCTTCCTCGAATTGATCTGGTCGTACTGGCACGAGGAGGGCATGCTCGTTCAGACCATGAACGCGATCACCCAGCGTTTCCAGAACGTCCGCGGCGCCGCCGGCACCGCACTGGCCCAGCTGGAGATCGATCCGCTGCGTCCGCTCAACAACCTCCTGTGGGGCTACCTCCAGGACGAGCAGCATCGCCTCACGGTACGGCGCCGCGCCTATGAGTACGACCACCACTATGGCATCTCGCTCCACGGCCAGGCGATCCCCGAGATGACGACCGCGGACAGCCGCTCGAAGTTCCTCGAAGCCTTCCACAACCTGCTCCAGATCTGTTCGGCCTTCTTCAAGCAAGACGACGACACCACCGTGGTCGCCGACGGCTTCACGGTGCTCAATGCCCTGCGGGACGTCCACCTGATCCTCTCCGAGGGACAGCACAACCAGTACGGCGATCTGCCGTGGACGGCTCGCATGGAAATGCTGATGCAGGAGTGGCTCCTGGCGCGCCCGGAGTTCCGCGAGTTCCTTCCCACGCGCATCATGGTCGACTACCCCGAAGCGTGGATGGACCGGGTCGACGCGATGAAGAAGCTGCAGGGCTGGACGGATGTCTCGGTGCTCCACTTCCGAAATCTCGGGATCTTCGGGGAACAGATCCTCCTGTCGATCCGATTCGGCAGCTGGAGTGAGTTCAACGATCCGGCGCAGGCGGCCAACTGGGTGCGATACTGGCGCGCCGAGATCCAGGGGTACATCCACGCCTACCGTGCGGTGACTGGCGTGGACGTGACAGACGCTCAGCAGAGCACACGGTTCACTCCGCCGTCTGTCCACCTGCGAAACCGCCTGGCCAGTCAGCGCGCCGGAGCACTGCCGGCGGCCCAGCCGGCCGGCCTGCCTGCCGCGCGGCCACTGCCGGTGCCGACGACGAGTCTGGTGCCGAGAGCCGAGCGCAACTCCGAGCGGTAGTCGCGGGGACGACGAGGGAGCCGTCAGCCCTCGTGGCGGCGGCGCCGGCCGACGGCCGGCGCCGTCGCCCCCGGGTGGCGGCAGCCGTGATGGACACTTGAATGCGACGCTGGACCAACGATGACCCGAATGGCCTCACCGCGGACGCTCGACTTCACCTCCGCACTCTACCTGGGTTTGCGCCACCCGAGCCGGGCGCTGCGGCCGTGGCCGCAGCTCACTCTTGGGGCCCCGGCGGCGCTGCGCGAATTTCCCGTGACCACGGCGGTCGCGGGGACGCTGGCCGCCCTCATGCGCTGCGAGCGCGCCACGCTGAGCCCATCGACGCTGCATATCTTCTGGGACCTCTTTCAAGAGCTGGGCGCGGATGGCGTCATCTATATGGATGCAGAGCTCTATCCCATCGCACGGTGGGGCATCGAGCGGGCCGCATCGCGGGGGATCCCGGTCCGGAGTTTCCCCCACCACGATGCGGACGCGCTCCGACAACGACTCCTCCGGGATGCCGGACGCCGGCGTCCGCTGATCGCCACCGACGGTTTCTGCCCACGCTGCGGCCGTGCGGCGCCGCTCGTCGCCTACGTCGAGGCCGCCCAGCGGTGGGGAGGCCGCGTCGTCATCGACGATACGCAGGCCCTGGGCGTGCTGGGACGCGAGCCTGGACCTCGAGCGCCCTACGGATATGGTGGTGGCGGCTCGCTGGCCCGGGCGGGCCTGGTGGGGGCCGGTGTCATCGTGGTCGCATCGCTGGCCAAGGGCCTCGGCGTTCCGCTGGCCGTCCTGGCGGGCGACCGTGCTGCTGTCACCCGCTTCGAGGCGACCAGCGCGACGCGCGTGCACTGCAGCCCACCATCGATGGCGACGCTTCGTGCCGCGGCGCACGCACTGGCCGTGAACCGGACGCACGGCGACGTGCTGCGTTGGTGCCTCGCGAATGTCGTCCTCCTGCTTCGCAGCGAGCTGTCGCGAACGGGCCTGCCGGTCGTCGGCAGTCTCTTTCCGGTCCAGACGCTGGCGACGGTTCGCGGTGGCGCGGCCCTGCGTCTGCATCGTGTCCTGGCGCACCAGGGTGTGCGCGCGGTGCTCCGGGAGGACGCGGAAGGATCCGGCGCGCGTCTGACCTTTTTGCTGACGGCCCGGCACACGGCGCGCGACATCACCGGCCTGGCCGAAGCGCTCTCGCCTGGCGCCGCATCGGCGGCCCGAGCCATCGTCGGCGATGCGTCATGACGCCGCGCGGCGCCTCTCGACGTCCCATCGCGCTCAATGGAGAAGAACCATGAACGAGCGGATCCCCCCGCCAGAGTGGTCAGAAGGTGGTGAGCTCGGCTTCGAGGACCTCGAGGAGGAGCGCGGCCGCCTGCGACGACCGCGGCGCCCCGTCCTGGCCCGTCCATTGCCGCGACCGCAGCGGTTTCCGTGGCCTCGGTTCAGGCCTCGTCCCCGGCTGCCGTGGGGCCCGCCCTTCGTCGCGGTGGAACGCGACAGGCCGGACCGAGAGCCCTCGTCACCGACTGAACCCGCCGACAGCGCAGCCGCCCCGGCGCCCACCGCGCCCGCCGACAGCGAGCTCGTCCGATGGGTCCAGAGCTCGCTGAATCTGATCATGGGGCTCCGCCTTCCCGTCGATGGTGTCATGGGACCGGACACCCGCAGCGCGCTCCGGAGCTTTCAAGAGCGTGCCGGACTTCCGGCGGACGGAATCGTGGGACCGGATACGGAGCGTGCCCTCGCAGACGCGCGGGCTCGGCAGCCCCGCGAGACGCCCGGCGCGCCCGCGGCCGAGTCGGAAGTCAGTGACGTGAATGTACGGCCCGTGGACCGGCGTACCCCGGAGTACGTTCGCTGGCTCCAGGAGGCGCTGAACCGCGTGGTGGGGGCGCGCCTGACCGTCGACGGACGATCAGGTCCGGCCACGCGCGCGGCGATCCGCACGTTCCAGCAACGCCACGGCCTCACCGCCGACGGCGTCGTCGGTCCGCAAACAGAGCGGGCGCTCGTCGCCGCGGGTGCACCGCCACCACCGGCTGCGGCCGCGCCCGTGACACCGAATCCTGCCTCGGCCACGAGCTTTCTCGTGCGCGGAGTCCCGCTTCCGGCGGCCCCGGCCCTCAGCGTGATCAACTTTGCCGATCCGCGCGTGGTGCGGCTCCTCGGCGACCGCCGCCCGGGGCGACAAGTGACGGAGCTAGTCGTCCACGAGACGGAAACATGGAGCGCGCCCGACACGGTCGCGGTCCTGCAGAAGCGCGGTCTCGGTGTGCACCTGATCCTCGGTCCCGATGGGCAGATCACTCAACATGGCGACCTCGGCGACGACGTCACGTGGCACGCCGGCAATCACAACGGCCGGTCCGTGGGCGTGGAGGTCGTCAATCCCATCTTCGAGCGCAACCTGGGCCTCTACAGACGCCGCTATCCGCGCCGCCCCGCCCTGCCCTGGACGCGCACGATTGCGGCTGGCTGGCTCGAAGGCGGATCCTACGTATTGCCCACGCCAATCCAGGCGGAAGCCCTCGCGCGCCTCGTCGCGTGGATCACGTCGCCGGCGGCGCTCGGCCTGGAGATCCCGCGGCGCTGGATCGGGATCTCGGACCGGCGCCTCGCCATGCGCACGGTCGCGGGCGCGCAGCAACCTGCCCCCGGCATCTATGCGCACTCCCACATCGCGCCCCCAAAGCAAGACGGGCCATGGCTCGTCCTCTACGCCTGGCTGCGACTGGAGGCGGCAATGGAGGCGGGCGACGCCTATGAGGAAGCGGCGCGAGTGGCGGCGACTCAAGGCACGTCGGCCGTCCTGCCCGAATCGCGCCCGACGTCGAGCGGTCCGGTCTAAACCGGGCCCAGGAGGTCTGCCAGGTGATCGTCGATGCGCATTGCCACGCGGGAAAAGGAGACGGTCTCAGTGGGCCGTGGGACACCGACGCCCCGCTCGACGCCTACCTCAGGCGCGCGCGGGAGGCCGGCATCGATCGCACCGTGCTCTTCGCCGCCTTCCATTCCGATTATGCGGAGGCCAACGGGCACGTCGCCCGCATCGTCGGCAGTCGACCGGATCGATTTTACGGTTTCGCCTTCGTGCACCCGGAGCGCGACCGAGGTCGCGTCGCCGCCCTGGTACGCACAGCCGTTGTGAAGTACGGCTTCCGCGGAATCAAGGTGCATCGTCACGATGGGCGGATCACACGGGAGATCTGCGAGGTCGCGCGCGCCTATGGGCTTCCGGTGATCTACGACGTCATGGGAGAAGTCTCGGTCGTGGAGCTGCTGGCGACGGAGTATCCCACCGTCCCGTTCATCATTCCCCACCTGAGCAGCTTTGCCGACGACTGGAAAGCCCAGCTGGCGTTCATCGATCATCTCGTGCGTCACCCGAATGTCTACACCGATACGTCGGGGATCCGGCGGTTCGATCTCCTGGAAGCCGCGGCTCGGCGCGCGGGAGCTCACAAGCTCGTCTTCGGCTCCGACGGCCCCTGGCTCCACCCCGGTGTCGAGCTGGCGAAGGTCCGCGCGCTCCAGCTGACGGCGGCAGAGGAACGTGAGGTCATGGGCGGCACCGTGCTGCGCCTGATGCAGGGCGCTCGCGTTCCTCACGTCGACCCGCGGACCGCGGCGTTCGCCGTGCAGGTCGCCGCCGCGATCGGAGATCCGTGGATCAACGCCTGATCACTTTCACGGATCACCATTCCGTTCCTGGCCGTGCTCGCGTCGCAGGGCGCGACGCAGCTGCAGCGCACGGTCGGTGACGCCGAGACTCACCGCCGCGCGCTGCAGGTTGCCCGCGTGCTGCGCGATGGCAATGCGGACGGCGGTCTCCTCGGCGGCCCGTCCGATCTCCTTGAGGCCCACGCCCATCGTCACGGCGAGCCGGATGCAGGCCTCGAACGTCATATCGCGCCAACCCTGCTGGCCGATGGCAGCGGCCGGACGATCCCCCGGTGGAATGTCCCCAGGCGTGATCGGGCCGGGGCCGACGTGACGAGACATCATCCGGGCGATGCACTGGCGCAGGTCGCGAACGTTTCCCGGATAGTCGCGGGTCAGCAGGTAGTCGCGGATCTCGTCGCTCATCGGCGGGGGGGCATCGCCTCCATGGAACTCCTTGATGAAGTGACGGGCGAGGAGCAACACGTCCTCCCGTCGCTCGCGCAGCGATGGCACCCGGCACGACCAGTTGGCGATCCGGTGGTACAGATCGCCCCGAAACGCGCCCCGTTCGACCTCGCGCGCGAGGTCTCTGTTCGTGGCGCAGACGAGGCGGAATTCCGTCCGGTGCCAGTTGTTGCCACCGACGCGCTTGTACATCCGTTCCTGGACGACCCTGAGGAGCTGGCCCTGGAGCGGTAGGGGCAACTCACCGACCTCGTCCAGGAACAACGTCCCAGTGTCGGCGAGAGCGAACGCGCCCTCTCGCGCGCTGATCGCGCCGGTGAACGCCCCACGCTCGTGGCCGAAAAACTCGCTGCCGGCGAGCTCGGGCACGACCGTGGTGCAATCGAGCACGACGAGGTCTTTCTTGTTCCCGCGGCGGTCGAGCGTGTGCACGAGCCGCCCGATGAGCTCCTTGCCGGTGCCACTCTCCCCGGTGACCAGGATGGAGGCGTCCGTGAAGGCCGCCACTTCGACGACCTGCCGCAGGAGCGAACGCCAGGCCGCGCCTTGCCCGACGAGGTTGTCGCGGACCAATGAAGACGCCACCAGTCGGTCCACGTGATCCCAGCGCTCGAGCCGAAGCGCCACCGCGCGAGCCGGCTCGTCGAACCCCGACCAGACGATGACATCGGAGGCGCCGGCCTGAAGCAGTCGCCAGCTGGCTCCCTCGGGGACCGCGGTTGGGGCTCGGGCAATCGCCAGCACTCGCGCTTCACCCTGACGGCTGACATCGCGAACATGCTGGTAAAGACCCTCTCCACTTTCGTCGAACAGGAGCACGCCGAGGCCGGCGGTGTTGTCTTCGCGCCAGCGGAGCGAGATACCTGCATCGGCCAGCGCCTGCATCTCGTGGCCCGAGCGCTCGAGGCCGGTGCGGCCGAACACCTCGTACCAGGCGCTAACCATGAATAGAGCCACGGCCGTGCGCGAGGTGTCGCGAGACCACTGCTACCCAGGTATCCATGATCGATACGGTCAGGGCCCTTCTCGGTCAGCGAGTCATCCTGTTCGAGGAAAGAATCTGCACCACAGCTCCTGACCCGTCTGGCGAACGACATACCGACCGCGGTCAGGTCCACTCCGCGGCGGCGCGCCAAGAATCTGCAACGAGCCGCGAGTGGATGCGCGCACTCCGGCAAGAAACGCGCCAGAGCCCGGCGCGAGCCAAATCGGAGATTTACCGTTCTGTGAAAATCTCGATTGGCCAACTTCAGTGCAGCGGGTGCACTGCAACTGGACATCCTTGGAGAAGCAGCCACCTCTTGATCTGGGCGTCTCGCTTCCGCAGCGACCACGGTTCCGTTTTCCACGGCACCGTCTCCTGAAACAATCGAGCGCCTCGTCTCTCTAACGCGGAGACGACCGTAAGGGAGTCGGGGAAAACCCGACGCAGCCTCGCCGGCGACCCGATTGCTTCGCTGCATTCGCGCGGATAACGTATTCGGGGACGGGGACATCCCCTTCACTTTCTTCCCGACGGGAGGCGCACATGCCCATTCCCTCCCAATGCAAACTACTAGCAGCAGAGCTCGAAGAGCTGAAGGCCCGCAAGGAGGATCTGCAGTCACAGCTTCCCGGCCTAGCCGGATCACAGAAGTGGCAAGTTCTGGCTGGCGTCGCAAGCCTCACGAGAAAGATTCAAGCTGCTGCTAATCGGCTTGACGCCTGTATTCTTGCTTTCGGACCGGGCTATCGGGTTGACGTAGTCATCATTGACTTGGCGGGCTCGGTCGTCCTGCCAGTGACCGGCCACATTTGGCATCTGTTTCCGCCGAACGGGCAAAGTCTCGTTGAATCCGAAGCAGCACAGAACGGTAGCTGCGCTTTTGTTCACCCGCCGACGTTTCCCACAGGTTCGATCGGCTTGAGCATCGATGAGCAAGGGAGCGCTATATTTACCGGTGAGTTGTTTCGGTCCGGTGCACTGGGCGCCCTTCCTGGAGCATCGGCTGGCTTCCCCCACCCGACTGTTGAGATCGTTACACCAGCCTCGGTCGCCGTCCCGGCTTCTATGATCACAGCCCCTGCGTCAGTTCCCGGTTTGCCACCGAGTGTGACGCTGAGCGGGGCACCATCCATCACGCTCATGTCTGGTGCAGTCGCAGTTGCGGTCACTGGCACATTCGCGACAACCCTCCCGATCGTGGGCTCACCGCTCACAATTCCGTTCGCCTACACGCTCACGTTTGCCCTGGCCCCGTCGGGTGACATCAACACGCCGACACGCATTTGTGCCGTCCTCCGGATGGGGCCGGGGGTCCTGACCACCACTGCGGGCGGCCTCCTTGGGCTGATATTCCGGCTGGCAGCTCCAGCCATAGAACCCGCGATTACGCCCATCGTCGTCTCGGGACTCGAGGCTGCCATCAATTCGATCATCCTCTCCGCCGTCACTGGCGCAGTTCCTCCAGGCGCAATCGTCTCGATGCGGCGAATTGTCATAACACCTTCGGGCCTTGCTCTGTTTCCAGCGGTCGGCCGTTTTTTGCCGTGAGGCGACCTCGTGTCGATAACAGCCTCAGGGGCGTACCTCCAGCGTGGCGAAGGCCAGACGAGCTGCCCGATACTTTGCCCACCAAGAACTGGCGACCTACGTCGAAACTGCTAGCTCGACATAGTTGCCTCTGTCCGCACGAGCGAAAGTGCCAGCCACTCACGTGGTATAGGATGCTCGGCTGAAAGGGGTGCGGCATGGATGACCGGGGCAAGCCGATCAACTCCCATAGTCCCGAGGTGCCGTCACGGCCGGCCGTCGTGATCTCCGTCTCGGATGTCGTGCCGGCGGCGGAGGCGCTCCGCGAGGTGCCGTACGCAACCGGGGTAGAAGCGGCGCTCACGCCCGTCCCGAGCGTCGTGCGCCGCTGGACGGGCCGTAGCTCCGGGCAGCCGGTCACGGCGTGCTCGAGGTACCACGGGTCGCTGGTCGCCGATGTCGAGTACCACCCAATGGTCGCGGCGACGTCCCTCGCCTTCAACGACCACCGGAGGCTCACGCTGTCACCGGACGCAATCTGGCTGTTGATCGCCCAGGGCTTCGCCAATCACGTCAACGCGAATGCCGAGACCCTACGGCGCCGGCTGGTCAATCACCAAGGGAAGCTTGAGATCGAAGTACGCCGTGACGACTTCGTGAAGGACTCGCCGGAAAACCCATGGCCCGAGGTCTTCGAGGAGTTCGCCGCGCATATCCGTCGGCACATCGGCGAGGAGACGCACGAGCTGCTGCGGCCGACGTTCTCGACGACCGGCCCGACCGAGCAGGCCGCCGCCGATATCGTCCTGCTCGACACGATGCAGTCGTACTTCGACTACGTGCTCCTCTCGTTCTGCGGGATCCCCGCGATCACGCTGGAAGGGACAGTCGCCGACTGGCAGAGCATCGCTCGACGTGCCCGCGACCTCGCCCGCTTCGATCTCGGATGGTGGATCGACGTGCTCACGCCCATCCTGGACCAATTCGTGGAGGCGGCGAGCGGGCGCGCGGACCGCCGGTTCTGGCAGTCGATCTGCAGGGTCGACGACACGAGCGGCGGCCCGTTCACCAGCGGCTGGATCGTGGCCTTCTTCCCGTACCTGAGGGACCATGACGACAGGGCGACGATGAGGAATCAGTGGCTGTCGGGGCCAAGGCGCACCCGGGCGTCCGTGCTCTTTCCACCGGCCGAGGACCGCCCCTCCAGGAGCGTCGTGCTCGGTCCCACGACGAACGCGTTCCCGAGTGGGCTCTCCCGGGCGCCGTTCCGGTGGCAGTACTTTGAGGAATCCTACGAGATGGAGTTTGTCGGCGGCTTCGTCGGTGTTCGCCAGGAGCTAGCGACACTGGCGCTGCACCCTGAGATCGGCTGGGCGGTCCGCAGCGCGACAGAGGGCGGTTAGCCCAGGCTTCCCGCCCTCCGCACACGATGTCGAACGCCGTGGCGCGCAGCGCTGCCGCAAATCGCAGACCGCGCGGCGGTGTTCGCATACGCCGGATAGTGCGCCCACCCTCGCGAACAGGCCGCAACCACCGACGGCCGGCACGACGAGAGCGGGCAGGGCTGCGCGCTTCACTTCAGGGCTCGTGTGGACTAGTGCTCGTGCGGGCCGGGCTCCGAGCCGGGGCTGGCGCCGGCGATGCTGTCGGCGTCGGCCGGCACGATGAAGTTGATGATCGACCGCCCGCCGTCGTTCATGAAGTCGACCCTCACCAGATCACCTTCCTTCAGGTTCGAGAGCATCGCCGGGGCCGGCGCGCGGAACTCGGCGCCGTCACTGAGAACGACCAGGCTCAGCGCGCGGTCCAGCAACCTGATCGTACCGATGTCCTCTCCGCCGTGGCCGGCACTGGGTCCGTCGGCCCAGGCGGCGCCAGCGACGAGGGTGAGTCCCAGGGCCATTCCGAGCGTCAACATCCTCTGCCTGTCCATACCTTCGATCCTCCATTCGCGGGCCGGCGTCGCCGCGCCCAGCCTGTCGACGTGACGGCTCATGAGTCTGGTGTACGCGCCCACGACGGGCCTCGTAGTTAAGAGTTCGACAAGAAGTGTGAAGTGACAGTGCGAGTGCTAGGCCGGGCGCGCGGGCTCGAGCGGGGCCGGCGTCGCCGGCTCGGGGCGCGCCCCGGGGCAGGCTCGGCTCGACCACGAGGCCGCCGTGGGGCGCGTTGGCCCCGCGGACGGTGCGCAGGTGCAGGCGGATGATGCGATCGGCGATTCGTCAGCCCCAGGCCGACGCCGCCGGTCGTGCGCTCCCGGGCGTCGCCCACCCGTAGAGGAGCGTAGGCCGCATAAAGGACCAGTTGAACCAGTTACAGCGTGCTTAGCATCTGTTTGCCCTTACCCGAACTGTCTCTAGCGACAACGTTTTGAATCCGGTCCTCGCTATCGATATAGAAGAACTTGCCGGTCTGCGAACATATACCCGTGAGTACGCTGCTGATGGCTTTCGATCTTGGTGGCACCTTCGTTTTCGCGCTCAGCGGCGCGACGGCGGGGGTCAAGCACAGGCTCGATCTCTTCGGGGTTCTGGTTTTGTCTTTCGCCGCCGGCAACTCGGGTGGGATCGCCCGCGATGTGATGATCGGGGCGGCTCCTCCCGCGGCAATCGGCGATTGGCGATACATCGCTGTCTCAATCCTTGCGGGACTGATTACATTCTATTGGTACCGAATCATCAACCGGTTGAACAGCCCTGTGCTGGTGTTCGACGCCGCCGGACTGGCGCTTTTTGCGGTTTCTGGCGCGAGTAAGGCACTAGCTTTCGACGCCGGACCGGTTGGTGCGATGTTGCTTGGCATGCTGACCGGAATCGGCGGCGGCATCGTGCGGGACGTCCTCGTGAGAGAAATCCCCACCGTGTTGCGCACTGAGCTGTACGCGGTCGCGGCCCTCATTGGCGCGGCCGTAGTGGTAATCGGAAGGATGCTGCATGTCCCGCCTTTCGCGGCCGCTTTAGCAGGCGCGGTCCTCTGCTTTGGACTCCGGTTCATGGCCATGCGACGAGGCTGGCAACTTCCGATCGCGCGCTCGCCAGAGCAATCGGATCAATAAATGATTGCTTATCGATTAAAGGGACAAGAGCTCACGCGGCTGAAGGCCGAGCTAAGGTGCGCGAGCAGCGCCGGGACGCCATCCGCACCGAGCTGAAGACGCTGACGCCGGTGACTCCGCCGCCAGGACTACCGCCACGTAAAGGACCTGGCCGGAAGCCACCCTCATCTACGAGCTAAAGAGGGAGGCGTCACTCTCAAAGCCCAGAACCGTCGGTCTCATGCGAGCGTATCTCCTGGACTGAAAGTGGCCGTAACGTTAGTTTTCTTTCCACCCACCGTGGTCTCCTCGGAGCGGTTCGTCTGACCGAATATCGCCATCTGTTCAACATCTTAAGGATGAGTCGGCGGCTTGGCACCCGGCTTGCCCCTCCGGTGCCACCAGGAAGTGCCGCTGCGTACCTGGCCGGTGGCAACAAGACCTGGTGCGTGAGGCGGGGCCACGGGGCCGAAGGCGCCCAGCACCCGCCGAAAGGAAGGAAACAATGCGAGGGATTCTTGGCGCTCTAGTTCTGATGGTGCTCTCGGCGGCGCTCGTCGCGCCTGCCATCGGCGATGAGCAAGCGGACTGGGGGGTCGTCGTGTCGGTGAACGACGACGATACGGTCGTGATCACCAACGACGTCGGCGTCCAGCTCGTCGCGGTGGATCCGTTCGGCGAAATCAACCTCATCACGGCGGGCGGGGTCATCCCGGTCAACTGGAACCGCGTCGGCCTCCTGGCGTCCGCGGACATCCGGCCCGGCGACCGCCTCTATTACTCCGTGTCCAACTGGGGTGGAATGAAGATCACGGACTTCATTTACGTCGACCGGGCCGACATGTACGCCGATCGGCGTGACCTCGGGTCGCCGGCGGTTACGGCGGAGTACCGGTGATTGACCCTGAAGAGCGACGAGGTCCGAGGCTTCCCCGGGCCGCGCCCCGGCCTCGCCGCTCTCAGGCCCCAGTCGCGGTCCTCATCCCAGTGCCAGCGTGATCGTCCTCCGGCGTGAGGCTCGTTACGGCACAGCTCCGGGATGATCCAGCACGGCGGACGCCCGGCCGCCACGGCCTGCGGTCTGCGGTGAGCGGCACGTACAGGGGCGGCGTTTGCGGCCCCTAGCAGCTCCTCGAAGAGCATGAAGCGGACGCTCACCCGTCCCAGGTTCATCGCGCCGACTCCCAGGGATTGCTGGGGATCACACGGGCCGTGGTCCGCCAGGCGGAAGCCGCGGCGCGGTCGCGACGCGAGGCTGGCCGAGCGTCTGTCGGTCACGATCGAATTGGTCAAGCGGGTCGTTGCGCAAACCCGCGCGCGCATCCTCCGCGGCGCTACGCACTAACCCGGCTTGAGCGGAGATCCCCAGGCAATCCGCCTCGCGAAACGCTCATGCGCGGCCTCTCGCTGAATGGAAATCTCCAGGCCGTGGGTACACGGTTCGTCAGGGAGGCGAGGACGGCGCCGATCTACCGCCTCTGGTCGATCAAGGACCTGCATCCCACGATGGTCCGTGTCGCGGCCGGCGGCTCCTCGATCGCCGTCGAGAAATGGTCGGTCCCTGCTGACGGCGTCGCGTCGATCCTCCTCGGGGAACCCCCTGGCCTCGCGATCGGGAAGGTGCAACTGGCCGACGACCAAGAGGTACTCGGCGTCGTCGGCGAGCTCATCCTCTGTGACGGGATGACCGAGATCACGCAGTATAGGGGCCGGCGCGCGCATCTGGACGCGACGGCTCACCGCGCTCACCCACCGCGCAATCACTCAGCATGACCAGCCTGGCGCCCCGCTGAGGGGACCGGCGCTCTGGACGCGCCCCTGAGGCCAGTGCGCGCGTCGCTCAGATGGCAGGCGACCTCTTGCTCTGGCGCGGTGGCGCGCAGACGCGGCATCTCGGTCCGGCACCGATCGAACCCTTCGGGGCAACGTCCGTAGAACCGGCACACGTTAGCGGGCGGATCGATGGGACTCTGGGGCTCGCCCAGTAGGCGTGCGCGCTGGCGGCCGGTGCGGGTCCCCGGCATGGCAGTGACCAGGGCCTGTGTGTAAGGATGCGCCGGGCGGTCCAAGACCGTCGCGGTGGTGCCGCTCTCGACGATCTTTCCAACGTACATCACGAGCACGCGGTCGCTCAGGAGCCGGACGACGTTGAGGTCATGCGACACGAACAGATAGCTCATCTCCAGCCGCTCCCGCAGATCGGCCAGGAGGTGAAGGATGACCGCCTGCACGGAGACGTCGAGGGCCGATGTCGGCTCGTCGAGAATGAGCAGCTTGGGGTTCAGAGCGATGGCCCGGGCGATTGCTACCCGCTGTTGCTGGCCGCCGGACAGCTGGTGCGGAAAGCGAGCGAGCAGCTCGCCGGGCAAGCCAACCAGCTCGGCGAGCTCCTCCACGCGAGCCCGGAGCGGCTTCCGACCGCGCAGTCCGCCGAGCCGGCGTAGGGGATCGGTGATCGCGTCGAAGGCGCTGAAGCGCGGGTTCAGGCTGTCGGCCGGATCCTGGAACACCATCTGGATGAGCGGCCGTTCGGGCGAGCGAGCGAAGCGTCTGGCCGGTACCGCGTCGATGTAGCGGCCGTCGAACCAGATCCGTCCCTCGGTCGCGTCGAGCAAGCGCGCGATGAGTCGAACCAGCGTGGACTTGCCGCACCCCGACTCACCGACCAGGCCCACGCACTCGCCCGCCGCCAACGAGAAGCTCACATCGTCCACGGCGTGGAGCCAGCGGCGCGTGCCGCGCAGCGGGAAGCGCTTGGTGAGGCGCTCGACCTGCATCAGGGCTGTCATAGTGGCGCGCGACAAGCCACCATGTGGCCGTGGGCGACCTCGACCCGCGGCAGCGGCGGCTGATCGCAGACGTCCCGCGCGTACGTGCAGCGCGCCCGGTAGCGACACGGCCCGAGCGGTTGGCGGAGATCGGGTATGCTCCCGGGAATGGGAACGAGGTCGAGCAGTTTCGTTTCCGACCGCAGCGTGGAGGCGATGAGGCGTGCAGTGTACGGGTGGCGCGGTGCGGTGAAGAGCACGCGCGCTGACGCGGTCTCGACGACGTGGCCGGCGTGCATGACCACGATGCGGTCGCAACGCTCGGCGGCGAGGGCCAGATCGTGCGTGATGAGGATGATCGCCATCTGTTCCCTGCGGGCCAGCTCGTCGAGCAGGTCGAGGACGGCCGCTTGCGTGGTGACGTCCAGGCCCGTGGTCGGCTCGTCGGCAATGAGGAGCGCGGGCGAGCCGGCGACGGCGAGGGCAATCATCACCCGCTGGCACATTCCGCCGGAGAGCTCGAACGGATAGGCGTGGTAGCGCCGCTCAGCGTCGGGAATCTGCACGCGCTTGAGGAGCTCGGTGACCCGCAGCGTGACCTGGGCCTGGGACGTGACTGTATGACGGCGCACCACATCGGCGAGCTGCCGTCCCACCGTACGAATGGGATTGAGCGCGGCGCGGGCGTTCTGAAAGACCATCGATAGCCCGCGTCCACGGTACCGCCAGCGCTGATCCTCGGGCATCCGAAGCAGGTCGGCGCCCGCGAACAGCACCCGCCCGTCGGTCACGCGGGCCGCTGGATCCAGGATGCCCATAATGGCCAAGGCGGTGACTGTTTTGCCGGAGCCGCTCTCGCCTACGATGCCAACGGTCTCGCCGGGGGCGATGGTGAAGCCGACCTCTTCAAGCGCGCTGACGACGCCGTCGCGGGTGGCGAACTCGACGGAGAGTCGCTCGACGGCTAGGAGCGGCTCGGCGGAATCAGTCATGTGCGCCGCCGGGGATCGATGAGATCGCGGAGGCCGTCGCCGAGGAGATTGAAGCAGAACACGGCCAGCATGAGAGCCAGGCCCGGGAGGGAGGCAACCCACCATTCTCCGGAGATTATGAAGGCGGCACCGTCGGCCACCATGATGCCCCACTCGGGAGTCGGCGGACGGACGCCGAGACCGATGAAGGAGAGCGTGGCGGCGTTGAGGATGGCCCATCCCAGATTCAGGGAGACCTGCACCATCATGGGGGGCAGGCAGTTAGGGAAGATGTGAACGGCCAGCACGCGCGCCCCCGAGTTGCCAGCCAGGCGGGCGGCTTCGACGAAGCCGGCTTCGCGGCGGACGTTGACCTCGGCGCGCGCCATGCGAGCGTAGAACGGAAAGTTGATGATGGCGGTCGCGTAGACGATGTTCGTCACCGTGTTGCCGAGCGCGGCGACGATGCCCATGGCCAGGACGAAGAGCGGGTAGGCCATGATGGTGTCGACGAGGCGGCTGACCAGGCGCTCGCTCCAACCGCCGTAGAACCCGGCACAGGCGCCGGCGAGGCTGCCGAAGGCGAAGGAGAGCGCGACCGCCGATAGCGAGATGGCGAGATCCAGCCGGGTGGCGATGATCACGCGGGAGAAGATGTCGCGGCCGACTTGGTCGGTGCCGAACCAATGAGCAGCGGACGGCGGTTTCAGTGTACGGGCCGCGTTGGTGGCCAGTGGATCGTACGGCACGATCCAGGGGCCGACGGCGGCCAGGACGACGAAAAGAAGGAGCAGGCCGAACGCGCCCAGGGTGACGGGGTTCTCGGTCAGCACGTACCGCACGCGCCGCGCGATCCCCGGAGGCCGTCGCCAGGTAGGCGTCCCACTGGCGGTGATGTCTACGCTCACGCCTCGATCCTCATCCGAGCGTCGATGAGGCTATAGAGAATGTCGATGAGGAGGTTCAGCCCGACGTAGAGCAGGGCCATCATCAGCACGAAGCCCTGGACGGGTGCATAGTTCGACGCGATGAGCGCCTCCAGCGCGTAGGAGCCGATGCCGGGCCAGGCAAAGACCTTCTCGACGACGACGTTGGCACCCAGCAGGAAGGAGAAGACCATGCCGAGCAGCGTGACGACGGGGAGCAGGGCGTTCCGGAGCGCGTAGGTCACCAGTACGGTGCGGGGCGCCAGGCCGGCGGTTCGGGCGGTGCGGATGAAATCGCTCGAAAGGATGCCGAGCATGGAGGCCCTGGTCATGCGGGCGATGGGCGCGAGTGCGAATAGGCCGAGGGTCAGCGCCGGCAGAGCCAGTTGGGCCAGCGCCGCCCTGAACAGGGCGATATCGCCGGCCAGCAGGCTGTCGATGAGGAAAAAGCGGGTGACAGGTGGAGGAGGCGCTGAGAAGGCGTCGAGGCGGCCAAGGGGGGCGGGAACCCAACCGAGGAGATAGTAGAAGATGTAGACGAGGATGAGACCCGTGAAGAAAACGGGCAGCGAGACACCGGCCGTGATGATGAGGCGCGTCAGGTGGTCGATCCAGGAGCCAGGGTGTCTCGCGGCCAAGATACCCAAGGGAAGCGCGACGGCGATGGCGAAGGCCAGGGCCGCCATCGTCAGCTCCAGGGAGGCGGGCAGCCGTACCTCAAGATCCGAGAGGACGGGTTGGCCGGTGGTGAGAGAGGTGCCCAGATCGCCGCGGGCCAGGTCCCCGAGGTAGAGGAGAAACTGTTCGGAAAGGGACCGGTCGAGGCCCAGCTTCGCGCGAATCTCTTCGACGGCCTCCCGGCTCGCAGCAGGGCCGGCGAAGTAGGCGGCGGGGTCACCGGGCAACGCTCGGGTCAGGACGAACGTCACCACGATAATCCCGGCCACGCTCGGCAGGGCCGCCAACAGGCGGCGCCAGATCAAACGCCCGATCGAGCGGCTCGACGTTATGGTCGCCTCATGATTTTTGGTTTTGGGCCACCGAGCTGGCGTCGCTCTTCTCGAGTTGGCGGTAGTCGAGATATCTGTGGAACCAGTACTGGTAACCCTTGATGTTCTTCTGCATGGTCACGTCGAGAAGGGGCTGGTAGATCGGCACCCGCGGCACGTCGGACACCGATAGCAGGACCAGGGCCCGGACGTATTCGGCGTACTTCTTGGGATCCTGCTCGAAGCGGGCCGCCTCGATGATCCGGTCCATGGTCGGGTTCTTATATGACATGGTGTTGAAGACGGCGTTCTGGCCGTGGAAGTTCCAGAAGAAAAGGTACTCGGGGTAATTGAGCCAGCCGCCGAAGACATTGATGTAGAGCGGCATATTCTTCTTCAACAGCGCCGCCCGCCAGTTCGCGCCGGGAATCTTCTCGATCGTCGTTTTGATGCCGATGATGCCCAGCGCCTCCTGGACGAGGAGGGCCATCGGCTCGTTGACGGTGGCCTGGCCTTCGTCGAACGAAAAAGTTGTCGAGAAGCCATTCGGGTAGCCGGCCTCGACCAACAGCTGTTTGGCACGGAGGCGATCGGCCCGGAACGGCACCAGTCGCGAGTCGTAGCCGAAGGTGTTGCTGGCGATGGGATTACCGTAGAGCATCGTGCCGCGCCCGTGGACGGCGGTGACGAGGATCTGCTCGTAGGGGATGGCGAACGCGATCGCCCGCCGAACCTTGACGTTGTCGAACGGTGGCGTCTTCACGTTCATGCCCAGATAGACATGGGCGTTCTCGATCGGAGACGAGACGACGTTGAGCTTGCCAGCTCTCTCGATCTCCGAGACGTCCTTCGGCAGCAGATCCAAGGACAGATCGGCGTCGCCTCGCTCCAACAGCGCCCGGCGGTTGCCGGCCGAGGGGACCTCGCGGACTATCACGCGCCGGATCTTGGGGAGTGGCCCAGACTTCCACTGATCGTTGCGGACATAAATCGTCTGCTCGCCGGGCTTCCATGCCTCCAGCCGGTAGGCGCCGCTCCCGGCCTCGTTCCTCTTGAGCCATTCCGCGGCCCACGGGTCGTCCGCGGTCGCCTGCTTCTTGGCCAACGTGGAGTTGATGACGATGGCGACCGGAACGGCTAGATCGGGCAACGTCAGCTTGTCCTTCCGGATGAAGTTGACCCGGAAAGTGTAGTCATCGACCACCTCGAACTGCTCGCGCTTCTCCAGCGAGCCGGCCTTCATCTGGAACGTAGGGAAGCCGCCGATGGACACGGCCCGATCCAAAGACCACTTGACATCCTTGGCGGTGACTGGCGTGTCATCGTGGAACTTGGCGTCGCGTCGGAGCTTGAAAGTGACCGACATCCCGTCGGGTGCCAGCTCCCAGCTCTCAGCCAGTTCGGGCTTGAGGGACGAGTGGTCGTAGGATCGTGTGCCGTCGGGCAAGGATTTCACGCCGTAGGTCAACAAGCGGTCATAGATGTTCCAGGACGCCTGATAGGACGGACGATTGGCGCCCAACCCGTGGATGTCCATGGTGTTGGGACCCGACTCCACCACGACGATCAATGTCTCGTTCCGGCTCTGCGCGGTGGCGGTCGGTGCAGTGACCAGCACCAGCGCGACCGCGGCGAGGAGTCCTTTCAGGTTCTTCACGGCACTCCTGCCTGAGCTCATAGTTCTCCTCCCTGCGCGATGACCTCTTGAAACTTTGCGCTCGGGGAGGCAACAATCGTGCCGCACCTCAAGAGATTCGCCGCATCTGCCGAATTTCGGAGAAAAATAGGTCCATCCCCGCGGGCGCAGGGGCAATCCCCTAGGGGTTTTACCCGTGCCACGAGCGGCCGATCAGGACACCCGTGCCACTTTGGAATTCGATCGCCGAAGGATAAGTCCGAGTGAACATGGATGATCGAACATGCATGAATCGGCGCGCTGGCGAGCATGGCGACCAGACAACGCCAAACGCCGGTTCTCCACTCACAGCGCTGCGCCGACCTCAATCCTCGGACCACGGCGGTCACCAGCGGAATCGCCCCAGGAGATACCACATGGAGTTTCTCCCGAGCGTGACCCTTCAGTTCTTCTCGAGCTGGCGGAAATCTAATTGCCGGTGGAACCAGTACTGATAGCCCTTGACGTTCTTCTGCGTGGCGATGTCGAGGTTCATTTGAAAGAGCGGAACTCGCGGCACGTCGGTCACGAAGAGGCGGACGAAGCCCCGCACGTGCTCGGCGTACTTCGCCGGATCCGTCTCGAATCGCGCGGCCTCGATGAGCCTGTCCATCGCCGGGTTCTGGTAGGAGGACGTGTTGAAGACCGCGTTCTGGCTATGGAAGTTCCAGAAGAAGAGGTACTCGGGATAGTTGAGCCAGCCGCCGAAGTTATTGATGAAGAGCGGCATCTCTTTCTTCAGCAGCATGCTGCGCCAGTTGGTCCCCGGAACCTTGTTGATGCTCGTCTTGATTCCGATCTGGGCGAGCGACTCCTGCACGAGCACGGCGATCGGCTCGCTGACGGTCGCGAACCCCTGATCGAAGGACAGGGTCGTCTCGAAGCCGTTGGGATACCCGGCCTCGGTCATGAGCGCCCTGCCGCGGGCGAGATCGGTCTTGAAGGGCGTGAGCTTCGAATCGTATCCGAACGTGTTGGTCGCGATGGGATTCCCCCAGAGGAGTACGCCGCGCCCGAACACTGCGGTCTTGAAGATGGCTTCGTAAGGCAGGACAGAGGCCACCGCCCGGCGGGCCTTCACATTGTTGAAGGGGGGGTTCTTCGCGTTCATTCCGAGGTAATAGAACATGTTCTCGATCGGGTGGCCGATCACGGTGACCTTGCCGGACCGGGCCAGCTCGGCGAAGTCCTTGGGGGGGAGGTCGAAGGAGATGTCGGAATCGCCGCGCTCGAGCAGGGCCCTTCGGTTGCCGGCCGACGGGACCTCGCGGACGATGACCCGCTTTATCTTGGGCAGCGGTCCCGATTTCCAGTCGTCGAAGCGTTCGTACACCGTCTCCTGACCAGGGGTCCAGGAAACGAGCTTGTATCCACCGCCGCCCGCTTCATTGTTCTTGAGCCATTCCATCGCCCACGGGTCGCTCGGGGTGGCCTGTTTCCTGGCCAGGGTCGAGTTGATGATGGCGGGCACCGGCACCGCCAGATCCGGCAGCGTGAGCTTGTCCTTGCGGAGGAATTTCACACGGAAGGTGTGGTCGTCCACCACTTCGAACTGCTCCGATTTCTCGAGCGAGCCGGCTTTCATCTGGAACGTCGGAAACCCGCCGACGGTCACCGCGCGATCGAAGGACCACTTGACGTCCTTGGCGGTGACCGGCGTGCCGTCGTGAAATCTGCCGTCCCGGCGCAGCTTGAACGTCACCGACGTGCCGTCGGGCGCAAGCTCCCAGCTCTCTGCCAACTCTGGCTTCAGCACGCTGTAGTCGTACATCCGGGTGCCGTCCGGCAGGCTCTTGACGCCGTACGTGATCAAGCGGTCGTACAGATTCCACGAAGCCCCATACGCAGGTCGGTTCGCGCCCACGCCGTGGATGTCCAGGCTGTTGGGGCCCGACTCCACCACGATCAGCAGCGTGTCGCTGCGCCCCTCGGCGGCCGCCACGGCAACTCCGATGGCCACCGCCACGAACGCCAAGCCGATGGCTCTGATTGAATGCTTCATCGCACCTCCGCCTCTTCTGTTGTGGACACCGAGGAGCTTCCTTCCATCACCTGCTACGGCGCGCAGGTCCACTTCAGGCTGCCCGAGACGGTGCCCTTGTTCGCACCGGCTTGGGTGAGGCCAACGCCGACAAAGGTCATTTCCCCTGAACGCCCGTTGTCGTTGACAGTGACGACCACCCTGCCAGGCCGGCCCTCGCCCACATTCGCCTCGAAGAGCTGGCGGTCACGCGCGACTTTATGCATCAGGAACGAGAAGCTCACGGTGGCGTCCCCGGGCGCGTTCCTCACGTAAGTTTTGTCGCCGCCAAAGGGCGGCACGTGCAACGTGCCGACCGGGATCATCTCGCTGTGTTCGATCTTGAGCGAGAGGCCGTTCATGAGGGTGTTGCCCGGCGCCGACACCACGCAATCTTTAACCTGGATATCGAGCGAGGCGTTGATGTCGCCCTCGATCGTGAAGTATCCCGTGCCGGCCGCGGCGTCGACCGACGGGCCGGCCGCGCCGAGAGCACAGAGCATCGCCATGGCCAACGTAAGGGTGTTTTTCCGCACCTTCTGAGTCTGGTCTCTTTCGAGGCCTGGATTCAATGGCAATCGCCACCTCGTGCATAACTTCTCGCTAGGTCGGGCTTCTCGCCGGCCACGTGATCACGGTTCGAGTTGGTATCAGATGCGCCAAGATCCTCGCCAACGAGTTCTTGCCTGAGCTTTCGATCGCGTCCGCTCCCGACGTCGCCCAGGTCGCCGAACTGCTGGGCCACGAACCGGCGATCTTCACGACTGCACAACGGCCAAACTCGCACTGAGCCTCGAGCGTGCTCGCCGCGGGTGCGGATCTCAGTCGAGGCGTGACGGTAGAGTAAAGTCTCGAGCGGG
>QHRW01000022.1 GCA_003220265.1 Candidatus Rokuibacteriota bacterium | reverse complement strand
CAAGGATCTCGGCGGTGCCAAAAGCGTGACGCGCACCGCGCAACAGACCGAGGCCGTGCGCTTTTGGACGACGGGCAACTTTCTTCCCAGTTGGAATCAGGTCGCGCGCCAACTCTCCGCCGCGAAGGGCCTCGGATTGGCCGAGAACGCACGGTTGTTCGCGCTGGTCAACATGGGTATCGCCAATAACTATATCTGCGACTGGGATGCGAAGTTTCACTACAACCGTTGGCGACCGGTCACGGCGATCCGCAACGGGGATCAGGACGGCAACGATGCCACCGAGCGAGACGCCGGCTGGACACCGCTGAACGCGACGCCGATGCATCCGGAGTATCCCTCGTCGGCGGCCATCGTGGCCGGCGTCGCGTCTGGCGTCCTCGAATCGGTGTTCGGCACCGGATCTTTGCAGATACTCACGGTGACCGACAGTGCAGATGCCCGGCTGCAACGTCAGTTCAACAGCATTGCGCAGATGGCCGAAGAGCAGAGGATGGTCCGCATCTGGGGCGGCATTCATTTCCGCAATTCACTCGAAGTCAGCGAACAGATGGGCCGAAAGCTCGCCACGCACTTGCTCACCAACATCATGACGCCGGTTCGCTAAGGCGGTCGCCGTGAAAGTCCTGCTGCTTCGTGCTGCCGCTGTGCTCATCGCTCTAGGTTTCGCTTGCGCGAGCAGCGCGCAATCCGTGCCGCGCGCCGAGGACACGCGACGCGTGGAGCAACTGGTTGCCACGCTGGCGCAGGAGGCCGCAACGCTGTGTCCGCTGTCGAATCCGGGCGATCAGGACGCCTTGGACCGGTGCCGCGTGGCGCTGTTCAAAAACTCGTTCTTCAAGCGCAGTCTCGCCCGCATCGTGCTGTGGGGCAGGCCGAGCCCGGTGCCCGATGGGCGATTGAAAGACACGACGCTGACCCAGTTCGGCGCGGAGGTTCTATCCGGACTCTACCTGCCGCTCTTCATGTTCAACGGCCGCTACCGGGTCGACTACGACGCGACGGAGGCGCGCTATCGTGCGCGGCTGGAAGGCGTGTTTCGCAACAACTTGATGCCCGGACAGTACCCGTATCCGTTCTGGCACGACGCGAAGAAGTGGAGCGATTACCAGCGCGCCAACGGGATCACGTTCTGGATCGATCCGCACACGTCGAAGATCGTCGTCGGGCAGTTCTCGCGTCAGGAGGGCGCCGACCCGCGCCTCAACACCGCGTCGCGGATCCCTCCCGCGTTCGACGGCAAATGGATGTGGCTCGACGATAAGGGTGAGCCGCAGCCCAAGCCGGCGCTGTTCGTGGGCCTGTTCCGCGCGGACAACCCATACCTGGAGCAGCTGCAGACCACGTACAAGGATTTGGCGCTCGCGATGCGGAACGGCACCTGCAACAATTGCCACGCACCGGACAACCCGGAAAAGATGAAGCGCCTGGTCCTGTTCCAAACGCCGGTGCACGCGGCTGCCGAGATCAAGCGCGTGATGGCCGCGGTGCGCGACAACCGAATGCCGCGCGATGAAATCGGAATCGAGAAAGAACTGGACGCCAAGACCAAGACGCTGCTGCTCAAGTATGGCGCCGTATTCGAGTCGACCGTGAATGCGGCGTACGCATGGGAGAGCAGCAACTAAAGGGCCCGAACTGCATCCCCGTGGAGTCGAGAATACCGGCTCAGGACGCCGTGAGCGCCGCCCCCGCCGCTAGCTGGCGCGCCACCAGGTGCGCGTAGAGCCCGCCGCGCGCCAGGAGCGCGGCGTGCGGGCCCACCTCCATCACTTTCCCCTCGTCGAGCACCACGATGGCGTCGGCGTCGCGCACGGTCGACAGGCGGTGCGCGATCACCAGCGTGGTGCGATCGCGTGAGAGCCGTTCCAGCGCCAGCCGCACGGCCGCCTCGCTGACGGCGTCCAGGTGCGACGTGGCCTCGTCCAGCACGAGCACGGGCGCGTCCTTCAAGAATGCGCGGGCGATGGCGACGCGCTGGCGCTGGCCGCCGGACAGGCGCGCGCCGCGCTCGCCGACCACCGTGTCGAGGCCGTCGGGCAGCGCATCGACCAGCTCGGCGAGCGCGGCGTGCTCGACCGCGGCGCGGACGTCCTTGTCGCTCGCCTCCGGCCGCGCCAGCACGATGTTGGCGCGCAGCGTGTCGTGGAAGAGGTAGGTGTCCTGGGCCACCAGCGCGATGCGCCGGCGCAGGGCGTCGAGCTGATAGTCGCGCAGGTCATGGCCGAAGAGGCGCACGACGCCCGCTTCCGGATCCCAGAAGCGCAGCAGCAAGCTGGCGATCGTGGTCTTGCCCGCGCCTGACGGCCCCACCACCGCCACCGTGCTGCCGCCCTCGATGCGCAGCGAGACTCCGTCGAGGGCGGGGCGCGTGCGACCGGGATACGTGAAGCGCACGTCGGTGAGCTCGATCGTGACGCCGCCGCCGTTGACGCCGAGCGCGTCGCTGACGCCGCGGCCATCACGGACCGGCACGGGCTCGCTCTCGACGGCGCGCAGCCGTCGCGCGGCGCCGAGCGTGTCGGCAAGCTGGCGGCCGACCTGGGCGACTTCCCAGAGCGGCACGAACGCCGAGAGCGCGAGCAGCGTGAGGAGCGGCAGCACGCCGGAATCGAGGCGCCCGTCGCGCGCGAGCCAGGCGCCGACGGTGATCACCGCGAGGCCGCCGAACCCGGTGGCAACCTCTTGCAGCGCGGTCTGGCGCGCGAGGTCGCGCAGGAACGGCAGGCGCAGGTCGAAGAAGCGCTGCGCCTTCACGTGGAGCGCCTCGCCCCACGTGGCCACCCGGCCGTAGGCGACGATCTCCGCGAGGCCCTGCACGGTGTCCACCACGTGCGCGTTCAGATCGCCGGAGGCCTCGCGCGCGCGCGAGCCGAGGCGGTCGATGCGCGCGCGGCCGAGCACCGGGATCAGCGCGGTATAGAGCAGGAAGGGCACGAGGACGAGCGCCAGCGGCCAGCCGACGGCCGCCAGCGTCGCCAGGACGGCGAGCGGCACCAGCACCGCCACCAGCGCCGGCGTCACCGTGTGGGCGAAGAAGTATTCGATCAGCTCGACGTCGTGCGTGGCGACGCCGACGAGGTCGCCCGTGCGCCGCCGCGTGAGGTACGCGGGCGCGAGCGCGTCGAGCTTGCGGAAGACGTCCAGGCGCATGTCGGTGAGGAGGCGGTAGGCCACGTCGTGGGCGAGCCACGACTCCACCCAGTGCAGCAGGCCGGCCAGCGGCGCCACCACGCCCAGGGTGATCAGCAGCGTGCCGGCCGGCTCACCGTGCTTCACCGCGCGCACGGCCAGCGCGCTCAGCACGCCGACGCCGATGAGCGCGCTCACCCGCGCGACGCCGAGCCCGAAGGTGAGCAGCAGGCGCCCGCGATAGCCGCGCGTCTTGTCCAGCAGCGTCTTCAGCACCGCGCCCCAGCCGACGGCGGCGCCGTGCACGATGGCGTCGGCCGGCTCGGCCTCGGCGGTCTCGCGCGCCTCGGCATCCACGACCGCCGTCGCGCGCGCGCCCACCGCCACCGCGCCGGCGCCGTCGCGCGCCTGCCCCGCCATGAGCCGCGCGTACACACCGTGGCCGGCGATCAGCGCGGCGTGCGTCCCCTGCTCCACCACGCGGCCCTCGTCCAGCACCAGGATGCGGTCGGCGCCGATCACGCTCGACAGGCGATGGGCGAACACGAGCGTCGTGCGCCCGACCATCAGCCGGTCCAGCGCGGCCTGGATGAGCGCCTCGCTCTCGGCGTCCACCGAGGAGAGCGCTTCGTCCAGCACGAGGATCGGCGCGTCGCGCAGGAGCGCGCGCGCGATGGCGATGCGCTGGCGCTGGCCGCCGGACAGCCGCACGCCGCGCTCGCCCACGATGGTGGCGTAGCCCTGGGGCAGGCGCAGGATGAACTCCTCGGCATTGGCGGCGCGCGCGGCCGCGCGCAGCTCGTCCGCGGTGGCGCCCGGCCGGCCCATCCGGAGGTTCTCCTCCACGGTGCCGTGGAAGAGCCAGGTGTCCTGGCTGACGACGGCGATGCGCGCCCGGATCTGGGCCAGGCTCAGCTCGCGCAGATCGCGCCCGCCGATCAGCACGCGCCCGCGCTCGGGATCGTAGAAGCGCAGCAGCAGCCGCGCCACCGTGGACTTGCCGGAGCCGCTCGGCCCCACGATGCCCACGCGCTCCCCCGGCCGCACGCTGAAGCTCACGCCCGCGTGGGCGGCGCGCCGGCCGCCGGGATAGACGAACGTCACGTCCTCGAACGTCACGCCGGCATCGCGCGGCTCCAGCCCGCCCGGGCGGTCCGTCACCGCCGCGCGGGCGTCGAGGATGGCGAAGATGCCGCGGGACGCGGAGAGGCCCAGCATCCCCTGGTGGAGCAGCACGCGCAGCTCGCGCAGCGGACGGAAGACCTCGATGCCGAGCATGAGGATGACGAGCAGGGCGGAGAGCGACATGGCGCCGTGGCTGACGCGCCAGGCGCCGACGGCGAGCGCCGCGGCGGCGCCCATCGCGATGACGGTGTCGGTGATGCCGCGCGCCAGCGTGTTGGTGCCCAGCACCCACATGGTGCTGTGGAAGAGCGACGTGGCCTTCTCCTCGAGCCGCCGCGCCCGCGAGGTGGACTGGCCGAAGGCCTTCAGCGTGGCCAGGCCCTGGACGGCGTCGAGGAACTCGGCGCCGAACGCCTTGTAGGCCTGGCTGCGCGCGAGGCTGGCGCGGCTATCCCAGCGGTGCCAGAGCCCCGGCGCCAGCAGCGCCACCAGCGCCGCCACCAGCACGACGAGCGCGACGGGCAGGTCGAGGAAGGCGACGAACGCGAAGATGAGCACCGGCGTGAGCGCGGCCACGAAGAGCTGCGGCAGGTACTGGCCGAAGTAGACCTCGAGCTGCTGGATGCCCTCGACCATCGAGAGCATCACGTCGCCGGTGCGGTCGCGCACGAAATGCGCGGGGCCGAGCGCCGCCACGTGCGCATAGAGGCTGCGCCGCAGCTCGGCCTGCACGCGCGCGGCCGTATGGTGCGCGGCCATCGTGCGGGCGTAGTCGAGCGCGCTGCGGCCCACGAGGGCGACGGCGGTGAGGACGAGGGCGGGCGCCAGCGCGGCGAGCGAGTCGCCCGCCAGCACGCGGGCCAGCAGCCAGCCGAGCAGGGCGAGGCGCGCGATGCCGGCGACGGCGGCCAGCAGGCCGATCGCCACCGCGGCGGCGATGCGGCTACGGACGCCGGCGGTGAGCGCCCAGAGCCGCCGGTCGAAATACATTAACCGACGTGGGGGGCCCCGACATGGCCCCCCACACACCCCAACGTTCGGCACGCCCCGGCACAGCCGTGGCGCGCCTCTGGAACCGTCATCTGGCGCCGGGGCCGCGCGCGGTGAGGGCCTCGGGGTTCTGCACGTTGATCGGCTTGCCGGCCGCGTAGGCCAGCACCTGGTCGAAGATCGTCGAGAACATGTGCTCGAGCCCATCGCGCTCGACGTAGCCCAGGTGCGGCACCGCGATCACGTTGTCGAGCTTCAGCAGCGGATGGTTGCCGCCCACGACCGGTTCCTCCTCGAAGACGTCCACGGCCGCCATGCCCGGCCGTCCCGCCTTCACCGCCGCCTCGAGGGCGCCGGGGGCGACGAGCCCCGCGCGGCTGGTGTTCACGAAGAGCGCGCTCGGCTTCATGCGCGCGAGATCCGCGGCCGTCACCATTCCGCGCGTCTCGGGAATGAGGCGCACGTGGATCGAGACCACGTCCGACTGCTCGAGGAACGCTTCCTTGCTGGCGGCGGCTGTGTAGCCGTCGGCCCGGGCCTTCTCGAGCGTGGACGGCCGGCCCCACGCCAGCACGTTCATGCCGAACGCCTTGCCGTAGCCGGCCACGACGGCGCCGATCTTGCCGTAGCCCCAGATGCCGAGCGTCTTGCCGCGCAGGCCGACGCCGATCGGATGCGCCTGCCACTTGCCCGCCCGCAGCGCGTTCATCTCCTGAGGAATGCGGCGGAAGGCCGCGATCACCAGCCCCCACGTGAGCTCGGCCGTCGCGTACGACGGGCGCCCGGGCCCGGTGAGCGAGCAGATGAGGACGCCGCGCTTCGTGGCCGCCTCGACGTCCACGTGGGGGAAGACGCCGGCCTGGCTGATCAGCTTGAGGCGGTCGAGCCGCTCCAGCAGCGGCGCCCGGATGGGCGTGCGCTCGCGGATCAGGCAGAGCGCCTCGGTGTCGGCCAGGCGCTTGGCGAGGGCCTCGACGTCCTTGGTGTGGTCGTTGAAGATGGTGACCTTGTGGCCGGCCACCTTGGAGAAGCAGGCCAGCGTGCGGATCGTGTCCTGCCAGTCGTCGAGAATGGTGATGTTCATGGCCCGGATGCTACACTGCGCGCCGGCCTCGATAAAGGAGGAGCCCATGAAGAGGATCGCGCTGCTCACCGCCTGCCTGTGGCTCGGCGCCGCCGCCGTCGCCGGCGCCACGGAGCTGCAATGGTGGAGTCACTGGGCCATCGAGGACAACAAGAAGGTCGTCCTCTTCGAGGCCAAGCGCCGGTTCGAGGCGAAGAACCCCGGCCACACGGTGACGATCACCTTCTACGAGAAGAAGAACATGTTCACGACGCTGCGGGCCGCCTTCACCGCCGGCTCCGGCTTCCCCGACGTCCTCTACTACGACATCGATGCGCCGGAGTTCATGCAGGCGGGCTGGATGGCCGACCTCTCCACCGCCGTGCGCTGGGAGAACATCGAGCCGTACGGCAAGGCCTTCTGGACGCGGCCGGGGCCGGGCGGCAAGACGGGCGTGTGGGCGCTGCCGCTCGAGGCCGCCTCCGACGAGCTCTACTACAACCGGAAGATCTTCAGGCAGCTCGGCGTGACGCTGCCGGCGAGCGGCGCGCTGACGCAGGAGCAGTTCAAGGATCTCGTCGGCAAGTGCGCCAAGGCCGGCTATGCCGCCTTCGCCACCGGCGCCGCTGACCGCGACTGGGCCGCGCACTACATGCCCAACGCGATGCTCCTCGACAAGCTCGGCAGCGAGGACACGCTGCGCCTGTTCAAGGGCGAGCTCTCGTGGAAGGATCCGCGCGTCGTCGAGGTGTTTCACTACTACAAGGAGCTGATCGACCTCGGCGCCTACGCCAGGACGCTCTCCAGCATGACGCTGGCCGAGGCGCACCGCTACTTCCACACCGAGCAGAAGGCCTGCATGTTCCCGGTCGGCTCCTGGTACACGGGCCGCGCCTTCGTGCCTCAGGACAAGGGCGGGCAGCCCAAGGACTTCGAGCTCGCGATGATGAACTACCCGCTGATGAAGGACGGCAAGGGCCACAACCAGAAGTTCCTCGGCGTGGCCGGCTCGCTGGGCGCCGCCGCCAAGAGCCCGAATCTCGCGCTGGCGGTCAAGGTCGTGGACGCCTTCGCCGACGTCGAGATCGGCAACCTGTGGATGGCCAAGACGGGCGTGCAGACCGGGATCAAGACCGACGTCGCCAAGATCGACAGCCCGTTCAAGTGGTACTTCGACGAGTACGCGCGCGTGAACAAGGCGACGAAGTGGGTCGATCTCACCGCCCAGCAGGTGCGCCTGCAGATGAAGCCGGGCGTGTGGGACACCTACGTCGCCGCGGTGAACCAGGGCTTGCCGAACAAGCTGATCGGCGCCGACGAGGCGCTGGCGAAGCTCGAGGACGCGCGCCTCAAGGGCAAGTAGCCTGGCCCGCAGCGAGTCGCTGATCCTGACCGGGGCGGCCGTGCGTCGCCCCCGCGCGCGCCGTCCCTGGGGCGCCATCGCGATCTTCCTCGGCCCGACGGTCGTCCTCTACGCCGCCTTCACGATCTATCCCGTGCTGGTGACCTTCTACAACAGCCTGCACACGCTCCGGATGGACCTCGGCATGCTGTACGAGTACGTCGGCCTCGAGCACTTCCGCGAGATCCTCACGAGCGACGACGTCTTCTGGAAGGCGGCGCGCAACTCGCTGGTGTGGGCGGTGGTCGCGCCCATCGTGGATATCCCGCTCGCCCTGCTGCTGGCCCTCACGCTCCACGCGCGCGTGCCCTTCGCGCGCGTCTTTCGCACGGTGTGGTTCACGCCGGTGCTGATGTCCTACCCGGTCGTCGGCGTGATCTGGCTCTGGGTCTACAACTACGACTGGGGCATCGCCAACCTCGTGCTGCGCGCGGTCGGCCTCGGCGCCTATGCGCAGGCCTGGCTGGCGAGTCCCCTGACGGCGCTGCCCGCGCTGATCCTGGTCACGACGTGGATGTTCGCCGGCTTCAACATGGTGGTCCTGCTGGCGGCCATCCACGCGATCCCGTCGGATTACCTGGAGGCGGCGAGCATCGACGGCGCCCGTGCCTGGCAGCGGACCCTTCGCATCATGGTCCCGCTGCTGCGGCCCACGATCGTGAACCTGGTCATCCTGGATTTCATCGGCAAGATGAAGCAGTTCGCGCTCGTGTGGGTGATGACGCGCGGCGGCCCCATGTGGGGCACGGAGACCGTGGCCACCTACGTGGTCAAGCGCGCCTTCGAGTGGAAGACGCTGGATCTCGGCTATCCGTCCGCCATCGCCGTCATCTGGTTCGTGATCATCTTCGGGCTCTCGCTCGGGCTCACCCGTGTGCTGCAGCGGCGCGAGGCCCTGGAATTCTGAGCGTGCCGCGCCGCCTCGCCCGCGTCCTCCTGCTGCTGCCCGTCCTCGCCTACACGGCCTTCTCCGCCGGGCCCTATATATGGACGGCCATGATGTCGCTGCGGACGACCGAGGAGATCTACCGCAGCCATTACGCGCCGCCCATCCCGGCGCACTGGGCCAAGTTCGCGACCGCCTGGAACGAGTTCGGGTATGCGACGTATTTCAAGAACAGCCTGATCGTGGCCGTGGCCTCGGTGCTGATCGTCAGCCTCATCGGCGCCATGGCCGGCTTCGCCTTCGGCCGCCGCCGCTATCACTTCCCGCTGCGCGAGCCGCTCTTCCTGCTGATCTTTCTCTCGATCATGTTCCCGCCGCAGATCATGCTGCTCTCGCTCTTCCAGATCCTCGTGCAGTACCGGCTCTTCAACTCGCTCGCCGGTCTCACGCTGGTCTACGTGGTCACCGAGCTGCCGCTGACGATCTACCTGCTGCGCGCGTTCTTCGCGCAGATCCCCACCGAGCTGGAGGAGGCCGCCCGCATCGACGGCTGCAGCGACTGGGCGATGTTCTGGCGCGTGATGTTCCCCATGGCGCTGCCGGCGGTGGCCACCACGGTGATCCTGAACTTCATCTACTTCTGGAACGAGTTCCTCTACGCCGTGGTCTTCATCACGCAGCAGAAGATCCGCACGCTGCCGCTGGCCATCCAGTTCCTCGTCTCCGACCAGTACCAGGACATCGGCATGCTGGCCACGGGCCTCATGATCGCCACCCTGCCGGTGCTGGTCCTCTACCTGTTCCTGTCCGAGTGGTTCGTGAAGGGCATGACGGCGGGCGCCATCAAGGGCTGAGCCCGGAGGGTATACTCCCGGCCCAGGAGGCCCCCAATGATCGCCCTTCGCGTCCTCGCGGTCACCGTGCTCGTTCTTGCCGGGGCCATCGCGCACCACGCCGCGGCGCAGAGCAGCGGCACGCTCGTGCTCGGGCTCGACCAGGAGCCCCCCACGCTCGATCCGCACGCCTCGCCCTCGGCGGTGACGTACCAGATCATCGCCTCGGTGACCGAGTGCCTTCTCTACAAGGCGCCCGACGGCAAGCTCTCGCCGTGGCTGGCCGAGTCGTGGACGACCGCCAAGGACGGCCGTAGCGTCACCTTCAAGCTGCGGCGTGACGTGAAGTTCCATGACGGCACGCCGTTCAACGCCGACGCCGTGAAGTTCAACTTCGACCGCATCGTCGATCCGAAGTTCAAGGCCGGCGGCGCCCGCGCCCAGCTCGCCGGCTACGCGGGCTCCAGGGTGCTCGACGAGTTCACCGTGCAGGTCAGCTTCGAGACGCCGTACGCGCCCTTCCTCACCTACGCGGCGGCCGGCACGCTGAGCCTGGTGTCGCCCAAGGCCGTGCGGGAGACGGGCGATGCGGTTCACACGCGCCCGATCGGCACCGGACCGTTCATGATGAAGGACTACGTGGCCAAGGACCACACCACGATGGTGCGCAACCCGGCCTACAACCGGAAGGCGCCGGGCAGCGAGCGCAGCGGGCCGCCGCCGCTCGAGGCGGTGGTGTGGAAGTTCATCCCCGAGGCCGGCACGCGCGTCACCACGCTCGAGAGCGGCGAGACCCAGGGCGTGTACAACGTCCCCGCCCAGTCGCTGCCGCGGCTGGAGAAGAATTCAGCGCTGCGCATCGAGAAGGCGCCGTGGCCCGGCGTGCCGCGCATCTGGCTGCTCAACATCACGAAGCCGCCGATGGACGACGTGCGCGTGCGGCGCGCCATCAACTACGCGATCGACAAGGAGGCGTTCCTGGCCACCGTCTTCAAGGGCACCGCGCTCAAGGCCAACGCCCCCCTCACCGCCGTGATGCTCGACGACGCCTCGCTGCGCCAGGCCTATCCCTTCGATGCCGCCAGGGCGAAATCGCTGCTCGGCGAGGCCGGCTGGCAGCCGGGCGGCGACGGCATCCGCGCCAGGGGCGGCCAGCGTCTGGAGATCGTGCTGAACGCCATCGAGTACGGCGGCGGCCCCGATCCGACGGCGCAGCTCATCCAGTCCTCGCTGCACGAGGTCGGCATCGACCTCAAGATCAAGGCCCAGGCCCGGCCGCCGTGGTACGAGGACAACTACCGCTGCGCCACTCACGGCCCGGTGATGTTCCTGCGCGCGACCGACCCCGACGGCGTCTTCTCGCTCTTCCACTCCTCGCTGGTCGGCTCCAACTTCAACTGGTCGTGCGTGAAGAACCCCAGGCTCGACGCGCTGCTCGAGCAGGGCCGGCGCGAGTCCGACCCCGGCAAGCGGCGGGCGATCTATCTCTCGATCGCCCAGCTCGCGCTCGACGAGGCGCTGACGGTGCCGCTGGTGGACGAGCTGTCGGTGTGGGCGTTCCGCGCCGGCGTCCAGGGCGTCCGCTACAACTTCAACGCCTATCCGAGTCTCGCCGACGCCACGCTGCGCCGGTAGCCGCTCGGGCGCGGCCGGCCCATGCTGACCTGGATCGCGCGGCGGGTCCTGGCCGTCGTGCCGGTGCTGTTCGGCGTGACGCTGGCCGTCTTCAGCATGCTGTTCCTCGTGCCCGGCGACCCGGTGAAGATGATGCTCGCCGAGTTCGTCACCACGCCCGACCAGATCGCCCAGATGCGCGCCCAGCTCCACCTCGACGAGCCGATCCTGAAGCAGTACGGGCGCTTCGTCACCAGCGCCGCGCGCGGCGATCTCGGCACCTCGATCCGCAGCCGCCGTCCGGTCACCACCGAGATCGGCGAGAACGTCTGGAACACCGCGCAGCTCGCACTGGCCGCCATGCTGGTCGCCGTCGTCGTCGGCGTCCCGCTGGGACTGCTGGCCGCGCTCGCGCGCAGCTCCTGGCTCGACGTGGCCTCGATGGCCACCGCGCTGCTCGGCGTGTCCATGCCGAGCTTCTGGCTCGGCCTGCTGCTGATCTTCGCGTTCTCCCTGCACCTGGGCTGGTTCCCGGCCACCGGCGGCGGCAGCCTGCTGCACCTGGTGCTGCCGAGCATCACGCTCGGCACGATCGCGGCGGCGATCATCGCGCGGCTGACGCGCTCGAGCATGCTGGAAGTGCTGGGCCAGGACTACGTGCGCACGGCGCGCGCCAAGGGCCTGGGCGGTTTCGCGGTGGTGGTGCGTCACGCGCTCAAGAACGCGCTGATCCCCATCATCACGATCTTCGGCCTGCAGTTCGGTAATCTCCTGGCCGGCGCCGTCATCGTGGAGACGGTGTTCAGTGATCGTGGGCGGCATCCTGTCCAAGGACTTCCCGCTCGTGCAGGGCACGGTGCTGTTCGTCGCCACCGTGTACGTGCTGATCAACGTGCTGGTCGACGTCGCCTACGCGTACGCCGATCCGCGCATCCGCTTCGGCTCGCCGTGAGCCTGCCCCAGCGGCTCGTGCGCCACCGGGGCGCCGCGGTCGGGCTGGTGATCCTGGGCGTGCTCGCGCTCGTGGCGCTGGCAGCGCCGTGGCTGAGCCCGCGCGATCCGATCAAGACGGCGCCGCGCTCGGCGCTGCAGCCGCCCTCGGCCGCCTACTGGCTCGGCAGCGATCAGCTCGGGCGCGACGTGGCCAGCCGCGTGATGCACGGCGCGCGGATCTCCCTCACCGTGGGCCTGATCGCGGTCTCCATCGCCGTCGGGCTCGGCGCGCCGATCGGGCTCGTCTCCGGCTTCTACGGCGGCCGGCTCGACGGGGTGATCATGCGCGTGATCGACGTGCTGCTGGCCTTTCCTGGAATCCTGCTGGCGCTGGCGATCGTCAGCGTGCTCACGCCGGGGCTCACGAACGTCATGATCGCGGTCGGGCTCTCCGCGGTGCCGACCTACGCGCGGCTGATCCGCGGCAGCGTGCTGGCCACGCGCGAGAACCTCTACGTCGAGGCCGCCCGCGCGCTCGGCAGTCGCGATCCGTCGATCCTCGCACGCTACATCCTGCCCAACGTGGTGGCCCCGCTGGTCGTCACCGCCACCCTCGGGCTCGGCACCGCCATCCTGGCCGCCGCCGCCCTCAGCTTCCTCGGGCTCGGCAGCCAGCCGCCGCAGCCGGAGTGGGGACGCATGCTCAGCGAGGGCCGCGACTACCTGCGCGAGGCGTGGTGGATCTCGACCTTCCCGGGGCTCGGCATCATGCTGACCGTGCTCGGCATGAACCTGCTCGGCGACGGCCTGCGCGACGTCCTCGATCCGCGGTTGTAGTTAGCCCGGCGTTGACTTACCAATAGCCGATCGATACCATATCGGTAAGCCATGGAAACCGTCACCCTCTCCAGCAAGTATCAGCTCGTCCTGCCCCGGGGGGCCCGCGAACGCCTGAAGCTGCGCCCGGGGATGCGCATCACGGTGCTCGACAAGGGCGGTGTCCTCTTCCTCGTTCCTGAACGCCCCCTGCGAGCCTACCGGGGGATCGCCCGGGGCGTGAATCCCAAGGGCCTCCGCGAAAAGAAGGATCGCCTCTGATCCTGATCGACTCCAGCGGCTGGATCGAGTACCTGGCCGATCGGCCGAAGGCGGGTCGCTTCGCAACGTACATCGAGGGGCGCGACCCGCTGCTGGTTTCCGCGATCGAGATTTACGAGGTCTACAAGGTGATCCGGCGGGACGTCAGCGAGGAGCGTGCCGTCGAGGCGGTGTCGGCGCTGCGCCGCGCGACCATCGCGCCCGTGGACGAGCCGCTCGCGCTCGACGCCGCTGACCTGTCTCTCACCCATGGCCTCGCGATGGCCGACTCGCTCGTCTATGCCACCGCCCGTCGCTTCGGCGCCACCCTCGTCACCGGAGACGCCGACTTCGAAGGGCTCCCCGACACCGTGGTGATTCGCTGACGCCCAGCGCGCCGGACACGGCCCCGCGATTGGTATACTTCCCGCCACGGAGGACCTCATGAGCTTGCCGCTCGCGCCCTACACGGTCATCGATCTCACGCGCGCCCGCTCGGGGCCCACCTGCGTGCGCCAGCTCGCCGAGATGGGGGCCAAGGTCATCAAGGTGGAGTCACGGGAGCAGGAAGACTTCACGCGGGACGACTTCGACTTCCAGAACCTCCATCGCAACAAGCGCTCGATCACGCTCGACCTCAAGCACCCCAAGGGCGTCGAGGTCCTCAAGAAGCTGGCCGCCAAGGCCGATGTGGTCGTCGAGAACTTCCGGCCCGACGTCAAGCACCGGCTCGGCATCGACTACGAGGCGCTCAGCGCGGTCAACCCGCGCATCGTCTACGCGAGCATCTCGGGCTTCGGCCAGAGCGGTCCGTACCGTGACCGTCCCGGCTACGACCAGATCGCGCAGGGGCTGGGCGGCCTGATGTCCGTCACCGGCCTGCCCGGCCAGGGTCCGGTGCGTGTCGGCATTCCCGTGGCCGACCTCACGGCCGGCATGTTCCTGGCGCACGGCGTGCTCGTCGCGCTCCTCGAGCGCGAGCGCTCGGGCAAGGGCCAGTGGGTGCACACCTCGCTGCTGGAGGCGATGGTCCGCATGCTCGACTTCCAGACGACGCGCTGGCTGATCGGCAAGGAGATCCCGCCGCAGGCCGGCAACGACCACCCCACCGGCATCCCGACGGGCGTCTTCAAGACCTCCGACGGCCACATGAACATCGCGGCCTCCGGCCAGCACATGTATCGCCGGCTGTGCGAGGCCCTCGACGTCAAGCACCTCGTCGACGATCCGCGCTTCAAGACGCCGCGGGACCGCTCGAAGAACCGGCTGGCTTGCAACGCGGAGCTGGAGAAGGCCACCGTCACCAAGACGAGCGCCGAGTGGGTGGACATCCTCAACAAGGCCGGCGTGCCGTGCGGCCCGATTCTCGACGTCAAGCAGATGTTCGAGGACGAGCAGATCAAGCATCTGAAGCTGGCCGTGGAGATCGAGCATCCGCGCCTGGGCAAGCAGAGGGTGCAGAACCTGCCGGTCACGCTCTCCCGCACGCCGGGCAAGGTCGTCTCCGCCTCGCCGGACATGGGACAGCACACGGACGAGGTGCTGAGCGAGCTCGGCTACTCGAAGGACGAGATCGCGGCGCTCAAGCGCGACAAGGCGGTCTAGCTTCAGCGTTCCACCCATCTCGCCACCCGGGGCCGTATACCCGGGTGGCGATGATGACCTCCAACCGCGAGACCACCGGATTCCTGCTGTCGGTCGTGTTCGTCTGCCTGGCCGCCGGCCGTGACGTCTACTTCGGCGCGCTCTTCCAGCGCGTCGATCCCCTCACCGTCGCGCTGACCGCCTTCACGCTCTGCACGCTCGTGTTCCTGCCGGTCGCGCTCGCCACTGACCGCGGGGGGCTGGCCCGGCTGCGGCGACACGCCCGGACGCTCGCCTGGATCAACGCGACCTCGGCGATCGCCTGGCTCTCGTTCTTCCACGCGCTGCGAATGGGCGAGCCCGCGCTGGTGCAGGTCATCTTCTTCGGCATCGGCCCGCTGTCGGTGACGTGGATCGACCGGCTGGTCCCGGGCGCGGCGCCCGCGGCCCGGACGCTCGGCGAGCGCCGGCTGCACGCCGGGCTCCTGGCCTCGCTGCTCGTCGCCGTCGCGGTCATGCTCGGAGGCTGGTCGGGGCTCGGCGCGCAGCCCCTCGGGCGCGTGCTGGCCGGAGTAGCGCTGACCGTGGGCGGGGGGATCGCGATCTCCGTGAGCACGCTGCTCAGCCGCAAGGTGAACGACGGCGGCGTGCGGCCGGCCACGCTGATCGCGGTACGCTTTCCGGGCGCGGTGATGCTGGCGGCGGCGCTCGCCGCCCTCTCACCCGCGCGCGTCGCGCACGATCTCACGCCCGCCGTCCTCGGCCTCGTCGCCGCCGCGTCGCTGCTGCTGATCGTGCTGCCGAACTACGTCAACCAGGTCGGGATTGCGCTGGCCTCGCCGCTGACGGTGCGCGCCGTGCTCGCCGTGGGGCCCGTGCTGGTCTTCCTGCTGCAGCTCCTTGAAGGCCGCCTGCCCTCGTCGCCCTTCACGCTGGCCGCGTGCGTGCTCTACGCGGTGTTCGCGCTGGCCTCGGCGGCCGCGCGGCGGCACGCCATCCGCACGGTGCCCGGCGCGCTGGCTACGGCAGCAGGTCGCTGATGGCGATGCGAGCGACCGACGCCACCAGCGGCGAGACGGACGCGTCGGGCCCGAAGCGATCGACCGTCGTGTAGCGCCACCCGAACGACGCCGTGGCGTCGGGAACGGGCTCGCGATAGACCTCCAGCACACGGTCGACCAGGTTGAGGATCCAGTAGTCGCGGAGCCCCGCGCGGGCGTACAGGCTCCCCTTGTGCTCGCGGTCGAACTGCAGGCTGGAGAGGGCCACCTCGACCACGAGCACGGGCCGCGCCGGGTGCTCGGCGCTGTAATCGCGCCGGCTGCCGGGCACGAGGGCGATGTCCGGCTCCGGCTCCGACTCCTCATCGAGCGCCAGCGGCCCCTGCGATCGAACGAGCCATCCGGGACCGAGCGCGGCTCGCAGAGCGTCCTCGACCAGGCCCGCCGCGGTATGGTGGGCACTACTCTGGGGCTCGCCGACGACGAGTTCGCCGCCGAGCAGCTCCAGCGGCTCGTCGGCCTGGAACACGCCGATCTCGATCAGCCGGTCGTATTCCTTGCGCGTCCACCGGCGTGTGCGTACGCCCTCGCTCATACGCCGACGCTACGCCCGCGCCCACGCGGGCGTCAATGTCACGAAGGGGATACAATCCCCGGCCATGAACACCCCACGCCGCATCAACGTGCAGTCCGGCCGCCAGCTCGAGCAGGTGGCCCACTATTCCCGCGCGCTCCGCGTCGGCGACACGGTGCTCCAGGCGGGCACGACCTCGCTCGACCGCCAGGGCCACGTCCGCGGCGCGGGCGATGCCGCCGCCCAGGTGGACGCGATCATGAAGATCGCCGCCTGGAGCATGGGCAAGGCCGGCGGACGCCTGGACGACGTCGTGCGCAATCGCATGTACGTCACCGACATGCGCGTGGGCGACGAGGTCGCGCGCGCCGTCGCGCGCCACTTCCGCACCGCGCGGCCGGCCGCCACGCTGGTGCAGGTCAGCGGCCTCAACCGGCCCGAGATGCTCGTGGAGATCGAGCTCGACGCCGTCGATGGCGCCGGCGCCGCGGCCACCCGCATCTCGTCGGGGCGCCCGACGGAGCACGAGTACGCGTACTCGCGCGCCGTCCGCGTCGGCGATCGCGTGTTCATCTCCGGCTCGACGTCGCTGAACGCCAAGGGCGAGGTCGAGGCGCCGGGCGACATGTACCGCCAGACGCGCACGGTGATGGACACGATCTTCCGCGCGCTGGCCGAGGCGGGCGGCGCGCCGGGCGACCTGGTCTATACGAAGAGCTATCTGACCGACCTGGGCCAGACGGACCCGTACACGCGGGCGCTGGTGGAGGCGCTCGGCGACGTGCGGCCGGTCTCCACGCTGCTCGCCATCCCCGCGCTGCTGCGCCCCGAGATGCTGGTGGAGATCGAGGCGGAGGCGATCATCGGCGCCGCCGGGTCGCGCCGCGACATCTACACCGAGCACATGCGCGAGAAGCCGCGCGGCTACGCGCGCGCGGTGGCCACGGGCGATCTCGTCCACGTGAGCGGCTGCACGTCGATGTCGTCGAAGGGGGAGGTGCAGGCGCCCGGCGACTGGGCCGCCCAGGTCGACCTCGCCATGGACGTCATCCGCGGCGCGCTCGGCCAGGCGGGCGCGAGCCTCGACGACGTCGTGCGCCGGCGGACGTTCACCGTCGAAGGCGCCAAGCAGAACCGCGCCCACGGCGAGGGCCCCACGCCCTTCGCCAAAAGCCATCCCGCCTCGCTCGGCTGCCGCATCGCCGGCCTCGCGCGGCCGGGCCTCGTCGTGGAGATCGAGGTCACGGCCGTGAAGGGCGCCGGGGCCAACATCGAGTGGATCGGCCCCGACGCCGTGGACCCGCTGGACGCGCCCTAGCTGACCATCGCGTACGTGCGCTCGATGTTGGCGAGGATGCCGGTGCGCCACGGCCGGTAGTCGCCGTACTTCGAGAACGGCTTCTCGTAGGTGCCGGCCAGCGCCGCGGGCACGCGCTGCTTGACCTCGTCGAGCGTGGCGCCCGCCGCCACCTCGCGCCGCACGCCCTCCACCATGGCGTGCACGTAGCCGCGGAAGACCGTCAGCCACTCGCGGCCGCACGGATCGCCGTGGCCCATGATGATGTGCGTGAAGTCGAGCGCGGCCAGCCGGTCGAGCGTGCCCACCCAGTCCTCCGGGTAGCCGTCGCCCATGTACGGCGTCCAGCCGATCATGGCGTCGCCGGTGATGACGACCTTCTCCTTCGGCAGGTAGACGAACACGTCGCCCTCGGTGTGGGCGCGGCCGAGGTGCAGGAGCTGGATCTCGCGGTCGCGGCGGTAGAGCTTCATCGTCCGCTCGAAGGCGAGCGTGGGCAGCGCGGGCTTGAGGCCCGTGACCTCGTCGAGATAGGCGCGGGCCAGACGCAGGTCGTTCTCCAGCCTCGTGCGCGCGTCACCGCGGGCGGCGGCCACGTCGGCCTCCAGCTTCTTGATCTCGGCCGGCACCTGGCGCACGTGGTCCTGGATGCGCTTGAGCCCCTTCTTCACCATCGCCTCACGCGTGATGTCGTTGGTGACGATCTCGGCGTGGGGGTAGGCCTGCGGATAAACCTCGTTGCCGTGCCAGTGGTCCCAGTGGAAGTGCGTGTTGACCACGTAGCGCACGGGCTTGCTCGACATCTGGCGCAACCGCTCCACGATCACCTTCGCCGCCGAAGGCTTGGAGTGCGTGTCCACCACCATCAGCCCGTCGTCATTCTCGATGATGGCCGTGTTGCAGTTGACCTTGTAAGCCGGCGCCGCCACCGCCACGTGCACTCCGTCCGCCACCTTCTGGAAGTCGAACCTCGCGTCGCCCCCGCCCGGCCCCTCGTGCGCGCAGCAATCCATGTCGCCTCCTTCCCCTCCCGTGTCACGCGCGCCGGGAGGAGCCCAGCGCGAAGAAGATCCAGCTCACCACCACCGCGACCGGCGCGGCCCCGAACGGTATCGCATACGAGCCCGTCACGTCGTAGAGAAATCCGGCGGTGGCGGGCCCGAGCGCGGCCCCCGTGCGCCACCCCAGCGTCAGCACGCCCATGATCGCGCCCAGCGAACGCATGCCGAACACCTCGGGGATGACCTTCGTCACCATGGTGTCGGACGCCGAGAAGCCCACGCCGAAGAGGGCGAGCGAGAGCAGCAGCACGTCGCGCGACGGCGCCCGCCACAACGCCACGAGGGCGACGATCTGCAGCACGTAGCCCAGGCGAATGGTCGTCAGCGTGCCGAGCCGCTCGGCCGCGACGCCGGAGGACACGCGCCCCGTGACGGCACCGACGCCGTAGGCCGTCAGGGCCAGGGACGCCGCCGCCAGGCTGATGCCCTGGTCGCGCGCAAACGGCACGACGTGCACGGAGATCATCAGCGCCAGGCCGCCCAGCACGAACCACGATGCGTTGAGGAACCACTGGCGCGGATCCGCCAGCGCCTCGCGCAGCGTGAAGTCGCGCGCGGGCGCGCCGGGCACGACAGAACGCCGCACCGGCGCCTCGCCCGGCCGCGGCAGCCGGACGCTGAGCGCCGCCAGCGTCGTGATCAGCCCGGAGCCGCCGCCGAGCAGCGCGTAGGCCGCGCGCCAGCCGAGGTGCGTGATGAGCCAGGCGGCCAGCGGCCCCGCCGAGATGTAGCCCAGGTTGAAGCCGACCAGCACCAGCGCGATGGCGAGCGCGCGCCGCTCGTCGAACCAGTGGCTCACGGTGGCGGCGGCGAGCAAGTAGAAGCTCGACATGCCGACGCCGCCCAGGATGCCGACGAAAAGGTAGAGCTGCCACAGCGCGCTCATCACGCCGACCAGCGCGAAGCCGGCGCCGGCCACCGACACCGTCGCCACCAGCATCGCCCGCGGCCCGTGGCGGTCGGCCAGCGCGCCGATGGCGAAGCCCGCTACGCCGCCCAGCAGCAAGTTGATCGAGAGCGCCGTGGACAGCGCGCCCCGGCTCCACCCGAAGGCCTCGGCCAGCACCGGCAGGAAGACACCGTAGGCCGCCAGCGGCATCGAGATGCCGTACGTGACCACGGAAAGCGCCAGGACGATGAGCCAACGGCGGGGGAGCGAACGCACCCTGACAGTTAAACACATTGGGTGTATAAAGAGGCCCGCGGTCGAGAACACTCATAGCCAGACCGGAGGAGAAACCACATGGCGCAGAGCAAGATTCCCATGGACGACGCGCGCTTCAAGACGGGCCTGACCTGGAAGGACTACATGGCCCAGATGGGCGACACGCGGGCCCGCACCGAGGAGAACTACGGGAAGACGAAGCTCACGGACGACGAACGGAAGTTCTTCGGCAGCGTGAAGGGCGTCAAGTACGTGATCATGACGGCCGAGAACTGGTGCGGCGACGTCCACCGGAACTCGCCCCTGATCGCCAACATCGTCGAGGTGATCCCCGGCGCCGAGCTGCGCGTGTTCCTCCGGGACAAGGAGACCGACCTCCGCGACTCGCTGCTGAACAACGGCTACCAGTCCATTCCGGTCGTCGTCTTCTTCGACCAGAACTGGAACGAGATCGGCCGCTGGGTGGAGCGGGCCCATGCCGCCACCGGGAAGGCCGCCCTCATCCGGTCCAAGACGATCGACGTCGCCCCGGCCGACAAGAAGGACGAGGCGATGAACGAGTTCCGCAAGCAGGTCAACGATGCCTACAACGAGCCGGGCTTCCCGCTGTGGCGCGCGGCCGCCAACGAGGTCAAGCTCCTGCTCGAGGCGCGCGCCGGCAAGTAAGCCAGGCCGCGGCGGCGGGCAGGTTTCGAGGAGCGCCCCGGCTTCGCCGGGGCGCTCCGAACGTTTGGGGGCTTGGGGGCCATTTCGGGGCCCCCATGTAAGGAGACCGCCGATGGAGCTGAAGGGACAGGTCGCCATCGTCACCGGCGCCGGCCGCGGCATCGGCCGGGCCACCGCGCTCGAGCTGGCCCGCCTGGGCGCCGACATCGTCATCGCCGAGGTGGATCAGCACAACGCCGACACCACCGCCAAGCTGGTGAAGGACCTCGGCCGCCGCGCGGCCGTCGTCCACACCGACGTCACCAAGCGCGCGGCGCTGGCCACGATGGCCGAGCGCACGAAGGCCGAGCTCGGCCGCATCGACATCCTCGTGAACAATGCCGGCATCTATCGCGCGGCGGCGACGCTCGACGTCACCGAGGACCACTGGGACGCGATCATGGACATCAACGCGAAGGCCGTCTTCTTCGCCTCCCAGGCCGTGCTGCCGACGATGATCGCGCAGAAGCGCGGCAGCATCGTGAGCCTGGCCTCCATGGCCGGCAAGATCGGCAGCAAGACCAACCTGCCCTACAACGCCAGCAAGGCCGCCGTCGTCAGCATGACGAAGAGCCTGGCGCTGGCCCACGCCGCCGACGGCATCCGCGTCAACTGCGTGTGCCCCGGCTTCGTCGAGACCGACATGTGGACGATGGTCGCCCGCGATCAATCGAAGCTGCTCGGCCTCACGCCCGAGGAGTTCACGCGGCAGCGCGAGAAGGCGGTGCCGCTCGGCCGGATGGAGCGGCCCGAGGACGTCGCCAACGTGATCGCCTTCCTCTGCACCGAGCGCGCCGGCTACATGACCGGCCAGGCGCTCAGCGTGGACGGCGGCCTCGTCATGCACGGATAACGGATGCACGACCTCGTCATCGACAACGCCACGGTCTACGACGGCCTCGGCGGTGCGCCGCAGCCGGGCGGTGTCGCGATCAGCGGCGGCCGCATCGCGGCGGTCGGACGCGACCTCGGCGCGGCGCGCGAGCGCGTGGACGCCCGCGGGCTGGCGCTGGCGCCCGGCATCGTGGACATCCACACGCACTACGACGCCCAGCTCACGTGGGACCCCTTCGCCACGCCGTCCACCGCGCTCGGCGTGACGACGGTGGTCATCGGCAACTGCGGCTTCACGATCGCGCCCTGCCGCCCGGACGATCGCGACCTGACGCTGCGCGCCCTGACTCACGTCGAGGGCATGTCCCTGGAGGCCTTGCGCGCGGGCGTGCGCTGGGACTTCGAGACGTACCCGCAGTATCTCGAGGCGATGGAGCGCCGCGGCGTCGTGCCCAACGTGGCCTCCTTCGTCGGCCACTCCTCGGTGCGCACCTACGTGCTGGGGGCGGATGCCACGAAGCGCGCCGCCACCACGGCCGAGATCGCCGAGATGCGCCGGCTGGTGCTGGAGGCCGTGCGGGCAGGGGCGATCGGCTTCGCGACCTCCACGCTCGAGCAGCACAACGGGGAGAACGGCATTCCCATGCCCTCGCGCCTGGCCGACGAGGCCGAGATGCTGGCGCTGACGGGCGCCCTCGGCGAGGCCGGCCGCGGCGTCTTCATGCTCACCAAGGGCATGACGTCCACCATTCCGTGGCTCGAGTCGATCGCCGCCCGCAGCGGCCGCCCCGTCATGATCGCCGCGATGTTCGTGGACCCCGGCGATCCCACGCGCGTGTTCCGCGAGCTCTCCGAGATCGAGACGGCCCGCGCGCGCGGGCGCGAGCTGTGGGCGCAGGTCGGCTGCTTCCCGCTCGGGATGGAGTTCACGCTGCGCCATCCCTATCCGCTGGAGGCTTTCCTGGCCTGGCGCCCGGCTATCCTCGCCGGCGACGACGAGGCCGCCTACCGCCGCGTGCTGGCCGATCCCTCGTTCCGCAAGAGCCTCAAGGAAGAGGCGGCCACGCCCGGCGTGCCGAACCGCTTCAGCTACAAGACGTTCCCCCACCTGGCCATCGCCGAGGTCCAGCGTGCCGAGCACACGGCGCTGGTCGGCCGCACGATCGGCGAACTGGCGGGCGAGTCCGGCCGCGATCCGTGGGACGTCTTCCTCGACTTCGGCCTCGACGGCGAGCTCGACGCGATGTTCGACTGCAAGCTCTTCAACACCGACGAGAACGAGGTGCGCCGCCTGCTGCGCCACCAGTACGCGGCCGTCGCGCTCTCCGACGCCGGCGCCCACCTGTCGTTCCTCTGCGATGCCGGCTTCGGCCTGCACCTGTTCGGCCACTGGGTGCGCGACCGGGGCGATCTCACGCTGCCCGAAGCCGTCAAGCGCGTGACCAGCGACGTGGCGACCGCGTACCGCATCGCCGGCCGCGGACGCCTCGCGCCCGGCGCATTCGCCGACCTGCTGCTCTTCGATCCGGCCACGGTGCGGCGCGGCCCCAAGCGCCGCGTGAACGACTTGCCGACGGGCGCGACCCGGCTCGACACGCCCGCCGTCGGCGTGCACGGCGTGTGGGTCAACGGCGCCCGCACGGTGGACGAGCGCGGGCCCGTGAAAGACTGCGGCCGGCCCGGCCGTGTGCTGCGCGACTTTACCGCGTGAATGGGAGAGCGTCATGACTTACGAGTGCCTGATCCACGAGGTGAAGGACGGCATCGCGACGCTGACGCTCAACCGGCCGGAGCGCCTCAACGCCCTCGGCGGCACGCTGCGTGACGATCTCCACGACGCCCTCACACGCTCGGCCGCCGACCCCGACGTGCGCGTGCTGATCATCACCGGCGCCGGCAAGGGCTTCTGCTCGGGCGGCGACGTGAAGGCCATGAACGAGGCCAAGGAAGGCCAGCGCGAGCGGCCGCTGCTGGAGAAGATCGCGCCCGGCCGCGACCGCACGCTGCTCGCGATGCGCGATGCCCCGCAGCCCATCATCGCCGCCGTCAACGGCGCCGCCGCCGGGGCCGGCATGAACCTGGCACTGGGATGCGACATCCGCCTGGCCTCCACCGCCGCGAAATTCTCGCAGGCCTTCGTCAAGCGCGGCCTGCATCCCGACTGGGGCGGGACCTACTTCCTCCCCCGCATCGTCGGCATGGCGAAAGCCTGCGAGCTGATCTTCACCGGCGCCGTCATCGACGCCGCCGAGGCGCTGCGCCTGGGCATCGTCAGCCAGGTGGTGGAGCCGGAGGAGCTGCTGCCCGCGGCGCAGGCGCTCGCGCGCGCGATCGCGGCGGGGCCGCCGATCGCCATCCGCCTGGCCAAGCGCGGTCTCTATCGCAACGCCGAGTCCGACCTGCGCACCGCGCTGGAGTACGAGACGTTCGCCCAGAACACGTGCTTCGAGACCGAGGACGCGCGCGAGGGCATCCGCGCCTTCGTCGAGAAGCGCGCGCCCGTCTTCCGGGGGCGCTGAGCCGTGCGCGTCGCGACGTGGCGCGGCGGCACGCGCTTCACCGTGGACGACGCGCAGGAGCCGATCGCGGGCCCGCGCCAGGTGGTCGTGTCCGTGAAGGCGGCCGGGATCTGCGGCACCGACGTCCACGCCACCCAGGGATTGTTTCCGTGGAAGCCGCCGCTCGTCCTCGGCCACGAGTACACCGGCGTCGTCACCGCCGTGGGCCGCGGCGTCAGTCCCCGGCTGGTCGGTCGCACCGTCGCGTGCGAGCCCTCCTACGGCTGCGGCACGTGCGCGGCGTGCGGCGCCGGCCGGATCAGCCAGTGCCCCGCGGCGACGCGCGTCGGCGGCTTCGCCGAGCGCGTCGCGCTGCCGGCCCACTGCGTGCACCCGCTGCCGCGTGGCCTCGATCCGGTCACCGCCGCGCTGACCGAGCCGGCCGCGTGCTGTCTCTCGGGGCTCGAGATGTACGCGATGCCGCGCAACGCGACGGTGGTCGTGATGGGGGGCGGCATCATGGGCCTGCTGACGATGGCGCTGGCGCGCCGGCGCGGCGCCACGCGGCTGCTGCTGTCCGATCCGCTCGAGGAGCGCCGGCAGATCGCCCGGCGCCTCGGCGCCGGCGTCGTCGTCGATCCCACGCGCGAGGACCTGCGCGAGCGCGTGCTGAAGCTGACGGACGGCCGCGGCGCCGACGTCGTCTGCGAAGCCGTCGGCAAGCCCGACCTCGTCGCGCAGGCGCTCACGCTCGTCAAGGCCACCGGCGTCGTCCAGCTCGTCGGCGTCAGTCCCAAGGATGCGCGCCTGCCCCTCGACCTCTGGGACGTCCACTTCCGCGAGATTCGCATCCACGGCGCCTTCGGGCGCGGCACCGCCTTCCGTCGCGCGCTGGCGCTCCTGCCGCGCCTCGACGTGAAGCGGCTGGTCACCGCGAGATTTCCGCTCGAGGACATCGCGGAGGCGTTCGCCCACGCCAGCGCCGGCCGTGGGGCCAAGACGATGGTGGTCAGCGCAGGCTGATGGTGGGCACGACCGACATGCCCGGCGCGAGCAGGTGCTGGGCGTTCTCGCCGCGCTCGAGCACGAGCTTCACCGGGATGCGCTGCACGACCTTGACGTAGTTGCCGGTGGCGTTCTCCGGCGGCAGCAGCGAGAACACCGCGCCCGAGCCCCCCTGCACCGAGTCCACGTGCGCCTTGAAGACGAGGCCGGGGTGCGTGTCCACCTCTACCGTCGCGTGCTGGCCCGGCTTGATGCCGGTCAGCTGCGTCTCCTTGAAGTTCGCCAGCACCCACACGTCGTCGAGGTCCACCACCGCCAGCAGCGGCTGGCCGGGCGCCACCACCTGGCCGAGCTCCACCGCCTTGCGGGTGACCCGGCCGGCGATCGGCGCCCGGATCGTCGTGTAGTCGAGGTTGAGCTGCGCCTGCTTGACGTTGGCCAGCGCCAGGTCGAGCTTGCCGCGGGCGGTCTCGAGGTCGGCCTCGCGCAGCCTCACCTGCTGGCGCTGCGTGCGCGCGTTGGACACCTGCGCCCGCGACTGCACCACGCGCTGCCGCGCTTGCGCCACCGCCGCCGCCTGCGACTGCACGGCCGCCGCCCCCTGCCGTGCGTCGTCCTGCGCCTGGCGCAGGCGATGTGCGGCCACGTCGAGCATCGCGGCGCCGTTCTTGAACGCCGCCTCGGCGTGGTCCAGATCCTGGCGCGCCACCAGCTCCTTGCGGTAGAGCTCGATGGCGCGGTCGCGATCGAGCTTGACGCGCTCGAAGTCGGACTCGGCGGCCTGGTGGGCCGCCCGCGCGGCCTCCACCGCCGACTGGCGGGCGGCGAGGTCGCTGCGCTTCTGCTCGAGGTCGTGCTCGGTGCCCTCCTGCGCGTGGCCGATGGCGGCCAGCGAGGCGTCGGCCTCCTGCAGGAGGCTCCGCGTGGACTCGTCGGTGAGCGGAATGTTCGCGGTCGCATTCTGCAGCTCGCCGCGCGCCGCCTCGGCGGCGGCCCGCGCCTGGGCCAGCGCCACCTCGTAGTCGCGGCCGTCGAGGCGCACGAGCGCGTCCCCCGCCTTCACGTCCTGGTTGTCGGCGACGAGCACGGCGACCACGGTGCCGGTCACCCGCGCGCTCACCGGCGCGATGTGGCCGGCGATGAACGCGTCGTCGGTGGAGACGTGAACGGCGCTCCAGTGCCACCAGTAGACGCCGTAGGCCAGCGCGGCCAGCACCACCACCGCCACCAGCGCGACGAGGACCAGCCGCAGGCGTGGCACCGGCCGGCCCTGGCGGCCGCGCCAGGCCTGCAGCTCGCGCACCCAGTGGGAGCCGTTGCCCTCGGCGGTGACGGCGGGCTCGCGATCCAGCGTCGGGTCGCTCATCGCCGCGCCTCGCTGACCACGCCGTGCAGCAGGAGCTCGACGAGCGCGTCCCCCTCGGCGAGGAGGTCGAGGCGTCTCTCGCGCAGCCACCGCCGAACGAGCGCGTGGATCATGCCGGCCAGCGTGACGGCCAGGCGCCGCGGAGGCCCGGCCACGAAGTCGCCGTCGCGGACGCCGCGACGGAAGAGCGACTCCAGCAGCCGCAGGTATTCCTCGTACTTGTCGTCGATGCGCTCGCCGAAGCGCTGGCGCACGGCGAACTCGTACCCGGTCCATCCCGACAGGTAGAAGCGGAGCACGTCGGCGTTTTGCAGGGAAAAGTCGAGCTGGCTGCGCACCACCCGCACGAGCTGCTCGCGGGCGCCGCCGCCCCCGGCGGCCGCCTGCCGTCCGCGCTCGATGAGCCGGTCGATGTAATCCTCGAGCAGGCTGCACAGCATGGCTTCCTTGGACGGAAAGACCTGGTACAGCGTGCCGAGCGCGATCTCCGAGGCCGCCGCCACCGCGACCATCGTGGTGCGCTGGTAACCCTTGCGCGCGAACAGGCTGCGGGTGGTCTCGAGCACCTCGGCCCGTCGCACTGCGCGCTCGCGCGCCCGGCGGCCGGCGGGGGTGAGGCGGCGTCCGTTTGTACTCACGTTTCACATATTATAATAGCGTTCCAGACGCGCTCAAGCGGGAGGTCCGGTGGAAGGCAGCATCGCGTGGCGCCCCCGCCACAGTCCGTGGCTCATCGCGCTGTCGGTCATGCTGGGCACGTTCATGGAGGTGCTCGACACCTCGGTGGCCAACGTGGCCCTGCCCCACATCGCCGGCAGCCTGTCGGCCACGCCGGAAGAGGCGACGTGGGTGCTCACCAGCTACCTGGTGTCCAACGCCATCATCCTGCCGACCACGGCCTGGCTGAGCTCGGTGTTCGGGCGCAAGCGCTTCCTGCTCGCCTGCATCGTCATCTTCACCGCGTCCTCGGCCATCTGCGGCGCCGCCACCAGCCTCGGCATGCTGATCGTCGCCCGCGTGCTGCAGGGCATGGGCGGCGGCGCCCTGCAGCCGATCGCCCAGGCCATCCTGCTGGAGAGCTTTCCGCCGGCCCGGCGCGGCGTGGCCATGGCCACCTTCTCGATGGGCATCATCGTGGCGCCGATCCTGGGGCCCACGCTGGGCGGCTGGATCACCGACGAGTACTCGTGGCGCTGGGTCTTCTACATCAACCTGCCGATCGGCCTCCTCGCCCTGCTGCTGGTGCTGTCGTTCATCGAGGACCCGCCGTATCTCGAGCGCTCGCGCTTCCGGCGGATGGATTACCTCGGCTTCGCCTTCATGTCGCTGTGGCTCGGCGCCCTGCAGATCATGCTCGACAAGGGCCAGGAAGAGGACTGGTTCTCCTCCTCGCGCATCCGGGTGCTGGCCGTCGTCTCGGTCATCGCGATGGTGTGCTTCGTCGTGCGCGAGCTCGTGACCGACGAGCCCATCGTGAACTTCTCCGTGCTCCGCGAGCGCAACTTCGCGGTGGGCACCCTCCTCATCACCATGCTGGGCGTCGTGCTGTACGGCACCACCGCCATGCTCCCGCTGTTCTTGCAGACGCTGCTCGGCTACTCCGCGCTCGACAGCGGCCTCGCCGTGAGCCCGCGCGGCCTCGGCGCCCTGTTCTCGGCCTTCATGGTGGGCCGGCTCATCGGCATCGTGGACAGCCGTCTGCTGCTCGCCGTCGGCTTCGGCGCCCTGGCGTTCTCGGGCTGGATGTACAGCCACCTCACCCTCGACATCGCCATGGGCAGCGTCGTCATCGCCAGCATCATCAACGGCGCCGCCACCGGCCTGATCTTCGTCCCGCTGTCCACGACCGCGCTCGGCCTCGTGCCGCGCGAGCGGATGGGCAATGCCACCGGCATCTACAACCTCATGCGCAACATCGGCGCCGGCGTGGGCATCTCGCTGATGACGACCTTCCTGGCCCGCAGCGCCCAGGCCCACCAGGCCACGCTGGCCGCCCACGTCACGCCCTACGACCCGGCCACGCAGCAGTGGCTGCAGTCGGCGCGGGACGCGCTGAGCGCGCACGGCAACCCGTTCACGGCGCCGGCCCAGGCGCTGGGGCTGCTCTACGCCGCCGTGGTACGGCAGGCCGCCTTGCTGGCCTTCCTCGACAACTTCCGGCTCATCACGCTGGCCGCGCTCGTCTGCCTGCCGCTGCTCCTGCTCTTCCGCCGCACGCGCGCGCGGCCGGCGGCCGGGGCGCACTAGCGCCGTGGCGGCGCTCGTCGAGACGCTCGGCTCGCTCGTCCTCGCCGGCGCGCTGGCGGCCTACGTCCGCGGCTGGTGGCGCCTGCGCAGGCGCGGCCACGCGCCGCCCGCCTGGCGGCTGGCCGCCTATGCGCTCGGCGTGGTGACGATCGCCGCCGCGCTCGTGGGGCTGGACGAGCTGGCCGACGAGCGGTTCTCGGTCCACATGATCCAGCACCTGCTGCTGATGATGGTCGCCGCCCCGCTGCTGGCCCTGGGCGATCCGCTGCCCCTCGTGCTGTGGGGGCTGCCGCGCCGGGCCCGCGCGCCGCTGGCCGCGCTGCTCCGCCCCCGCGCGAGGACGCGCCGCGCGCTGCGCGCGCTGACGTGGCTGCCCACGGCGGGCATCCTCTACGTGGTGATCGTGTGGGCGTGGCACGTGCCGGCCCTCTACGACGCCGCCGCCGAGCACGAGGCGCTGCACGCGGTGGAGCACGCGAGCTTCCTGGCGGCCGCGCTGCTGTTCTGGTGGCCCATCCTGCAGCCGGCGCCCCGGCTGCGCCCGCGTCCGCACCCGGGTTTGCAGATCGCCTACCTGGTGGCCGCCACGGGGCAGAACACCGCGCTCGGGATGATCCTGAGCCTGCCCGATCGCGCGTTCTATCCGCACTACGTGCGGCTGGCGGCCCGGATCGGGCTCGACGCGGTCGACGATCAGGCCTTCGGCGGCGGACTCATGTGGAGCATGGGCCACATGTACCTGCTGCCGATCTTCGCGATCCTCTACGCGATGGCGCGCGAGAGCGACGCAGACGCCGATCCCTAGCGCGTAGAGGGGAACCCTGCCAGGGTGCCCCTTTCCAACAGATTGGTGCGCTATTCTACCGCCCACCGAAAGGAGACCCCCATGGGCTACCGGATCAACCACATCCATCTGAAGGCGCCCGACCCGCGCAAGACCGCCGAGTGGTACACGAAAGCGTTCAACTTCAAGATCGTCGGCGACGAGACGCGCGTCTTCGGCGACCGCTTCATCCGCTGCATGAGCGAGGACGGCGTGCTGGCCGTGAACATCTCGGGCGCCCGCACCAACGAGCGGCTCGGCCCCGGGGACGCCGGCGCCCATCACGGCCTCGAGCACTTCGGCTTCGACTCCGAGAACCTCGAGGCCGACATCAAGCGCCTGGAAGGCCTCGGGGCACGGCTGCTCGAAGGGCCCATCCAGAACCCGAACGGTCCGCGGATCGCGTTCCTGTGGGCGCCCGACGACGTGCGCGTGGAGCTGGTCGAGCGCAAGAAAGCGGCCATCGCGGGGGGCTGCTGCTGAAACCGTAAGGACTGCTAAGATCGACGGACCTCCATTGAAAGGGGGAGTGGCTCAGGAAGCGAGGAAGCACCAGGCGGCAAGGGGCCGCGGCAGCAACAGAGTCAAGGGGATGTTCCCATGCTCCGATGGACCACGCGCTGGCAGCGGTGGGTCCCGGTAGTCGTGCTCTTGCTGTTGTTCTGCGGAGGTCCGAGCGGCCCGGATGCCTTGCCGTTCGTGGCGGTCGATCCGGGCGTGCGTGGCGGGGAGGCGGGCGCCGGAGGGGCACTCGACGGCCTCACCGCCAGGCAACTCTACTTCTTCACGACCGGTCTGGACGACTTCGAGGAAGTCGAGGAGGTCGCCGACGGTCTCGGCCCGCGGATGAATCTCGATAGCTGCGGAGGCTGCCACGCGCAGCCGGCCACGGGCGGCACGAGCCCGTTCGTCAATCCGCAGGTCGCCTTCGCCTCCAAGGACGGGGGCACCGACCGCGTTCCGTACTTCATCAAGGCAGACGGTCCGATCCGCGAAGTGCGCTTCAAGTTGAACCCGAACGGCACGCCGGATGGCGGCGTGCACAACACCGCCACCATCACCGGCCGCGATGGGGCCGAGGCCGACTGCGTGCTGGCCCAGCCCGAGTTCGCGTTGCAGGGCGCGCGCGGCAACCTCTCCTTCCGCATTCCGACGCCGGTCTTCGGCGCCGGCCTGATCGAGGCCATTCCCGACGGCGTCATCCTGGCCAACCAGGCGGCGCAGGCGGCCACGAAGAGCTCGCTCGGTATCAGCGGGCGCCCCAACCGCGTCCATCCCGGGCGCGCGATCAGCGGCAGCACCAACAACAACGGCAACGACGGCACCATCGCCCGCTTCGGCTGGAAGGCTCAGAACCAGTCGCTGATCATCTTCTCGGGCGAGGCGTACAACGTCGAGATGGGCATCACCAACGACGTGTTCCAGAGCGAGCGCGAAGGCCACGTCGCCTGCCAGTACGCCATGGTGCCCAACGACACGACCGACACCACCACGGACGGCAACGCCACGCCGGGCGGTCTGAACGGCGTCGAGAAGTTCGCCTTCTTCCAGCGCTTCCTGGCGCCGCCGACCGCGTCGGCGACCGAGCCCGGGGGCGCCGCCTCCATCGCGAAGGGCCGGCTCATCTTCGTGGGCGTGGGCTGCGCGCTCTGCCACACACCGGCGCTCATGACGGGCCCCCATCCCGTCGAAGCCCTGCGCTACAAGACGGTCAATCTGTTCTCCGACCTGATCGTGCACCAGATGGGCCCCGGCCTCGCCGACGAGATCTCGCAGGGCCAGGCCAAGGGTGACGAGTTCCGCACGGCGCCGCTCTGGGGTCTCGGGCAGCGTATCTTCTTCCTCCACGACGGCCGCACGCGGGATCTTGCCGAGGCCATCCGCGCCCACAAGAGCGCGGGCAACTGGAGGTTCGGCCCCTCCGAGGCGAACGCGGTGGTCAACAACTTCAACGCCCTTCCCGGTCGCGACAAGCAGGATCTGCTGAACTTCCTGCGGTCCTTGTAACAGGGGGGGCCTCGAAGAGCCCCCCAAACCCCCCGGATGTTCGAAGGGCCCCGGCTCCGCCGGGGCCCTTCTCTATTCACCGGTCTTGATTCTCTCCGTGAAGGCGTTCGCGGTGAGGAGCTTGGTGCGGAGGCGTTCCATTTGTTGGTGGAAGGGGGAGCCACCGCCGGCGGTCATGGGGGTCTGGTCGGCGAGCGTGGTGTGAAGCTCGACGAAGATCGGGCCCTCGGCGGTGAGGAGCTGCGGGAGCCGGCGCTTGAAGTCGTCGAGCTCGCCGATGGCCAGCGCCGTCTTGTAGCCGGCGCCGCGCGCCATGGTCACGAAGTCCACCGTGAGGCCGCCCGGAATCTCCTGCGAGCCCGAGGTGTGATAGACGCCGTTCTTGAACAGCAGGTGCAGGAGATTGCGCGGGCGCGCGCCGGCGATGGTGGCGAGCGAGCCGAGCTGCATCAGCAGCGAGCCGTCGCCGTCGAAGACGATCACGCGGCGCTCCGGCCGCGCCAGCGCCAGGCCGAGGCCCAGTGACGAAGCGCCGCCCATGAACCCGACGCAGCCCGCCGAGAGATCGTCGGGCGCGATGTCGCGCCAGGCCGGCCCCGTCGTCATGGTCGGAATGCAGATCGCGTTGCCGCGCGCGGCCTGGATGACGCGCAGGACCTCCTCCGGCTTCATCGCCATCAGCTCGTCTCCAGGCCCACCAGCACGGCGGTGGGCCCGCGGCGCTGCCGGCTGAGGCGGTAGTACTCGGGAATCAGGTGCACGTCGTTGGGACCCTCCAGCCGCGCGTGCGGCACGCTGAAGGTGTCGAGCAGCGGCTCGCAGTAGCGCACCATCGAGTGCCGCGACTCTTTCGGGTCCTTGTCCTTCTCGCGCTGGAGCAGGCCGATCATGTAGAAGACCGGGACCTTGCCGTCCATGGCCACGCCGCGCAGCGTGTTCACCGACGCATAGAGCCCGGCGTGCTGGATCATCAGCACCACGGGCTCGCCGCCGGCGTGGAGGCCCGCCGCGATCGTGCACGCCTCGTCCTCGGTGGCGCACGTCAGCACGCGGATCGCCTGCTCCTTGTCGAGCGCGGCCAGCACGGTCTTCTGGTGCGTGTCGGGCACGCTGAGGATCCAGCCGAGATGCTCGTGGGGCGACGGCCCCCAGCCCTCGGCCGCGCGCGCGGCGCGCGCTTCGCGGAACGTGTCCTTCAGCGTGTCGATGATGAGCGACGCGGGAATCGATTCCGGCATCCGAGCCTCCCGGTGAAATGTCCGCATATCCTACCGGAGGCCGTGAGCCGGGGAAAGACGCTCAGCGACGGCGGGCGTGATCCTCGACGACGCGGCAGAGGGCCCAGGGATCCACCGGCTTGCGCAGGACCTCGACGAAGCCGGCGGCTTCGCAGCGGGCCGGCGAGCCCATTCCCTGCCCCGTGACGGCGATGGCCGGAATGCGCCGCGCGCCGGCCTCCTGGCGGGCGCGCAGCTCGCCGATCAGCCAGAAGCCGTCGCGTTCCGGCATGGCGATGTCGGTCAGGACCACGTCGGGAAGAATCTGCTCGCACATGCGCAAGGCTTGCTCGGCCCCGGACGCCACCGACACCAGCGCGCCGGCGTACTCGAGGATGGTCTTGAAAAGCTCGCGGGCGTCCGGGTTGTCTTCGACGACGAGGACATGGATCCCGACCAGCAGATCACCCGGAACGGTCGGCTCGCGACCCATCGGGCGCGGTCAGGGTGCAAGAACATTGCCGCCCGGGGGGGTGGCGGCCCCCCGGCTACTCGGTCAGCTCTCTCACGGCGCGGCAAAGACCCAACGCTTCGATGGGTTCGGCCAGGTACGCGTTCATCCCGTACGCGTGCGCCTCGACGGCGAGCCCCGCCGGGCCCACGCCGACGACGGGGATCTTGCCGCCATGCTCGGGACGCATCGCGCGCAGCGCGCGCACGAGCGCCCACGAGGCATCCCCGGGAAAGCGCACGACGACGACGAGCGCGGACGGCGTCGTCTCGCGCAGCAAGGACAACGCCTCGTCACCGGTGGCGACCTCGCGCACCCACGCGTCGCAGTAGCGAAGGATGTCCCGCAGCGCGTCGCGATGGGCCGGATTGTCGTCGACGAGGAGGATGTAGACGCCGCGAAGCGCGTGGCCCGCGTCTTCTCGTTCCATACCTATGAGTCCCGAGCAAGGGGCGGGCCACTCCCTGCGAGTGGACGAGTGCAGAATGTGCCGTGTAAATCGCGGTCGGTCGCAGGTCAGACCGCAAGCAACGCGCGCACTTGCGCTACACGCGCTCCAGGATGTGAAGTCCGCGGCCGCGATCGATGACGTAGATCAGGCCGGAAACGTCCACGAACACGTCGTTGGACGACACACGCTGGTGACCGGCGGGCGGATCGGGCAGGAAGTGCGCGACCTCGCGCGGCGCGTGCGGCCGCGCGACGTCCACGACGCGCAGCCCGTACGCGAACCACGCGACGGGAATCTCCGTCGACGTCACGTGCTCGACGGGCTGATGGCAGCCCGTGAACTCCGGCTGCGGCGAGCCGTCCACGCCCTCCACCTGGAACGACGCGAACGGCACCGGCTTCTTCTCGTCGGTGATGTCCACGAGCCAGAGGAACGACGGCGGCCCCGGCTCCAGCTTGGCCACGTCCTCGTCGGCGACGAGCAGCACGCGGCGGCCCTGCAACGGGAACGGCACCGGCAGCGCCGTGTGCGTCGGCGTGATGAAGGGCGGACTCCAGTCGAGTCCGGAGACGAGCTTCGGCTTGCCCATGTCCTCGATGTCGAGGATCACGAAGCCGCCGTGCCAGTAGCTGACGTAGAGGCGGTTGCCGAGGCGGATCGGATGATGACAGCGGTGCGCGCGGCCCTTCCACGTCGGCGTCTCGCCGCCGGCCTTCCACTGGCCCGGCATCCACCAGCGGCCCACTTCCTGGGGCCGGGCCGGATCGGCGAGGTCGAGGATCATCATGATGTTGCCGACGAAGCCGTCCATCTCCGGCGAGATGTAGGCGTAGCGCCCGTCGAAGGTGAAGCGGTGGACACCGGCGCCGCCGCTCTTCCAGAACGCGAGCTGGCGGGGCGCGCTCGGCGTGGTGACGTCGAAGATCAGCAGGCCGGCCTCCAGGCCGCGCGCCTGGTCGGCCGGATGCGCCTCGCGGTTCACCAGCATGAGGCCGTTGGCCGCCCGCACCTTGTGCGAGTGCGTGCCGGCGGGCACCTCGAGGGCGGCGATCTGTCGCGGCGCCCTGGGATCGGCCACGTCCACCACGCTGGTGCCGTGCGGCGCCTTCATGTGGGCGATGTACGCCGTGCGTCCGTCGACCACCACCTGGCCGCCGCCCGGGCAATCGAACCACGCGACCTGTCGCAGTCCCTGCGCGCTCGCCATCACAATCCTCCGATCCACCGCGGTGTGGGGCCGGTATCATATCCCATGCTCGCTGCGTGGGGCCGCGTGACCCATCGCTTTCGATGGCCCGTGTTGCTCCTCTCGCTCGTCCCGCTGCTGCCGGCCGCCTGGCTGCTCCGTCGCGAGGCCGCGCTCGAGGTGACGGTGCGGCCGCCGGACGTGGAGGCCGTGCGCGCGGTGACGCTGATGGACCGCGAGCTGCCGGGACAGCCGCCCTCCATCGGGTTCATCCTGGGTCATCCGCGCTGGCGCGCGACGGATCCCGAGTTTCGCGCGGCCGTCGAGCGGACCCTGGCGCCGCTGCGGGCCGACCCGCGCGTCGCGCGCATCCGCTCGCCGTGGGACAGCACGCCGCCGGACCCTCGGCGGATCTCGCGGGACGGCCATCGCGTGCACGTCCTGGTGGAGCTGCGCGGGCGGGCCCCGGCCTTCGCGTCCATGACGTTCGGCGGGCTGCCGCCCGCGCTCTACGAGGCGATCCGCAACCAGGTGCGCTCCGACGCGCTCGACGTCGTCGCCGTCGGCGTGGCGGCCATGAACTACGACTTCTCACGCGTGGCGCGCGAGGACCTCCGCCGCTCGGAGCTCGTCGTGCTGCCGCTGGTGCTGGTGCTGCTCTTGCTGGTGTTCGGCTCCGCCGTCGCGGCCGCGCTGCCGCTGCTGGTGGGGATGCTCGCGGTGGCGCTCGGCCTGGCCGGCACCGTCATCCTCGGCTCGTTCGTGTCGGTCTCGGCCTACGCCAACAACGTCGTCAGCATGGTCGGCCTCGGCGTGGCGATCGACTACTCGCTCTTCGTCGTCAGCCGCTTCCGCGAGGAGCTGACGCACGGCACGCCGGCCGAGGCGCTGGCGCGTACGCTGGCCACCACCGGCAAGGCGGTCGTGTTCTCGGGAATCACCGTCGGGATCGGCCTCGCCGGCCTCGTGCTGCTGCGCACCGACACGATCAGCTCCATGGGCGGCGCGGGCATGATCGTGGTGGTGGCGGCGGTCGTCTACGCGCTCACCTTCCTGCCGGCGCTGCTGGCGATCCTCGGCCCGCGCGTCAACGCGCTGGCGCTCCCGTTCGTCCATCCCGAGCGCACCGTGGGCCCCGAGACCTTCTGGTACCGCGTGGCCCACGTCGTCATGGCGCGCCCGTGGCCCATCGTGATTCCCGTGGTGCTCGTGCTGGTCGTGGTGGGGCTGCCGCTGCGCCACATCCGCCTCGGCTCCGACGACGCCTCCACGCTGCCGGAGACCACCGAGGCCCGGCGCGGCATCGAGCTGCTGCGCCGGGAGTTCCCCGACGCCGACACCAATCCGATCGTCGTCGTGCTGCACTATCGCGAGGGCTCGCCGCTCCGGCCGGAGCGCGTGAGCCAGCTCTACGACTTCAGCCGCTGGCTGAAGTCGCAGCCCGGCGTCGTGCGGGTGGACAGCATCGTGGACCTGGCGCCCGGCATCAGCCGCGCGCAGTACCAGCAGATGGCCGCCATACCCGCCGCCTTCCGGCCGCCCGGCCTCGACGTGGCGTTCGGCCGGCTCGTGGGCGAGCACGTGACCATCCTGGTGGCGCAGGCACGCTTCCCGGCGACGTCCGACGAGGCGCGCGCGCTCGTGCGCACGATCCGGCGCGCGCAGCCGCCGCTCGACGCCGAGGTGTTGCTGACGGGGCCCACGGCGTTCGATCTCGACTTCATCGACGTCGTGCGCGACGCCGCCCCGACCGCCATCGGCTTCGTCGTGGTCGCCACCTACGTCGCGCTCTTCTGGCTGCTGCGCTCGGTGCTCCTGCCGCTCAAGGCCGTGGTGATGAACCTGCTGTCGATCACCGCCTCCTACGGCGCGCTCGTCTGGATCTTCCAGGAGGGCCACCTGGCCGGCTGGCTGGGCTTCACGCCGGCGCCGATCGAGACGCCGATCCCCATCATCATGTTCTGCATCCTCTACGGGCTCTCGATGGACTACGAGGTGCTGCTGCTGAGCCGCACGTACGAGGAATATCTGAAGACCGGCGACAACGCGCGCGCGGTGGCCCAGAGCCTGGCGCACACCGGCCGGCTCATCACCGGCGCCGCCGCCATCATGGCGGGCGTCTTCTTCGGCTTCGGCCTGGTGAACTCGATCACGATGATCAAGGCGATGGGCGTGGGCATGGGGCTGGCGGTGATCGTGGACGCCACCATCGTCCGCGCGCTGCTGGTGCCCGCCACCATGCGCCTCCTCGGCCGCTGGAACTGGTGGGCCCCGCCCGCGCTCGCCGGACGGCGTCGAGTGCGAGCATAATAGGCGCCACCCCTTACCTGGAGGCTAGACCGTGAGCAAGAAGATCCTGTTCGTCGGCGCCGGCGCCATCGGCAGCTACATCGGCTCGTTCCTCACGCGGGCGGGCCACGATGTCACGCTGATCGACCCCTGGGCGGAGCAGGTCGAGACCGTCCGCGCCAAGGGGATCGGGGTCACCGGCCCGCACGATCCGTTCACGGCGCGCCCGAAGATCTACCACCTGCACGAGGCCCAGCGGGTGCCGCGCGACTTCGAGGTGGCCTTCGTGGCCATGAAGGTCTACGACACCGAGTGGGCCACCCAGCTCGCCCTCCGCCACCTGGCCGCCGACGGCGTCGTCGTGTCCTCGCAGAACTGCTGGCCCGATCCGCGCGTGGCCGCCGTCGCCGGCGCCGAGCGCTCGCTCGGGCTCATCATGTCCAAGATCGGCGTGGCGCTGTGGACGCCGGGTCAGGTCGAGCGCGGCATGGAGAAGGGCACCGGCCGCGGCCACGACGTCTTCCGCGTGGGGGAGCACGACGGCCGCGTGACGAAGCGCGCGCAGGAGCTCGCCGAGATGCTGGCCGTCGTCGACGGCTCGCAGGTGACGGAGAACCTCTGGGGCGAGCGCTGGTCCAAGCTCTGCGCCAACTCGATGGGCAATCCCGTGCAGGCGATGTCCGGCCTCGGCTCGCTCGACATCGCCTCCAGCGAGATCGGCCGCGCCATCACGATCCACCTGGCCGGTGAGTCCGCGCGCGTGGGGCTCGCGCAGGGCTACACGATTCCCAAGTTCAACGGCGAGACGGCCGAGCGCTGGGCCGACAGCACGAAGCGCGAGACGTGGCAGGCCCTCGACACGATGCTCACGCCCAAGGCGGCCGGCGGCCGCAACTGGAAGGCCTCGATGGCCCAGGACGTCCACAAGGGCCGCCCGACCGAGATCGACTACATGAACGGCCACGTGGTCGCCAGGGGCAAGGAGAAGGGCGTCCCCACGCCGATCTCCGTCGCGACGGTGTCGGTGGTGCGCGAGATCGACGCCGGCACGCGCAAGCAGGCGCCCGAGAACATCGCCGAGGTGCTCAAGCGCGCCGGCGTCTGACCCGGAGACTACCGTCGAGAGGCGGTGGTCCTGGTGGTCTTCTCGGTGACGTCGGTCGCGATCAGCTTCGCGCCCTTCTTCTCGTAGGAGACACGCACGTGCTCACCCGCCCTGAGCTTGGCGAGCAGCGCCGGGTCCTTGACCTCGAACATCTGCTTCTTCTGGTCCTTGTCGCTGGTCACGGTGAAGGTCTTGCCGTCCTTGTCGATCGCCGAGACGTTGCCCGTCTCGTGATGCTTCATGCCCGGCACGCTGAGCGCGAACGCCGGCACGGTCATCACGGCGACGACGAGGAGAAGGCTGAGCAGCATCGTCAGCTTCTTCGCCATACTGAATCCCCTTTCCGGCCCCGAGGGCCTGGATAGAGGGAATCAGGTGCTTACATCGCGCCAGCGGCCTGGTCGAAGCGCTGGCATGGCGACCGGCGATTGAAGATTCAGCCATCAGCCGCGGCGCGTCACGGCCCGCTCAGCGCGTGTTCACGTCGCGGTGGATGTCGTCCAGCTTGTCCTCGATCCGGTTGATCTTGGCGGCGAGCTGGATGATCTCGCCCTCCGCCTTGCGGTTGACGGAGAAGTCGAGCTCGCTGCGCAGCCGGTCCTTCGCGTCCTGGCGGTTCTGGCTCATCATGATGACCGGGGCCTGCACGGCGGCCAGCATCGACAGGAACAGGTTCAGGAGGATGAACGGGTACGGATCCCAGGCCCGGCTCGCCAGCACGACGTTGACGGCCACCCAGGCGACCAGCACCACCGCGAACGAGATGATGAACGACCACGAGCCGCCGAACCGGGCCACGCTGTCGGCCACCCGCTCGCCGAACGTCAGCTGGGCCTCGATGACCTCGTTGGGGTTGCGGGCGGTGCGCGAGCGCACCAGCTCCTGGGCCATCTGGAAATGCCGCCCCACCATCGTGAGCATGTCGAGGCCGGCCAGCGGCTTGCGCTTCAGCAGGTTGGCGAGGTCGTTGCGGTCGATCTCGATGGCGCGCGTGGGCTCGACCGTGATGGCCGTCGTGATGTGCGGGGAGGCCGACAGCATCGAGGCCAGGCCGAATATCTCGCCGGCGGCGGGCGAGTCGATCACGACCTCCTGGTTGTCCTCGTCGATGACGAGGACCTTGACCTGGCCCTTGACCACGATGAACGCCTTGCCCCCGGGGTCGCCCGCCTTGTAGATCCGCTGCCGCGGCCCGAACTCGCGCAGCTCCACCTGCTCGGCCAGGACGGCCCGCTCGTCGGCGTCGAGCAGCGAGAAGATCGGGATCTCTTCGAAGACGGACGCGTCGCAAGGCATCGGCCCCTACCTCCGAGGGCCATGATGCCCGAAGCGTGGAACGTCGTGGTAGTGTGATCGCGCCGTGGGAACCATGACCGTCCTCAACCCGGTGGGCTTCCCCCCCAAGGTGAGCCGGCAGACGCCGGCCCCGCGGCTCGACGGGCTGGACGGCGCGACCGTCTACCTGGTCGATTGCCGCTTCGACGACTCCGACATCTTCCTGTCGCAGGTGCAGGCGTGGTTCGCCCAGCACCTGCCGCGCGTGCGCACGGTCGTCAAACGCATCTCCAACGTCTACCTGCACGACGACCCCACCACCTGGGAGGAGATCAAGGCCCGAGGCTCGGCCGCCATCCTCGGGGTCGGCCACTGAAGCACCTGCGCGCCGGCGGTCGCCGCGCACGCGATGACGCTCGAGACGAAATACGGCGTGCCCACCGTGGCCGTGCACACCGACAAGTTCGACCGCGTGGTGCGCTCGGTGGCGCAGGTCAACGGCATGCCGGGGCTGCGCCAGGTCTTCGTGCCGCAGCCGATCATGGGCCGGACGCCCGCCGAGCTGCGCGCCTACGTCGACGGCACCGACCCGATCACCGGCCGGCCGGTGATGCAGGAAGTGCTGGAAGGCCTCACGCGGCCCTTCGAGGCCGACGAGCTGGGCCCGACGGAGTTCGACCGCTCGACGCCGCGCCTGGTCGAGGCCGACAGCGAGGACACCCTGCAGCGGCGCTTCGTGGAGAACCGCTGGACGGACATGCTGCCGATCGTGCTGCCCACCGAGGCGCGCGTGGCGGAGATGCTCCGTCACACCAAGCGCCAGCCCGACGAGATCGTCGGCCGCATGCGCTCCACGCACTTCCGCGAGCACTGGGCGTACAGCGTCGAGAAGGTCGCGGTCAACGCCGTCATGGCGGGCGCGCGGCCGGAGTACTTCCCGGTGATCCTCGCCCTCGCCGCCACCGGCGTCACCGCGCGCAGCAGCAGCTCGAGCGCGATGGCGGCGATGGCCGTGGTCAACGGTCCCATCCGTCTCGAGCTCGGCATGAACGCGGGCACCGGCGCGATGGGCCCCTACAACCACGCCAACGCCACGATCGGGCGCGCGTACGGGCTGCTCTCGCAGAACGGCCAGGGCGGCTCGGTGCCCGGGCTCTCCTACATGGGCAACCAGGGCAACAGCTACGCCTACAACAGCGTGACGTTCGCGGAGAACGAGGAGCGCAGCCCGTGGGAGCCCTTCCACGTCCAGCACGGCCTGCGTCGCGGCGACAGCGCGGTGAGCGTGTTCTCGGGCGTGCGCTCGACCGCCTTCACGCTGGGGCTGCGGGAGAAGTACTGGCGCGAGCACGTGCGCAACCTGCTGCGCGGCATCGACCCCAACGGCCCGCCCACGCTGCTGCTCGACCCCATCGCCGCGCGGCAGTTCGTGGACCGCGGCGGCTTCACGAAGAAGGACGCGCTGCTCGACTGGCTGCACGACAACGCGCTGATGCCGGCCGGCGAGTACTGGGACTACCAGCTCGTGCAGAACTACATCTACCCGCGCGCCACGTTCGGCGAGGAGCCGTGGGCGACGAAGCTGAAGGCGGCGCCCGACGCGCTCATCCCCATGTTCCGCCGCGAGGACATTCACGTGGTGGTCGTGGGCGGCGAGACGAACGGCTACTGGCGCATCATGGGCTGCAACTATCAGAAGACCGTCGCGGTCGACGACTGGCGGTGAGCCATGGCTCTGCGTAAACGAATCGGGGTGATGGTGCCCTCGACCAACACGACCTTCGAGGCCGACTTCCAGCTCGTCTCCCCGCGCGACGTCACCATCCACGGCCAGCGTCTGTGGCTGACGAACGACGCCGAGGGCCAGGCCGGCATGGACCGCATGAACGGCGAGATCGAAGCGGGCGCGAAATACCTCGCCACCGCGAACGTCGACGTCATTGCCTACGGCTGCACCACCGGCAGCTTCTACCGCGGGCCGGGCTACGACCGCGAGATGCTCGACACGATCCAGAAGACCGCCGGCGTGCCGGCCGTGGCCGCCGCCCCCGCCGTGGTCGAGGCGCTGCGCCACTTCGGCGCCCGCCGCGTGTCCGTCGCCACGCCCTACCCCGACTGGAACAACGCGCGGCTGCGCGCGTACCTCGAGGCGTGCGGCTTCGAGGTGCTCAACGTCGAGGGCGAGCCGCGGGCGGCCAGGTCCGGCAACCAGGGCATCAACGACCAGGACCCGCAGGACGTCGTCGCCTTCGCCCTGCGCGCCTGCCGCCCGGAGGCCGACGCGCTCCTCTGCTCGTGCACCGCCTGGCGATCGGTCGAGGCCGTGGCCGAGCTGGAGCGGCGGACCGGCAAGCCGGTCGTCACGTCGAACCAGGCCAGCATCTGGGCGGCCTTCCGCGCCCTCGGGCTGCCGGCGTCGATCCGCGGCTACGGAAGACTGCTCGAGAGCTTCACGCTCGCCCGCGCGTAACGGTCGCCCACCCACAGGAGCCACGCCATGCGAATCCGTGTGATGCTCGCCGCTCTCCTCGTCGTCCTCGCCGCCACGGCCGATGCCAAGCCGATCGCCGGCACGGCGTCGCTCTCCGGCGCTGTGCAGGCGCCGGCGGCGTTCCAGGCCGCCCAGGTGCATCTCATGAACACGGACAGGAACGTGCTGTTCATGGTGTGGACGCGCGGCGGCCGCTACCAGGCGCTCAACCTCTTCCCCGGCCGTTACGAGGTCACGGTGAAGAAGGCTGGCCTGGCCACCGACCCGCAGAGCATCGTGCTGGAGCCCGGCGACGCGAAGACGCTCGACTTCGCGCTGCGCGAGCAGGCCGCGCGGCCTGTGCGGCAGGGCGAATTCGGGTTCACCTCGAGCGTGAGCAGCGACGTGAAGCTCGTGTCCTACGACGAGCTGTACCCGCGCGAGCCGGGCCGCGACGTGCTGGAGAAGCAGTGCATGTACTGCCACGGGCGGAACTTCTTCCCGAGCAAGCAGTACCCCGAGCCCACGTGGAATACGTTCATCGACGTCATGCTGGGCATCGGCGCCGACCGTGGCGCCATGATCCCGTCCGGCACGCTCAGCGCGGCCGACCGGCAGACGGTCCTCGCGTACCTCACCAAGCACTTCGGCACCACCAGCGAACGGCGCGGCCTGCGGATGGACGCCCAGTTCCCGCTCGACGAGGCCGCGCTCGGCAAGGCGATGTACGTCGAGTACTACCTGCCGCTCGACAAGCAGCTCGACGCCGCCAACAAGCAGCGGCGCACGCAGGAGCCCCACTTCGATCCCCAGGGCAACGTCTGGTACACCGACCGCAGCGTGCCCAACCGGATCGGCCGCGTCGATCCGCGCACCGGCGAGGTGAAGGACTTCATGATGCCCGACCCCAAGGCCGATCCCCACGGCCTCACCGTGGACAAGGACGGGCACGTCTTCTGGGCGGAGACGGTCGGCTTCCACCTCGGGCGGCTCGATCCGGCGACGGGCTCGATGATGCGCTATCCGATGGACTCCACCGGCCAGCGCAAGGGCCGGGGCCACACGCCGACGCTCGACAGCAAGCAGAACGTCTGGTTCACGGTGATCGGCGGCGACATGCTGGGCAAGTGGGACCGGCAGACGGGCAAGTCCACCGTGTGGAAGGTGCCCACGGCCGGCGCCGCCCCCTACGGCATCGCGGTCGACAAGGACGACAACGTCTGGTTCGCCGAGTTCCGCCGCTGCAGGATCGGCAAGTTCGAGCCGAAGACCGAGAAGTTCACCGAGTACGCGGCGCTCTCGCAGCCGTGCACGATCCGCCGCCTCGGCGTGGACTCGGCCGGCATCGTCTGGTACGGCGGCTTCAACAACGGCAAGCTCGGCCGCATCGACCCCAGGTCCGGCGCGATCAAGGAGTACGACATCCCGATGCCGTTCTCCGAGCCGTACGACGTCTGGCCCGATCGCCACGACGACATCTGGATCAGCGACGGCGGCCAGGGCGGCGCGCTCATCCGCTTCGACCAGCGCAAGGAGACGTTCACGTACTACCCGACGCCGCAGACGACCGACCAGCCCAAGCTCGCCATCACCCGCGAGGGCGCCATCTGGTACACGCCGCGCTCGAGCGTGAAGGCCGCGGTCGGCGTGCTGTATCCCGACGTCACCACGATGACCACGCTGGCGGCGTACGAATGACGCGACGTTCGACGCGACGGCTGGCCGCGCTCGTTGTCACGCTGCTGCTGGCCGCGCCCGCCGCCGCTCTCGCCGCCGAGGGCCAGGTGACGATCGGCGCCCACATCACGATCGCGCCGCGCTGGCTCGATCCCGGCGAGACGGAGTCGGCGATCACGCCGTTCATCGTGCTCTACGCGATCCACGACGCGCTGGTGAAGCCCATGCCCGCCGGTCAGCTGACGCCCTGCCTGGCCGAGTCGTGGTCGGCGTCCCCCGACGGCCTCACCTACGACTTCACGCTGCGGGCGGCGAAGTTCCACAACGGCGAGCCGGTCACCGCGGAGGACGTGAAGTTCTCGTTCGAGCGCTACCGCGGCGGCGCCGCCGCGCTGCTCAAGAGCAAGGTCAAGGAGGTCAAGGCCCTCGACGCGCGTCACGTGCGGTTCGTGCTGAAGGAGCCGTGGCCGGACTTCATGACCTTCTACGGCACCACCGCCACCGGAAGCGGATGGATCGTGCCCAGGAAGTACGTGGAGAAGGTCGGCGACGACGGCTTCAAGAAGGCGCCCATCGGCGCCGGCCCCTACCGGGTCCTGTCGTTCAATCCGGGCGTCGAGCTGGTGCTGGAGGCGTTCGACGGCTACTGGCGCAAGGCGCCGGCCGTCAAGCGCGTGGTGATGCGCAACATCCCGGACGAGACGACTCGAGCCGCGGCGCTCAAGAGCGGCGACGTGGACCTCGGGTACATCTTCACCGGGCCGGTGGCCGAGGATCTCCGGCGCACGCCGGGGCTTCGCATCGCCAGCGCGCGGAGCAACGCGGTGTTCTATCTCGACTTCCTCGAGCAGTGGGACCCGAAGTCGCCGTGGGCCGACCGGCGCGTGCGACTGGCCGCCAGCACCGCCGTCGACCGCAAGGCGATCAACGACGCCGAGTTCCTCGGCTTCGCCGGGCTCACGCACAACGTGGTCCCCCGGCACATGGAGTTCGCCCTGCCGATCGATCCGCCGGCGTTCGACCCCAGGCGCGCCAAGCAATTGCTGGTCGAGGCGGGCTATCCCAACGGCTTCGACGGCGGCGATCTCTCGCCGAACCCGCCGTACTTCTCGCAGGGCGAGGCGGTCATCGGCAACCTGGGCGCGATCGGCATCCGCCTGCGCCTGCGCACGATGGAGCGTGCGGCGTGGCTGACCGCGTGGCGCGAGAAGAAGCTGCGTGGCGTGCTGCTGGCCGCCCAGGGCGCGGGCGGCAACGCCGCCACCCGCATCGAGGGCGTGGCGACGAAGAACGGGCTCTACGCCTACGGCGTGTTGCCGGAGGTGGAGGACCTCTTCCAGCGCCAGGCCCGGGAGCTCGACCGCAAGAAGCGCGAGGAGCTGCTCCACCAGATCCAGCGCATCCTGGCCGATCGTGTGGTGTTTGCCCCGATATGGGAGAATGCCGCCATCACCGGGATCGGCCCGCGCGTGGAGGAGGCGGCGGCCACGCTCGTCACGTCGTATCCGTACACGGCGCCGTTCGAGGAGCTGCGGATCAAGCGTTAGAGCGAGATCGAGGAGCGCCACGGCTCCGCCGGGGTGCTCCGAGCCGCTTGGGGGGTGTGGGGGGCCATTCGGGGCCCCCCACCTTCAACAAGGAGAAGCGATGAAGACCTACACGAGAATCTCCGCCGACTGCCACATCGACCTGCCGATGCTCGCGCCCGATCTGTTCACCGCCAACGCGTCGGCGGCGCTCAAGGACCGCATGCCCTTCGTGAAGGACGGGCCCGACGGCCCCTTCTGGACCTGCAAGAACGGCGGCTCGTTCGGGCTGCTGAACGGCGTCGGCCCGGCCGGCCACAAGCTCATGCCGGGCATGAACTACCGCGTCGACAAGATGGCCGCCACCGGCCTCTACGAGGACGGCCAGAAGGGGCGCCGCCATCCCACCGACCCCGCCCTGCGCGCGAAGGACATGGACCTTGACGGCGTGCAGGCCGAGGTGATCTTCGGCATCCTCGGTGCCGCCACGCGGCTCAACGATCCAATGGCGGCCAACGAAATGTTCCGCATCTACAACGACTGGCTCGTGGACTTCTGCAAGCATGACTCGGAGCGCTTCATCGGCCTGGCCTGCCTGCCCTACGGCGACATCGATGCCGCGGTGCATGAAATCCACCGCGTGGCCAAGCTGGGGCTGCGCGGCGTGGAGCTTTCCTGCTCGTGGGACATGGAGCCCATGTGGCATCCGATGTGGGAGCCGCTCTGGAAGGCGATCCACGAGGTGGACCTGCCGCTGCACTTCCACACGTTCCCGGCGGTGCCACCGAGCCAGCTCGACAAGGCGACGGGGCTGAGCCGTCGGGCGGCGTTCTTCACCGTGGTCTCCGGCTTCCAGATGAACCTGGTCAACATCCTGGCCGCCGTCATCGGCGCCGCGGTCCTCGAGCGCTACCCCAACGTGCGTATCTCGTTCGGCGAGTCCGGCATCGGCTGGATTCCCTACGCGCTCGACCGCATGGACTTCGAGTGGGAGGACCGCTTCCGCGACCTCGGCCTGAAGATGAAGCCCAGCGACTACTGGCGGCGCCAGTGCAAGGGCACCTTCCAGTTCGACCGCATCGGCGGCAAGCTGATCGAGGAGATGGGCGTGGAGTCGCTGATGTGGGGCTCCGACTATCCGCACGCCGACGGCGTGTGGCCGGAGTCGTCGAAGTACATCGAGGAGCAGTTCGGCCACCTGCCGGCCGAGGTCACCCACAAGATCACGTGTGAGAACGCCGGGAAGTTCTATCGGCTGATGTAATGCCGCGGCCCGGGCGCGCCGAGCAGATCGCGCAGGACGAGCGTGACCTCGCACGCCTGGGCTACTCGCAGCAGCTCTTCCGCGAGATGGGCGGGTTCTCCAACTTCGCCATCTCGTTCTCGATCATCTCAATCCTCACCGGCGCCGTCCTGCTCTTCGGCTACGGCCTCAAGCTGGCCGGGCCCATCATCAACACGGTCGGCTGGCCCGTCGTCAGCCTCTTCACGCTCTGCGTGGCCGCCTCGATGGCCGAGCTGGCCTCGCTCTATCCGACCGCGGGCGGCCTCTATTTCTGGGCGTTCCGGCTGGGCGGCCGCGGTTGGGCGTGGCTGACCGCGTGGCTCAACATGATCGGCCAGGTCACGATCACCGCCGGCATCAACGTGGCGGCGGCGACGTACATCATCGGCGCCGTCACGCGCATCTTTGGGCTGCCCACCAGCGAGAGCTGGTACCTCGTGCTCGCCGTGATGGTCGTGATCATGATTCCCCAGGTCATCATCAACGCGGTCGGCATCCGGCTCACCGCACGGCTGAACGACGTCAGCGTGTGGTGGCACATCGGCGGCGTGCTCGTGATCGTGGCGCTGCTGGCGCTCTGGGGCGCCCACCACAACGACGCGGGGTTCCTCGTGCGCCACGTGACCACGACCACGCCGCTGGACGCCTCGTCGGCGGATCTCGGCGGTGGCCGCACGGCGCCGGCGCTGGTGATCGCCGACGTCAAGCTGCCCTCGCCGCTCTTCGCGCTGGTCCCCGGCCTCGCCGCGCTCTACGCCGCCGCGCCGCTCGCGCTCGTGTTCGTGCTGGGCCTCCTGCAAGCACAGTGGACCTACACGGGCTACGACGCCTCCGCCCACGTGGCCGAGGAAACCGTGATGGCGCGCCTCAACGCGGCGTGGGGCGTCTTCCTCTCGGTGGCGGTCTCGGCGGTGGTCGGCTACGTCCTGCTGCTGGTGCTGACGTGGTCCATCCCCAAGAGCGACGTGGCGACCACGGCCAACGATGCCTACCCCGTGCTGCAGATCGCCTACGCGAACCTGGCGCCGGCCGGCGCCCACCTGGTGGCGCTGATCATCGGCGGCGCCATGTGGCTGTGCGGGCTGGCGTCGATCACCTCGATGGCGCGCATGTGGTACGCGTTCGCGCGCGACGACGGCATGCCGGGCGCACGCTATCTCAAGCGTGTCCACCCGCGCCATCGCACGCCGATCCACGCCATCGTAGTGACCAGCGTGCTGGCCGTCCTGATCACTGTCTATGCCGCCGCCTACACCGTGGTGACGTCGATCAGCACGATCACGCTCTACCTGGCCTACGTCATCCCCATCTGGCTGAACTGGCGCAACCGTCGTCGCGGCCAGGGCGAGCACGCCACGCCCGCCACCGCGCCGTGGAGCCTGGGCCGCTGGGCGCCGGTGGTGAACGCGATCGCCATCGCGTGGGTGGTCTTCATCGCGATCGTCTTCGCGCTGCCGCCGAACGAGCTCGTGCTGTGGACGATGTTGCTGCTGGCGGTCGTGCTCGGCGCCTACTGGATGGTGAGCGCCCGGCGCCGGTTCGTGGGGCCGGGCGCAGGACGTTGCGACTCGTAGAGGATTTCGAGAGCGAGCCGTTGCGAGGTGCGCTTTGTCACATCACATCTCGCTGCCAAGGGCAGGATGCGTTGGGACCATCCGAACAGACTCGGACTCAGGTAGCGACAAACCACA